>CBIFVZ010000082.1:0-15857 GCA_966185765.1 uncultured Enterobacteriaceae bacterium | reverse complement strand
ATATTAAGTACAGCGCGAAACACCTTATCAGTACGCATTAATAAAATTGAAGATAATTGTGCGTAAAGGGTCTTTTCCAGATACATCTGTACCCGAAAGGCAATCGGTTGCGGGCTGAAAAAAACAGCGTTTTTTTACTTGATGTGATGAGAGCCATGCGTATAATTCCCGACAATTTGCCGGGAGGAAGCATGGTTCTGCGAGCTGGACAACACGTCATACCTCACCGCCTGAACACAGGCGCAGGCGTGGCGTTTTTCGCTCTCCCGCCCCTTTTCATTTCAAAAAAGCCCCTCATTGAGGGGCTTTTTTTTGTCCGCAACCGACAGGGTGGCGCGCGAACAGGAGAACACAATGGCTAATCCGCTTTACCAGAAACATGTGATTTCAATAAACGATCTGAACCGCGAAGAGCTTGAACTGGTGCTGGCAACCGCCGCAAAGTTAAAAGCGAATCCGCAACCTGAACTGCTGCGCCATAAAGTGGTTGCCAGTTGTTTCTTTGAAGCCTCTACCCGCACCCGCCTGTCGTTTGAAACCGCCATTCATCGTCTGGGGGCTTCAGTGGTGGGCTTTTCTGACAGTAGCAACACCTCGCTGGGTAAAAAGGGCGAGACGCTGGCAGACACCGTTTCGGTTATCAGCACTTATGTGGATGCCATTGTCATGCGCCATCCGCAGGAAGGTGCAGCACGTCTTGCCACTGAGTTCTCTGGCACCATTCCTGTCCTCAATGCAGGGGATGGCGCGAACCAACACCCCACACAAACGCTGCTCGACCTGTTTACTATTCGCGAAACCCAGCAGCGTCTCGACAACCTGAATATTGCGATGGTGGGCGACCTGAAATATGGCCGTACCGTGCATTCGCTGGCCCAGGCACTGGCGAAATTTGACGGCAACCGCTTCTTCTTTATCGCCCCCAACGCCCTGGCAATGCCACAGTACATTCTCGATATGCTGGACGAAAAAGGCATTACCTGGAGCCTGCGCGAAAGCATTGAAGAAGTGGTACCGCAGGTCGACATTCTGTATATGACGCGCGTGCAAAAAGAGCGTCTTGACCCCTCTGAATACGCTAACGTGAAAGCCCAGTTCGTCCTGCGCGCGGCAAGCCTCACCGATGCCCGCACCAACATGAAAGTGCTGCACCCGCTGCCACGCATTGATGAAATCACAACCGATGTCGATAAAACCCCCCATGCCTGGTATTTCCAGCAAGCGGGTAACGGCATCTACGCGCGCCAGGCGTTGCTGGCGCTGGTGTTGACTCAGGATTTGGTTCTGTAAGGGGAAAGACGATGACACACGACAATAAACTGCAGGTTGAAGCGATTAAGTGCGGCACGGTCATTGACCATATTCCGGCACACGTAGGCTTTACGCTGCTCACGCTGTTTCGCCTGACGGAAACCGACCAGCGTATTACCATTGGTCTGAACCTGCCCTCGCGCGAGCAGGGGCGCAAGGACCTTATCAAAATTGAAAATACGTTTCTTACCGACGAGCAGGTTAACCAGCTGGCACTTTACGCGCCCAACGCCACGGTAAACCGCATCGATGACTACGAAGTGGTGGGTAAAAGTAATCCAACGCTGCCTGAGCGCATTGAGAAGGTCCTTATCTGCCCAAACAGCAACTGCATCAGCCGCAGTGAGCCAGTCGCGTCCAGTTTTGCCGTCAGACAGCGTAATGAAGCCATCACGCTTAAGTGCAAATATTGTGAGAAAGAGTTCTCACATCAGGTGGTCCTGGCCGGTTGAGTGGCTGGTAATAGCCGACAGGCTCCTTATAATTGAGCGCAGCTTTTACACCTTTGAGGAGAGAGTATGTCACGTGAAATCAGCACCACAAACGCACCGGCAGCCATCGGCCCGTATGTTCAGGGCGTCGATCTGGGTAGCATGATTATCACTTCCGGCCAGATCCCGGTCTGTCCGAAAACCGGCGCCGTGCCGGACGATGTCACCGCGCAGGCACGTCAGTCCCTGGCAAACGTGAAGGCCGTGGTTGAAGCATCGGGTCTGACGGTGGCCGATATCGTGAAAACCACGGTGTTTGTAAAAGATCTCAACGATTTTGCGACCGTTAACGCCGCCTACGAGGCATTTTTTACCGAGCATAACGCGCCGTTCCCGGCACGCTCCTGCGTTGAAGTGGCGCGCCTGCCGAAAGATGTGAAAATCGAAATCGAAGCGATCGCTGTACGTCGCTAATCGATTCATAAAAAAACGAACGCCTGATGCGTTCGTTTTTCTTATGAAATGCACTACGCCGCGCTACGCGGCTTTTTTATGCACCGCCGTTGCGCCCCACGGCACGCAGCAGCTTCTCCAGCGGATAAACCACGGCAATCACCACTTCATCACGCACCTGGGCGGCCTCATCCAGCTCGCGTTGCCATGCCTTACGCTGCTCATTGCTGATGCTACCTCCACGCTCCACCAGCTCCGTCAAACGCAAGCCCATTTCAGCCAGACGATTGACATCTTCGACGACCGGTTTGAGTGGCTTGAGCACGTAGTTGCCGTCAATCATGGGCATCACATCACCGGTATTGTCGCGCCAACGGGTAAACACGTTTCGTAGCGCCTGCGCACTGGCTTTGTCTTCACGCCCGGCAAGCAAACGGTCAACCCAGCCATCAATCTGGCGCACCGTCATGCTTTCTGCGGGCAAGCCATCTGCCAGCCGGTTAAGTGGCTCAAACTGATGATAATTGCCTTCCAGGTATTTCAGATGATGGCGCGTGTAATACTGCGCAGGCTCCAGCGCCTGGGCAAGAACCTGCAGCGCCAGCACATCTCCGCTACCGGCAAGGCGCGTCAGATGTGCCTGTATCTGGCTATACTGCTGAAGCCCTGCGGAAATCGTCGACCAGCCATCAACGCTTTGCAGACGCTGATACATATTGTCCACATCGTTCACGTCTGCTTGCGACCATAAGCGTTCAGCCACCACGAACGCTCGCGGCCACAGCTTGATATCGAGAATAGAGCCGACAATATTTTCAGACCATAACGCCGCCTCGCCGCCGATGATTTTCGTCATCTGCGCGGCGGAGGGAACGTTGGGCGGTAAGCCTTCCGGCACAGACGACAGTCTGTTACCGCTGACCGGGTAACGCACATTTCCTACTACGAAATAACCGCTTAGCGCCTCTTTTTCCAGCGTCACTACCGGGCGTACATCGCCCATCCAGGTATCCACGCTGAACGTCACTTGCTGGTCATTGAGCCACTTTATATCGCGTACCGCACGGCGCGATTTCCCTTTGAAATCGATAAATCCACGCCATGCCAGCGGCTCTGCTCCCTGCACCAGCGTAAAGCTGCCTTCCACTGCACTGCCCTTAAGACGCGGCATTGTAAACGCCCAACTCTGCGCGTTCTCTTGTAGCGACAGTTTATCAATGCCGTTCAGTCCTTTCGGCAACGGTTCATTACGATAGTGATACGCCGCAGACTGCGGCTGGTCGAGATAAAAACCAGTAGAAAGAATGCCGCGATAGCCTGCTTTGGCGATGCTACCCAACGCATCCTGTCCCTGCCAGGACTGAATCAGAATGCTCTTTGGCAGGTCCGGGTGGAAAATCTCATCCCAACCCACCATGCGACGATGATGTTTCTCAAGGATGGTTTCCAGCCGCTGGTTAAAGTAAGCCTGCAATGCATGGGTATCGGCGAGGTTTTTCTCACGCATAAAAGCCTGAATCTTTGGGTTCGCCTTCCAGTGCGTGTCATCCACCTCATCGCCGCCAATATGCAGGTAGCTATCAGGAAAAATGGCCGCGACCTCACCCACCAGATTGTCCACAAATTCATAGACCGCTTCATTTGACGGGTCCAGTACGGGCTTAAGTACCCCCCATTCGCGCTCCATTTCATACGGACCTGGTGCGCTCATCAGTTCCGGATACGCCACGGCGATAGCTGACGCATGCCCCGGCAGGTCGATTTCCGGCACAACGCGAATGCCTAAGCGAGTGGCGTAACGCACCACTTCACGCATTTGCGCCTGAGTATAGAACTGACCGTCGCTGGCAACATGCTGCAACTTTGGATAGATGGCGGACGTAAAACGCCATCCCTGGTCATCGGTCAGATGCCAGTGCAACACATTGAGCTTGGCCGCTGCCATGCCATCAAGCTGGCGCAAAATGGTGCTCACCGGCAGGAAGTGGCGCGCTGAATCCAGCAGCACGCCGCGCCACGGAAAACGAGGGCTATCTTCAATGGTGAGATAGGGGACGCTGACATCCTCAGCGCCCGGGCGAATGAGCTGCAACAGCGTTTCCATACCACGCATCGCACCGAAGCGGGTTTGCGCTGTGAGTGTAATCCCCGTGCCTGAGATATTCAGACGATAACTCTCATCGCTATTCTCCAGCGGTAGCGGAGAGACTTTCTGCGCAATCTCAATTGAAATGGTGCAATGCTTTGTTGCCTCAGACTGCGGCTTTAGCGTCCATCCCGCCTGTAACGAGATACGATGCCGCCAACGAGCGACCTCTTCATCCAGCTGGTCACCCTTAACCACTATCGATATTCCATTATCTAACACCAGACGTCCTTCGTCAGACGAGCGCTCTACCTGCGATGGCCAGGGCATCAACGGGAGATCGCCAGCCGGTGATGCCAGACCGGAAAAACTCATTACTGCCCCACAAAGCAGTACGGCATAACGCACTGTTTTAAACATGAAATGTACCTTCCTGTGGTGATAAGAAAATTCAGGTCATTCTGGTATCACGCCAGGACAGGTTGCGCAAACTGTGCAATAGGACCCGGATCACATCCTGTAACATTTAGTCCTGGCGCAGGCCATAATCGGGACGGATGTTTTCTTTTTAAGGCGGCCTTATACGCCATTCCGCCGGGTGAAAAACCAGGACAATGCGCTCGGGATTGTCTCTCGCCCTACCTGTCGGTACAGTATTGCGTAAGGGATTGAGAAGAAGGGAACAAATCACCGCATCTTCCGCATCTAAAACAAATAACCGACGCTTTCTCATTGCGGTTTATCAACATTCCTTTAGCCTGTAGCGGTACCTTAACGTGCCCCAATACTTAGAAGAACTAAGCACATGAGTAATCGTCTGACTATCAAAGATATCGCCCGCCTGAGCGGCGTGGGTAAATCCACCGTGTCGCGCGTCCTGAATAACGAAAACGGCGTCAGCCAGGCCACACGCGAAAAAGTCCTGGCGATAGTCAATCAGAAAGGATTTTCCCCGTCCCGCTCAGCCAGAGCTATGCGCAGCCAGAGTGATAAAGTCGTGGGCGTCATTGTCACACGCCTTGACTCTCTGTCTGAAAACCTCGCCGTACAAACCATGTTGCCCGCATTTTACGCCGCGGGTTATGACCCCATTATGATGGAAAGCCAGTTCTCTCTCGCGCTGGTTGAAGAACATCTGCGTATGCTGCGTCAGCGTAACGTGGATGGCGTCATTCTGTTTGGGTTCAGCGATATTCCCGAAGCGCTGCTTCGCCCGTGGCAAAAATGCCTGGTGATGCTTGCACGTGAAGTCGAAGGATTTACGTCTGTTTGCTACGACGACCAGGGCGCTATTGCACTGTTGATGGAGAGTCTTTACCGCCAGGGTCATCGTCATATTAGTTTCCTCGGTGTACCACACACGGATTCCACAACCGGACTGCTACGCCACAAATCGTATATGGATTTCTGCACGCGCCACGATTTAACGCCACATTTCGCCCTGCCGGGCCTGACCATGAAACTCGGTTTTGAGCATGCCTCTGAGGTACTGACGCCACAGACCACGGCCCTGGTGTGTGCCACCGACACACTTGCCATTGGAGCCAGTAAGTATCTGCAACAGCAACAACGCAGCGGCATACAACTGGCGAGCGTGGGTAATACACCGCTGCTGAAGTTTCTCTACCCTGAAATCATCACCGTTGACCCGGGCTACCCGGAAGCTGGACGCCAGGCCGCGCTTCAACTGATTACGCGTATCAATACAAACGTGGCTCCCGAGCGTATCGTCATTTCGTCACAGCTCGTATAACACTTTATCAGACGCAGCAAACACACCGTATTTGTGATCGCTTTCCCGTTTCGGGAACGTTCCCATTTCCCATGTCATGATTACAGGATAACGTCTCGCTCAGAACAATACCGTTGACCCTCCTTCCCCTCAGAATGGGAATTCATAATGAGCAAAATAAACCAACAAGATATCGACAGGTTGATTGAACTGGTCGGCGGGCGCGACAACATCGCGACTGTCTCTCACTGCATCACCCGTCTGCGCTTTGTACTCAATAACCCCGCACAAGCCAACCCGACAGAGATTGAAAACCTGCCTATGGTGAAAGGCTGCTTCACCAACGCCGGTCAGTTCCAGGTGGTGATTGGCACCAACGTGGGCGATTATTACAAGGCACTGATCGCCACCAGCGGCCACGGCAGTGCAGACAAAGAGCAGGCAAAACAGGCGGCACGCCAGAACATGAAATGGCATGAGCGCTGGATTTCTCACTTTGCGGAAATCTTCTTTCCGCTGCTGCCCGCGCTTATCAGCGGCGGCCTAATCCTCGGTTTTCGTAACGTTATTGGCGATGTGCCGATGAGCAACGGCCAGACGCTGGCACAAATGTATCCGGCGCTGCAAACCGCCTATGATTTCCTGTGGTTAATTGGTGAGGCGATTTTTTTCTATCTGCCGGTGGGAATTTGCTGGTCAGTGGTGCGCAAAATGGGTGGCACACCCATTCTCGGCATTGTACTTGGCGTGACGCTGGTCTCACCACAGCTCATGAACGCCTATCTGCTGGGTAGTCAGGTGCCGGAAATCTGGAACTTTGGCTGGTTCACCATTGAGAAAGTGGGCTATCAGGCGCAGGTGATTCCGGCGCTGATGGCAGGCATGGCGCTTGGTTTTATCGAAACGCGCCTCAAGCGCATCGTGCCAGATTATCTCTATCTGGTGATTGTGCCGGTGTGCTCGCTCATCATTGCCGTGTTCCTTGCCCATGCCATTATCGGGCCAGTGGGTCGTGCCATTGGTGATGGCGTTGCCTGGGTGGTGCGCCATCTCATGACCGGCAGCTTTGCGCCGATTGGTGCTGCGCTGTTTGGCTTCCTCTATGCGCCCCTGGTGATTACCGGCGTGCATCAGACGACGCTCGCCATTGATATGCAGATGATCCAGAACATGGGCGGTACGCCGGTGTGGCCGCTGATTGCGCTGTCAAACATTGCACAGGGCGCAGCGGTAGTCGGCATCATCATTTCCAGTCGCAAAGGCAAAGAGCGTGAGGTTTCTGTACCCGCAGCCATTTCCGCCTGGCTCGGTGTGACCGAACCGGCTATGTACGGCATCAACCTGAAATATCGCTTCCCTATGCTGTGCGCCATGATTGGCTCAGGCCTCGCGGCGCTACTGTGCGGGCTGAGCGGCGTGATGGCAAACGGCATTGGCGTCGGTGGCCTGCCGGGCATCCTCTCTATCCAGCCGACCTACTGGCAGGTTTACTCTATGGCGATGGTTATTGCCATCGTGGTGCCGATGCTGCTGACCAGCATCGTCTACAAACGCAAGGTGCGTCAGGATGCGCTCCAGGCGGTTTAATTTCATTTCAGGGCGTCAGTGACGCCCTTTTTCACATCATCAGGACCGTGATTTATGCAGACAATTCCTCACTGGTGGCAGAACGGCACTATTTACCAGATCTATCCCAGGAGTTTTCAGGACACCACCGGCAGCGGCACCGGCGACTTGCAGGGCGTTATTACACGCCTCGATTACCTGCAAAAACTCGGTGTGGATGCCCTCTGGCTGACACCGTTTTATGTGTCGCCGCAGGTGGATAATGGCTATGACGTCGCCAACTATACCGCCATTGACCCCACCTACGGCACGCTGGAGGACTTTGACAAACTGGTTGAAGGCGCCCACCAGCGCGGCATGCGCATCATTCTGGATATGGTGTTCAACCATACGTCGACCCAGCACGCGTGGTTTCGTGAAGCGTTACATAAAGACAGTCCGTATCGCGCGTTTTATATCTGGCGCGATGGCACACCGGAGCAGGCACCCAACCACTGGCGTTCCAAATTTGGCGGTAGCGCCTGGCGCTGGCACGCCGAAAGCGAGCAGTATTATCTGCACCTGTTCGCCCCTGAGCAGGCCGATCTCAACTGGGAAAACCCACAGGTACGTCATGAGCTGAAAAAGGTTTGCGAGTTCTGGGCCGATCGCGGCGTGGATGGGCTACGACTGGACGTGATTAACCTGGTGTCAAAAGATCAGCGCTTCCCGGAGGATGTGTCCGGCGGCGATGGCCGCCGTTTCTACACCGACGGGCCGCGCATCCACGCGTTCCTACAGGAATTCAGCCGCGATGTCTTTACTCCACGCGGTCTGATGACGGTGGGCGAAATGTCGTCAACGTCGCTGGAAAACTGCCAGCGCTACGGGGCACTGGATGGCTCAGAATTGTCGATGACGTTTAACTTCCATCACCTGAAAGTGGATTATCCAGACGGTGAAAAATGGACGAAGGCACAGCCAGATTTTGTGGCGCTGAAGGCACTGTTCAGCCACTGGCAGCAGGGTATGCACAATGTGGCGTGGAACGCGCTGTTCTGGTGTAACCACGACCAACCGCGCATTGTTTCACGCTTTGGCGATGAGGGTGCGCTACGCGTACCGGCCGCGAAGATGCTGGGGATGGTGCTGCACGGAATGCAGGGTACTCCTTATATCTATCAGGGCGAAGAGTTGGGTATGACCAACCCGCACTATGGCAGCCTTGCCGATTACCGCGATGTGGAAAGCCACAATATGTTTGCCGAACTGAGCGCCGCCGGGCGACATACCGACGAACTGTTGGCCATCCTTGCCAGTAAATCTCGCGACAATGGGCGCTCGCCCATGCAGTGGAACAACAGCGAGAATGCCGGTTTTACCACCGGCACGCCGTGGATTGGTCTGGGTGATAACTTCGATACCGTGAATGCCGAAGCTGCGCTGGCTGACCCGGATTCGGTGTTTTACGCCTATCAGAACCTGATTCGCCTGCGTAAACATCACCCGGTGTTTACCTGGGGCGACTATCAGGACCTGCTGCCTGAGCATCCCTGGTTATGGTGCTATCGCCGTCAGTATCAGGGACAAACACTGGTGGTGGCCGCGAACCTGAGTAGTGAAACACAACGCTGGCAAAGCGATATGACAAATAACGATGCACTCGTTTTAATGAGCAATTACTCACTGGCACCGGCGCTCACAGGCAACCTGGCGCTGCGACCTTTTGAAGCCGTGTACTGGCTGGTGAACTAAAAAAACAGCGGGGCCAATGCCCCGCTGTCGCTTTTTGCTACGAAAACCTCAAAATTTGACCAGTCAGTCATTTCCGGTTTTTTTACTGTTTCGCCCTCGCCCTTGTCCTGACAGGCACCCCAGATTTACTTTGTTCTGTATCAAAAAAGTCGCAAACATGTTTGATGAAAATCACTACATATAGGCCATAAAATCCCACCCAACCCAATATATTGTATTACGCTTACTGACAGCCGCTTCGCAACGATAGTGTTTAAGCCAGCGGCTGTGGATAAATTTTGCCGATATCGGGTAAGCCACTGAATCAATGACACCAGCGGCTGGCCATCGTTTTTAGCCGCTGTGTATAACCTGTTTGTTTTTGAGGGAGAGATCATGACACCGCATGTGATGAAACGGGACGGGTGCAAAACGCCTTTTGTTCCGGCGCGCATTAAAGAAGCTATTCTTCGTGCAGCTAAAGCAGCGGGAGTCGATGACGCAGATTACTGCGCCACCGTCGCAGATATCGTTAGCGCGCAAATGCAGGGCCTCGCGCAGGTGGATATCAACGATATTCAGACTGCGGTAGAAAACCAGCTGATGGCGGGCCCTCATAAACATCTGGCCCGTGCGTACATTGAATATCGCCACGACCGTGATATCGCCCGCGAGAAGCGCGGTGTACTCAATCGCGAAATCCGTGGGCTGGTGGAGCAGACCAATGCTGCGCTACTGAACGAAAACGCCAATAAAGACAGCAAGGTTATCCCGACCCAGCGTGACTTGCTGGCAGGCATTGTCGCCAAACACTACGCTAAGCAACACCTGCTGCCACGTGATGTGGTGCTGGCACACGAGCGTGGTGAGCTGCACTATCACGATCTCGACTATTCCCCGTTTTTCCCGATGTTTAACTGCATGCTTATCGACCTCAAAGGCATGCTGACCCACGGGTTTAAAATGGGCAATGCGGAAATCGAGCCGCCAAAATCCATTTCCACTGCCACAGCGGTCACCGCGCAGATCATCGCACAGGTCGCAAGCCACATTTACGGCGGCACCACCATTAACCGTATTGATGAAGTGCTGGCCCCGTTTGTGAGCGCCAGCTTTGAAAAACACCGCCGTATTGCCGACGAATGGCACATTCCGGACGCAGAAGGTTACGCACGTTCACGCACAGAAAAAGAGTGCTATGACGCCTTCCAGTCGCTGGAATATGAAGTGAATACACTCCATACCGCCAACGGCCAGACGCCGTTTGTTACTTTTGGCTTTGGTCTGGGCACCAGCTGGGAATCACGCCTGATTCAAACCTCGATTCTGCGTAATCGCATTGCGGGTCTGGGCAAAAACCGTAAAACCGCGGTATTCCCGAAGCTGGTCTTCGCAATTCGCGACGGCCTGAACCATAAATTTGGCGATGCGAACTACGACATAAAGCAGCTGGCGCTGGAGTGTGCGAGCAAGCGTATGTACCCGGATATCCTTAATTACGACAAAGTCGTCGAAGTCACCGGTTCGTTTAAAACCCCAATGGGTTGTCGCAGCTTCCTCGGCGTATACGAAGAAAATGGCGAGCAGATCCACGACGGACGCAACAACATTGGCGTTATCAGCCTCAATCTGCCGCGTATCGCGCTGGAAGCAAAAGGTGATGAAGCCCGCTTCTGGACGCTGCTCGACAGCCGTCTGGAACTGGCAAAGAAAGCGCTGATGACACGTATTGCCCGTCTGGAAGGCGTGAAAGCGCGCGTCGCACCGATTCTGTATATGGAAGGTGCCTGCGGTGTGCGCCTCAAGCCAGACGACAATGTCGCAGACATTTTCAAAAATGGCCGCGCCTCTATTTCCCTGGGCTATATCGGCATTCACGAAACTATTAACGCGCTGTCTGGCAATCAGCACATCTACGACAGTGACGCGCTTCGGGCCAAAGGCGTGGCGATTGTTGAACGCCTGCGTAAAGCGGTGGATGAGTGGAAAGAAGAAACCGGCTATGGTTTCAGCCTGTACAGTACGCCGAGTGAAAACCTGTGCGACCGTTTCTGTCGCCTGGATACCGCTGAATTCGGCGTGGTAGAAGGCGTAACGGACAAAGGTTACTACACCAATAGCTTCCACCTCGATGTAGAGAAGAAGGTGAACCCGTATGACAAGATTGATTTCGAAGCGCCATATCCGGCTGTCGCGAGCGGCGGATTCATTTGCTACGGCGAGTATCCGAACCTGCAACATAATTTGAAAGCGCTGGAAGATGTGTGGGACTACAGCTACCTGCATGTGCCGTATTACGGTACTAATACGCCCATAGACGAATGTTACGAGTGCGGCTTCACCGGGGAGTTTGAGTGCACCAGTAAGGGCTTTACCTGCCCGAAATGCGGCAATCATGACGCCACTCGCGTGTCAGTGACTCGCCGCGTATGCGGCTATCTCGGCAGCCCCGACGCCCGCCCATTCAATGCCGGCAAGCAGGAAGAAGTGAAGCGTCGTGTGAAGCATCTTGGTAATGGTCAACTGGGTTGATGCGCTACCATCAATACTACCCGGTAGACGTGGTAAACGGGCCGGGTACACGCTGCACGCTGTTTGTCTCAGGCTGCATCCATGCATGCCCTGGCTGCTACAACAAAAGTACCTGGCGACTCAATTCTGGTATGGATTTTACGCCAGAGATGGAGGCGCGCATCATTGCCGATCTCAACGACACACGCGTTAAACGCCAGGGGCTATCGCTCTCTGGCGGTGACCCGCTTCATCCGCAAAATGTACCGGAAATTCTGCGCCTGGTGCAGCGTGTGCGCGCCGAATGCCCCGACAAAGATATCTGGGTGTGGACTGGTTATAAAATGGATGAGCTGGATACACAGCAGCGTGAAGTGGTTGAACTGATTAATGTGCTGGTAGACGGCAAGTTCGTGCAGGACTTAAAAGATCCTGCGCTTATCTGGCGCGGCAGCAGCAACCAGGTCATTCACCGCTTGCGCTGAAGCTTCAGATTAAAAAGTGGGCCATTCGGCCCGCTTCGTTTTTCTGACGGTGGCTATTTGTATACCGGCAGCAGGTCGAAACTCGACAGTACGTGAACCAGTGCATTACCTGCACCAAACAACAGAATCAGCATAATCATGCCCTTGCCTCCCCAGACACGATAGCGCGGACTGCCAAAGCGCTGGCGTGAAGCACGGGCCAGCAATGCCGGAACGATCGCAGCCCAGATGGTGGCCGCCAGTCCCGCGTAACCAATGGCGTACAAAAAACCATTCGGCCAGATAAGCCCGCCCACCATTGGCGGCAGGAAGGTAATCAGTGCCGTTTTCAGGCGACCCCTCGGTGAATCATCAAACCCAAACAAGTCGGCCAGATAGTCAAACAATCCGAGCGTAACGCCCAGGAAAGAACTGGCAACAGCAAAGTTAGAGAAGATAACCAGCAGCAGGTTTAGCGACGGGCTGTTGAGCACACCGCTTAACGCCTGGACCAGCACATCAATGTTACCGCCCTTCTCCGAAATGGCGATAAAGTCCTGACGAGGAAGGTTGCCCATCGTCCCCAGCAGCCAGATAACGTAGAGGCCCAGCGCAATCAACGTTCCCCAGACCAGGCAGCGGATAATAATTTTAGGCTCACGGCCATAGTATTTCATCAGGCTTGGCACATTACCATGATAGCCAAACGAGGCCAGGCAGAACGGTAACGTCATCAGCAGATACGGCGCGTAGCTCGGACTTTGTTCGGCTACGTTCATGAGCGTAGCGGGTTCAACATGCCCCAACAGACTGCCAAACGTTAGAAAGAAGGTAATCACTTTCGCACCCAGCACGATAGCCGTCATACGGCTCACCGCTTTGGTGCTCAGCCACACAATGAAGGCGACGACCAGCGCAAACAAAAAGCCCGCCAGACGTGGTGAAAAGCCAATATTCATTTCGCCCAGCGTGTGATGAATGATGGAACCACTGGCAGAAATGTAGGCGTAGGTGAGGATGTAGAGCACGAACGCTATCGACAGGCCGTTAATGACATTCCAGCTTTTCCCCAGCAAATCCCGGGTAATGGTGTCAAAGCTCGCGCCGGGCGCATAATTAAGATTAGCTTCGAGGATCATCAATCCTGAGTGCAGCATGCAAAACCAGGTAAAGACCAACGCCGCCAGCGACCAGAAAAACCAGGCACCGGACATCACTACCGGTAAAGAAAACATGCCTGCGCCAATAATGGTGCCGCCGATGATCATCACACCACCCAGTATGGATGGCGTGGGGCGGGTCGCTAAAAGTGCTGTCATTACAATGTCCCTGCTCTCAGTACAAAGCGCTCCAGTAGCGCCGATGGCACATTGTACCAGTACATGAGTACAAAAAGGATAAAAAAAGTCCCGATCGCAATGACCGGGACTGTTTATTTTAGTTTACGGCGTGTAACGCCGAATTTTCACGCAATTATGCGTCACCGAAGCGACGACGGTTGCCGTTGTCATCACGACGCGGAGCACGGCCACCTTCACGGCGCTCGCCGGAGAAGCGACCATTGCCACCTTCCCGACGCTCACCGCTGCCGAAACTACGACCGCCGCCGTTACCGCCGCCACGACGCTCGTTACGATCGCCATTGCCGAAGCTGCGGCCGCCACCATTACCACCACGACGCTCACCGCGCGGCTGTGCGTCTCCCATCAGCTGCATGTTCATCGGCTTGTTCAGGATGCGTGTGCGGGTAAAGTGCTGCAGCACTTCACCCGGCATGCCTTTCGGCAGCTCAATAGTGGAGTGAGAGGCAAACAGCTTGATGTTACCGATGTAGCGGCTGCTGATGTCACCTTCGTTGGCGATAGCACCCACGATGTGACGTACTTCAACACCGTCATCACGGCCCACTTCAATGCGATACAGCTCCATATCACCCACGTCACGACGTTCACGACGCGGACGATCGCCACGCTCACCGCGGTCGCCACGATCATCACGATCGCGGAATTCACGCTTCGGACGACGCTCAGCAACCTGATCCGGCGGCAGGATCAGCGGACGCTCGCCCTGTGCCATTTTCAGCAATGCGGCGGCCAGCGTTTCAATATCCAGCGCTTCTTCAGAAGCCGGCTGGATTTTCGCCAGCAGAGCACGGTACTGTTCCAGATCGCTGCTTTCCAGCTGCTGCTGCACGCGACCCGCAAATTTTGCCAGACGACGCTGACCCAGCAGTTCTGCATTCGGCAGTTCAACTTCCGGGATGGTCAGCTTCATGGTGCGTTCAATGTTACGCAGCAGACGACGCTCGCGGTTTTCAACAAACAGCAGCGCGCGACCCGCACGGCCTGCACGACCGGTACGGCCAATGCGGTGCACGTAAGATTCGGCGTCCATCGGGATGTCGTAGTTTACCACGAGGCTAATGCGCTCAACGTCCAGGCCGCGAGCGGCAACGTCGGTCGCAATCAGAATGTCCAGACGACCATCTTTCAGGCGCTCCAGCGTCTGCTCACGCAGCGCCTGATTCATGTCACCGTTCAGGGCCGCACTGTTATAACCGCTACGCTCCAGCGCTTCAGCCACTTCCAGGGTCGCATTTTTGGTACGCACGAAGATAATCGCGGCATCAAAATCTTCTGCTTCAAGGAAACGCACCAGCGCTTCGTTCTTACGCATGTTCCACACAGACCAGTAACTCTGGCTGATGTCCGGGCGGGTATTGATGCTGGTCTGGATACGCACTTCCTGCGGATCTTTCATAAAGCGACGGGTAATGCGACGAATCGCTTCCGGCATGGTCGCAGAAAACAGCGCAGTCTGATGCCCTTCCGGGATCTGCGCCATAATAGTTTCTACGTCTTCAATGAAGCCCATGCGCAGCATTTCGTCTGCTTCGTCCAGCACCAGACCTTTCAGGTTGGAGAGATCAAGCGTACCGCGCTTGAGGTGATCAAGCAGACGGCCTGGCGTACCGACCACAATCTGCGGACCCTGGCGCAGTGCGCGCAGCTGCACGTCGTAGCGCTGGCCGCCATAGAGGGCCAGAACGTTTACGCCGCGCATGTGTTTAGAGAAGTCGTTGCAGGCTTCTGCAACCTGCACAGCCAGCTCACGTGTCGGAGCCAGCACCAGGATCTGCGGAGCGCGCAGGTCTGGATCAATGTTATTCAGAAGCGGCAAGGAGAATGCTGCTGTTTTACCACTACCGGTTTGCGCCATACCCAGCACGTCGCGGCCTTCCAGCAAATGCGGGATACAGGCAGCCTGGATCGGAGACGGTTTTTCGTACCCGAGATCGTTAAGTGCTTCAAGGATGGGAGCCTTCAGGCCCAGGTCGGTAAAAGTGGTTTCGATATCAGCCATGTAGTGCTAGTGCCTCAGTATTAATGGCGGCCAGTCTACATAACTCAACATGAAAATGATCTGCATTTTTCATCGAAAAGTGTGAACCGGCTCAAAGTAGATGGATTGACGAACAAAAACGCCCTCACCTGTAAAGATGATGACTTACAAAGGGTTATGGGCTGATAGTGTCCGTCAGCTATTGCTGGTCCGATTCTGCCAGGTCATCTTGCTCCTGGCCCAAGAGC
>CBIFVZ010000081.1:0-15952 GCA_966185765.1 uncultured Enterobacteriaceae bacterium | reverse complement strand
TTGCATATGCGTTGACGTGACAGACAAGTTTATTTTCAAACCCTATACTATTTCCATGAATCACAGTTAACCATCCTGTTTATCCTGTTTGAAATCAAGGTCCTTAAGTGTTTTCTGCTAACCTTATTACGTTTGAAAAAACCTTCGCCTTCTGGCGCGAAATTATTTAAAAACTATCTTGCGCAATGTGTTTAATATTGCATTTAGCTAAACATTATTGAGTGGACCGGACGCAACCAGAAAACATTAATTGATATTACTGCATATATACCAATAATCGGTTCCTTCCATGCCAGCTATCTCATGAAGTCATCACCCCCATAATTAATCGTTATATAAACCCTCACCTGAATAATCCATTGTTAAGCTATCATAACGTTTGATTGCTGCAAACTAAAATCCACCTGATAAATATTTTTGACTGCAGACTGAAGTCAGCATGGCAAATCCAACTATGCATATTGATATTACGCATGATATATCCTTAACAAACTGCAAAATTACGCCGCAATACTAATATATGTTACCTGTCCGGGAATATATATCGTGCATCCATTAATATTTAAAATGAATTACCACTAGCACTACCATACAAAAGAAAATATTAAAAATATATACACAAATGAACTATCTTAAAACAGAAAAATGCCTCTTTATTCCATAAACCGTTACTGATTTTCAATTTCTTCCTGCCAACAGTTCGCTCCTGCGTTATAGAGAAAAGTCCTCCCGTCCTCTCACCGCTCGCACAATATATTTATGTTACGCCTGCGCCTGCCAACACAACCCCGCAAACCGCTGCAAAATACTCAATGCCTGCGGCGTGGGCGCACAGCCTGCCAGTAACCGTGCTACATCCACATTTTCCGCCAGCCGCTCACTGCGGCTCTCAATAATTGCGCGCATAATCTGTGGGGTAAACTCCGGGTGAAACTGCACCGACAAGGCTTGCGGTGAATAACGGATTATCTGCATTGCATCAAGCTCGCTTGCGCCCAGCGCAGTCGCTCCCGGCGGCAGCGACAGTACG
Organism: uncultured Enterobacteriaceae bacterium; assembly: GCA_966185765.1. GTDB lineage: Bacteria > Pseudomonadota > Gammaproteobacteria > Enterobacterales > Enterobacteriaceae > CBIFVZ01. Next base: position 14,922 of record CBIFVZ010000081.1, on the reverse strand, counting down.
CTTTGTGCATGGCTGAGAAACGCGTGAAAGCGTGTCGGTAATCCCTCAAGCAGTGGGTCTGACTGCGCCGCCTCGTTGAGCACCACTGTCTGGCACCCGGTTTCACTCCCGCGCGGGTTATAGTCCACCGTGCCACCCAATGCATCGGCCATTAACTGATGTCCGTAGCACACCCCCAGCAGCGGTGTGTCTTGCGCCATCAGCGCCAACAGCCAGTCAGCGGTACGCTCGCTCCAGCCTTCGCGCTCGGTCACCATTGACCACGAACCGCTGATCACCGCACCTCGAATCGCTCTGACATCCGGCAGTGCCTCCCCCAAAAACGGGCGCACCACGTGTAATTCCCCTTCCTGGTTCAGCGCCTGCCTGAACCACTGCGGCTGGTCGCCCACGCGGGCGCGGATATCCGCAGGCGGGTAGCCCATATGTACAATTACCAGCGGTCGCACAGCCATCGTTGTCTCCTTATTGTTATGCGCTACGTTTAGCATTGTCTCCCGCAACACGTTTGTCACTCTGCATCGTAAAAATGGATAGATAACCCCGCCGCTATCACTTTTCTGACTGACGGCAACTGGGCAAGCGTGCCGCCGGGGATTACACTCAATGCAACATTTTAATAACACAATGAGACTGCCCGATGACGCCTGCACTGACTCCCGCCCTGTTCATTAACGGCCAGCACTGCATGGCTGAAAACAATGCAACGTTTGAACGCCGTAACCCGCTCGACGACCAAATCGCCTCTCACGCGCCAGCGGCAAATGTTTCAGATATGCAACGTGCCGTAGCCAGCGCTGCCACTGCGTTTGAGCGTTGGCGCGACGTTGGCCCTGGCGCACGGCGCACGCTGTTACTCAACGCTGCCGAGCAGCTGGAGGCGCGCTGTGCGGATTTTGTCAGCGCGATGGCAAGAGAAACCGGCGCCAGCACTCAGTGGGCGGAATTTAATGTGCACCTGGGCGCGGGACTTTTGCGTGAGGCAGCAGCGCTCACTACCCAGGTCAGCGGCGAAGTCATTCCCTCCGATGTGCCGGGTAATCTTGCGCTGGCAGTGCGCCAGCCCACAGGCGTGGTGTTAGGCATTGCCCCCTGGAACGCACCGGTTATCCTCGGCGTGCGTGCCATTGCAACACCGCTTGCCTGTGGCAACTGCGTCGTACTGAAAGGTTCCGAACTGTCGCCCGCCACCCACGGCCTGATTATTGATGCCTTAAACGACGCCGGTTTTGCGCCGGGTGTGGTGAATTTTGTCACTAATGCGCCAGAAGATGCCGCACAGATTGTGGAGGCGGCTATTGCCCACCCTGCCGTACGCCGGGTGAATTTCACTGGCTCGACCAACGTTGGGAAAATCATTGCGCAAACCTGCGCCCGCTACCTGAAACCGGCAGTACTGGAGCTGGGTGGTAAAGCCCCCCTGTTGGTCCTTGACGATGCCGACCTTGATACCGCCGTAAACTGCGCCATCTTTGGGGCTTTTGCCAACTCCGGGCAAATTTGTATGTCCACAGAGCGCATTATTGTGGATGAATCTATTGCCGACGCCTTTGTTGAGCGCTTTGCCAGACGAGCGAGCGAACTGCCCTGTCGTGACCCGCGCGAAGGTCCAACGGTACTGGGTGCGGTGGCAGACTCTCGCTGTGTGGAACGCTGCAATGCGCTTATCGACGACGCGCTGGCAAAAGGCGCCCGGCTGGTAACAGGCGGCAAAAGCCACAGCGCCCTGATGGCAGCCACAGTGCTGGACGGCATTACGCCAGACATGCAGATTTATTATGAAGAGGCGTTTGGCCCCGTAAAAGGCATTGTGCGGGTGAATGGTGAAGCCGCGGCGATTGCCTGCGCTAACGATAATGCGTTTGGGCTGTCCTCAGCGGTATTCAGTCGTGATACCGCACGCGCCTGGCGAGTGGCGCAGCGGCTACAAAGCGGGATTTGCCATATCAATGGCCCTACAGTGCATGACGAGCCGCAGATGCCATTTGGCGGCGTTAAAGCCTCTGGCTACGGCCGCTTTGGTGGGCAGGCAGGTGTGAACGAATTTACCGACCTGCGCTGGATTACGCTGCAGACCACACCGCGCCCACTGCCATTTTGATTTATCACCGGGCGCGGCAGGTTAATTAGTTGGCGGGATGTTCCTTAAGCCAGGTCTCCATCAAGTCGATTTCTGCCTGCTGTGCCTTAATTATCTCTTCTGCCAGCGCACGCATTTTTGGGTCGCTGCCATACTTGAGTTCTGACTGCGCCATTTCAACCGCGCCTTTATGGTGTGCCAGCATCCCAATTGCAAAGGCCCGGTCCGGGTTGGTTTCCTTCATTCCAGCCATCATCCCTGAGTGCATTTCATCCATTTGACGCTGATAGTCCTGTTGCATCGGGCTGGTGGCAGTCATGCTGTGTTGATGGTCGGCGGCCTGAACCGACAGGCAAACACTGCTCGCTAATAGTGTGGCGATTGCGCAAATGCGTTTCATAAAATACTCCTCCATTGCTGTAGTCATTAAGCCTGGCTTTCCGTTGCGGGAAAGGCCAGAAAACCTTCAAATCGTTCAAAATAGTGGCAATCGATTGCGTGAAATAAATAAAAAATAAAAGGCACATAAAGATACACGTCTTACGGCCGATAAAAACCTATGGCGGGAAGTTTTTTCGTCTGGCTGAGCATTCTTTATCCTCTTATCCTCCATAAGTATAAGGAAGACATTATGTCTGTAAGACGCCTTTCTCTGTTTACCTTTGCACTACTGTTCATTCTGTTTCTTGCAAGTACCCTGCTGGCGACCTGGTCTCTGGTGCGCAATAATGATGCTCTGCAAGATGTAAATAGTGAAATACGTGTTGTACTTTCTGTTATTGATCCCATTAACCACAGCCGTACGCTGCGCGTGCGCCTTGATGAATCGCTGGTAAATCACCTTCACGGTAATGAACAAGCCGCCGCCACCTCTCTTGCTCAGGCCAGAGAAGCGCTGGAAAAAGCAGATGGCGCATTTCAAAACTACCTGTCTCACAATAAACAATCTGGCGAACAGGCATTAGCAGACGCCTACCATGATGGCTGGCAAAACTACCGCAACCAGGGCCTTCAGCTTTTGCTCGATGCAGTTGAGAACAACGATCAGGAACGTTTTGATGAGCTGTCTTCATCCGTAATGCCCACACTTGAGCGCCAATTTGAAGTGGTACTGGATAATTTGCTGGCCTTTCGCGAGCACTATGCACAAACGCTCAATGAAAAATCAGCATCCCGTATTAACGGTAGTCTGACCGCCATCGTAGTCGTTGCGGTTGTGTTCTGCTTTGTACTGGGCGTATTGTTCATACAACTTAATCGCCGCGTACTCGTCCCGCTTGCGCAGGCGCGTGATCACTGCGACAACATCGCCGAAGGCAAGCTGCATGTCCCTGTGGAATGCCACAACCATGATGAAATTGGCGATATGCTGCAGGGGCTTGAGCGCATGCGTCAGGCACTTACCCAGATAATTGGCCAGGTTCGTGCGACCGGCGAATCCGTAGCCAGCGCCGCTGATGACATCACTGATGGCAACACCGACCTTTCTGCGCGCACCGAAGAACAGGCTGCCTCCCTCGGCCAGACCGCATCCAGCATGGAAGAGCTGACTGCCACCGTGCGCCAGACCTCTGATAATGCCCGCCAGGCCAGTAAACTGGCTGAAGCCATGCGCGATACCGCCAACAGCGGCGATGACATCATGTGTGAAGTGGTGGTGTCGATGAAGAACATCGAGTCCAGTTCGGCGAAAATCAATAACATTATCAACATCATTGAAGATATTGCCTTTCAGACCAACATACTGGCGCTTAACGCGGCCGTAGAAGCGGCGCGCGCCGGGGAACAGGGCCGGGGTTTTGCGGTGGTCGCAAGCGAGGTCCGAAGCCTCGCACAGCGCTCATCGGTTGCCGCTAAAGAGATCAAAGATTTAATTGAACAATCTGGCGAGCAGATTCGCAGCGGCAGCAGCCAGGTCAACCGCGCCGGTGAAAGCATGGAGCGTATTCTGCACTCAGTGAAACAGGTAAGCGACCTGATGGACGAAATCGCCATGTCCACCAGCGAGCAAAGCCGCGGTATTGACCAGATTAATACCGCAGTAAGCCAGATGGATGTTGTAACGCAGCAAAACGCCTCGCTGGTGGAACAAGCCTCCGCCTCTGCGCTGGTGCTGAGCCAGAAGTCTCATGAACTGAAGCAGTGCGTGGCGGTTTTCCGCCTGGCGTAACATAATCCCTGAAAATTAACGCCTTATTTTAACCTTAATAAACCAACGCTCCAGGATAATATTATCCGGAGCGTTATCCGTTATGCATAAAGTAATAACTCAAGCGAAATATAAAATATTATCGCAGTTTTATAGTGCATAAGACACACGACTACGCCATCAGTCATTTTACGTGAGGCATATTTATGCGAGCATCAGAATCCCTGCGGTGATTAATTTTTCACCATTAGTAATTTTCGTTAAAAATTCCGTTTCTTTAAGGATGCATCACGTCCTGTTGTGCAATTCCTGGCTATTGAAGATTAAATGCCACTCCTTGCCTTCATGCCATGCAGCACCATACATACCTGCCATCAACATCACTCCATCCGCTGTGGATAAATTTCCCGCACACCCTATAAGTTCAGCAGGAATAGTCATGCTGACGAGCTTATCATCCTCTACGCACCATAAACCATAATCAGTCGTACACCATAGTTTATCGGCATGCCAGACCATATCTTTTAACGGCAAAATAAATTCATCACGACAGATAAGCTCCCATTGTTCTCCCCGACCTTTATAAAGACGGCCCGGTTGGGCGCAAATGTAAACAAAACCATCACCACCACAACAGATAGTGTCAGTATTCAGTCTAAAAGGTAGTTTTATTTTTTCCCACTGCTGACCGTTATAGTGCCACAGATTGCTTTTACCACCCACCGCATAGAGGTCATTATGAGAAAAACCATCTATGTCACTAAAGTCAAAATTTTCAGAACCTTCTTCCATCCACTGTTTTTTATCTTTAGGCATGGGTAAATTCAGACATAGTGATTGCCAGTCATTTGGACCTTTTCGATAACCAACGGTATGATCGCTGCCTACAAAATAAAGTCTCCCGTGAATCATTCGGATACGCCATATCGCGCCACGCCTGGGGCCATTAAAGCCGCGTGGGATATCATCTTCAATGCCGTTATGCCCTGCATTTCCTTTCGCATAAACACGGCCACTCGTATCAACAAAAACAACCTCATGTAATCCAGTCGATGGGTCGGAGGAAGCCCCTACCAACAAATCGTCAAAACCTGTCAATGTAAAACTCTCGCACATTGCCTGCGGCTGTTCATATAAATAAAGCCCAATATCCTGCTTTGTTACATCACACTCAGATAAAATATTAGCGTCTTCACTTTCTTTTAAATTTCGGCAAGAGAAATGGAAAACCTCTTTAGTTCTGACTACACAATCTAAAACATACCAGCCTTTTAACTTGAGCAACTGTGTTTCGTTTAGCAACATGTCATCTTCCCTTTTACTTCGTTTTCTCAATAGCCTTTCAACCACAACAGATGAATGGCTGACATCCTGTGTCATAATGCTCGGGAATAACGGGTCAGGCATACGACAACTGCCCATAGCCATCATTTCAGGCCCTGGGAGTATAACCTAACAATGCCTGTATTTACCCTCTTTCAGGGTAAAGGGTATAACAATGTCTAATTTTTACAGCAACTCTGAGAGTTTATAAAGGCTTAAAAGATTCATCGCATTGAGGATAAAGAAATTTGGTGTCGCCCCTCGCTACCTACATTACTTATCTTACTGCCTGGCATTATTGAATTCTGCATTGGCCGTAAATCCGGCAAGCCGTAAGATGCCGTAATCGTTAACATTGCACAGAGACAACGCTTCCAGACCAGGGGATTAATCATCTTGTAGCAGTGTAACAACTACAAGCCACAGGCAGACCTCAGGTTTTACGGCCTCCCAGGTACAGCATTTACAGGCGCAGGGGTACCCAGGCCTTCTCAGGCCTGGAAACCACTCAAATCACCCTAAATCCCCGCCCGCGACCGGCAGAATAGTCCCTGTGATATAGCTCGCCTCGTCGCTTGCCAGAAACAAAATCGCATTGGCCTGCTCAACCAGCGTGCCATAACGGTGCATCAGGCTGCTGTCTGTGGTCTGGTCTACCACCTGCTGATACCACAACTTTTCCAGCTCGCTCGGCGTCTCGTTATTACGCGGCGTCAGGCGCTGTGGCGCGTCGGTACCGCCGGGTGCGGTGGCATTTATGCGAATCCCCGACTCGCTGTATTCCAGCGCCAGCGACTGGGTGATGGCGTTCACGCCGCCTTTGGCTGCGGAATACGGCACGCGGTTAACACCGCGTGTCGCCACTGAAGACACGTTTACAATCACGCCTTTGCCCTGCTTAAGCATAAACGGCAGTACGGCGCGACAGCCCCATAGCGTTGGGAACAACGAGCGGCGGATTTCCGCCTCAATTTGTTCGGGCTGGTACTCAGCGTAAGGCCGCGCCCAGATAGTTCCGCCAACGTTGTTCACCAGAATATCCACGCGGCCAAAATGCGCCTGCGCCGTTGCCAGCGCCTGCCGGGTGCTCTCCCACTGCTCCAGGTCAGCCTCAATGGCAATAGCCTCATTGCCCTGCTCGCTCAGTGCCGCCCCCAGTTCGTGCACATAACGTGCGCGGTCAATTAACGCCAGACGTGCACCTTCACGCGCTGCCTGCTCTGCCACCTGGCGGCCAATACCCTGCGCCGCGCCGGTGATAACCATCACTTTGTCCTGAAAACGCATGGTTGTCTCCTTACGCCGCGGCGCTCTGGCTGGCGGCAAATTTTTCATAGTGGAAGCTCGCAGGCTCAATACCGCGTTCGCGGAAGGTTTTCAGTACGGCGTCGACCATCGGCGGTGGCCCACACAGGTACACATCCACCTCACCGCCGTTGAGCATGTCGTCGCTGAAATGATCGGTGACATAACCTTTACGCTCACAGCGCCCTTCACCATCGGCCACCACCGGCAGCCAGCTAAAGCCCGGAATCTGTGTTGCCAGCGCGTCCAGCGTATCGGCCATCACTAAGTCGTCATCCACGTTCACGCCCCACAGTAGCGTGACTGGCTGAGTGACCGTACTGGTCGCAAGCTGGCGCAGCATGGAGAGAAACGGAGCAAGCCCTGTGCCACCCGCCAGCATCAGCGCCGGGCGCACCAGCGGGCGCAGGTAGAAGCTGCCCATTGGCCCAGTGAGCGACAGCGTATCGCCAGGCTGTGCTCGCTGGGTAAGCCAGGTGCTCATCATGCCGCCCGGCACGTTACGGATCATAAAGCTCGCCTGGGTGTCGCCCGGTAGCGAGCTGAACGAATAGGCGCGCACGTGTGGCCCGCCGGGTATCTGGATGTTGACGTACTGGCCGGGGAGAAAATCCATACCCTGCGCCAGCGCCACGTCAAGCTCAATGGTTCCAGGGGTCCGCGCTTCACAGCGCGTGACCGTTGCTTCAACGCTGCCGATGCCGGTTTTGCACATTGCCGCTGCAACGGGTACGTCAATCACGCAATCGCTCTGTGGCACCATCTGGCAGGTGAGTACCAGGCGCGCCTGCGCTTCGTCGTCAGACAGTGCATCGTCAAGAAAATCTTCCCCCAGATCGTACTCACCGCTGGCACAGCGGCATTTGCAGGTACCGCATACGCCGTCGGAACAGTCCATTGGCAGATTTACTTTCTGGCGGTAGGCGGCATCCAGCACCTTTTCACCGGGATTACAGCGGATAAAACGCGTTACCCCGTCTTCAAAATTCAGCGCAATAGAAAAGCTCATCATTCACCTCGCTCAGACGTGGTAAACGTCAATAACCTGACGGATATAGTCGTTGTTTAACTGGATGGTTTTGCGTGCAATGCGCGGCCGTCCGTCCGCCATCTCCAGGGTGCAGTAAGTGGTGCCAAAGTAAACGTCGGTTTCTTTGTAGCGATGGCTGTAAGTGACCCAGTTGTAGCGCACGTCTACGGTTTCGCCGTTGTCAGCCACCAGCGCCACATTGCTAATCATGTGTGTGGTTCTCGGCTCCGGCGTGCTCGCACCCGAGCGCTCGGTTTTAATGCGATACACCCGGTCTTCCAGACCTTCACGATTGGGATAATAAATGAGCGAGATCTGGCGCTGTGGGTCGGTGGTCAACGCATCGTCATCCCCCCAGGCTGGCATCCAGTACACCACTTTCGGGCTGTAGCAGCTCAGCCATTCGTCCCACTGCCGGTCATCAAGCAGGCTTGCTTCGTAATAAAGAAACTGGCGGATTTCACTGAGCGTCATCATGCCACCTCCACACGCTGGGTAACGGCGGCATCAAAACGGCGCTGCTCCTCGGCAAGCGCCGCCTGCATCAGCGTCTGCCAGTGATGATGATGAGCGATGTACAACGCCTCATCTTCCGGCTTCACGCCGCTCAAGGTTGGGTTCAGCCCGGCCTCGCGCGCGTGCTCGTCCGGGCCTTCGACCCAGTGTTTGGCCCCTCGGCTGAGATCGCTCCACGGCAGTTGCTGACCGTGATAGCCATTCTGGCAAGCGCGGAATTCTTCAAGATCGTCCGGCGTGCCCATACCGCTGACGTTGAAGAAATCTTCATACTGGCGAATACGTAGTGCACGTGTTTCGTCAGGCTCCCCCTTCGGGGCAAAGCACCAGATAGTGACTTCGGTTTTATCCACCGAAATCGGGCGTACCACACGAATCTGGGTGGAGAACTGATCCATCAGGTAAACGTTAGGATACAGGCACAGATTGCGGGTTTCGTTCACCATCTGGTCGCCGCGCTGCTCACCAAAGGTTTGCATAATGCGCTCACGTTGCTGGTAAATCGGGCGTACTTCCGGGTTCATCACCCGCGTCCACAGCAGCATGTGGCCGTTTTCAAAGCCGTAGCCACCGCCCTGGCTTTTAGACCAGCCGTTAGGGTCCACCGCGTGCGTACCGTCGGCCTCGTAGTTGCGCCGCGACATCGTTGAGGCATAGTTCCAGTGCACCACGCTGACGTGATAGCCGTCCGCGCCGTTTTCTGCCCCCAGTTTCCAGTTGCCTTCGTAGATATAGCTGGAGGAGCCTTGCAGTACCTCCAGCCCCTGTTCTGCCGGGTCGACAATCAGGTCAATAATTTTGCGGGTTTCGCCCAGATAGTCTTCCAGAGGCTGCACATCGGCATTCAGGCTGCCAAACAGAAAACCGCGATAGGAGGCAAAACGCGGCAGCATTTTCAGGTCATGCGAACCCTCTTTTTTAAAGCTGTCCGGGTAGCCGCCGGTTTTTTCGTCTTTTGCCTTGAGCAGCTTGCCGTTATTGCTGAAAGTCCAGCCGTGGAATGGGCAGGTAAATGAGCCTTTATTACCGGATTTACGTCGGCAAAGCATGGCACCACGGTGGGCGCAGCTATTAATCATGGCATGCAGTTCGTTATTTTTATCGCGGGTGATAATCACCGGCTGGCGGCCCAGCGTGAGCGTATAATAATCGCCCGGTTCCGGGATCTGGCTTTCATGAGCCATAAAAACCCAGTTACCCTCAAAAATATATTTCATTTCCAGTTCAAACAAATCCTGGTCAATAAAAATATTACGGTTACAGCGATAAATATCTTTCTCACGATCGACAATTAATGCGTCATTAATTTTATTTTTCAGTGCATCGAGTTTTTGTTGCATAACGACATCTCCCGCCAATGGCGACAGGGATAAGTAAGGCTGAATAATTTATTGGTCATCATCGGCGCCAGCTCGCGCTGGCGCGGTGAATTAATCAGTCCGGTTGGTAATACTTATTGTTCCAGCGCACGTGCGCGTGCAATGCGCTGCTCATCCTGAGGTTTTTGTGCCGCAGGCAGCGCAAAGTCAAAGCGTATTTCAATGTGTGGGCCAGACAGACCACGTTCTTTAGCCAGTGCCGGGTCGGTAATTTCTACCGGGTCGGCCACCAGTCCATCACGGGTAGCGAAGGCAAAGTCGTCCCACAGGTATTTATCTCCGTTAAGGTTTATCTGGCTGGTGAGGTGCTTATGCCCTGGCGCAGAAACAAAGAAGTGAATGTGTGCCGGGCGGTTACCGTGGCGGCCTAAACGGTCGAGCAGCTTCTGCGTCGGGCCGTCGGGCGGGCAACCATAGCCTGATGGCACAATGCTGCGCACGCTGTAACGCCCGTCGCTGCCGGTGCGGATGCGACGGCGCAGGTTGTACTCACTCTGGCTTTTGTCAAAGAATGAATAGTTACCGAGCGTATTGGCGTGCCAGATATCGACAATGGCGTTTGCCAGCGGCTTGCCGTCAGTATCTTTCACCTCACCGTACAGCCACATTTCACGGCCGTTGTCCTTGCCGTCGTCCATACGCGCATGGCCATCGGCAAGCGGTGCATTAGCCACGTACAGCGGCCCTTCAATGGTGCGTGGCGTACCGTGTGGCTGGTTGTCATCAGCCTCAATCGCCTCCTGGCGCAGATCCAGATAGTGCTCAAGGCCCAGACCCGCAGCCAACAAGGCCGCTTCTTTACGCTCACCCAGCTCATGCAGGTAGTTAATGGCTTGCCAGAACTCTTCCTGCGTCACGTTATAATCGTCAATTAACGTGCAGATGTTTTCCAGCAGGCGATGGATAATGTTTTTAAAACGCTCATCGCCGGTGCTGCCATCCAGGCCAGCACCGGCACGCAGCAATTGTTCTACTTCAGGTGTGCGGGTGAAATTGCTCTTCATATTGTCGACTCTCTTTTTTATATTTGCAGGTTCGCGCGCGTGGTTATTTAAGCGCACAGGGTAAGAGATGAAATAATTTATTGGTCGTCGTCGTGAATGGATGAAGGATGGCGACACAGTGCATCAACCTGAATATCCATATACGGGTACAACGGCAGTCCCATTAAAATATCGTGCAGTTCCTGAGCATCTTTGACATCAAAAATACTGACATTCGCGTAAAGCCCGGCGACACGCCAGATATGGCGCCATTTCCCCTCGCGTTGAAGCTGCTGGGAATAGGCTTTTTCTGTGGCTTTTATTTGTGCAGCCTGCTCTTCAGGCATGTCGAGCGGGATATTTACCGTCATTTCAACTTTAAATAACATGACTTGTCTCCTTTACTGTCAAACGCAGGCAGGGTCACTTGCGGGAGTAATGACGCAGTTTGTCTTCATCCAGCGCAACACCCAGCCCTGGCGTTTGCGGCAGTGTGACGCTGGCGTCGGCAAAGGTAAGCGGGCGCACGACGATATCGTCTTTAAGCAAAAGCGGGCCAAACATCTCAGTGCCCCATTGCAGCGGTAACGTTGACCAGGCGTGCAGCGATGCCACCGTACCGATGGTGCCCTCCAGCATGGTGCCACCGTAAAGGCCAATGCCCGCCGCCTGTGCCACGTGCGCCAGGCGCAGTACGCTTGCCGGACCACCGGACTTGGCAATTTTCAGTGCATAAGCACCGCTAAAGCCACGGCGGGCGATATCAAAACCATCTTCGGCACTCGCGACAGCCTCATCGGCAAGAATGGCTGCGCGACCGTGGTGGCTAAGGCGCACCAACGCTTCACGGTCATGTGCTGCCACCGGCTGCTCAATCAAGTCCACGCCCATTGCTGAAAGTTCAGCGCAACCGCGTGCTGCCGTGCTGGCATCCCAGGCCTGGTTTACGTCTACACGAATGCTGGCACGCTCACCCAGCGCCTCAACAATGGCACGGGTGTGTGTCAGATCGGTCGCAAGACTACGAGCGCCAATTTTAAGTTTGAATGCACGATGGCGCCCTTCTGCCAGTAGCATCTCGCCCTCGGCAATGTCTTTTGTGGTATCACCGCTTGCCAGTGTCCACAACACCGGTAATGTGTCGCTAAGCGCACCGCCCAGCAGTGCACTTACCGGCAGGCCCAGCGCTTTGCCTTTGGCATCCAGCAGCGCGGTTTCAATCGCGGATTTGGCGAAGGTGTTGCCCTTCACGGCACTGTTGATACGTGTAAGCAGTGGGTTGATGTCGTCAGCGGGCTGCCCGGTAAGCAGCGGTGCCAGATAATTGTCCAGCGCAGATTTGATACCTTCGGGGCTTTCCACACCATAACTCAAACCGCCAATGGTGGTGGCCTCCCCGAGGCCGCAAATGCCGTCAGAGCGGGTAATGCGTAAAATAACCAGCGTCTGGCAGCCCATAGTCGTCATGGAAAGTTTGTGGGGCCGGATGGTGGGCAGGTCCACCAGCCAGGTTTCAAACCGTTCGATTGTTGCACTCATTGTCTTCCACCTGATGATGTCATCATCTCGTTCTTATAATCATGGAGTTAGCTAAAATGCGTGAAAATTCACCGTCTTTTAGCGCTGGTATGACAATAGGGCTGTGGCACAGAGAGCGTCAACGGCGGTAATCGAAAAGTTGTGCGATTATCGACGCATTTGTTACATTGAGGTTATAAGTGTGATCTTCGTGGGAAAATAAACAGATTCCCGCCGCGACACCCTGGAGCCGGGTATAGTGGTGCTATCGCTACGATTCCGACGCCGGGAGAGAGCAAGTGATGAATCAAAAAACAACCGAGGAGCAGTTTCTTGACCCGCTGAAGGGCGAGAATTGTCTTGCCGCAAGGCGAGATCCTAATTTTATGCTGTCGCTGGCCCGTGGACTGGAAGTGCTTAATGCTTTTACTCCCCAGCGCCAGCGCCTCACCATTTCTCAACTCAGCCAGAAAACCCGTATTTCCCGTGCTGCCGTGCGCCGTTGCCTGTACACGCTGGCAAGCCTCGGCATGGTTCACAGCCCGGATGGGCGCAGCTATGAGCTGTTGCCACGGGTGTTGACGGTAGGCCATGCTTATCTTGCCGGAACGCCACTGGCGAAAGTGGCGCAAACCAGTCTGGATGCGCTGAGTAAAACGCTTAATGAGTCATGTTCAGTGGCTACGCTCGATGGCGATAATGTGCTGTATATTGCGCGTACTGCTGTCGACAATATTCTTAGCATGGACATTGGGCGCGGTAGCCGCCTGCCCGCCTGGGTAACCTCAATGGGTCGCGTACTGTTAAGTGCCCTGCCTGAAGAGGAACTGGAAGACTACCTCGCACGCGCAAAGCGAATACGTTATACCCAGTACACGCTGGTTTCCCTTGAGGAATTGCGTGAGGAGATTAATCGCGTGCGCCGCCAGGGCTACGCCATTAACGACCAGCAACTGGAGGTCGGCCTGCGCTCGGTGGCTGTACCCATGCTGGCGCGTGATGCGAAGGTGGTCGCGGCGATGAACGTGGGCGTGCATGCTTCAAGAATGTCGGTGCAGCAATTGCGCGAGGAGATTTTGCCCCCCTTGCGACGTGCGGCGATGGAATTGTCGATGAAGTTGTAATGGCAGCGTCAGATTGAGCGTCACAGGCCGCGCCTGGCGCCCAATCTCTGTCGTGATTAACGGGCAAATATCACTGGCTTATTTCAGCGCCTGCAAAATGGTATAGCCCGCTTTGATGCGCGCGGCGTTTGGGTAGTTTTTATTTGCCAGCATGACAATCCCGATCTGCTTTTGAGGGATAAACGCCACATAAGCGCCAAAGCCGTTGGTGGAGCCGGTTTTATGAATCCATGACGCAGGCGCAGCCAGCATCGGCGGGTTAACCGCCACCGCCGGTCGCGCCTCCAGCATATGCTCCGCGCCGTGCTGCATAGCAGATAAACTTACCGGCCAGTCGTACATTTCCCAGCCCAGCCCTTGATACATGTCATCAACGCGCCAGTAGCGCGTCTGCGCCAGCTTAATGCCTTGCTGCAATGTCGGCGGCGCAATGTTCTGTGGCATCATATTTGCCTGTAGCCAGGCGGCCATATCATGCACGCTGGATTTAATGCCGTAGGCTTCTGCGTCCAGCATCGCTGATGCAACGCGTACCGGCTGGTTATCCCGATAGCCCCACGCATAATCCTTTTGTGCAAAAGCAGGTACAGAAATCCAGGTTTGCGTGAGCGCCAACGGCTGCAACACCCGCTGCGCCATTGCCTGCTCAAAACTAAGCCCGGATGGTTTAACTGCCAGCGAACCAAATAAGCCAATGCTGGCGTTGGCATACTGACGTCTTTCACCGGGCATCCACTGCGGTTGCCAGCCCTGAAAGAAGGCCAATAGTGAGTCGCTGTCTTTTGCGTATTCCGGCACCTGCAGGGGCAGTCCCCCTGCGGTATAGGTTGCCAGATGCAGTAACGTTATTCCCCGCCACTGCGGGCTGTCCAGTGCGGGCCAGTAGCGCTGGGCCGCATCGCTTAAGCTAATCTCACCGCGACTTACCGCCTCGCCGCCCAGTACGCCTGTAAATGTTTTACTGACTGAACCAAGTTCAAACAGCGTACTGAGGGTAACCGGCTGATTGCGGGCAACATCCGCCAGTCCCCAGGTAAAATAATGGGGTTTACCCTGATAAATCAACGCCACCGCCATACCTGGAATAGCATATTCCTTAAGCAGTGGCGTAATAGTTTTGTCTACAGTGAGGCGAAGCGCCTCCTGCGTTAACCCCGAGGGAGCCGCCATTGATGTAAAAGATATCGCCAGGGTGAGCGCGGCAAGTGATGGCAAAATTTTCAATGTAGTTAACACTCCAGGCAACGGGTCAGCATACAACGCGAAATTCATTATCAGGACACAGTATTGCTCAAGTCAGTAGCGATGAAAGATGAAAAATGCCTGTTTACAGCAAGATCTTCGCCCCCCATCGCCGTTAATACCTGACTATTGACTCTCCTGAATAATTCACAGCATCTGAATTATTTCTTTTTCTTTGCATTATTACGCCTGCGGGTAATATAGCTGGCCCCCGATTATGTAAGCATTCCAGCTTCAGTTCCATGCACTTTTTGAGTGTTCCGGTTTTTCAGC
>CBIFVZ010000080.1:0-16056 GCA_966185765.1 uncultured Enterobacteriaceae bacterium | reverse complement strand
CACAATGGGCCGAAGAGCATGGCGTGCAGCTCGAATTTATCAAGCCGGGTAAGCCGACACAAAATGCTTTTATCGAACGGTTCAACCGGACATACCGGACAGAAATCCTGGATTTTTACCTGTTCAGAACACTGAATGAAGCACGGGAAATTACAGAGCGCTGGCTGATGGAATATAACAACGAGCGGCCTCATGAATCCCTGAATAACCTGACGCCGGAAGAGTACCGGCTGATGGCTGAAAAACCGGAACACTCAAAAAGTGCATGGAACTGAAGCTGGGATGCTTACACCAGGGGCTAGTCTGCGAGCGTGAGTGCTGGCAAAAAAAACGCACCGTAAAGGTGCGTTTTAACGGTAACGTCAGGTTTTTTTACGCGTGTTTTTTTTACCCGCGCTGGCAGCGCGTTCGGCTTTGATTTTTTCAAGCAACGCTGCAGCGCTGTTTTCTCCACTGATAAGCTCCGGGTTTTCAGCGCGCCACTGGACGGTGAGTTCGCCGCGAAATGCTTTCGCCAGGATCGACTGGGTAAGGTTGTTGACGCGGGTTAAGGCGTTGTTGACCTGCTTTTCAATGGTGTCGGCATAGGCGAAGAGTTGTTCTACGCGGCGGACGATTTCGGCTTGTTCTTCTATAGAAGGTAAAGGAATAAATGCGTTTTTAAGATCTTTTAAATTTAAGGTCTTTCTAGCAACTTCTTTGGATGATTGAACTAACCATGTTTGCATAACAGGTGAGCTTAACCATGTATGGAGGAACATAGGGACAATAATCCTACAGTCAGGAGATACTCTGGCGACGGCGCGAGCAATGTTTAAATTTATATCTTCTCTGACAATACCTATTCTACCTATAGCCCCAACAATTGTTATAAGAATATCGTTCTTTCGTACCTTTGAACGCTTGTATTGTGCATCAATTTCTTTTGATATTTTACGGAGATGATTTAGATCGACTTTACCATCATTAATATCACAAACACGAATTAATTCAACTCCGGTATTAATATCATCTCCAGGTTGCACCACTCCATAACATAATGGTCTTTGTGTATTGATGACATTATTTAAAATTGCTTCATTCCATTTTTCTGGAATATCTATTTTATAGTTATCTAATTCAATCGTTCTTTTTTCGAAACCGTTATTTTTTTCAGTCAGTCGGCCGGTTACTGCGGATGCCAGTACCGCTTGGCGAAAACGTTTCAGGATTTGCGGGATTTTTTCAAGACGTGCTTTGGTGCTGTCTATCTGCGCCAGCAGCGTATTGAGTTTTTTAGCGATAACCTTTTGTTCTGGAAGTGGTGGTAACGAAAATTTGTAAGATTGAACATCGCTGGACTTTGCTGCGGGATACAATGCGCCCTGAACTGAGCCAGAAATTGAATCAATGAAATGACGTGAACGAACTAATCCGAAGATATAATTACTATCTACTTGCACAGGATGTATAACTTCAAAGCCAGTTGAAGCAATTTGCGCATGATATTTTTCATCGACCAATGCGACTGCATTTAAGTTTGGCCTGGTCAGGGAAACGATAATATCCCCTGCTTTAATAATCTTTCTCGCTCTGCTTGGAGCATTTTTACCCGAAAGATATTGAGGGCTTTCAATAATTTTGAGTTCTCGATTTATACTTCCAATATCAACATAAATGAACTCTTCATTCTCACCAGGAACTCGTTGAGAACATTTTATAGAAATGTTTTCTATGGTTGTGTTTACCCAACCCTCCGGCAATTTCTCCTCACTCATGCCTTCACCTCGCCAAACGCTGCATTCAGCAACTGGCGCTGCGCATCAGCTTCATCGCCCGCGCCCAGTTCGCGCATCAGCGCATCCAGTTCGCCCAACGCCTGTACCAGTTCGCTCATCGCCTCTGCCGCCAGCACATCTGGCTCCGGCAGGCTGTCGGCATCAATGCTGTCTTTGTCCTTCAGCCAGGAGATATCCAGCGAATCCGACTTCGCTGTGCGGATCCACTCGCGGCTGAACATGCGCCAGCGGCTGGTGGCCTGGTGCTGGTCGGTGTTTTTATTCTCTTCGCTGTCGGCAACTTCCGTCTCCTCGGCGTTAAAGCTCCATTCACCCTCTTTACGCGGGCTTAAGCCGTGCGGGTCTTCACCATACACGCGCTCAAACGGCTGCAAGTGCTCTTCGCTAAACGGCGTGCGCTTGCCAAAGCTCGGCATATTGGTGCGCAGGTCATACACCCACACATCATCCGTACAGTCTTTGTCCTGATTTGGGTTCGCCACCGTGCCTTTGGTGAAGAACAGCACGTTGGTCTTCACGCCCTGGGCGTAAAAAATGCCGGTTGGCAGACGCAGAATGGTGTGCAGATGGCACTTGTCCATCAGATCGCGGCGGATATCGGTGCCCTTGCCGCCTTCAAACAGCACGTTATCCGGCACCACTACTGCGGCGCGACCGCCAGGGTGCAGGGTGTCGATAATGTGCTGCATAAAGCACAGCTGTTTATTGCTGGTCGGGTGCACGAAGGTGCGGGTAATGTTGGTGCCCGCAGCGCTGCCAAACGGGGGATTGGTGGCAACCACGTGCGCCATTGGCAGTGTTTCACCATCGCTGCCCAGCGTGTTGCCCAGGCGGATAGCGCCGCCGTGGTCGAGGTTGCCTTCAATATCGTGCAGCAGGCAGTTCATCAGCGCCAGGCGGCGGGTGCCAGGCACCAGCTCCAGACCAACAAACGCACGATGGATCTGGAACTCCTGGGTGTCACCGTCAAGGTCATCCAGATCGTTAGTCTGTGATTTAACGTAGCGATCCGCTTCAATCAGGAAGCCCGCCGTACCGGCTGCCGGGTCCTGCACAATTTCACGCGGCTGCGGTTTTAGCAGATGGATGATGGTTTTAATCAGCGGGCGCGGGGTGAAGTACTGACCAGCGCCGGATTTGGTCTCGTTGGCATTTTTCTGAAGCAGCCCTTCGTACATATCACCGAAGTCGTCGCGGGATTTGCCCTTGCTGCCGTTGTACCAGTCCAGAGAGTCCATATTGCTCACCAGTTCGGTCAGCTGTTTGGGCTGGGTAATGGTGGTATTCACATTCTGGAATACCGCCTGTACCAGCTTTTTGTCGTCAGCGCCCAGGTGCACCAGCAGGTTACGGTAGAACTGGAGCTGTTCCTGACCAATGCGCGCTTTCAGGTCATCCCAGCGGTAGCCTTCCGGCAGGTAATCCGCTTCCTGGCCGGTCTCTTTGCACATCTTCAAAAACAGCAGCGAGGCGAGTTCGTTAACGTAGTTTTGATAGGAGACGCCGTCGTCGCGCAGGTTGTCGCACAGTTTCCACAGCTTCGCGACCAGATCGTTATTGTTCATAAAAGATCCCATGTAAAACAGCGGCCCTCATCAGGGCCGCGAAAGACGATATTGCCGGGAATGATACCGTGTCAGCCCAGCTCGTCCCAGATGTAATCGCTGAACTTATCCAGCACGCTGTCGAGGTTATTGTCAAAGGTACGCTGTAACATGGGCTTACCGCCACGGCGGTGAAAATTGCCGGTTCTGAATACGTCATCATCGAGCACCACTTTCTCTTTTAGCGCCTGCGCTAAACGGTCAAGCCAGGTGAGCTGCTCCTGGCTCCAGTCGTTCTCGCCCTTAATACGTTCCAGCGCATGTTCAACACGCTCATCGAACGATTTAAGCGCATTGCCCACCGCTGCCCGGCGGATGTGGCCAATCAGTCGGGCGGCGATATCCTCGTTACGCGTCTCTTTCCACGCTTTGCGCAAAGAGGACTCTTCAAAATTGCGGCGGTCAAACCATTCCTGTAGCTCGACCAGCCCTTTACGGGTGAGGTCACGTGGGCGGTTGATCACCGCCTGTAGCGCAGGCTGCGCGTTCGGGGAGCGCTTCACCAGTGCGTCAAATGCTTCCAGAAAGTCCTGCGGCGTGTCGTACTCGCCGTACAGAGGTTTAACGCTCACCACCTCATCGTCAATATCAAGGAAGATGGGCGCCTCACGCAGGGCGTTAATTTCGGTCTTGAGTCTTTCCAGACGGGCGATAAGGCTGGGGATTTTATTAAAAATCTCCGCGCTCCAGTGCGACCCTTTCTCGCGCAGGCGCGAGGCAAGGCCGTTAAAGCTCACCCCTGCTGCGTTCTGGCACAGTTCGTCCAGACGGCGTACCTGCTTATCCACCGCTTCACTGCGGTCACGGTTAAAGGTGGCCTGACCGATAATGCGCTGCAGCTTCGCTACCAGTTGCTCATGGCTGTGCTCGGCAAAACTGCGGCCATCTGCTTCAATGGTTTTATACGTCTCTGAGTCGGTAATTTCGTTCACCAGCGTTTGCAACTCAACCTGGGGGCGAACCACTACCGGGCGCATGGTGTCGACGCTTTCCAGCGTGTGGTAGAGATCAACGCAGTCGAAAATTTTAAAGCTGGTTTTACCGACCTCCGGGCACAGGCGGGTGGCACGTCCCTTCATCTGTTCATAGAGAACGCGGCTTTTCACTTTACGCAGAAAAACAATATTACAGATGGGTGGGATATCCACACCGGTGGTCAGCAGGTCCACCGTGACCACGATATTAGGCAGCCGCTCTTTGTTAAATCGCACGATCATGCTTTGCACTTTCTTCGCGTCTTTATCGGCATCGCCAGTTATCTTGATAATGGCGTCGTGCTCCAGCTGCGGATATTTCTGCTTGAACGCCGTTCGCAACTCTTCAACCACCATATCGGCATGGGCGTTGGTGACACAGAACACCAGCGTTTTTTGCGGCCCGGTGGGATCAAGATAGCGGGTAAGCTCACTGCATACCGCGCGGTTAAACGCCGGGATCACCAGGCGGCGGTTAAAGTCAGCCACCTCAAAATCCTGATCGTCTGCCAGGGTATCGTTAATGACTTCACCCTGCGCACTAATGCGCTCAACCTGCTCACCCCGGGAGAGGTATACGCCATCCTGCGCGTTACGGGTGGTTATCTGAATCGGCGGGTCCTGATCGATTAAGTAACCGTCGATCACCGCCGTGCGATAGGTGTAACGATAAACCGGCTCGCCAAAGATGTTCACGGTATGCTGCGCGGGGGTTGCTGTGAGCGCAATCTTTACCGCGTCAAAATGATCGAGAATGCGTCGATAGGCAGAAATATAATCCAGCTGGCTGCGAAACTGCATTTCGCCTTCCGTCTGCTCTTTATCGAGAATGTAGCCACGGTGCGCTTCATCCACGACGATACAGTCGTAACGGGCAACGGGCATCGCTTCATCTGATTGCAGGGTCCGTTTTACCAGCGACTGCACGGTGGCTACATGAATTTTGGTGCTGTCTTCCGGGAATTTATCCGTCAGCCCTTTAATATCAAAAATGCTGTTAAAGGTGTCGCCATTAATTCTCGTGTCTTCAAACGACCCCAGCGCCTGCTCGCCGAGCGAGCGACGGTCAACCAGGAATAGCACGCGCCTGAAACGCTGTGACTGGATAAGGCGGAACATCAGCGCAATAGCAGTACGGGTTTTCCCCGTACCGGTTGCCATCGCGAGCAGAATGGCTTGCTGACCATTAATGATGGCCTTTTCTACCGCATGTACCGCATCTTCCTGATAATAACGCAGGCCCAGTTCGCTCATGCTGGGGTTATTGGTAAACCATTGGTTTTGCCGCTGAGGGTCGCAACCCAGCATGACGAGCAGTTCTTCCGGGCGGTGCCATTCTGGCAGCGCCTTTGGCATGTTGGTGGTGTGGCGGACATCGCGATACCAGATGCCGCTTTTGGTCTTCATCGCCGCGCGGTATTCACGCCCGTTAGTGGAGTAGCAGAAGGGGATTTTAAAACGTTGCTCGCCGCTGGTGTCCTGCCAGCTGATTTCATAGACCGGTACGGCCTCATGTACCTCGTCGGGGGGGTAGTGTTCCAGCAGCGTGTCGCGCAAAAATGCGTTATCAAAATATTTACTGTAGCGATACGACTCGGTGAGCTTACTGGAGACATCGGTATTCTTGCGTTTTGCTTCAACAACGGCGATGGGCTTAAGGCCAACAAACAGTACATAATCCGCAAACCCTTGTTTGCCCGTTTCATCCTTACCCGTTGGCCATTCGGCAATCGCCTTGTTAACCCCGGCCTGCGGGCGCGCACCTTTGGCAAAGCGCAGCGTTTTGCTGTCTGCCTGCCAGCCTGCTTTGCGCAGTTGGGCATCAATCAGGAAGCGGCTTTCTTCTTCGCTAAGATTAAGCGTGCGTCGAATAGCCTGGTCGGTAATTTCTTTATGGTAAGCCTTGCGCTCCTGCTCGGTCTGCTTCGCTAATTCAGCGTGTTGTGCCGCGAGCTGTGCTTCCAGCGCGGCAATGCGGGCGCGGGTTTGCGCGTCGGTTTCCTGTTGTTTGCCTTCAAGTACTGCAATGTAGCCGTTAAGGGCAATGAGTTTTTGCTGTTGAGATGCCAGTTCCGCCTGGCTGTGTGCTTTTTCCTGTGCCTGCTGCTCAAGCTGCTGTTTAAGACTTTGCACCTGCGCCAGATAGTTATCTTCAGCGTGCTCAGGCAGCACAAAAGCCGGAGCCGGGAAGTCGTAATCCCGGGTCACCAGCCGGTAGTACCACACACCCAGGCGAAACCCGAGCCGCAGGCACATCTGGGCATCATCCAGACTGTTATAGTATTCGTGAACGGCCAGGTTACCGATACGGCGCAGTTTATGGAAAACGTTAAGAATGCTGTCATCAACGAAGGCGATTTTACCCAGCTCACGCAGCAGGTCGTGCTGGTTTTCGCAGGCGGGAATATCCAGTAACACGCCCAGATGTTTAGCCGTGGCTTCGCCAAACATGCGCATTTTAATCAATGTGGTATTGGGGTCGTCGGGATAGTTATTTTCCGCTGCGCAGGCAATGGTATAAGTAAAGTCGTTCACGCCTTTTAGAAACGCAAAATTAGATACTTTCATCCGTCTTCCATATTCAGAGTCATATTGTATGGCTGAAAAGCAGGCTATCTAAAGAGTCAAAATCATGGTCGTTTGACGTTAATGCTTTTAGCGGCACAAGTGCTGCGGATAATCTCAATGCAGTGTTAAATAATAGAATTATCTGGAAAGCTTTCAGCCGAATGGTCTGACTGCGATCATAACACTCACCAGGTTGCTGAAGGATGACATAAGTAAAAACTCTTTAACTTCAGAGAACCAAAAGTCCTTTTTTATTGTGATGTTGATATTAATCCGGGAAATCTCATGGCTTTTTTACAAGCCCGTTTCTGACAAAGGACTGCCAGCGGCAAGTTTTTGCTGCGGTTATCGTACTGTTTTTGGAGATAACCAGAATCCCGGGAAAACAGGGGCGCGCACTCACACAGAAGCAAAGCCTGCGCAAGAAAAAAGCGCCAGCCGGGCAGCCAGCGCTCAGGGCGTGTCACACCGGCAAATCAATCAGCAGCGCGCGTAGCGGGCTGTCGGCCACCAGCGTCAGGGTGGATTCATCGCGGATAAATGCGCCGTCGCCGCAGGTCAGCGCGGCTTTTTCTTCGGCTGCGGTCCTGGCGTGAACGCGGCCATGAATAGACTGCAAATAGGCGCGCGGGCCATGTAGATGGAAGTCCAGGCGCTCGCCTTCTTTGAGCATCACGTGATGAACCCACACCTGCTGGCGCAGGACCAGGCTGCCTTGCGCGCCGTCCGGTGAGGCAATCAGCTGGCGCTGGTTATCGCCCAGTGAAAATTTTTGCACCAGTGCGTTTTCACGCTCCGGGCAGGCATCCAGCCACAGTTGCATGCGCGTCAGCGGCTGCGTTTTGCTCAGATTGTGCTCGCTGTAGCTCACGCCCGGCTGGGTGGCGAGCAGTAACACCTCGCCTGCTTTTGTCTGCACGTGGTTACCTTCGCTGTCGCGGTACTCGGCTTCGCCGTCAAGGATGAGATTAAGCATATCCACTTTGGGATAAGTGCGAGGCTGGAACGCAGCACCTGGTGCCAGGACTTCCTGGTTAAGCACTCGCAGCGAGGCGTAACCCAGCAGCGTAGGGTCGAAGTAGTGACCAAAGGAAAACGTATAGCGGGCCTGGAGCCAGCCATAGTCGGCTTTCCCGCACTGTTCGGCTGTTCTTGGCGTAATCATGTGACCTTACCTCTTTTTACACTTACTCAATGGTAAGTAACTGGACGGCGCATTGTTAGCCAGTTAATCTGCTCAGTATATTCAAAATTACTGAATGAGAGCGGAATGGCGAAAGAAAGGGCATTGACGCTGGAAGCGTTACGCGTCATGGATGCAATTGACCGGCGCGGCAGTTTCGCGGCAGCGGCGGATGAGCTGGGGCGCGTGCCTTCAGCACTCAGCTATACCATGCAAAAGCTTGAGGAAGAGCTGGACGTGGTCCTGTTTGACCGCTCAGGCCATCGTACGAAATTCACCAACGTGGGGCGCATGCTGCTGGAGCGCGGCCGCGTATTGCTGGAAGCCGCCGACAAACTGACAACCGACGCTGAAGCGCTGGCGCGCGGCTGGGAAACTCATCTCACTATCGTTACCGAGGCGCTGGTACCCACCACGGCGTTTTATCCCCTCATCGAACGACTGGCCGCCAAAGCTGATACTCAGCTTTCCATTCTTACCGAAGTGCTGGCCGGTGCCTGGGAGCGCCTGGAACAGGGCAAAGCCGATATCGTGATTGCCCCGGATCTGCACTTTCGCTCCTCAACGGAAATCAACTCACGCAAATTGTATAAGATGATGAGCGTGTATGTGGCGGCCCCTGATCATCCTATTCATCAGGAGCCGGAGCCGTTGTCTGAAGTGACGAGGGTCAAATACCGCGGCGTGGCGGTGGCGGATACCGCGCGTGAGCGTCCGGTGCTCACGGTGCAGTTGCTCGACAAGCAGCCGCGTATGACGGTAAGCAGTATGGAAGACAAGCGCCAGGCGCTGCTGGCGGGTCTTGGCGTTGCCACCATGCCGTACCCGATGGTGGAGCGCGATATCGCCGAAGGCCGCCTGCGTGTGGTCAGCCCGGAATCCACCTCAGAAATTGACATCATCATGGCATGGCGTCGTGACAGCATGGGCGAAGCCAAATCCTGGTGCCTGCGCGAAATCCCAAAGCTGTTTAACGGCCGCTAAGTTGCCTGCGCGGCGGCGGTGCGTCCAGCGGGTCAGGGCCATAGCGGTTCTCGCCCGCGGTGCCGCGCTGGCAGTTAAACAGAATAATGATTATCCAGCCCACAACCGGAATGATGATGAGCAGAAGCCACCAGGCGGAGCGGTCGGTGTCGTGCAGGCGACGGAACTGCACCGCCCACCACGGCAGAAAGATAAACACGCCGTAGAGTGTGGTCAGCACGCCGCTTTCACCCACCAGCTGCCAGCCAATCAGGCGGTCGGTCACACCCAGCACGAACGTGAACACCATATTCACCACAATGAACATCCAGTATTCGGTGCGCCGTGCGCGGCCGTTAAAGCCGATATAGTTGTGTAAGACGTCCAGATACCAGTTCATCTACGCCCTCCTTCGCCGTTAATCACTTGTTTTTTAAGCGAGCGCAGTTAAAAGCATAGTTCAGGAAAGCCAAAAGCGAGAACGGGCGGCCGCAGCCGCCGTACGGTTAACCGAAGCGGACATCACGGCCATGTGGCGCATCCAGGTCCTGGTGCGGGCCAGTGGAGATAATGCCGGTTGGGTTAATGGTTTTGTGGCTGCGGTAATAGTGATTGCGGATGTGGTCAATATTCACCGTTTCCGCTATGCCCGGCAGCTGATAAATGTCGCGCAGAAAGCCGTAAAGATTGGGGTAATCGCTGATGCGATAGCGGTCGCACTTAAAGTGTGTGACATACACCGGGTCGAAGCGCACAAGCGTGGTCCACAGGCGGATGTCGGCCTCGGTCAGGGTATTGCCGGTCAGATAGCGGTGGCGGTCGAGCAGTTCTTCAAGGCGTGCAAGCGAGCTAAACACGCCTGCTACCGCTTCGTCGTAGGCCTGCTGACTGGTGGCAAACCCGGCTTTATACACGCCGTTATTGACCGTGTTGTAAATCCACTCGTTCAGCTCATCAATTTTTGGGCGCAGCGATGGCGGGTAATAGTCACCGGCGCGCGCACCGTGGGCGTCAAACGCGCTGTTAAACATGCGGATGATTTCTGCGGACTCGTTACTGACAATGGTATTGCGTTCTTTGTCCCACAGTACCGGCACCGTGACGCGGCCGCTGTAGTCAGGCATGGCCTGGGTATAAAGCTGCCAGAGATAATCGTGATGATAAAGCGTATCGCCGGTAGTACCCGGGAAATCGGTGCTGAACGTCCAGCCATGCTCCAGCATCAGCGGGTGCACCACGGAGACGGGAATTAAGGTTTCCAGCCCTTTGAGTTTACGCATGATTAGCGTGCGGTGCGCCCAGGGGCAGGCGAGTGAGACATAAAGGTGGTAACGGTCTTTTTGTGCCGTGAAGCCGCCTTCACCAGAAGGGCCGGGTGCGCCATCTGCCGTTAACCAGTTGCGAAACGCCGCTGCCGAACGTTCAAAGCGCCCGCCGGTAGAGTTGGTGTCATACCATTTGTCTTGCCAGACGCCGTCAACAAGCAGTCCCATGTCTCTCTCCTGTTTTTAGCCAATGCGAAACCCGGCGCAGTGGCCGGGCTGGACTCAGACTGAGTATAGAAGGCTCACCAGTTTTTATTGAGCACGCGGTCAATACTGAATTTGCCTGGGCCGATAAGGAACAGTAACAGGTAGCCACCGGCGATAGTCATGTTTTTCATGAACATCAGCGAATTTGCCCCTTCTGCAAAGTTAGCGTGAAACAGCAGCGCCGTCAGCAGGGTGAAGCCCGCAGTAAAGATGGCGGTAGTACGCGTCAAAAAGCCCAGCAGGATAGCGATACCGCCGCCAAACTCCAGCAGGATGGTCAGCGGCAGCAGCGCGCCAGGGACGCCCATTGCCTGCATGTACTGCTGCGTACCTTCATAGCCGGTAATTTTGCCCCAGCCTGCAACGATAAACAGAATCGGCATCAGAATACGCGCGACCAGAATGCCAACATCTTCGAATTTTTTCATTTTACTGCTCCAGCGTGAAAGACGGATGGCCAACGGCCAGTTCGTAAATAAACCTGCATACAGTCCGGGTTTTCCGGGTGTCCTGCTCGATGGGGAGGATAGTAAAATGGGCAGATGAGAATTGTTAGCAAGGAAAACTGCAAATCTCGTTCAGCAATTTTGAATTAGCGTTCAAGGTGCTGCGGGCAATAAAAAAGGCCACACCAGGCGGCCCTTTCGTAAGACAACAGTAATCAGCGCTTGCGTCCGCCCATCAGGTTACCGAGCACGCCGCGAATAATCTGGTTGGTAATCTGGCGGGCGGCACTTTTGGCCGCGTTCTGTACCAGGCCATCTTTCTTGCCGCCGCGCGGGCCGGTGGTGCCAAACAGAATATCCTTCAGCCCGCCGAGAATGCCGTCATCAACCGCCACCTCTTTACCCTTCGCCTGCGGGGCGTTGGCCTGCTCGGTGGTGGTTTGCGCTGCTTTTTGCAGCATCTCGTAGGCGGATTCGCGGTCAACGGCGTCTTCATACTTGCCGTACAGCGCTGAGTTGTTGATCAGGCCGTTGCGCTCGCTGGCACTCACCGGTCCCATACGCGAGCACGGTGCAATCACCATCGCACGCTCAACCACGCTCGGGCTGCCTTTCTCGTCCAGAAACGAAATCAGCGCCTCGCCAGTGCCCAGCTCCTGGATGGCGGTCTCGGTGTTGAATGCCGGGTTGGCACGCATGGTCTGGGCGGCGGTTCTCACCGCTTTCTGATCTTTTGGCGTAAAGGCGCGCAGCGCATGCTGCACGCGGTTACCCAGCTGCCCCAGCACGTTGTCGGGAATATCAGACGGGTTCTGGGATACAAAATAGATGCCCACACCTTTAGAACGAATCAGGCGCACCACCTGCTCAATTTTATCCAGCAGCACCTGCGGCGCGTCGTTAAATAGCAGGTGTGCTTCATCAAAGAAGAACACCAGCTTTGGTTTGTCGAGGTCACCGGCTTCCGGCAGGCGCTCGTAAAGCTCAGAGAGCATCCACAACAGGCTTGCGGAGTACAGCTTTGGCATCTGGTAGAGCTTTTCCGCAGCCAGAATGTTGATAACACCTTTGCCACTGGCATCAGTACGCATCCAGTCCTGGATATCCAGCATTGGCTCGCCAAAGAAGTATGGCGCGCCTTCCTGCTCCAGCGCCAGCAGACCGCGCTGAATGGCACCTACTGAGGCACTGCTGATGTTGCCATACTGGTTCTGGAATGATTTTGCGTTATCGCCAATGTACTGAGTGATAGCGCGCAGGTCTTTAAAATCAAGCAGCAGCAGACCCTGGTCGTCTGCCACGCGGAAGATAATCTGCAACACACCGCTTTGGACGTCGTTAAGGTTCAGCAGGCGTGAGAGCAGTAGCGGCCCCAGGTCAGAGACCGTGGCGCGCAGCGGGTGGCCCTTTTCGCCAAAAATATCCCACAGCACCACCGGGTTGGCATGAGGCTGCCAGTCGGTTACACCGATTTTCTCAAGCCGTGCCTGGAGTTTTTCAGAGGACTCGCCTGTTGCGGCTATGCCGGTGAGATCGCCCTTCACGTCGGCCATAAATACCGGTACACCAATCTCAGAGAAGGATTCTGCGAGCTTTTGCAGCGTAACAGTTTTACCGGTACCGGTCGCACCGGTAATCAGTCCGTGGCGGTTGGCCATAGCAGGCTGTAAAAAGAGTTGTTTTTCGGTGGTACGTGCTATCAACAGTGGGGCGGTCATTATCAGGTTTCCTTGCTTAGAATCAGTCCATTCAGGCACAGTGCGTTATAGCAGCCTTCCCTCACTTGCGCGACGGCTGCGGCAGTGATGAGTACCTGAGGAATGACAGGGATTATATGATAGTAGCAACGTTTCGCCTTGCGTAAATTGCTCTGATTCTGACGCGCCACACAGCACGCGCTATGCTTTGGCTGTGGCTTACTTACAACAGGGAACCTATGTCCAGATTCTTTCTTAACTCTCGCGAAAGCCTGGTGAACGACGCCATTGAGGGCGTTATCCTCTCCTCGCCGTATGCCAACCTCGTTAAACTCGATATTGACCCGGCCATCCGCGTGGTGGCGCGCAGCGACTGGGATAAAAGCCGCGTAGCGGTGATTTCCGGCGGCGGTGCCGGGCACGAACCGGCGCACGTCGGCTTTGTGGGCAAAGGCATGCTGACGGCGGCGGTATGTGGCGACCTGTTTGCCTCACCGAGCGTGGACGCGGTACTTAATGCCATTGTCGCCGTGACCGGCGATCGCGGCTGCCTGCTGATTGTTAAAAACTACACCGGTGACCGTCTTAACTTCGGTCTGGCGGCAGAAAAAGCGCGCAGCCGTGGTCTTAAAGTGGAAATGGTCATTGTTGGTGATGACATCGCGCTGCCGGACAACAAGCAGCCGCGCGGCGTTGGCGGCACGGCGCTGGTGCACAAAATTGCCGGTCACGCCGCCGAGCTTGGGCGCTCGCTGGATGAAGTGCTCAACACTACCCGGCAGGCCTGCGAGAACATTTTCAGCCTGGGTGTAGCGATGCGCACCTGTAGCCTGCCGCAAGGCAATGATGAGGAAGAGCGTATTCACTCGGGCCAGGTGGAGCTGGGGCTTGGCATCCACGGTGAGCCGGGTGCCAACATCATGAAGACCCGTAACAGCGCCAAAATCGTGGACGAGATGGTTAAACGCCTGTGCAAAGCGGCAGGCAAAGAGGCGCGGCTGGCGGTGATGGTGAATAACCTCGGCGGCACTTCTGAGCTGGAGATGGGGCTGATTGTGGCTGAGATTGTGCGCTCGCCGCTGCACAGCCAGATTGATTTTTTGATTGGCCCGGCGACGATGGTCAGTTCGCTGGACATGAAAGGTTTTTCGCTCTCGGTCATTCGCCTGAACGATGCCTTTACCGAGGCGCTACAGGCCAGTGTACAGGCAATGGGCTGGCGGCCGCTGGTGCCGTTTGCGCCTGCGCTCACGCAAAAGGTGCAGGCCATTCGCGACAGCGTGGAGGCAAAGCCGTCTGCCAACGCCAAAACGGGCGCTATAGTGAAGGCTGTGACCGGCACGTTGATTGATCTTGAAAGCGAACTGAACACGCTGGATGCCAAAGTGGGCGACGGCGATACCGGCTCTACCTTTGCTCTGGGCGCGCGTGATATCGCCACTTTGCTGAGCGAGAAAAAGCTGCCGCTGAAAGAGCCTGCGGCCTTACTGCTGCTGGCGGGCGAACGGCTGGCAACGGTGATGGGCGGCTCCAGCGGTGTGCTGATGTCGATTTTCTTTACTGCGGCGGGCCAGAAGCTAACCGAGGATGTGGCGCTGGCAGATGCGTTGCTGGCCGGACTCGCGCAGATGAAGCACTACGGCGGCGCAGATATCGGTGACAGAACGCTTATTGATGCCCTGCAACCGGCGCTGGAAGCGCTGAAGAAGAAAGACCTGGCCGCAGCGGCAAAAGCGGCGCAGAAGGGCGCAGACGCCACCGCGAAAATGGGCAAAGCCAACGCCGGGCGATCATCCTATGTGGGCAGCGACAACCTGGAAGGCGTGAAAGACCCGGGCGCTGTGGCAGTGGCAGCGGTGTTCGCCGCGCTGGCGAAAGCGTAAGGCGGGGATAGCTGGATGCGTGCTTCTGACGATATGAGGCCGCTTCAGTGGGAGTGTTGAAAGCTTCTTAGTGCAGACAACAATGCCGGCTTACGCCGGCATTGTTATGTCATGCGCCGGGTTTACGGCATCAGAAATCAGCTTTTAACACTACGCGATAGCGCGCTTTGCCGTCGCGCACGTGTTGCAGCGCGTCATTGATGCGCGACATCGGAAACTCTTCAGTCTGCGGCGTGACGTGCGCGCGTGAGGCGAACTTCATCAGCTTGCGCAGTTCAGACGGGTTACCGGTTGCCGAACCTGAGATGCTGCGGTCACCGCCAATAAGCTTCATGGCCGGGACTTCAAACGGCTTCATCACCGCGCCAACGGTATGGAACTTGCCGCCTGGTGCCAGCGCTTCAAAGTACGGCAGCCAGTCCAGGCTTACGTTCACGGTGTTGATGATAAGGTCAAACTGACCGGCAAGCGCGGTGAGCGCCTGCGGGTCACGGCTGTTCACCACGCGGTCGGCACCCATCTGTTTAACTTCCTGCTCTTTGGACGGGTTTGAACTGAACGCGGTCACTTCCGCGCCCATCGCCCGCAGCAGCTTAATGGCAATGTGGCCCAGACCACCGATGCCAATCACGCCCACGCGGCTGGTGGCGGTAATCTGGTTAATCAAAAGCGGTTTAAACACCGTGATGCCGCCACACAGCAGCGGGCCTGCGCTGGCGATATCGATATCATCTGGCATTGGGATAACCCACTGCCAGTCGGCGCGGATTTTATCGGCAAAGCCGCCGCGGCTCATGATGGTGGCGGTGCTGCCTTCAAGGCAGTTTATCTGGTTGCCGCTGATACAGGCATCGCAGTGGCCGCAGCTGCCGGAGGTCCAGCCGATACCCACACGCTGACCCACTTTCAGCCCTTTGTCCTGCGCCGCCGTTCCCAGCGCGTGCACGCGGCCAATCACTTCATGACCTGCGACCAGCGGATACTGCGAGAAGCCCCATTCGTTGTCGATCATCGACAGGTCGGAGTGGCACACGCCACAGTAATCAACTTTAACCTCAACGGCCTCCGGGGGCAGCTCGCCTACGTCATACTCGTACAGCTCTAGTTGCGCACCGGCTTTCGGGGCCGCGTAACTTTTAATGATGGTCATCGGAATATCCTTTTATGGGTGATAGCTTGTGCCAGTGTAATGCATATAGCGTAAACCAGATTGCAAGTGGGTGCGGTGTGGGGGGAGTGTCTGGTGCGGGGCGTGGCAGGGGCTAACGGGTATTGCGCTGTTTTTTTCAGCACTTAGTGTGTGGCCGCGTTGGCTTATCTTGCAAGGTGATAAGCGATGGGTATAATACCTGCGCTTACCGCAATCCCTTCATACAGTGCCGAAGTGGCGAAATCGGTAGACGCAGTTGATTCAAAATCAACCGTAGA
>CBIFVZ010000079.1:0-16449 GCA_966185765.1 uncultured Enterobacteriaceae bacterium | reverse complement strand
CGCGACCCCGACCTTGGCAAGGTCGTGCTCTACCAACTGAGCTATTCCCGCATAACGCGACGCTATCTTTCTGATGTTGCTACTACTATCTAAAATCTGGAGCGGGAAACGAGACTCGAACTCGCGACCCCAACCTTGGCAAGGTTGTGCTCTACCAACTGAGCTATTCCCGCTCTGCGTAACACTGCAATTTCTGCACCGGTACGGGAGGCGCATTATACGAGAATTCATTCGTGCCGCAAGGCATTTAGACACAATTTTTTGTGCTTTTTGCGCGACTGCTGATTTCTTCGACAGAATGTTGAATTTAGCAGCAGCCCGCGACCACGCGGGCTGCCAGGTACTTTACAGCGCAATAAAGTGCTCGCGGTAGTAGGCCAGCTCGGCCACGGACTCACGAATATCATCCAGCGCCTGATGGGTGTTCTGCTTTTTAAAGCCCGGCAGAATTTCCGGCTTCCAACGGCGCGCCAGCTCTTTGAGCGTGCTGACGTCCAGGTAGCGGTAATGGAAATACGCTTCCAGCTCCGGCATATACTTAAACAGGAAGCGGCGGTCCTGGCCAATGCTGTTGCCACAGATAGGTGATTTTCCCTGCGGCACCCACTTTTTCAGAAACTCAATCGTTGCAAGCTCGGCTGCTCGGTCATCAAACGGGCTTGCCTTAACGCGCTCTACCAGCCCACTTCCGGTGTGGGTACGTACATTCCACTCGTCCATTAGCGCCAGCTGTTCAGCGGACTGATGCACAGCCATCACCGGCCCCTCGGCGAGAATATTCAGATTCTCATCGGTGACCAGCGTGGCAATCTCGATAATCTTATCGCGTTCGGGATCCAGCCCGGTCATTTCCAAATCAATCCAGATCAGGTTGTTTTCATTTCCACTCATGCGAATTTCCACCCATTTCACAACGGCCCCATCGTTGCTGATGGGTTATTTCGTATAAAATAGCGTGTATCATAGAGGTTTTGTCTGTCCGGAGCGACCAGGAGCTAAAGCGATTGAGCAAAAACAGACTTTCGAAAGGCCAACAGCGTCGTGTGAACGCCAACCACGCACGCAGGCTTAAACAGCCCGAAAAAGCCGATGTCGATGACAGCCTGTTCGACGAACCGCAGGAAGGCACGGTTATCAGCCGCTTTGGCATGCATGCCGACGTGGAGGCCGCTGATAATGTG
This sequence comes from uncultured Enterobacteriaceae bacterium, assembly GCA_966185765.1. Lineage (GTDB taxonomy): Bacteria > Pseudomonadota > Gammaproteobacteria > Enterobacterales > Enterobacteriaceae > CBIFVZ01. The sequence continues at coordinate 15,268 of CBIFVZ010000079.1, read as the reverse complement.
GTACACCGCTGCAACATCCGTCGCACCATTCGTTCGTTAGTGACAGGCGATCGCGTCGTATGGCGTCCAGGCAAACAGGCCGCAGAAGGCACGCTGGTAAAAGGCATTGTCGAAGCCGTGCATGAACGCCACTCAGTATTGACCCGCCCGGATTACTACGATGGCGTAAAACCCATTGCCGCCAACATTGACCAGATTATTATCGTCTCAGCCATCCTGCCTGAGCTGTCGCTTAACATTATTGACCGTTATCTGGTCGCCTGCGAAACGCTGGGCGTCGAACCACTGATTGTGCTGAACAAGATTGATTTGCTGGATGATGATAGCCGGGCTTTCGTTGAACAGCAGATGGATATTTACCGCCGTATTGGTTACCGGGTGCTGATGGTCTCAAGCCACCGCCACGAAGGACTCAAGCCGCTTGAAGAAGCCCTCACCGGACGCATCAGCATTTTTGCCGGCCAGTCTGGCGTAGGTAAATCCAGCCTGCTGAACACGCTGTTGGGTCTGGAAGAGACACAGATAGTGACCAACAATGTCTCAGACGTATCAGGGTTGGGTCAGCACACCACCACGGCAGCACGCCTTTATCATTTCCCCGCTGGCGGCGATGTTATCGACTCACCAGGCGTGCGTGAATTTGGGCTGTGGCACCTTGAGCCGGAACAAATCACCCACGGCTTTGTCGAATTCCATGACTATTTAGGCCACTGCAAATACCGCGACTGCCGCCACGATACCGATCCGGGTTGCGCTATTCGCGAGGCCGTTGAGCGCGGTGATATCGCGCAAACGCGATTTGAAAATTATCATCGAATTCTGGAAAGCATGTCGCAAGTGAAGACGCGCAAAAATTTCTCTGAAACAGGCGACTGACGTATATTTTTCACTATATTTTCGCCTGATTTAGCAATGTCCGGTAGTTCAACAACCGGGCAAGGACTGGCAACAATACTGGCCTGGAGGCTACCTTGTTAAATAATATCAAGCTTTCGCTTCAATACATTCTGCCCAAGCTGTGGCTCACTCGCCTGGCAGGCTGGGGGGCAAGTAAACGTGCCGGATGGCTGACTAAACTGGTTATCGACCTGTTTGTGAAGTTCTACAACGTCGATATGAAAGAGGCGCAAAAGCCGGACACCGCCAGCTACCGCACCTTTAACGATTTCTTTGTGCGCCCGCTGCGCGAAGACGCACGTCCGGTCGATACCGACCCGGCAATCCTGGTGATGCCCGCAGACGGCGTTATCAGCCAGCTTGGCGCTATCGAGCAGGATAAAATCTTGCAGGCCAAAGGCCACAACTACACGCTGGAAGCGCTGCTCGCCGGTAACTACCAGATGGCCGAGCTGTTCCGCGATGGCTATTTCGCCACGACCTATCTCTCTCCGCGTGATTATCACCGCGTACACATGCCGTGCAACGGTATCCTGCGTGAAATGATTTACGTGCCAGGTGACCTGTTCTCCGTAAACCATTTAACGGCACAGAACGTGCCGAACCTGTTTGCGCGCAACGAACGTGTGATTTGTCTGTTCGACACCGAGTTTGGCCCAATGGCGCAAATTCTGGTGGGCGCAACCATTGTAGGCAGCATTGAAACCGTCTGGTCAGGCACCGTTACACCGCCGCGTGAGGGCATTATCAAACGCTGGACCTGGCCTGCCGGTGAAAGCGAAGGCAGCGTTGCTCTGCTTAAGGGCCAGGAGATGGGCCGTTTCAAACTGGGTTCTACCGTCATCAACCTGTTCGCTCCGGGCAGCGTGAAGCTGGTTGAACACCTGCAAAGCCTCTCTGTTACCAAACTCGGCCAGCCGCTGGCGATGTCTGCTGAAGCGGCAAAAATTGCCGAAGAGGCTAAAGCGATTGAGGCGGCTAAAGCTGCGAAGGCCGCTGAAGCCGCAAAGGCCGCTGAAGCAGCTAAAGCCGCCGATGCCGCAAAGGCCGCTGAAGAAGCCAAAGCCGCCGATGCCGCAAAGGCCGCTGAAGAAGCCAAAGCCGCCGAAGCCGCAAAGGCCGCTGAAGAAACCAACGCAACGGAAGTCGCAAAAACAGCGGCAACACCCAAACCCGTGGCGGCTAAAGGCAGTGCTTCTGCCCCTGCGCAGTCTCCTGCGTCAGAGCAGGACAGCGACAGTGATGTTGCACCAAAGAACAGTTAAACGGACAGATAAGTAAGAACGACCAAAGGTAACGCGACGTGCGCCTGATATTGATGTTTCTGATGGCCATGAGCCTCAGTCTGGGGGCGCACGCCGCTTCCGTTCCGGATGCCAAACAACTTGCCCAGGAGCTGCAACAGGCCAAAGAGGCCAAAGACCAGCCGGGGCAGGCTGACATTGTTACCGCCCTTGAAGGGGCGCTCAAATCGCTGGAAGAGCGCGAGTCTTCACTCGAACGCGCTACACAGTACCAGAGAGTTATTGATAACTTTCAGCAACTTTCCCAGACCCTACGCCAGCAACTCGGTAACCTGAGCGACACGCCACGCCAGTACACCGGCGCTCAAACCACCGACGCACTCAACCAGGAAATCCTGCAAATCAGTAGCCAACTACTGGATAAAGGCCGCCAGGCCCAGCAGGAGCAGGAGCGCAATCGGGAAATCTCCGACTCCCTGGGTCAGCTTCCACAGCAGCAAACCGATACCCGCCGCCAGCTTAACGAACTGGAGCGTCGTATTGCTGCCCAACAGACGGCCAACACACCGCTGGCACAGGCGCAGCTGCAGGCAAATCAGGCTGAAGCCGCTCGTCTGAAAGCACAGGTGGATGAATTCGAACTGGCACAGCTTTCAGCGAGCAACCGCCAGGAGCTGGCTCGTCTGCGCGCCGAGCTGGCGCAAAAACAGGCCGGGCAGCTTGATGCCTACCTTCAGTCGCTACGTAACCAGATCAACAACCTGCGCCAGCGCGAGGCCGAAATGGCGCTCGAAAGCACGGAAATGATGGCGGAGAACAGTGCTAACCTGCCACCGGATATTGTGGCGCAGTTTCGCGTTAACCGTGAACTGTCTCAGGCCCTCAATCAGCAGGCCCAGCGCATGGATCTGGTTGCCTCCCAGCAGCGCCAGGCGGCACGCCAGACCACACAGGTCCGCCAGGCGCTCAATACGCTGCGCGAACAGTCCCAGTGGCTTGGCGTCTCCAACGTGCTCGGCGAGGCCCTACGCGCCCAGGTTGCCCGCCTGCCCGAAATGCCCAAACCTCAGCAACTGGATACCGAACTGGCGCAGCTTCGCGTACAGCGCCTGGGCTATGAAGATCGTCTGAGCAAACAAAATCAGCTACAACAGCTGCGCCAGGCCGATGGCAGCGCGCTTACACCTGAACAAAGCCAAATTCTGCAAGCCCAGTTACGCACCCAGCATGAACTGCTGAACTCCCTGTTGCAGGGCGGTGACACGCTGACACTGGAACTGACAAAACTAAAAGTCGCCAACGGCCAGCTTGAAGATGCACTCAAAGAGATTAATGAGGCGACGCACCGCTATCTGTTCTGGACTTCTGACGTCAGCCCCATCGGACTTTCCTGGCCGCTGCAACTTGTGCAGGACCTGCGCCGCCTGCTTTCGCTTGATACATTCAGCCAGCTTGGCAAAGCGGGCGTGATGATGGTGACCAGCCGCGACACACTGCTGCCGCTGTTTGGTGCATTACTTCTGGTCGGCTTTAGCATCAGCTCGCGTCGCCACTTCACCGCTTTCCTGGAACGCTGTAGCGCTCGAGTCGGTAAGGTGACGCAGGATCATTTCTGGTTAACGCTGCGCACGGTGTTCTGGTCCATTCTGGTTGCCTCGCCGCTGCCCGTTCTGTGGGCAACCCTCGGCCACGGCCTGCGTGAAGCCTGGCCCTACCCTCTGGCGGTTGCCGTTGGCAACGGGGTAACGGCAACAGTACCGCTATTATGGCTGGTGATGATTTGCGCCACCCTTGCGCGCCCTAACGGCCTGTTTGTGGTGCATTTCGGCTGGCCGCGGGAACAGGTGGCGCGCGCAATGCGCTATTACATCATGAGCATCGGTTTTGTCGTACCGCTCATCATGGCGCTTATCATGTTCGATAACCTCAACGATCGGGAGTTTTCATCGTCCCTTGGGCGTTTATGCTTCCTGCTCATCTGCGGGGCGCTGGCGATCGTTACACTGAGTCTTAAGCGCGCCGGGATCCCACTTTACGTTGACGGCGAAGGCAACGGCGATAATCTGTTCAACCGTATTCTGTGGAACATGATGATCTGTGCGCCGCTGATAGCCATGCTGGCAGCCGCCGTAGGCTATCTCGCCACGTCCAAAGCGCTGCTTGCCAGGCTTGAGACCTCCGTCGCCATCTGGTTCTTCTTGCTGGTGGTCTACCACATCATTCGCCGCTGGATGCTCATCCAGCGCCGCCGTCTGGCCTTTGACCGTGCAAAGCAACGACGCGCCGAAATGCTTGCCCAACGAGCGCGTGGTGAGGACGATGCGACGCATCAAAACAGCGCTGAAGGCAGTAACGATGTTGAAGAGCCAGTCGTGGATCTGGATGCCATCAGCGCCCAGTCGCTGCGCCTGGTACGATCGATTTTGATGTTGATAGCACTGGTCTCCGTTATTGTACTGTGGTCAGAAATCCACTCTGCATTTGCTTTCCTGGAAAATATCAAGCTGTGGGATGTCACCTCCACCAGCCAGGGCGGCGAAAGCATTATTGAACCCATTACGCTTGGGGCCGTGCTGATTGCAATACTGGTATTCATTATTACCGCGCAGCTGGTACGTAATATGCCAGCACTGCTTGAGCTGGCACTGTTGCAACACCTGAGCCTTACACCCGGCACGGGCTACGCCATCACCACCATCACCAAATACGTGCTGATGCTGATTGGTGGCCTGATGGGTTTCTCGATGATCGGTATCGAATGGTCAAAACTACAGTGGCTGGTCGCCGCGCTCGGTGTGGGTCTGGGTTTTGGTCTTCAGCAAATTTTCGCCAACTTTGTCTCAGGCCTGATAATCCTGTTTGAAAAACCGATCCGAATTGGCGATACCGTGACTATTCGCGATCTGACCGGCAGCGTAACCAGGATCAACACCCGCGCTACCACCATCAGCGACTGGGACCGTAAAGAAATCATCGTGCCAAACCAGGCCTTTATTACCGAGCAGTTTATCAACTGGTCGCTGTCAGACACACTGACGCGTGTGGTACTGACCATTCCAGCGCCGTCTGAAGCCAATAGTGAAGAAGTGACGCAGCTACTGCTAAACGCCGCGCGTCGCTGTTCCTACGTGCTGGAAACTCCCGTTCCGGAAGCGTTTCTGGTGGATTTACAGCAGGGAATTCAGCTGTTTGAACTGCGTATCTATGCGGCTGAAATGGGCCACCGCATGCCACTGCGCCATGAGCTACACCAGCTGATTCTGCAAGGCTTCCGCGAGCACGGTATCGACATGCCGTTCCCGCCGTTCCAGATGCGCCTTGAAGGACCCGGTAAGCCTAAAACTATCAGTTCCACAGGTCGCCGGAGTACTGGCGGGCTGTAAACACAGCAAGAGGGTATTTGCGCAGGCACGGCAAGCGCCCCATCAAAAAGGCCGGTCAGTTTTTTTACTGACCGGCCTTTTTATTATGCCGCCACCCACCGCCCATAACCGGCACACGCAACCCGGTGCTGCCCACCTGTATCAGCGCCTCATAAACGACAGGTGACAAAACGGGTAGCACAGCGAGATAAATATGAGAACAAAGGGACTTCACTGCGGGTGAATAATAATAGATAGCACTTACCCCATACTGAGGAAGTGCCATAGCGAAAGGAAAACTCAACGCGCCCGGGCAAGCACATCAGGCACGGTCGACGGTAAACGCCATCACCTCTTCCAGGCTTTCGGCGCCCAGCGCCAGCATCACCAGCCTGTCAACGCCCAACGCCACGCCGGAGCAGTCCGGCAATCCGGCTTCCAGCGCTGCCAGCAAATTCATATCTACCGGCTGTTGCGGCAAACCGCGCGCAGCACGCTTGCGGTTATCCTGGTCAAAGCGCTGGCGCTGCTCCCGGGCATCGGTCAGCTCATGGAAACCGTTCGCCAGTTCAATACCTTTAAAATAGACTTCAAAACGCTCAGCAACGCGGTGATCTTCTGTGCTGATTTGGGCAAGCGATGCCTGCGTTGCCGGGAAGTGATACACAAAAGTCGGGCGCTCTTTGCCAATCTGCGGCTCCACGCCGGTGACAAACAGCAGTTGCAGCAGCGTATCGCGATCTTCTTCGGTATCCGCAATGTTGCTTAAATCAAGTTTTGCCGCCGCTTCTCGCAGCTGGTCTTTATCTGCCGACAGCGGGTCAATGTCCAGGTAGCGCAAAAATGCCTGCTGGTAAGAAAGTGTCTCTGCGGCTTCGCATTCCAGTACCTGCTGCAACAGATCGTCAACCTCATTCATCAGGCGATACATGTCATAGCACGGGCGATACCACTCCAGCATAGTGAATTCAGGGTTATGATGACGCCCCTTTTCTTCATTGCGAAAGCTGCGGCACAGCTGGAAAATCGGGCCACTACCCGCCGCCAGCAGGCGCTTCATGTGGTATTCGGGGCTTGTCATTAGCCACAACGGTAACCCCTGGCCATAGCCTGGAGCCACAAGATGGGTTTCAAACGCCACCAGATGAACGTCAGTCACGGTAGCCTGGCTCATACAAGGGGTTTCCACCTCAAGCACACCGCGCTCGGTAAAAAAGCGGCGAATTGCCGTCATTATCGCAGCACGTTTTAACAGTGTGGGGATGGATGCGCTCGGCTGCCAGCTTGCCGTCTCGCTCATGGGTGACTCTCCAGAAAGCTACAAAGCGCAGCAGTCTACCCGCAACGCCTGACGGAGACAAATTTTGCGCGCCCCTTTCTGAGGACGGCATCAGAAGTCTTTTTTCGTGAGCGAGTTCATCAAATTTTGTGATAAATCACATTTGATATCAGTAAAAAAATCGAACACATCAATTTTCGTTATCAGACACACGGTTATACTGCCATACCCATAAAGGAGCAGTGGAAACCCCTTTTGCAATGGCTGTCGCCCGAAGAGTGGGCTATACACTACATCATTGCGGCAAACGTGCGGCAGAGACAAAAGTCATCGGGGTGATAGCGGCAGGCGACCAGGCAACAAATCGAACAATTGATTTGAATACACATGTGCGTGGTTGCGCAACGCGCCGAACAATGAATTCAGCAAACGCATCTGCGCCGGAAGGTCCAGGGAATACGCTTCTGGCCTGGATGTCGTTGCAAAACAACAAAAATATCTGGAGGAATGTCGTGCAAACCTTTCAAGCCGATATCGCCATTATAGGCGCCGGTGGTGCCGGGCTGCGAACCGCTATTGCGGCAGCCCAGGCAAATCCACAGGCTAAAATTGCGCTGATATCAAAAGTTTACCCGATGCGTAGCCATACTGTTGCCGCTGAGGGCGGCTCTGCCGCTGTTGCGCAGGATCACGACAGTTTTGAATATCATTTCCACGACACGGTCGCCGGTGGCGACTGGCTGTGTGAACAGGATGTCGTGGATTACTTCGTTCACCACTGCCCGACAGAAATGACGCAGCTGGAGCAGTGGGGCTGCCCCTGGAGCCGCCGTGCGGACGGTTCAGTCAACGTGCGCCGCTTCGGCGGAATGAAGATTGAACGCACCTGGTTTGCTGCCGACAAAACCGGCTTCCACATGCTGCATACGCTTTTCCAGACCTCCCTGCAATTCCCACAGATTCAACGCTTCGACGAACATTTTGTCCTCGATATCCTTGAAGATGACGGCCACGCACGTGGTCTGGTCGCCATGAACATGATGGAAGGCACGCTGGTGCAGATTCGTGCCAACGCCGTGGTAATGGCCACCGGCGGTGCGGGCCGAGTCTATCGCTACAACACCAACGGTGGCATTGTAACTGGCGATGGCATGGGCATGGCGCTCAGCCACGGCGTACCGCTGCGCGATATGGAGTTTGTACAGTATCACCCGACTGGCCTGCCTGGCTCCGGCATTCTGATGACCGAAGGCTGCCGCGGTGAAGGCGGTATTCTGGTTAACAAAGACGGCTACCGTTATCTGCAAGACTACGGTATGGGCCCGGAAACCCCGCTTGGCGAGCCGAAGAACAAATATATGGAACTCGGTCCGCGCGACAAAGTGTCTCAGGCTTTCTGGCATGAATGGCGCAAAGGCAACACCATTTCCACCCCGCGCGGCGATGTGGTCTACCTGGATCTGCGCCACCTCGGTGAGAAAAAACTGCTGGAGCGCCTGCCGTTCATCTGTGAACTGGCAAAAGCCTATGTTGGCGTTGATCCGGTGAAAGAACCCATTCCGGTTCGTCCGACTGCGCACTACACTATGGGCGGTATTGAAACCAACCAGTACTGTGAAACACGCATTCAGGGTCTTTTCGCCGTAGGCGAATGTTCCTCCGTTGGTTTGCACGGCGCTAACCGCCTCGGCTCCAACTCACTCGCTGAGCTGGTCGTATTTGGTCGTCTGGCTGGCGAGCAGGCGGTCGAGCGCGCACGCCAGGCAACCGAGGCCAACGACGCGGCACTCAACGCGCAGGCCGCTGACGTCGAGCAGCGTCTGAAAGCGCTGGCACAGCAGGAAGGCAACGAGAACTGGGCGAAAATCCGCGATGAAATGGGCATGTCAATGGAAGAAGGCTGCGGCATCTACCGCACGCCGGAACTGATGCAGAAAACCGTTGATAAGCTTGCCGAGCTGCAGGAGCGCTTCAAGCGCGTGCGCATTAGCGATACCTCCAACGTCTTCAATACCGACCTGCTGTATACGATTGAACTTGGCCACGGCCTGAATGTTGCTGAATGTATGGCGCACTCGGCGCTGGCACGTAAAGAGTCGCGCGGCGCCCACCAGCGTCTGGACGAAGGCTGCACCGAGCGTGACGACGTGAATTTCCTCAAACACACCCTCGCCTTCCGTGACCAGGACGGGACAACTCGCCTGGACTACAGCGACGTGAAAATTACCACCCTTGCGCCCGCCAAACGCGTTTACGGCGCGGAAGCCGAAGCGGCCGAGAAGAAGGAGACGGCGAATGGCTGAGATGCAGCAGTTGAAAGTTGAAATCGTACGCTATAACCCGCAGACCGACGACGCCCCGCACAGCGCCTTTTATCAGGTGCCGTGGGACGAACAGACGTCGCTGCTTGACGCGCTCGGCTACATCAAAGATAACCTCGCGCCGGACCTGAGCTACCGCTGGTCCTGTCGTATGGCTATCTGTGGCTCCTGCGGCATGATGGTCAACAACGTACCGAAGCTCGCCTGTAAAACCTTCCTGCGCGATTACCAGGACGGCATGAAGATAGAAGCACTGGCCAACTTCCCGATCGAGCGCGATCTGGTGGTGGACATGACCCACTTCATCGAAAGCCTGGAAGCGATTAAGCCGTATATCATTGGCAACTCACGCACGCCGGATCAGGGTCCGAACACCCAGACGCCAGCGCAAATGGCGAAGTACCATCAGTTCTCCGGCTGCATCAACTGTGGCCTGTGCTACGCCGCCTGCCCGCAGTTTGGCCTGAACCCGGAGTTCATTGGCCCGGCCGCTATCACCCTTGCCCACCGCTATAACCTGGATAGCCGCGACCACGGTCAGAAAGAGCGTATGGCGCAGCTTAACGGCCAGAACGGCGTGTGGACCTGTACTTTCGTTGGTTTCTGCTCCGAAGTGTGTCCTAAGCACGTCGATCCGGCCGCTGCTATTCAGCAGGGGAAAGTGGAAAGTTCGAAAGATTTCCTGATCGCAACGTTGAAGCCACGCTAAGGAGTGCACAATGACGACAAAACGTAAACCGTATGTGCGGCCGATGCCGGCCAACTGGTGGCAGAAGCTGGGTTTTTACCGCTTCTACATGCTGCGTGAAGGCACGGCGCTGCCCGCCGTATGGTTCAGCATCGTGCTGATATCTGGCCTGTTCGCGCTGAAAAATGGTGCGGAGTCCTGGGCCGGGTTTGTGGGCTTTTTACAAAATCCGGTGGTGGTCATTATCAACCTGATAGCGCTGGCCGCCGCACTGCTGCATACCAAAACCTGGTTTGAGCTGGCGCCGAAAGCGGCCAACATCATCGTCAAAGATGAAAAAATGGGGCCTGAGCCTATCATCAAAGGGCTATGGGGCGTCACGATTGTCGTGACGGTTGTTATTCTGCTTGTCGCCCTGTTCTGGTAAGGAGCCAACGTGATTAATCCAAACCCTAAACGTTCTGATGAGCCGGTATTCTGGGGCCTGTTTGGCGCAGGCGGTATGTGGAGCGCCATCATTGCCCCCGTTATCATTCTGCTGGTAGGCATTATGCTGCCGCTTGGGCTGTACCCGGGGGATGCGCTGAGTTTTGAGCGCGTGCTGGCCTTTGCCCAGAGCTGGGTCGGACGTCTGTTCATCTTCCTGATGATTGTTCTGCCGCTGTGGTGCGGGCTGCACCGCCTGCATCACGCCATGCACGACCTGAAAATCCACGTGCCATCTGGCAAATGGGTGTTCTACGGTCTGGCGAGCATTCTGACTATCATTACGCTTATTGGCGTTATCTCTCTCTAAATATAAAGGGCCGTAATTTTACGGCCCTGTTGAGACTGATGACCAACCCCATCCTGTCACAGACAGGCTGGATGACTCCCCTAAATAACAAGGAAAATCAATTCATTGATTTTCACCTGCTAACCACAAAGAAGGAAAAACTACGTTTTTCCTTCTTTGTCAGCAATCTGAGAGCCGTAAATTTCGGCCCTTTTCTCTCAGCCAGCGCCCCTTCTCCAGGCTACACTTGCAGAACTTCATTGATAAGGAGTTCTTATGCGCTTTTGGACTTTTGCCGCCGCCGCAGCGGCCACCTGCCTGCTGGTTGCCTGCCGCACCCCCACACCGCCGAAAGACGTTACTGTGGTCAATAATTTTGACGCCAAACGTTATCTCGGCACCTGGTATGAGATTGCCCGACTGGATAACCGCTTTGAGAAAGGGCTGGAACAGGTTACGGCTAACTACAGTCTTAAGGACAACGGCGACATTCGCGTCCTCAATCGCGGCTACGATCCACAGCGCCAGCGCTGGAAAGAGAGCGAGGGTGTTGCACGCTTTACCGGCGCACCCACGCGGGCAGCGCTCAAAGTATCGTTCTTTGGCCCATTCTGGGGCGGTTATAACGTGATTGCGCTTGATGACGACTACCAGCACGCGCTGGTGTGCGGTCCTGACCGCAGCTGGCTGTGGCTCCTGTCACGCTCGCCAGAGCTTGACAGCCAAACCCGCACCGAGCTGGTACAGGAGGCCGCGCGTCAGGGCTTTGATATCAACCAGCTGCGTTGGGTAAAGCAAACACCGCTTAGTGCGCGCTAACCTTAAGCCCGATAATGCCCACCACAATCAGCACCAGGCTGGCAATTCGCATCAAACTTGCGGATTCCCCCAGCAGCACGATACCGGCAATGGCTGCGCCCACGGCGCCAATGCCGGTCCATACGGCATAGGCCGTACCCACCGGCAGCGTTTTCATGGCCCAGGCAAGCAGCGCCATGCTGGCAACCATCGCCACAACGGTAATCACGCTCGGCACCAGGCGGCTAAAACCGTGGGTATATTTCAGGCCAACGGCCCAGACCACTTCGAGTAAACCAGCAATAAGAAGGACTAACCAGGACATAACGGACTCCCGAAAGATGGGGCCGTCCCCGTGGTGAGATACGCCTGCGGGTCGTCCCACAGGGTCAGATATGAGGCTTTATTTTGCCTTTGCGGGCGGTTTTTTCAAGGTTTATTTATCGGCAGGCAAACCAGCGGTGCGGCATTTCGCTGCACCGCTGGTCTTCATTTATTGCTGCGCGCGGGTTGCGGCACCAGAAATGGCTGAACCACCGCTGGAGATATCCTCGCCTACGCCGCGTGTAGTATTACAGGCGGTGAGGACAGAAGACAGCACCAGCATTGAAAAGAACGCCGCAATTGTTTTCTTGACCATAGTCTTTTCCTTTTATTGCCAATGTTAGTTATGTGAACATCCACATAAAGCATAGACAAAATTGCAGCAATCGCGCCGCGGGAAAGATTTTTCAGACAGAAAAAAATTAATCCACGGCGCGCTCAATAGCGTTGCCGAGACCGCGAATATCCTGTCCCACACCACGAGCGGTATTACAGCCGTTGAGCAAGGCACAGCTAATCACAAGAGAGAGCAGAAAAGAGAGGGTGCGTATCATCATCCTTGCCTTTAAAACAGAAACGGCGTGGCACGAGGGCCACGCCGTCTATCCTTTAGCGTGATTATTTCACGCGGGATACGTACTCGCCTGAGCGGGTATCGACTTTAATCACTTCGCCAATCTGTACGAACAGCGGAACCTTCACTACCGCGCCAGAGCTAAGCGTAGCCGGTTTGCCGCCGGTACCAGCTGTATCACCTTTCAGGCCCGGATCGGTTTCAACCACTTCCAGCTCAACAAAGTTAGGCGGGGTAACCGCGATCGGGTTGCCGTTCCACAGGGTCACGATGCACTCAGCCTGCTCCAGCAGCCACTTGTCGTTATCACCGATCGCTTTCGCGTCTGCGGCCAGCTGCTCGAACGTTTCGTTGTTCATGAAGTGCCAGAACTCGCCGTCGTTGTACAGATAAGTCAGGTTCATATCCATCACGTCAGCGCCTTCAGCGGTGTCGGTGGATTTGAAGGTTTTCTCAAGACGCGTACCGGTCAGCAGGCGGCGCAGCTTAACGCGCGCAAAAGCCTGGCCTTTGCCTGGTTTTACGAACTCGCTGGACTCGACCGCGTACGGTTCGCCGTCCAACATGATTTTAAGACCGGAACGAAAATCGTTGCTAGAATAAGTCGCCATAAAGGCCCTCTGAATATGTTAACTGGTAGCTAGCCAAAAAAATGGCAGACATTGTAACTCTAAACGCCCCCTCCAGAGAAGATTGGTTATCGCAACTTGCAGATGTAATCACCGATCCGGATGAACTTTTGCGTCTCTTAACTATAGATGCAGATGCACAGTTACTCGCAGGAGGCGACGCGCGGCGTCTTTTTGCCCTGCGCGTGCCGCGCGCCTTTGCCGCGCGCATGAAAAAAGGCGATCCTGACGATCCGCTGCTGCGCCAGGTACTTACGGTGCAGGAGGAGTTTATCGCCACGCCCGGTTTTACCACGGATCCGCTGCAAGAACAGCACAACGCGCTACCGGGGTTACTGCACAAATACCATAACCGTGCACTGCTGCTGGTAAAGGGCGGCTGTGCGGTGAATTGCCGCTACTGCTTTCGCCGTCACTTTCCGTATTCAGAAAACCAGGGAAACCGCCGCAACTGGCAGGCGGCCATTGACTATATCGCCGCCCATCCTGAGCTTGATGAAATCATCTTCTCCGGCGGCGACCCGCTGATGGCAAAAGACCATGAGCTGGACTGGCTGATTAGTGCACTTGAGGCTATCCCGCACCTTAAGCGACTGCGCATTCACAGCCGTCTGCCAATTGTTATCCCGGCGCGTATTACCGAGACCCTGGTAGAGCGCCTGGCGCACTCACGCTTTCAGGTACTGCTGGTCAATCACATCAACCATGCCAATGAAATCGATGGCGCATTTTGCGCAGCCATGCAGCGCCTTAAGCGAGCGGGCGTCACGCTGCTTAACCAGAGCGTGCTGTTGCGCGGGGTAAACGACAGCGCACAGACGCTGGCAGCGCTCAGTAACGCGCTGTTTGACGCAGGCGTGCAGCCCTATTATCTGCACGTGCTTGATAAGGTGCAGGGTGCAGCTCACTTTATGGTCAATGACGACGAAGCACGCCAGATAGTGCGCGAGCTGATGACGCTGGTGTCAGGCTACATGGTGCCAAAACTTACCCGTGAAATCGGCGGTGAACCCAGTAAAACGCTGCTGGATTTAGGTCTGCCTCAGGAATAACCACTCAAGAGCGCGCGGGTTGCGAAACCTTCAGCCGTCCGCGCCCTGTTTCTCCCGGCAATAAAAAATGCCGCGCTGTTGAGGCACGGCATTTTTAGCACAACCTGCAGGTAAGCCTTACGGGCACTTATACACCTGGCCTACCATCTGGCTTGCGGTTGGTACAAAACTTGAGAGCAAGTTCTGTGACGGGCTACTCACGCCATAAATCACGTTACCGCCCATTACTGCGGCCTGGTTGCGCAGGGCGTTTGCCGCACCACGCATTGAACCGCCGGTCTCACCATTCTGACCCGCAAACCAGTTGCTTTGCTCACCGGTAGCCTGCCCCAGCAGCGTACACTCTTTGCCGGGCTGTTCTTCAACAAAGCGCACACTCTGACCACCTGCTGTCAGCTGGTTGCTGTTACTACACCCTGCCAGCAGCAGCACGGCCACAACCATTCCTGCTGAAAATTTTACGCGCATGTTATTCCTCTTATCACAAACTACGCCCCAGACGATACGACCTTATACCACGCTGCACCATACAATTATATACGCGTGCGGCCAGAGACTTAGCCCACCTGCGATTTTTGCGCGGGCGCGCCATAATGCGGCAAAAGCAACCCGCTACAGAGCACGTCTGAGCGCAAACACGCCGTAAGCCCAGCAAATTCTCACGCACAGCCATAAAAAAACCCCGGCCAACAGGCCAGGGTTTTCGAGGTTAGCGGATATCCACAGCGGGACATCCAGGCGATTACATCATACCGCCCATGCCACCCATGCCGCCCATACCACCAGCAGCGCCTAAGTCGGCTTTGTCATCTTTCGGCAGGTCAGTCACCATGCACTCGGTGGTGAGCATCAGGCCAGCCACGGAAGACGCGTACTGCAGCGCAGAACGGGTTACTTTGGTCGGATCCAGGATACCGAAGTCGATCATGTTGCCGTACTCTTCGGTTGCCGCGTTGTAACCGTAGTTACCGTCGCCTGCTTTAACGTTGTTAGCCACAACGGACGGCTCTTGACCGGCGTTGGAAACGATCTGACGCAGCGGCGCTTCCATTGCGCGCATTGCCACTTTGATGCCCACGTTCTGGTCTTCGTTCTGACCTTTCAGGTTGGCAACCTTCGCTGCAACACGTACCAGCGCAACACCACCGCCAGCAACCACGCCTTCTTCTACCGCAGCACGGGTTGCGTGCAGGGCGTCTTCAACGCGTGCTTTCTTCTCTTTCATTTCAACTTCAGTTGCCGCGCCCACTTTGATAACGGCTACGCCGCCAGCCAGTTTAGCCACGCGCTCCTGCAGTTTTTCACGGTCGTAATCAGAGGTCGCT
>CBIFVZ010000078.1:0-16625 GCA_966185765.1 uncultured Enterobacteriaceae bacterium | reverse complement strand
TTATTATTTCGTTTCACCTGTGAAACTATCTTTATTTTCATTCGATTTTTTGATTTAGCGGTTAAGACTATTTTCTGTCAATATCTGCCATGCCACATTACAAAGAAAATAAGCGATAACTAACCCACATCACAAAAAAAGAAATAATCATAATTTCCTATATATACATTTTTTCGTGATCGTTTGCACACTTACGTCATTAACCCTGTTTTCATTAACAAATACATCACATTTTCTCTTGATATTCGCTTCCTTGCTTTTATATTGACCGTATTAAATAAGAAACAAAGTTTCATATATGAAACAAATAAGCCTGGAGGATCGTATGAGCTGGATAGGCGTATGTGATGTAGAGCAAGTACAGGAAGACTTCCCTTTTAGCAGCAATATAGAGGGCAAGGAGATAGGCGTTTATCTGGTCGACGGAGAATATTACGCGCTGGAAGACGTATGTCCTCATGCCTATGCCTTGCTCAGTCAGGGGTTCGTCGAGGATGGCAAAGTGGAATGCCCGCTGCATGAAGCGGTATTTGACGTACGTACTGGCACCTGCCTGCATGGCCCTGGCGGGCGCAACCTCAACCGCTACCCGGTGCGCGTTTTTGAAAACCAGATACAAATCACCTTTATCCCGGAGACTGTGGAATGAGCATCAATATTATTCAGGATCTCAACCCTTATTTGCCGGAAAACCGGCAGTTCACGCCCCCCAAAGAGGGCGGCAATGGCAGCATTCATAAGCCTGGCGCCTGGCAAAACATTGTCTGGCAAACCCGTAGCCGTGTACCGGAAAGTTATGAAATCAATCTCATTGCGGCGCTGGAACAACTCTTTGAAGAGGGCGCAGAAACGCTTGCTGAGCTGGTGAACGGCCTCAACCAACAGAAAAATTACGACCAACAGGGCGAGCCGTGGAATGAAGCAAGCTTCCGCGCGTTTTTACAGGTTAATGGTTACTGAGGGCAGAACAATGACAACGACAGTACAGGAATATCTCGACCAGGGGCTGCGCGGATTATGGTATCCGGTGCTGGCAAGCTGGGAAGTCCAGTCCGCGCCAGTAGGCATCACGCGACTGGGCGAGCAGATTGTCGTCTGGCGCAACCAGGACGGCCAGGTTCAGGCGCTGGAAGACCGCTGTCCTCACCGTGGCGCTCGGCTGTCGATGGGCTGGAATCTGGGCGACAGTATTGCCTGCTGGTATCACGGTGTGGAAGTGGCGGGTAATGGTGAAGTAAAAGATGTACCAGCGGTTGACCGCTGTCCGCTGGTGGGGCAGCAGTGCGTACGTAGCTACGCAGTAACCGAAATTCACGGCGCTATTTTTCTGTGGTTTGGCGTAACCGAAGACGAAACCCCGGCTGAGCTGACCTTCCCACAGGAGCTGGCCGACGAAGAGGCCTACAGCAATTTCCTGTGTACCGCGGCCTGGCAGTGTAACTACCAGTATGCGCTGGAAAACGTCATGGACCCGATGCACGGCACCTACCTGCATTCATCGTCGCACTCTATGGCCGAAGGGGATCGTAAAGCCGACATGGTGCTACAGCCGACCAAAGATGGTTACATCTTTGAGAAAAAAGGCCAGAGCGGCGTCAACTTCGACTGGGTGGAATTTGGTGCTACGGGTGCGTACTGGATGCGTCTGTCTATTCCGTACAAAAAGCGTTTTGGGCCAGGCGGTCATTTCTGGATTGTTGGCATGGTGGTGCCGGAAGACAACGATAACTGTCGCGTCTTCTTCTGGCGTATTCGTCGGGTTGAAGGCTGGCAGCGCGACATGTGGCGCTTTATGTATCGCAATCGCCTGGAGCAGCTGCACTGGGATGTGCTGGAACAGGACCGCGTGGTACTGGAGAGCCTGGCACCCAATGCCCGCGACCATGAATACCTGTATCAGCACGACGTGGGGCTGTCGCGTCTGCGCCGCATGATGCAAAAAGCCGCAGCACAACAACTGGCTGCGCGTGAAGCCCATAAAGGGGCAGCCTGATGGGGCTGCTTGACGGCAAACGCATTGTAGTCACCGGTGCCGCGCGCGGGCTGGGGCTACAGTTTGCACAGGACCTCGCCGCTCAGGGCGCACGTGTGGTGATGTGCGACATCCTTGCAGACTCGCTGGCAGACAGCGCCGCGCGTCTGGCGGCGGAGGGTTATGGGGTGGAGTTGCAGAGCATCGACCTGGCAAGTGAAGCCTCCATCAACGCCGCATTCAGCGCGATTGGCGAAGGCGGGAAGATTGATGGCCTGGTGAACAATGCCGCGCTGGCAACCGGCGTGGGCGGCAAAGACATGATGGAATATGACCCGGAGCTATGGGATCGGGTTATGCAGGTCAACGTCAAAGGCACCTGGCTTGTCACGCGCGCGGCCGTCGGGCTTTTGAATGATGGCGGCAGTATTGTCAACGTGGCATCCGACACGGCACTGTGGGGCGCGCCGCGACTCATGGCCTATGTTGCCAGTAAAGGCGCCGTTATTGCCATGACGCGCTCAATGGCGCGTGAGCTGGGTGGCAGACGCATCCGCGTGAATGCCATCGCGCCGGGTCTGACCCGTGTAGAGGCCACGGAATATGTCCCTGCCGAGCGCCATCAGCTTTATGAAAATGGCCGTGCGCTGGCAGGCGCACAACACCCTGAAGATGTCTCAGGCAGCGTCATCTGGCTGCTGAGCTCCCTTTCAGGTTTTATCACCGGGCAGTTGTTGCCGGTCAACGGCGGTTTTGTCTTCAACTGAGTGGTACGGGGGCGATATGGCAAACGTTCAGGAGAGTAAATATCTGGTGCCGGGTCTGGAGCGTGGTCTCCAGCTATTGCTGGCCTTTGGCGCGCAGCACCGGGAACTGACTTTTGCCGAACTGCACCGGCTGGTGGATATGCCAAAGGCTACCGCCTACCGTGTAGTGCAGACGCTGGAGTACATGGGGTTTCTGGAGCGTAACGGGCGTACCAACACCTTTTCGCTTGGCATGAACGTGTTGCGTCTTGGCTTTGAATATATCGCGTCGCTGGATGTGGCGCAGGTCGGGCAACCGGTTATTGAGCAGTTGCGTGACGCCAGTCAGTGCAGCAGTCACCTGGCTATTCGCGACGGGCGTGACCTTATCTACATTGCCCGCGTCAGTGCGGCAGGCTCCAGAGTAAACCAGGTCAGCATCGGCACTCGTTTACCGGTGCACTGTACCTCGCTGGGTCGCATGCTGCTGACGGATGTATCGCGCGTGGAGTTCGAACAATTATTCCCACAGGAGCGTCTGCCGGGTAACACCCCAGGTCAGGTTCAGGACCGCGAAGCGCTGTGGCAGATGGTGCAACAGGACCGGGCGCGTGGCTACGTGATTGGCGAGTCGTTCTATCGGCCGGGCATTTCGTCCATTGTCTATCCGGTGTTTGACCGCAGCGGTCGCGTGTCGGCCGTGGTTAGCATAATGGTGCCGTTTGACGAGGTACCGGAGACCGATCGCGAACGCCTGCGCAATGAGGTCAGCCTGGCGGCAGATAAAATTTCAGGTTTTTTAGGTCACCTGTCAAAAGCAGGTTAAATCAATACGTTATAAATAAGGCGCATCCGGCGTCGGGCCACCCTTACGCCCAAATCCGGGGCGGCTGACAACTTAAGAGGTGTATCACCATGAGCGTAACGGGCATTGAAAAGCTGGAGTTTGGCGTTGAAGACCTGGCGCAGAGCGCAAAATTCATGAGCGATTTCGGGCTGCGTGACGACGGCTCGCACCGCCGCTTTAGCACCCTGAGCGGCGCGCAGGTGGCGTTATATCCGCTTGATGCACCTGAGTTGCCCGCCGCGTTTGAGCAAGGCTCAACGCTGCGTCGCATGACCTGGGCGGTAGCTGACAGCAACGCGCTGGCGGCACTGGCACCAAAACTGGCACAACAGCCAGGGTTTCGCGAGGTGGATGGTGCGCTGGAATGTCTTGATCCCAATGGCATGACGCTGCGTGTGATGGTCAGCCAACAGCGTGAGGTGAAGCTTGATGTACCGGCTATTAATCAGTGGGGCGATACGCGCCGTGTGGATATGCCAAGCCCGGTATATGCACAGGCTGAACCTGTCAATATCGGCCATGTGGTGTTCTTTGTTGACGACCTGGCCGCGACCGAGCGCTTCTACCGTGAGGTGCTGGGCTTCCAGGTTTCCGATCGCTATATCGACCGTGCGGTCTTCCTGCGTACTCAGGTGCGTGGGGGCCACCACAATTTGTTCCTGCTGAAGTTGCCACACCGTGGGCGTGGGCTGAATCACGTGGCCTTCACGGTGCGTGACATCCATGAAGTGATTGGCGGTGGCATTGCTATGAACAAAGAAAAATGGAGCACCTTTATTGGTCCGGGTCGCCATCCGGTATCGTCTGCTTACTTCTGGTATGTCAACAGTCCGACCGGCGGTGCGTTTGAGTATTACACCAACGACGATTATCTCACGGAAAACTGGCAGCCGCGCGAGCTTGAACACTCGTTGGTGTCATTTACCGAGTGGGCGGTAGAAGGGGGGATCGACCACGACACGCGCCGCCAGCAGAAGAAAGCGGAGGTGGTATGAGTTCACGCATCGTCATCATCGGCGGCGGCCAGGCAGGCGGCTGGGCAGCGAAGACGCTGCGCGATGAGGGCTTCAACGGTGAAATCTGCATCGTAGCCGAAGAGGTCTGGGATTTTTATGAGCGCCCGCCGCTCTCCAAAGCGGCACTGCTGGACGCCGAACCACAACTGCCGCGCCTGTTTACGCAAGACGCGCAGCAGGCGCTTAACCTGCGCTGGTTTCGACCGCGTCGCGCTGAGGCCATTGTGCGCGACGAAAAGGTCGTACTGCTCGATAACGGTGAAAAACTCGCTTATGACCAGTTGCTGCTGGCGACTGGCGCACGTGCCAGGCTGCCGGGTCACGACTGGCGTGCACACCCGCAGGTCTACACGCTACGCCACTGGGATGATGCCACGCGCCTCAAGCAACGGCTTGGTGAAAGCCAGCGCCTGGCGGTGGTGGGCGGCGGCTGGATTGGTCTCGAAATCGCCGCCTCAGCGCGCAGATCTGGCGTTGAGGTAGTGTTATTTGAGCAGCAAAGCGCACTTTGCCAGCGCTCGGTTAACGCGGCGGTATCAGAAGAATTGTTGGCGCTTCACCGCGAGCAGGGCGTGGATGTGCGCTGCGGCTGTGGCGCGCTGGAGCTTTCTGACAACCAGGGCCGCCCGGAAATCCACTGCGATGGGCTGCGTGAAACCTTTGATGCCGTGGTCGTGGGCATTGGTGTGGAACTGAACCTCGAACTGGCGCGTGCTGCCGGGCTTGAGGTGGACCGCGCCATTGTCGTGGACGGCCACGGTCGCACCAGCGATCCGGTCATCTTTGCCGCGGGCGATGTCGCACAGCACCTGCGCTATGGGCTGAGCGTGCAGTCCTGGGCCTTTGCGCAAAACCAGGCCGTGGCAACAGCAAAAGCAATGATCGACCCCACAGCACCGGTTTACGACGAAGCCGCCTGGCTGTGGTCGGATCAATACCAGCACAACATCCAGATCCTTGGCGTGCCGCAACCGGGGAGTCGGACGGTAGTACGACGGGAGCCGCATAGTACGCTGTTTTTCTCTCTGGGAGAGGACGGGAAACTCACTCAACTGGTGGCGTTTAACGATGCACGTACCGTCAAACTGGCCAAACGCTGGATGGCTGCCGGGCGGGATTTATCAGGGGTTCCCCTGACCAGTCCTGACTTTTCACTAATGTCCCTGCGCTGAGGGAAGTCGCACCCGACTGGGGGAAACATGACCACCATTGAGACAGACACCGCGTCGCAAACATCACGCGGTGAGGCCACCTGCACGTCTGAACAACCGGTTCGCTGGTCAGTACCGCTGGCGTTACTGGCCTGTGTATTGCTGGCGTTTTTCGACAAAATCAGCATTGCAGCGCTGTTTTCTGACGAGCATTTCCAACAGGCTATGGGCATCGGTTTTGACACCACGCGCCTTGGGCTACTGATGAGCGTATTTCTGCTCAGCTACGGTTTTTCATCGGTTTTTCTGAGCGGGCTGGGCGATCGCATTGCACCGGTTAAGTTACTTATCGGCATGATGGTGGTGTGGTGCGTGCTGATGGCGATGATGGGCTTTACCCATTCCTACGCGGGCATGATGGTGCTGCGCATCCTGCTGGGGATTGCCGAAGGGCCGCTGTTCCCGCTGGCGTTCGCCATTATTCGCCACGCCTTCCCGGCCCATTTGCAGGCGCGTGCCACCATGATGTGGCTGCTTGGCACCCCGCTGGGGGCGGCCATTGGTTTTCCGCTGTCTATCTGGCTACTTAACACCTTCGGCTGGCAGAGCACCTTTTTCACGATGGCATTGCTGACGTTACCGGTGCTGGTATTTGTGCGCATTGGCTTGCGCCACGTTCGCATGGAGCCGACGCGCGGTCGCGAAAAGGCATCTGCCGACGAGCGCCGCAGTGCGCGCCGTGAGCTATTCTCCAGCCCGCATTTCTGGATGATTTGCGTCTTTAACATCGCGTTTCTGACCTACCTGTGGGGCATTAACGGCTGGCTGCCGGGTTACCTGATTAAAGGCAAAGGCATTCACCTGGAGCACGCGGGCTGGCTGTCGTCGTTACCGTTCATCGCCATGCTGCTCGGTGAGGCCATCGGGGCCTGGTTGTCAGACCGCGTTGACCGCCGCGCGCTGGCCTGTTTTATCTCAATGGCCGGGGCCGCAGTTGGGCTGGCGTTGGTGATGCAACTTTCCGGGCCTTTGCCGACGATTGCCGCGATGAGTTTTAGCACCTTTATGTGGGGGGTAGGTGCACCCAACATCTTTGCGCTGCTGGCGAAGGCGACCCATGCGCGCGTCAGTGCTACCGCAGGCGGCATTTTTAACGGACTGGGTAATTTTGCTGGCGCGCTGTCGCCTGTGGTGATGGGCGCACTGATTGCCTTCACCAACAGCATGGACAGCGGGCTGCTATTTCTGGTGGCGATTGCGGCGCTGGGCTGCGCGCTGTTACTGCCGCTGCTGACACGTTACTGAGGAGAACATCATGTCTGAGACAACCATTACCACACGCGAAGCCCGCGTTAAACCGGAAAACATCTCCATGCAGGACTGGGTGGAGTCACGCATCGCGCGCTTTGAGGGCCGTAAATATGACTGGAACGCACTGAAGTTCCAGGCTGATTTTGACCCGAAATACCGCCGCGCCCAGATGCGCTATATCGGCACGGGGGCCACCGGCGTCTCAAGTGATGCCAACACGGTTCCGGCGGAACATTTCACCTTTTCAACGATGGTGCTGCCGTCAAAATGTGAAGGCCCGCTGCACCTGCATGATGACGTAGAAGAAGTGTTTTTCATGCTGCGCGGCTCCATCACGCTCTCGATTAAAGACGGCGATCAGTGTTACGAAACCATACTGCGCGAGCGCGATCTGATTTCTGTGCCGCCGGGCATCTACCGTGGCCTGTTTAATCATGGCGAAGAAGAGGCGCTGATGTGCGTGATGCTTGGCAATAAGAAGCCGAACATCCCGACCTATCCGGAAGATCATCCGCTTTCTAAAGTGAAGCGCGGCTAAGGAGACGTCATGACCTGCTGGCGTGAAACGGGAACCGGGGAGGTGCTGACGCTGCTACACGGCATCAGCTCCGGCGCGGCGTCCTGGCACAAACAGTTCGCGGGCGTCACGGGCTATCGCCTGCTTGCCTGGGATATGCCGGGCTACGGCGACAGCCCGCTGCTTGCGCGCGCGCAGCCGCTGGCGGCTGATTATGCCGATGCGCTGGCGGCCATGCTTGAGCGCGCAAAGGTAGAAAAAACAGTGCTGCTGGGCCATTCGCTTGGCGCACTGGTTGCCAGCGCTTTTGCCGCGAAATACCCGCAGCGTGTGAAGCGTCTGGTGCTGGCCGACCCGGCGCAGGGCTACGGTCAGGCCAGTGCTGACCAGCGTGCACAGGTTTGGGTACAGCGCCAGCGTCAGATGGCCCAGGGGGGAGAGGCGATGGCGCAACACCGCGCTGACAAACTGCTGCGCCCTGGTGCAAGTGCCGACGACGTAGCCACCGTGGCAGCGGGTATGAAGCGCCTGCATACGGACGGCTATCTGGCAGCGGCCTGGATGCTGGCCCACGACGATATCCACCGTTGGCTCGGCGACTGGCGTGGTCCGCTGGAGGTCTGGTGCGGCGAGCTGGATGCCATTACACCACCGAAGAATGCCCGCGCTCTGGCATTGCGCTGGAATGCGCCTTATCACGCCATTCCACAGGCCGGGCACGCCAGCTATCTCGATAACGACAGTTTTTTCAATCAACAGATTGTACGGGTAATGAAAGAGGCGAGCGATGAATGCACTCATTGAAGGGCGCGTGGCGGTAGTGACCGGTGGGTCTTCCGGTATCGGCTTTGAAACCCTGCGCCTGCTCCTGGGCGAAGGGGCAAAAGTGGCCTTCTGCGGGCGCGATAATGACCGGCTTGCCAGCGCACTGGCAGCGCTGCAAAGCGAACATCCACAGGCTGAGATTCTGGCGCGTCGCTGCGACGTATTAAATGAAAACGATGTAAAAGCCTTTGCCGCTGAGGTCGACGCGCGCTTTGGCGGTGTGGATATGCTGATTAACAACGCAGGCCAGGGGTATGTGGCGCACTTTGGCGATACGCCGCGTGCGGCCTGGCTGCATGAAGCGGAACTAAAATTGTTTGGCGTGATTAATCCGCTACAGGCTTTTTTACCGCTGCTTGAGCGCTCTGATATTGCCTCCGTTACCTGTGTGAACTCGCTGCTGGCACTACAGCCAGAGGAGCACATGATTGCCACCTCGGCGGCACGCGCGGCGCTTTTGAATATGACGCTGACGCTCTCCAGAGAGCTGGTGGACAAAGGCATTCGCGTGAACTCCATTTTGCTTGGCATGGTGGAGTCCGGCCAGTGGCGTCGCCGTTTTGAAGCGCGCAGCGATAAAAGCCAGAACTGGCATGAGTGGACCGCTGATATCGCCCGTAAACGCGGTATCCCGATGCAGCGCCTGGGTAAGCCTCAGGAGCCTGCGCAGGCGTTGGTGTTTCTTGCCTCGCCGCTGGCATCGTTCACTACCGGTGCCGCGCTGGATGTTTCCGGCGGCTTCTGCCGCCATCTGTGAGGACGCGCGATGAAACAGATTATGTTGATTGGTTACGGCGCTATGGCTCAGGCTGTTATAGAACGCCTGCCGGACGGCGTACAGCTTGGCTGGATAGTGGCGCGTAAGCCGCATCATGCGGCTATCCACGCGCGTTTTCAGGGGCGGGTTACGGCGCTGACGTCCCCGCAGGCATGTGAAGGGACGCCGGATCTGGTGCTGGAGTGCGCCAGCCAGCAGGCGGTGGCTGAATATGGCGCTGAGATTCTGGCGCGCGGCTGGCACCTGGCGGTGATTTCTACCGGAGCGCTGGCTGATGCCGGGCTGGAGCAACGCCTGGAGGCGGCGCGGCGTACCGGCCACGGCAGGCTAACGCTGCTTTCCGGGGCCGTAGCGGGCATTGACGGGCTGGCGGCGGCAAAAGAGGGCGGCCTTGAGCGCGTGACCTATCGCTCGCGTAAAAGCCCGGTTAGCTGGCGCGGCAGCTACGCGGAAATGCTTATCGACCTCAACAGCGTAAAAGATGCGCAAATCTTCTTTGAAGGCAGCGCGCGCGAGGCAGCACGGCTGTTCCCGGCTAACGCCAACGTGGCCGCCACCGTGGCGCTCGGCGGTGTGGGGATGGACGACACCCGCGTGCAGCTCATGGTTGACCCGCAAACCCAGCGTAACACGCACACCCTGCACGTAGAGGGCGGTTTTGGTGAATTCCACCTTGAACTGAGCGGGCTGCCGCTCCCGAGCAACCCTAAAACCTCGACACTGGCGGCACTGAGCGCAGTGCGCGCCTGCCGTGAACTGGCGCAACAGTAAGGAGCGGCGATGGAACTTCTTAATATTTTTATCGGCGGCGAATGGCGCCAGGGCAGTGGCGAGTTGATGCACAGCTATTTTCCCGCTGACGGCTCCGTCAATGCTTCTTTACATGCGGCGGGAATGAGCGATCTCGACGATGCCGTGGAGCGTGCTGAACGTGCCTGGCGCAATCCGGCCTGGCGCAACAGCCTGCCGCACCAGCGTGCGCGCATCCTTTCCCGCGTGGCGGACATCATTGAAGCGCGTGTGGATGAACTGGCTGAACGCCAGACCCGGGACAACGGTAAACCGCTCACAGAGACCCGAGGTCTGGTGATGAGTGCCGCAGGCACCGCGCGCTATTACGCTGCGGCTTGCGAGTTGCTTGAGGGCGAACTGCCGACGCCGCGTATTGTGGATGTGCTGACGTTAAGTCGCTATGAGCCGCTCGGTGTGGTGGCGGCCATTACGCCCTGGAATTCCCCCATTGCCAGTGAGATGCAAAAGATTGCCCCGGCCATTGCAGCGGGCAACGCCGTTATCCTTAAGCCTGCCGAAGCCACGCCGCTGATGGCGCTGGTGCTGGCAGAGATCTTTGAGCAGGCCGGGCTGCCTGCCGGGTTATTAAGCGTGTTGCCGGGCAAAGGTTCGGTGATTGGTGACGCGCTGGCGCGCCACCCTAAAGTGCGCAAAATCTCCTTTACCGGCGGGACCACCACCGGTCGCCATCTGGCGCACGTGGCGGCTGAAAAACTTATTCCCACCTCGCTGGAGCTGGGCGGTAAATCGCCCACCATCGTGCTGGAAGATGCCGATATCGAACAGGCCGCGCGCGGTATTTGCTACGGCATTTTCAGTTCAGGCGGCCAGGCCTGCATTGCCGGTGCGCGTCTGTTTGTGCACCAGAGCGTGTATAAGCCGCTGATGGCGCGCCTGCTGGAACTGACGCAGGGGCTGCGTCTGGCGCATCCGTTGACGCCGGGGACACATGTTGGGCCGCTCATTAGCCGCAGCCACCGTGAAAGCGTTATGAACTATGTGCGCCTGGCCCAGGAGGAGGGCGGCCAGGTGCTGTGCGGCGGTGAAATTCCGGCGGATGCCAGCCTTGCTGACGGTAACTGGTTTCAGCCCACCATTATCACCGGGCTGACTAACCAGGCACGAGTTTGCCAGGAAGAGATTTTTGGCCCGGTGCTGGTTGCCATGTCGTTTGACGATGAGCAGGCGCTATTGCGCGAGGCGAACGACTCCGTATTTGGTCTGGCAGCGGGTATCTGGACGCGTGATACCGGTCGTGCGCTGCGCCTGGCAGAGCAGCTTGAAACCGGCACTGTCTGGATTAACACCTACAAAGTTTTTTCTATCTCCACGCCCTTTGGCGGTTTCAAAGAGAGCGGCCTTGGCCGCGAAAAGGGCATTCAGGGCCTGAAGGCCTGGATGCAGCAAAAGAGCATCTACCTGGCGACCGGCAATGGCGTCAACACCTGGTGCGACTAACAATAAGGGCTGATGATGAGCGATATGATTACTGTGGGCGAAGCCATCGCCCGTACTCTGGAACTGTATGGCGTCGATACCCTGTACGGCGTGATTTCCATTCATAACCTGCCGGTGGCAGACGCCGTGGGTCAGCGTGGCAAATTGCGTTTTGTGCCAGCACGCGGTGAAGCAGGCGCGGTGACAATGGCCGACGCCCACGGGCGTTTTTCCGGTCTTGGCGTGGCGCTTACCAGCACTGGTGCGGGGGCGGGTAACGCGGTGGGCGCGCTGGTCGAGGCACTTAATGCCGGTTCGCCGCTCTTGCACATCACAGGCCAGGTGGAGAAGGCATGGCTTGATGCCGATACCGGTTTTATTCATGAGACCCGCGACCAGCTGGGCTACCTGCGCGCCAGTTCAAAGCGCGCCTACCGCATCAGTAACCCAAACCAGGCGGTCGCGATAATTCAGCGCGCGATTCAGGAAGCCCAGACGCCGCCGTGCGGCCCGGTGTCAGTTGAAATCCCCATTGATATTCAGAGCAGTAAAATCCCGGCCGCGCTGGTCACGCCACCTGTCGCGCCCCTGGCTGCCCCTGCGCTGGCAGAGGCGGCACTGGAGCGGCTGTGGCAGCGCCTGAGCGCGGCGAAAAAACCGCTACTGTGGATTGGCGGCGGGGCGCTTAACTGTAGTGATGCCGTACGTAAACTGGCCGATGCGGGCGTGACGGTGATTTCCACCACCCACGGGCGCGGCATTCTGCCAGACAGCCACCCGCGCAGCCTGCGTGCGTTCCATAACTCGCCGTCAGTGGAGGCGTTAATTGAGCAGTGCGATCTGACGCTGGTGGTAGGGTCACGCCTGCGCAGCAACGAAACGCGTTCCTGGACGCTGGCACTGCCAGAGCCGCGCGTGCAGGTAGATATCGATCCAGCTGCCGCCAGTCGCAATTACCTGATGGATGACATCCTGATTGCGGATGCGGCGGCGGTACTGAACGCGCTGGCCGTGAAGGCACAGGGCCAGCGCTGGGGCAGCGTGGCGTGGGACGGACAAATTGAACAGGCTGTTTCACAGGCAGAGCAGGCGCTGCGTGAACAGTGCGGTGCGTATGCCGCACTCAATGACGCCATTGAGCGCGCGCTGCCGCAGGACGGCATTCTGGTACGTGATATCACGGTCTCTGGCAGCCTGTGGGGCAGCCGACTGTTTCGCGCCAACGGGCCGCTGGGTAATGTGCACTCGCTGGCGGGGGCCATTGGTATGGGCCTGCCGATGGCGGTTGGCACCGCACTGGCTAACCCGCAGCGTAAAATCGTGGGGCTGGTTGGAGACGGTGGCCTGAGTCTGAACCTCGGGGAGCTTGCGACAATGGCCCAGGAGAAGGCCAACATCACGCTGCTTATCATGAACGACGGCGGTTACGGTGTGATGCGCGGCATTCAGGATAAGTATTTTGGCGGGCGTCAGTATTACAACGAACTGCATACGCCGGATTTCACGTTGCTGGCACAGGCGATGGGTTTGCAGGCCTGGTCGGTGGCGAGCGCAGAAGACTTCCAGCCGGTACTGGCAGAAACGCTGGCGATGCCGGGGCCGTCGGTAGTGGAAGTGCGTATGGGCGAAATAGGCCCGCTACGCTTTGCAGGCCCGCCGCAGAAGACGCTGTACTAAAAGGTAAAAAGCGGCGCCTGGCGCCGCTTCAGATTGCTGACAACATCCCGGCTGAAAAGCCAGGATGTTGTCAGGTTCAGGTTGATACGCCAGGAACGTGTGAACGAAAACGCCCCGGCGACAGCGTGAAACTTACTGTTGTGAAACTTACTGTTTTGCAGGTGGCTTGAGGCCATCGGAGGTCATACGGTCGCGGATATGCTGCGCACGGGCTTCAGAGGCCGGATGATCGTCAAACATCGAACTCTGGCGCCCCTGTTCTGCCTTTGCCAGCTTCTCAAAGCTGGTCACCAGCCCTGACGGGTCAATGCCGCGTTTTCTTAAAAAATCGTAGGAGTAGTCGTCTGCCTCAGACTCCTGGCGCTGGGAGAACTGAGCGTTAACCAGCTGCTCACCCAGTGCGCCCAGCTCCGACTGCGACAGGCTGCCGAGAATGCCACCGGCTGAGGCGGCGGCAACACGCAGCGCGTTAGTACCCATCGCCACCTGCATCCCTTTTTTCACGTGGCCGAGTGCCACGTGACCCATCTCATGGCCGATGACCGCTTCGACTTCATTGTCGGTCATCATGTCCATTAATCCGCTGTAAACGCGAATACAACCGTTCGCCATCGCGAAGGCGTTGACGTCTTTGGTCTGATAGACCTTGTAATTGACGGCCTGGCCGTTGATGTTGTTGCCAAGCGCGTTGGCGATTTTGTTCAGGCGCTGGGTATAGGTGCTGCTGGCAGCAGCAATGGTCGCTTTGCTGTCCTGCTCCTGGCAGGCCTGATCGCTAAGCGCGATGACCTGCTCATCGCTTAACGTATATGCCTGAAAGGCACCTGCGCCGGACGACAGTAATCCGCCGGAATCCATATTCTGACAGCCCGCCAACAGGCTGGCTGCGAGAGCACACAGCAACATCGGACGCATTTTCATGGTCAGGTATATCCCTAATCAATTGACGAATACATTCAAACGACGGGCGATGAAATGCCCGAGTCAGCCTGAGTATAAAGATCCTGGAGGCAATACGGTGAGTTATTTGCCTGACATGCGAGCAAGATCCAGAGATTTCCCAACCGGTAAAAGGATGCTCCATGTACATGACACGCCGCTTGGGTTACATTGTTGGACATTATTTTCGGGCGTAGCCCATACCCGTGATATTTCAAGGCGCAGGCGTTTGTGGTTGCGTTTGTTGAGCAAACTCACACCCCTCTTGCTGTATTGAACCGTCGTGGGCAATAACCAGCGTCATCTAACTGCAACAAAGGTTCTGCCTTTAACCATCCGATCTGGAGTTAAAATGTCTTCTCGTAAAGAGCTTGCCAATGCCATTCGTGCGCTCAGCATGGACGCCGTTCAGAAAGCCAAGTCCGGTCACCCGGGTGCCCCGATGGGGATGGCTGATATTGCCGAAGTCCTGTGGCGTGATTACCTGAACCATAACCCAACCAACCCTTCCTGGGCCGATCGCGACCGTTTTGTACTCTCTAACGGTCATGGTTCAATGCTGATTTATAGCCTGTTGCATCTCACCGGCTATGATCTGCCGATGTCAGAACTGGAAAACTTCCGTCAGCTGCATTCTAAAACGCCGGGTCACCCGGAAGTGGGCTATACGCCGGGCGTAGAAACCACCACCGGCCCGCTGGGCCAGGGTATCGCTAACGCGGTGGGTATGGCGATTGCTGAGAAAACACTGGCCGCGCAATTTAACCGCCCGGGCCATGACATTGTTGACCATTATACCTATGCGTTCATGGGTGATGGCTGCATGATGGAAGGTATCTCCCACGAAGTTTGCTCGCTGGCGGGTACGCTCAAGCTTGGCAAACTGATGGCGTTCTATGATGACAACGGCATTTCTATTGATGGTCACGTTGAGGGCTGGTTCACCGATGACACCGCGAAGCGCTTTGAAGCCTACGGCTGGCATGTGGTGCGCGGCGTAGACGGTCACGATGCTGACGCCATCAAGCGTGCTATTGAAGAAGCGCGCACGGTAACCGACAAGCCGTCGTTGCTGATGTGCAAAACCGTTATTGGTTTTGGCTCCCCGAACAAAGCAGGCACCCACGACTCCCACGGCGCGCCGCTGGGCGAAGCCGAAGTGGCTGCAACCCGTAAGCAGCTGGGCTGGAACTACGCGCCGTTTGAGATCCCGTCTGAAATTTATGCGCAGTGGGATGCTAAAGAAGCAGGTCAGGCTAAAGAGCGCGCCTGGAATGAGAAGTTCGCCGCTTACCAGAAAGCATTCCCGCAGGAAGCCGCTGAGTTCTCACGCCGCATGAAGAACGAACTGCCCGCTGATTTTGACGCCAAAGCACAGGCATTTATCGAACAGCTTCAGGCCAATCCGGCAAAAATTGCCAGCCGTAAAGCCTCTCAGAACGCCATTGAAGCCTTTGGCCCGTGGTTGCCGGAGTTCCTCGGCGGCTCTGCGGACCTGGCACCGTCTAACCTGACGCTGTGGTCTGGCTCTAAACCGATTAATGAAGACACGGCCGGTAACTATATTCACTACGGCGTGCGCGAGTTTGGTATGACCGCTATCGCTAACGGCGTGGCGCTGCACGGCGGCTTCCTGCCGTACACCTCTACCTTCCTGATGTTCGTGGAATACGCGCGCAATGCGGTGCGTATGGCTGCACTGATGAAGCAGCGCCAGGTGATGGTGTATACCCATGACTCCATCGGCCTTGGCGAAGATGGCCCGACTCACCAGCCGGTTGAGCAGATGGCATCTCTGCGTGTTACGCCTAACATGAGCACCTGGCGTCCGTGTGACCAGGTAGAATCTGCGGTGGCGTGGAAATACGGCGTTGAGCGCAGCGACGGCCCGACCGCACTGATCCTTTCTCGCCAGAACCTGGCGCAGCAGGAGCGTAGCGCACAGCAGCTGGCAGACATCGCTCGCGGTGCCTACGTGCTTAAAGACTGTGACGGTCAGCCGCAGCTGATTCTGATTGCAACGGGCTCTGAAGTTGAACTGGCAGTGGCGGCCTGGGACAAACTGTCCGCAGAAGGTATCAAGGCACGCGTGGTCTCCATGCCCTCTACCGATGCGTTCGACAAGCAGGATGCGGCCTATCGCGAAGCCGTGCTGCCGAAGGCCGTTAGCGCGCGCGTAGCCATTGAAGCCGGTATTGCCGACTACTGGTATAAGTATGTTGGTCTGAACGGTGCCGTTGTGGGCATGACCACCTTTGGTGAGTCTGCACCGGCTGAGAAGCTGTTTGAAGAGTTTGGCTTCACCGTTGAGAACGTGGTCAGCAAGGCTAAATCCGTTCTGTAACAACATTGACGGGCTGTAGTTTTGGCCCGTATAAGCAATGAAATAAAAGGGCAGAGGCGAGTGGCTTCTGCCTTTTGTTTTATACCGCGACGGGATGTTCTGTGAAGATTTTTACCATCAAAAGGCTCTCGGGCCGGATCAGGCAATTTTTTATTGCACACGTGAGTGAATTCCTTGCAAGCCGTGAGCATGACTGCAATTCTGACCAACCTCGCACGCCTCGCACGCCTCGCACGCCTCGCACGCCTCGCACGCCTCGCACGCCTCGCACGC
>CBIFVZ010000077.1:0-17586 GCA_966185765.1 uncultured Enterobacteriaceae bacterium | reverse complement strand
CTTCGTTCGGGACGAAGGGGTCGGAGGTTCGAATCCTCTATCACCGACCAAATTTGAAAAGCCTGCTCAGCGAGCAGGCTTTTTTGCATCTGTAGCCCGATGAGGATGAGAACCTCCGGGGGCGGGAGGTTCGACTCGAGTGAAATGAGCGAACGTTGCGCGAGCAACGGCCTGCCGTAGCCAGCCGTGAACATTTCACTGATTTCTG
This sequence comes from uncultured Enterobacteriaceae bacterium, assembly GCA_966185765.1. Taxonomy (GTDB): domain Bacteria; phylum Pseudomonadota; class Gammaproteobacteria; order Enterobacterales; family Enterobacteriaceae; genus CBIFVZ01. The sequence continues at coordinate 17,378 of CBIFVZ010000077.1, read as the reverse complement.
TCCGGGACCACTATAAGCCTGTGCGCGTGACAGGTGATAAAAGGCGTTGTGCGTCTGCAACGCAGAAGTCTTAGCGGGCGGGTCTTGTCTCCCCGCCTACGTCTGCGGGGTCCGTCATTCCATACCGTAAGCCTGTATGTTTACGCAGCAGAGCCAGCGCTTCCTGTCTTGTTTTACCCTTGCGTATCTGAAACCGAAAATGCAGAAAATGACCGTCAGACGTGTTTATCTCCTCTGCATGCACATTTTACCCACTGTTACATTACCTGGCGTTATTGCCACGCCGTGTTGTCAGGCTATCAACTTATGGCTACAGGCAGAGCTTTTCGCTACAGGTAACGGTAATTACCGAATAAACGGTGATAATTGCCGTTCATCTCAAAAAATTCGCATCGAAAACCATCCGACAGGTTAACTGATCATTTTCTGATAACCAGACCGATTAGCTGGGGATTACGCGTAGCACAAAATTCCATGCTGGAAATAAGCACGTTACCTTTTTTTAATGTTTTCTTGCACATTCGCACACTTCTTTTAAAACACCGCCAACAAGATTGACGTTTCTGTCATCTGTTGACAGATTGTAGGTCTTAAGAGAAGGCTCATGGCGAGTCTGAACTGCCTCAGAGCGAGGTTGCCGCAGGGAATGCTGGCGCTCTTCGCACCTTCGTGCGCAGCCGAACGGACCAGGTAAAACATAAAAAAGGTTCGACGGCCACTACCCAAATCTTTTGAGCGTTATAACGGCCATAAGGGCTGTTGATGCATGACTGATGAGGGGGAACACAACACATATCACACTGGAGCAGAATGATGATGATTTCTTTGAAGCCGTCAGGGATGCTGAAATTTGGTTTAACGCTTGCTGCGTTGACCGTTGCAGCAGGCGTACAGGCAAAAACACTGGTGTACTGTTCAGAAGGTTCGCCTGAAGGGTTTAACCCGCAGCTGTTTACCTCTGGCACCACTTATGATGCCAGCTCGGTTCCTCTGTATAACCGCCTGGTGCAGTTTAAACTTGGTTCTACCGAGCTGGAGCCGGGTCTTGCTGAAAAGTGGGACGTTAGCGAAGACGGTAAAACTTACACCTTCCATCTGCGTAAAGGCGTGAAGTGGCACTCAAACCGCGACTTCAAACCCACCCGCGAGCTGAACGCCGACGACGTGGTGTTCACCTTTGACCGCCAGAAAAATCCACAAAACCCGTACCATAAGGTCTCTGGCGGGACTTACGAATACTTTGAGGGCATGGACCTCCCGGCGCTGATTAGCGACGTGAAGAAAGTTGACGATTACACCGTGCAGTTTGTACTCACTCGCCCGGAAGCACCGTTCCTGGCCGATCTGGCGATGGACTTTGCCTCTATTTTATCTAAAGAATACGCCGACAATATGCTCAAAGCGGGCACGCCGGAAAAGGTTGACCTCAACCCGATCGGCACCGGTCCGTTCCAGCTCCAGCAGTACCAGAAAGATTCGCGCATTCTGTATAAAGCGTTTGCGGACTACTGGGGTACAAAGCCTAAAATTGACCGTCTGGTGTTTTCTATTACGCCGGATGCTTCCGTGCGTTACGCCAAGCTGCAGAAAAACGAATGCCAGATTATGCCATACCCCAACCCGGCCGATATTGCCGGCATGAAGCAGGATAAAAACATCAACCTGATGGAACAGGCAGGGCTGAACGTGGGCTACCTGTCATTTAATGTTGAGAAAAAGCCGCTCGATAACCTCAACGTGCGTCAGGCGCTGACGTATGCCGTTAACAAAGAAGCCATCATCAAAGCGGTGTATCAGGGGGCAGGCGTCGCCGCCAAAAACCTGATCCCGCCGACGATGTGGAGCTATAACGACGACGTGAAGGACTATACCTACGACCCTGAAAAGGCAAAACAGTTGCTTAAAGACGCGGGCATGGAGAAAGGTTTCACCATCGACCTGTGGGCGATGCCGGTGCAGCGTCCGTATAACCCGAACGCGCGCCGCATGGCGGAGATGATTCAGGCCGACTGGGCAAAGATTGGCGTTAACGCCAAAATTGTCTCTTACGAGTGGGGCGAATACCTCAAGCGCGCCAAAGACGGCGAGCATCAGACGGTGATGATGGGCTGGACCGGTGATAATGGGGACCCGGATAACTTCTTTGCCACGCTGTTTAGCTGTGCGGCAGCGAAGGACGGCTCTAACTACTCACGCTGGTGTTACAAGCCGTTTGAAGATCTGATCCAACCGGCGCGTGCCAGTGAAGATCACAACAAGCGTATTGAACTCTACAAACAGGCTCAGGTGGTGATGCACGATCAGGCTCCGGCGCTGATCATTGCACACTCCACGGTGTACGAGCCGGTGCGTAAAGAGGTCAAAGGCTACGTTGTTGATCCGCTCGGTAAGCACAACTTCCAGAGCGTTTCTCTGGGTGACTGATGCCCACAGGCGGTAACACAGTGCGCCCTTTCTCCCGGGAAAGGGCGCTGTAACGTAATACATCCCGCCCGGCGTCTTTCACTGGCTGTTATTTCCAGATGCAGGTACCTCGACGCGCTGCCCGGTTTACGGATGCGGCGGCGTTGTTGCCTCTGTGAGTAAGCCAGCTCAGGCCGCGTGCGGGAGAGCAAAGAGATTCAGGATATGTTGCAGTTCATCCTTCGGCGTCTGGGGCTGGTTATCCCGACGTTTATCGGCATCACGCTACTGACTTTTGCGTTCGTGCACATGATCCCCGGCGACCCGGTGATGATTATGGCGGGCGAACGCGGTATTTCCCCGGAACGTCATGCCCAGCTGCTGGCACAGATGGGGCTTGATAAACCGATGTGGCAGCAGTACGTCAACTATGTGTGGAATGTGCTGCACGGTGATTTGGGCGTGTCGCTTAAAAGCCGTTTGCCGGTGTGGGACGAGTTTGTGCCACGCTTTAAAGCCACTATGGAGCTTGGCGTGTGCGCCATGATTTTTGCCACGGCAGTTGGCATTCCGGTTGGTGTGCTGGCTGCGGTAAAACGTGGTTCCGTTTTTGACCACACTGCGGTGGGACTGGCGCTTACCGGTTATTCCATGCCGATTTTCTGGTGGGGCATGATGCTTATCATGCTGGTCTCGGTACAGTTAAACCTGACCCCGGTGTCCGGGCGCATCAGCGATACCGTGTTCCTTGACGATACGCTGCCCCTGACCGGTTTTATGCTGATTGACACCGCCATCTGGGGCGAACAGGGCGACTTTATTGATGCCGTGGCCCACATGATTTTACCGGCTATTGTACTTGGCACTATTCCACTGGCGGTAATTGTGCGCATGACGCGCTCGGCCATGCTTGAGGTGCTGGGCGAGGACTACATCCGCACTGCCCGCGCCAAAGGCCTGACGCGCCTGCGCGTTATCGTGGTGCATGCGCTTCGCAATGCCATGTTGCCCGTGGTGACAGTCATTGGTTTGCAGGTGGGTACGCTGCTCGCGGGGGCCATCCTGACGGAAACGATTTTCTCCTGGCCGGGGCTGGGGCGCTGGCTGATTGAGGCGTTGCAACGGCGTGATTATCCGGTAGTGCAGGGCGGCGTGTTGCTGGTGGCGACCCTGATTATTCTCGTCAACCTGCTGGTCGACCTGCTGTACGGCGTGGTGAACCCGCGTATTCGTCATAAGAAGTAAGGGGGCACCGTGACGCAATTAACAACTGAAAAACCCGTAACCGCGCCAGTGCCGATGACGCCGCTGCGCGAGTTCTGGCACTACTTTTGTCGCAACAAAGGCGCTGTGGTGGGGCTGTGCTACGTGGTGGTGATGGTCATCATTGCCGTGTTTGCCAACATCATCGCGCCGCACAACCCGGCAGAACAGTTTCGCGATGCGCTGTTGCACCCGCCGGTGTGGCAGGACGGCGGTAGCTGGCAGTACATCCTCGGCACCGACGACGTGGGCCGCGATATTCTCTCGCGCCTGATGTACGGCGCGCGTTTGTCGCTGCTGGTGGGCTGCCTGGTGGTGGTACTGTCACTGATCATGGGCGTGATCCTTGGCCTGGTCGCAGGCTATTTCGGCGGCGTGGTCGACAACATCATCATGCGCGTTGTCGATATCATGCTGGCGCTGCCGAGCCTGCTGCTGGCGCTGGTGCTGGTGGCGGTATTTGGACCGTCCATCGTTAACGCCTCGCTGGCGCTGACGTTTGTGGCACTGCCGCACTATGTGCGTCTGACGCGCGCCGCTGTGCTGGTGGAAGTGCACCGTGATTACGTCACCGCCTCGCGCGTGGCGGGTGCCGGTGCGCTGCGCCAGATGTTCGTCAACATCCTTCCCAACTGCCTGGCGCCGCTGATTGTTCAGGCGTCGCTCGGTTTTTCTAACGCCATTCTCGACATGGCTGCGTTGGGCTTCCTCGGCATGGGCGCACAGCCGCCAACGCCGGAGTGGGGCACCATGCTTTCCGATGTACTGCAGTTTGCGCAAAGCGCCTGGTGGGTCGTGACCTTCCCGGGTATTGCCATTCTCCTGACGGTGCTGGCGTTTAACCTGATGGGCGATGGTCTGCGTGACGCGCTGGATCCCAAACTTAAGCAGTAAGAGGCACGAGATGGCGTTATTAAATGTCGATAAATTATCGGTGCACTTCGGAGACGAATCTGCACCTTTTCGCGCGGTAGATCGCGTGAGCTATAGCGTGGAACAGGGCCAGGTGGTCGGTATCGTTGGCGAGTCCGGCTCCGGCAAGTCGGTGAGTTCGCTCGCGATTATGGGGCTGATTGATTTTCCAGGCCGTGTTGCGGCCGAGCAACTCACGTTTAACGGGCAGGATCTACAGCGCATTTCAGAGCGCGAACGCCGCAATCTGGTGGGGGCGGAAGTGGCGATGATCTTCCAGGATCCCATGACCAGCCTGAACCCCTGTTACACCGTGGGTTACCAGATAATGGAAGCCATCAAGGTGCACCAGGGCGGTAACCGGCGCACCCGCCGTCAGCGGGCCATTGATTTGCTGACCCAGGTCGGTATCCCTGACCCGGCGTCCCGATTAGACGTGTACCCGCATCAGCTTTCCGGCGGCATGAGCCAGCGCGTAATGATAGCGATGGCTATTGCCTGTCGGCCCAAACTGCTGATTGCCGATGAGCCGACTACCGCGCTGGATGTGACCATTCAGGCGCAAATCATTGAGCTGCTACTGAGTCTGCAACGTCAGGAGAACATGGCGCTGATTCTCATCACCCATGACCTGGCGCTGGTGGCCGAAGCGGCGCAGCGCATTATTGTGATGTACGCAGGCCAGGTGGTGGAAGTGGGTGATGCTCGCGATATCTTCCGCGCGCCGCGCCATCCGTATACCCAGGCGCTGTTGCGTGCGCTGCCGGAGTTTGCCCAGGACAAAGCACGGCTGGCATCGCTGCCGGGCGTGGTGCCGGGCAAATACGACCGCCCGACCGGTTGCCTGCTGAACCCGCGCTGCCCGTATGCGACGGACAGATGTCGCAGCGAAGAGCCAGCGCTGAACGCCGTGGACGGCAACCGTCAGTCCAGATGTCACTATCCGCTCGACGACGCCGGGAGGCCGACCTATGAGTACGCATGAGGCCAACACGCAGCCGCTGCTGCGCGCCATTGATTTAAAAAAGCACTACCCGGTGAAAAAAGGGCTGTTCTCGCCAGAAAGGCTGGTGAAAGCGCTCGACGGCGTGTCGTTTACTCTTGAGCGTGGCAAAACGCTGGCGGTGGTGGGGGAGTCCGGCTGCGGTAAATCAACGCTCGGCAGGCTACTGACCATGATTGAAACGCCGAGCGCGGGCGAGCTTTACTGGCACGGTCAGGACTTGCTCAGGCACGATCCGCAGGCGCAGAAACTCAGACGCCAGAAGATCCAGATTGTGTTCCAGAACCCGTACGGCTCGCTCAACCCGCGCAAAAAAGTCGGGCAGATCCTCGAAGAGCCGCTACTGATTAACACCGGCCTCAGTAGTGCCGAACGGCGCGAAAAGGCGCTGGCGATGATGGCGAAAGTGGGTCTGAAAACCGAGCATTACGACCGCTATCCGCACATGTTCTCCGGCGGTCAGCGCCAGCGTATCGCTATTGCTCGTGGGCTGATGCTTGACCCGGACGTGGTGATTGCCGATGAACCGGTATCGGCGCTTGATGTTTCTGTGCGTGCACAGGTGCTGAACCTGATGATGGATTTGCAGCAGGAAATGGGGTTGTCGTACGTGTTTATTTCGCACGATCTGTCGGTGGTGGAGCACATCGCGGATGAAGTGATGGTGATGTATCTGGGCCGCTGCGTGGAAAAGGGTACGAAGGCGCAGATTTTTAATAATCCGCGCCACCCCTACACCCGGGCGCTGCTGTCGGCCACGCCGCGCCTTAACCCGGATGACCGCCGTGAGCGCATCAAGCTAACGGGCGAGCTGCCAAGCCCGCTCAACCCACCGCCGGGCTGTGCGTTTAACGCCCGCTGCTGGCGGCGTTTTGGGCTGTGCACTCAGTTTGCACCGAAGCTTAACGAGTACGACGGCCAGCTGGTTGCCTGCTTTGCGGTGGACCAGGAGGAAAACGGCGATAAGCTTGCGGGCTGAATTTCTCTGTAGCCGTAACTAAAAAGCCCTGCGCGTTGCGCAGGGCTTTGAGACTGATGCCTTACCTCACCCTGTCTCAGACAGGGTGAATGACACCCAATAAAAAAATAAGGAAAATCAATTCATTGATTTTCGCCTGCTAACCACAAAGAAGGAAAAACCACGTTTTTTCCTTCTTTGTCAGCAATCTGAAAGCCCTGCGCGTTGCGCAGAGCTTTTGACTGAATAATGCGGCCTGCGGCGCAGCCGCCAGGAGAGGCATCCAACCTCAATAACGTACTATGCACAGGACCCCATGACGCCATCTGGGCTTACCTGGACGCGTTCTGGTGCAGAACCGTCACTTGTTAGCGTTAACGGCTACCGGTACCGTTTGCAGCAGTTTGCTCACGAACGGTGCCGACTGTAGATACATAATGCGAAAGCGGCTTGCTCCTGGATATTATCAGGTGAGAGAAAATTCCATCTTCAGGAAAATAAGCGGACGGAAGATTGCAGAGAAAAATGTGTAGTCAGGCCTTTGACGAAATCCGGTAACGGTTTTTATTAATAAAGTAAACTAATCTGCATTCATTTACGGATTATATAGCATATCAGTCATATATGCCGAGCCTGATAAGGAGCCATAACCTACTTTTATGATGATACGGGTAATATCTTCTTTATATTCACCGGGTGAATATTTTAACCGCCAACAGTTGGCCTGATTTTTAAACGATCGCCTTGTCTCACATACGTAATTTACTGGTTGTATGTCATCGGAAACGCTAATATATTACTTAATGCTCGTAGCATCGGTGAGTATTTACCTTAGATAAATAAGTTAAAAAAATGAGATGAGCGTAAGCGGTATTTACTCCAGAGCCAGTCTGTTTACGGCAGTGGTGAGCCTGAAAATACCTTGCCGTCAGGTCTGGGATATCGCGTAATCTCATGGAGCATGTAACGTTGTGGCTACTGCAAGTGGTAGGCAAAAAGACTAGTTGCAGCAACCCCTGTAACGTTTCTTTGTATGAAGGCCACGTTGTATTGTCTGGCAGCAGAGTACGTCGTATGGAATGTCAAGATGATTTTCTACGATATGAAAGGATTTAAGCGACAGTAAACATAATAATGGCGCAGACTTTAATGGATTAATGAAAGAAAATGCTGGTGTATAAGAAAGATAAACATGCTCAGGACAGCGAAAGCATCGCGCCGGTTAGTATTATCACTGGCAGCGTAACGTTGTTTTTGTCAGAAAAAAGGAGTCTGTGCCCGGCAGAAAAATTGAGTGTTCCTGTAAAATGGCAAGGGGAAAAGCTTCTGTGCTACGCCATTGCTCATGAGGGCGTTAATACTATTAAGCCTTGCGCCTTACCGATACTTATTACGCGTACAGTCCTTTATCTAAAGCGGTCACAGCATAAAACGCCGGATAATACCGCCTCTCCTCAGACATTTTTCTGGCCAGGCCGCAAAATAAAAGGGAAGAAACTGCGGGCGTTTTCTGATTCTTCCTCGCTTAAAGACGTTAAGAGAGCTGAGTGTACAGCCAGGGAATATAGCCCACTGGCGATGGCGGGTATCAACCCTAAGCGGGTGCGGGTCTGCGACCATAATCCCCTCCTGCCCACAGATGAAGCCGCCGCGACCAGTATTCCTTCCCTCAAATCGCCCAGCGCCATACAACCCCGCCACACAAAGCAAACCCAGTGCAATAAAACCCACGATGTAGTCCACAAGGAGGTAGGTGCCAGTTCCAGCGTGAAAAGCGTGAACGCCGATATAACTAAGCTCACCTTAGGGCAAGTAGTTTGTTCAGGCTGTAGCCGTAGCGTGCGCTTCGCATTGGGTGGTGGCGAGGTGAGCATCATCCGCACTTGCCGGGAGTGTCGCATTACTCACTGGGCTAAACGCACCTCTCAATATACCTGACGTGGCAGAACGATTTTTTCTGAGCATCTGGTAGCCGGGTGCTGAGTAAAGAACACCACGCCCCTGAGTTTGACCTGATGCGCTTTGGTTTACAGCGACGGGCGGTAGCGTAGCCGATTTACCTTTTCTCTGACTGCTTCGCGATGCCAGCCTGGTTGTGCACCACTGGGTTAGTCCCGTAAAGCTGATGTCGCGTTAAGCAGGATGCGCAGGGGAACGTCAGGCAGCAGCGGTTATGCATACATGGCTAAACGCGGCGACAGGACCAAAAAGATGCGCGATTGAGGGGGGTGGTAACAGCGCCTGAAACGCAGATAGTCAGAATGGACTTTGAACGATATGAGTAAACGTCATGAAATTATTGAACCACCTTCCGCGCTGGGCACAACGACTGGCTTGATCTATACCGAGGTTTTAGGTTGGGTCGACCTTGGTCATGCGCTTGGTCATGATATCCGGCAATTGCTGTCGCAGTTTCAGCAAGGAGAGTCCGCGCCAGGAAACTATTATCTTGTGACGTATGAGCAGCGCATGCGAGCTAAATTTTTAGCGACAGGGCGTTATGTCCGCTGGAACATCAAAAAAGGGCGAACGCAGGACGACATTAACAGCATTGCGCTGGCAATGATGATGCGCACGGCATGCTTGTTTGAAGAATGGCAGGCGAAGCCGTGGTTTAGCTGGTATACCGATAGTGGTTTTAGCGGTGAGGATTTAGTCTCTGACTTACTCGGTTTTTACCATGTCACCCATCCTGTAGATTATATGCGCTTGATTAAACCGGTCAGCAAGCAAGCCGCATTAAGGCGTTGGGATTTTTATGGTGCGATAGGAACATTAAAAAACCGCAGCTTTAAGCCCCTGTTATTTCCCGATCCAGCGGCCAAAGGTATAGCTCACCAACCCTATCATGCTGAATTACCTCATTTCATGAGGCTGGTTACACCGTTTACTCACTTTGATTCAGATATTGTCAGGATCATCGATAACAGCAGCATATCTGTTGAAATAGGGGGGTAACTTGAAAAAAAGAGTGCTCAAGGCGGTTTTTGCGCTGCTTACCGTTGCGCTTATATGTCTGCTGACAACCTGCAAGCTACAGCAACTGGCTGCGACGAGTGAGGGGTTTAACGAAGATAACTATCTCTGTTACACGCTTTTTGTTGACCCGGAAATAAAGAACATTCCTCGCATCGCTGATAGTTATTATTTTACATTTTCTGAGATGGATGGCCCTAAACCTGAGACCAGCAGTGTGATTTTCAGGGGCAGAGCTGGTATCGGTAAAATTGAAAAGTATCTGAAGTCTATCGGGTATCATCTTAGCGATGCGGGTACTGATAAAAATGAAAGTCGTTATCAGCGGTGGAGTAAAAGCCCATCTGCGACCGATGAAATTCGGGTTTTTGTTGACGATGATATCACTGTAACAAAATACAGATATTGAAAACGCATCCCTGTGGCGGGTTTTCATGAAGTTATTCTGTGGGTTTGTGAGTGGTTAATAACAGAGTGACACGTATGGACTTAATGAATAATACACGGAACGCCATTTCCGGGATGCTTTCCCGGGGACTTAATCGCTATATTCTTGACATCCCCTCATGTTCTTCATCGTTAGATGTGGAGAATTTCACGGGTTCAGAGGGTATTAGCTCGCTCTACGACTATCTCATTCGCTTCACCAGCGCTGATAAAAATATTGATGCCAGAACACTACTCAATAAATCAGCCTGTTTAACGATGCGCTCGGGTCGATTAGAAGATATCACCGAGAGTAAAGCGGTACATGGCATTATTACTCACTTTGAGCGCATCAAAACGTCGAAAGATCAGGCGCACTATCTCATCGTTGTGAAACCCTTTCTGGCTTTGCTGGATAACCAGTACCGTACGCATCGTTTCTTTGTAAATAAATCTGTGCCGGAAGTGGTGGAACAGGTACTTCAGGAGCACGGATTAAAAGGATGGGAGTATGAGTTCATCCTGAAAATGGAATATCCGAAGCGGGAGCAGATTAACCAGTATCAGGAAAGTGACCTGAGTTTTATAGAGCGTCTGCTGGCTGAAGTGGGAATATTTTACTACTTTTCCCTGCAACCTGACACAAAGACGGAAGTCGTGCATTTTGCCGACAGGCAAAGTGCCTTGCAGTTTGGCAAAACACTGTTACTGAACAGCCCGTCCGGAACCAATGACAATGGCATGGATTCGGTGTGGGGCGTTAACGTCTGGCACAATGTGGTGGAGCGTTCGGTCACAGCCAGTGATTATAACCATCGCCAGGCGCATAAGGTGTTAAAGTCGGCACCCGCCGATATGACCCGGGGAGAGGGTGAGGAGATAACATACGGAAACGTATACCATTACCGCCCCCGTCATCTGGAAAGTGGGGACAAAATCGAACCTGCGGCCGAGACGGGTAACTTTTGGGCGCGACTGGAGCATGAACGCTTTCTTGCCACACAAACCACCGTCGCGGGCAGCAGTACCGATGTGACACTGGCCCCGGCCCAGGTGGTGACATTTAGCGAAACGGCTATTCCCTCCACACTGCCCGTCGAAACCCACAATGGCGTGGTTATTTTAAGCGTGGTTTTCACCGCCAGTCGCCAGAGTGCCCTTCAGGTGAACTGGACGGCGATGCCTTACAGTGAAACCCGCTGCTGGCGTCCGGCGCTGAAACCCCGCCCGGTAGTAAGCGGTACGCTGACAGCCCGCATTACCAGCGCCAGAGCAAATGATATCTACGCCTGGCAGGATGACGCGGGCCTGTACCGGGTAAAATTTGACGCAGACCTGGATAACAAGGATGAAGGCCTGGAGAGCATGCCGGTCAGGTTGGCCAAACCTTACGGCGGCGACCAGTATGGCTTCCATTTCCCGCTGATTCAGGGCACTGAAGTGGCGATTGCCTTCCACGAAGGCGATCCCGATCGCCCGTATATCGCCCACGCTTTACATGACTCCCGCCACGTTGACCACGTCACCGAAAAAAACAGCACCCGTAATGTAATCAGGACCGCAGGTCTGAACAAACTGCGCATGGAGGATAAGCGCGGTTCGGAACATATCAAGCTCAGTACGGAATATGGCGGCAAGACGCAGCTTAATCTGGGCCATAACGTGGATGCCACCCGCCAGCTACGCGGCGAAGGCGCTGAGTTAAGAACCGATCGCCATGTCTCCATACGCGGTGGCGCAGGGGTATTTATCAGTGCGGATAGCCAGCCAAAAGCGCAGGGCGCAATGCTGGATATGAACGCGGCGGTTGCTCAGTTACAGAGCGCGCTACAGCTGGTAACCGCGCTGGCGCAAAGTGCCGGAACCTCCGGCGCGCTGGATGCGGATCTCAACTCCCAGCAGCAGCTTGCTGACACCCTTAACCAGTTAAAAGAGGCCGGACTGCTACTGTCGGCACCGGCGGGCATTGGTGCTGCGACGCCAAAGAACATACAGCTCTCCGCCGGGCATACCCTGACGGCCACCGCGGGCGAAAATGCGGATATGACCATATTCAAACGCCTGACTGTGGCGGCGGGGGAAGCTATTAGTCTGTTCGCGCAGAAGCTGGGGCTGAAAATTATCGCCGCCCGTGGCCAGGTTGATATTCAGGCCCAGTCTGACGCCATGTGTATCCAGTCTGATAAGCAAATGGCTGTGAATAGCGTTAACGGTGAAATTGTACTGAACGCGGCGCAGGGAATTACGCTCACCAGTACCGGCGGGGCTTACATCAAAATTAAGGATGGTGCCATTGAAATTGGCGCGCCAGGCAAACTTAGCCTCAAGAGTAGCAGCATTGACTGGGGCGGCAGTGCCTCGCTTGAGAAAGCGTTGACGCCCGCAACGGTGGCAGACCCGCAGTACCAGTTCCCGGTGAGCGGCGGGTTCCAGGTGGTTGATAAGGTCACACAAGCGCCCAAACCCTGGGTTGCTTACCGTATAGAAACGCCGGAGGGCAAAATCATCCGCGGCAGGACCGATGAAAACGGCTATACGCAAAAGCACTACGGCATTGACCCACAGAACATTAAGCTATTTTTTGAATAAGTAAGGTGGCTGGAGTATGGATACTAAAGCGAACGCTGAATGTCAGCTCAATAAATCAGATAATAATATTACTAAAGCACATCACGAGTCAGGAATACTCTATTTTCGCCCGGAAACTGAAGAGATTATTGTGGTTCCGGCAGAGGATGCCGGTGAATTTGAGTCCCACTGCCTGGAAATGATGAAGTGCGTGGATGAATTTCATCAGGCAAACCATGCCTATTCCACCGCGATAGAGCAGTATGGCCTGCAAAGACAGAAGCCCGGCATGAATGATACGCAATCACAGGCTAAAGAGGTGGTTGCCGCAGAAACCGCGCTGGATAAAAAGCGCGAAGCGCTACTGGAAAAGCTCAAGGACGATGAAACCAGTGGTATGGGATATCAGGATGTCGTGGAATTACTCCCGCTGCTGGATACCCGCAGAAAAGGACCGGGGAATCAAAAGCTGGGGCGGCGTTTTGCTTATGCCAGCCAGCGTTATTATTCTGAACGCTCCGGTGGACGCTCTAAGGCGGGGGCAAAAAAGAAGTGGCGTTCTGTCTCGTTGAGTAATAAAGATAAAGCGACCGGCAAAGACAGCATTTACTCTGTGGACAGCCGTGGGCGGCGTTCAATTGATACCAAAAAGCTCAAAGAGCAGTTAACCAAAGATATATTGCCAACCATCAAGGTAGAGCTTAAAGATTACGTCAACCTGGATGATTACAATGTGGATAAAACATTGTTTGACTGGGCTGAAAGCTGGAATAAAAGCCTTAATGGCGAACATGTATTTGATAATGGCGTAGAAGTCTCGGGCGCGGCGCAGTTTATGCGCTTTGTTTCCAATGTGGGCGCAGAAGCAGAGTTTAACCCTAATGAAGGGAAAGTCAGTATTAAGGGCGAGGCAAAAGCGTCTCTGGCACTGGCAACAGGGATTGGCCTCGCTGTGCTTTATATTCCGGACCGGCTGGGTTGGGAGTTGAAATATAAGCCGGGAAAAAAAGAAGATGAAGGTACTCCTCAGGAATTGCCCGCTTTAAACATGGGCGTGATGCGTATATATATCGAAAATAAGCTGATTGGCTTTGCGGGGGCGTCTGCACAACTGGAAGCTCAACTGCAAGTGCAAATAAAGGATGATAAACAGCAGGTCGTTACAGGGCAGCGCCAGGAACGGTTACCGCGCTTTCAGGAGCGCCAGTCAGCCCGCAGCGGTCAGTTTTATCAGCAGATGGAAAAGGAAGATGAAGGCGCCTCGCTGTCTGCGGAAGCCTTTGCCGGTGCCAGGGCTGAATATTCCCTGAAAGGTGCCGTGCAGTGGCTGAAGCCAGCCGAACCGGCTAAAGCAGGCACTGCCAGCGTGCCAAAAACGGTCGGGGAGTTTTCCGACCTGGCGACCATTGGCACCAGTATTGCCGGCCTGGCGGGGATAGGTGCCGGGGCGAAATTTCAGTGTACGTTTATCAACGGTAAATTCTGTTTTAAGGTTGCGGCCAGCGTGTGCTTAGGGTTGGGCGCCAAAGGCGCGTTTCTTTGTGAGGTTGGGACTAAAGGCTTAATAGAGTTGGGTAAATGGCTGGCCTATCAGCTATTTGCGCTGGATTATCGGTTTTTTGATTTGGTTGTTAAGGAAGCGTTTGAAACCTTTACTCGAATATGTGTGATGCAGATTGCGGATTTAGGGAAAGATATTTATCAAATTTATAACGAAGCTAGGCTCAATATGGTTACTGTTTTGGGGGAATACTCAGGGTTTATTGAAAATATAATCGATAATAATAAGGCAAATATGGAAGCCTCTAAAAGGCGTAACCAGTTAGCAAAAAATATTATTACTACTCCTACTCGTTTATTGAACTATACTCCTGAAGCTAAGGGGATCTTACTTTATCTGCTTACCCGTCATGGCTTATGGGATCACGGCGATTTTGAAAACCGCGGTGAGTATTTACTGGATATTTACCCTGAACGTAAAGAGGCAATTATTCAGATTCTTTACAGTATTCAGACTAAACGCGAGTGGCTTAAGGTAATGTGCCATCGCACGAAGGATGGTTCGAATCTGGCCGTGGGCAAATCAGAGGAGCTGGTGGCCAAAGAGCAGGAGCAGGAACTGCGAGAATTTCTCCAGGAAGGATTTAACCGAGATGATGATATGGATCGTAAAGCAGCTCAGCTATTAGTTACGCAAATTTATCAGCGCCTTAAGAGTGAAAATGAAATCTCCTGGGGCTATGCGCTGGCGATGAACAACACCGACTGGTATAACTTAAATCGGGCACCGAATCCCCACTTTCCGCAGCGCTGTGAATTTGGTCCCTGTGAAGCAACCGTAACTCAACTGGCATAAGGAAATAGCAATGTATAAATATGGACTACTGATACTAGCTCCGCTATTACTTGCGGCGTGTGATAATAGCTCCTCTGCCAGTGCAGCACCCGTTTCTGGTCAGAGTATACAGCAGAGTGCCGAGCAGGATGCGCTTATTCGCCAGGTAAAAGCTAACCTGGTTTTTGTGAAAGGCGGTGATTTTCTGATGGGGGATTTTGGTAAGGAATATGGCCCGGAGAAAATTCAGCTTGATACGGAGGACGACAGTAAGCCCCTGCATAAAGTCACGCTAACCAGTTACTCCATTAGCAAGTTTAAAACTACCAATCAGGAATATCAGACTTATCTAAAAATCAATAAATTAAAACAAAAAAAAGCGGATAACTCACTTCTTCAAGAATACATTGACTCATTAAATAAACTTCCTGATACACCAGCGCATATGGACTGGTATGATGCGCAGAAATATTGTGCCTGGCTGGGTAACGTCAGCGGCCTGCCTTTTGCGCTGCCTACAGAGGCCCAGTGGGAGTATGCTGCCCGTAGCCGCGGGCAGTTTTTTATTGTAGGCACCAATAGCGGCGAGCTAGAAATGGAAAGCGTTAATCGAGGAATTAACGTTGCTGGTGGATTGGACCGAGAAGATTTTGCAATAAAAATGGGGCTTAAAGGCGGAACGATGATAGCAATGCCAGTCGACCGCTATCCACCTAATCCGCTGGGGCTCTATGATATGGCAGGTAATGGTTTAGACTGGATGAATGACTGGTATGACCCTAACTACTATAATAGTTCTTCTGTTTCAGACCCCAAAGGGCCCGAGCAACCTGTATATAAAGATTATAAAGGAAATTATACAAAGGCATTGAGAGGAGCAAGCTTGTCAGGTTCTTTTAATGGATTAACTGTGGCCAGGTTTAAGGAAAATCCTGGTACTCATATTATTATCGATAAAACAGTCCGCTGCGTGGTGAATAGCCCGCAACCGATAAAGTAACTACATCGGGAAAAATAATGAAGAAAGGGATTCTTCTGCCGTTGTTAGCACTTTTACTGATGGCGTGTGATAACGGCTCCCCTACTAAAATTGCCGCACCCGCTTCCGGGCAGAGCACACAGAACAGTGCCGAGCAGGACGCGCTTATTCGCCAGGTAAAAGCCAACCTGGTTTTTGTGGAAGGCGGTGATTTTCTGATGGGAGATTTTGGCGCAGAATATGGGCCAGAGAAAATTCAGCTTGATACGGAAACCGACAGCAAACCGCTGCATAAAGTTACATTAAGCAGTTACTCGATAAGTAAATTCAAAACCACTAATCAGGAATATCAGCTTTATCTTAAGCTGAATAATTTACAGTTGAGAAAAGATGATAATTCGTTATATCAAGAGCTACTAGATGCGTTGAACACCTTGCCCAATACTCCCGCGCATATGGACTGGTACGACGCGCAGAAATACTGTGCCTGGCAGGGTAAAGTCAGTGGCTTGCCGTTTGCCCTGCCGACAGAAGCGCAGTGGGAATATGCGGCCCGCAGCCGTGGCCAGTTTATCATTGTGGGAACCAACAGTGGTGTGCTGGAAATGGACGGAATTCAACGGGGTATTAATATTTCTGGCACTCTGGATCGAAAAGAATTTGCCCAGAAAATGGGATTGGTGGGGGAAACAATGATTGCTATGCCAGTGGACAGCTACCCACCGAATCCGCTGGGGCTTTACGATATGGCGGGTAATGGATTCGAGTGGATTAATGACTGGTATGATCCAGATTATTATAAGCAATCTCCGTCTGTTGACCCACAGGGACCAGAAAAGCCAGTGTATAAGGATTATAAAGGGAACTATACCCGTGTATTGCGTGGCGCTGATTATTCAGGCCCTTTTAAGGGACTAACAATTTCCAGAAACAAGAATAAACCAGAAACACACATCATCGATGATAAAACGGTCCGCTGTGTTGTTAACAGCCCTGAGCTGATTAAGTAGCGACGTGGGGAAAAATAATGAAGAAAGGGATTCTTCTGCCGTTGTTAGTACTTTTACTGACGGCGTGTGATAACGGCTCCCCTACTAAAATTGCCGCACCCGCTTCCGGGCAGAGCACACAGCACAGTGCCGAGCAGGATGCGCTTATTCGTCAGGTAAAAGCCAACCTGGTCTTTGTGGAAGGCGGTGATTTTCTGATGGGCGACTTTGGCGCAGAGCATGGGCCAGAGAAAATTCAGCTTGATACGGAAACCGACAGTAAACCGCTGCATAAGGTTACGTTAAGCAGTTACTCGATAAGTAAATTCAAAACCACTAATCAGGAATATAATATTTATCTAAAACTTAATAAGTTGGAGAAAAAAAAGGAGATGGTCAATTAAATCAAGAATTATTAGATGCATTAAATACACTGCCTAATACGCCCGCGCATATGGACTGGTACGAGGCGCAAAAATACTGTTCCTGGCTGGGGGAAGTCAGTGGTTTACCGTTTGCCCTGCCGACGGAAGCACAGTGGGAATATGCGGCCCGCAGCCGTGGTC
>CBIFVZ010000076.1:0-17782 GCA_966185765.1 uncultured Enterobacteriaceae bacterium | reverse complement strand
GGCGAAGATGCGTATGCTGCAGCCGAAGATTCAGGCTATGCGCGAGCGTCTGGGTGATGACAAGCAGCGTATCAGCCAGGAAATGATGGCGCTGTACAAGTCTGAGAAGGTTAACCCGCTGGGCGGCTGCTTCCCACTGCTGATTCAGATGCCTATCTTCCTGGCGCTGTACTACATGCTGATGGGTTCAGTTGAACTGCGCCACGCGCCGTTCGCGTTGTGGATCCATGACCTTTCTGCGCAGGACCCGTACTATATCCTGCCGATTCTGATGGGCGTGACGATGTTCTTCATTCAGAAGATGTCACCGACCACAGTAACCGACCCGATGCAGCAGAAGATAATGACCTGGATGCCGGTTATCTTTACGGTCTTCTTCCTGTGGTTCCCGTCAGGTCTGGTGCTGTACTATATCGTCAGTAACCTGGTGACCATCCTGCAACAGCAGCTTATCTACCGTGGTCTGGAAAAACGTGGCCTGCACAGCCGCGAGAAAAAATCCTGACAGCGTAAGCAGGACCAGAGTTAACTCAGAAGGCGGTCGCATGACCGCCTTTTTTATTGCCGTACTACAGTGAGACAATGCCACACTGTAGGCATCAATCAGGTACACAATCGAGAACGTTTATGAGCCATAGCGACACCATTATCGCCCAGGCCACACCTCCCGGACGCGGCGGCGTGGGTATCCTGCGCATCTCCGGTAGCCGGGCGCGTGAAGTTGCACAAGCGGTGCTGGGTAAACTGCCAAAACCACGCTACGCCGACTATCTTGCGTTTAACGACACCAGCGGCGGCGTGCTGGACCAGGGTATTGCGCTCTGGTTTCCTGGCCCTAACTCCTTTACCGGTGAAGACGTGCTGGAATTGCAGGGCCACGGCGGTCCGGTAATTCTCGATATGCTGCTCAGAAGCATTCTTACCCTGCCGGGCGTGCGCATTGCCCGTCCAGGCGAATTCTCAGAGCGTGCTTTTCTTAACGACAAACTGGATCTGGCCCAGGCAGAAGCGATTGCCGATCTGATTGATGCCAGTTCAGAGCAGGCGGCACGCTCGGCCATGAACTCGCTTCAGGGTGCATTTTCCACTCGCGTCAATACGCTTGTGGAAGCACTCACTCACCTGCGAATCTTTGTTGAAGCGGCTATCGACTTTCCGGATGAGGAAATCGACTTCCTGTCGGATGGCAAAATTGAGGCTCAGCTAAATAACGTTATTACCGATCTTGATGCCGTGCGTGCCGAGGCACGCCAGGGCAGCCTGCTGCGTGAAGGCATGAAAGTGGTGATTGCCGGGCGGCCCAATGCCGGGAAATCCAGCCTGCTGAACGCACTGGCAGGTCGTGAAGCGGCGATAGTGACCGATATTGCGGGTACCACACGCGACGTGCTGCGCGAGCAGGTGCACATTGACGGCATGCCGCTGCACATCATTGATACCGCAGGGCTGCGTGCGGCCAGCGACGAAGTAGAACGCATCGGGATTGAGCGCGCCTGGCAGGAAATCGAGCAGGCCGATCGCGTGCTGTTTATGGTTGATGGCACAACCACCGATGCCACCGACCCGGCACAGATCTGGCCTGATTTTATGGCCCGTTTACCGTCACGCCTGCCGGTAACGGTCGTGCGCAACAAGGCGGACATTACCGGTGAAACGCCAGGACTGAGCGAAGTGAATAACCACTCACTGATTCGCCTGTCGGCACGCAGCGGTGATGGCATTGACGCACTGCGCGAGCATCTCAAAAACTGTATGGGCTTTGACACCAGCATGGAAGGCGGCTTTCTTGCCCGCCGCCGCCACCTGCAGGCGCTGGAGCTGGCGGCAATGCATCTTCAGCAGGGTAAAGACCAGCTACTTGGCGCACGCGCGGGTGAGCTACTGGCGGAAGAGCTGCGCCTTGCGCAACAGCAGTTAAGTGAAATCACCGGTGAATTTACGTCCGACGATCTGCTGGGCCGTATCTTCTCCAGTTTCTGTATTGGTAAGTAGTCTCTTTTCGACTCAATTAAGAGTGTAAAGACAGTAAAATATCCTTTCTTGTTTGCACACAATAAAGGTAACGCCCATTGTTCCTGGAGAAGAACAGGGAAAGTGGGATAAGCCTGAGCCAACAGAAGGTGGCTCAGGCAGATGCATGATTCTGCCGATTATTTTGCTGGCTGGAAGGTGTTATAGCTACTGATAAGGTTTCGGTAGTCAGGGATATGGTTTGAGAACAGTGTCGCCAGCCCTTCAATGTCATTACGCCAGTCGCGATGAAGCTCGCAAGCCAATCCAAACCAGGTCATCATCTGAACACCCGCCGCCGACATCCTTGCCCAGGCTGCATCACGTGTCATAGGGTTAAATGTGCCTGACGCATCGGCAACAACAAATACCTCAAACCCTTCTTCAATTGCTGAAAGTGCAGGAAACGCGACACAAACCTCTGTCACCACGCCAGCAATGATAAGTTGTTTTTTGCCTGTGGCCTTAACCGCACGCACAAAATCTTCGTTATCCCAGGCATTAATCTGACCGGGTCGCGCGATGTAAGGCACGTCAGGGAACATTTCTTTTAGTTCAGGAACCAGAGGACCATTTGGGCCGCTCTCAAAGCTCGTGGTCAGTATCGTTGGCAATGTAAAATATCTGGCACAATCCGCGAGTGCCAGAACGTTATTTTTAAACTTATCCGGTTCGATATCACGTACCAGTGATAACAGACCTGCCTGATGGTCAACCATAAGAACCGCAGCATCATTTTTGTCTAAACGAACATAGGGTTTGCTCATTACAATTTTCCTTAAATGAATGGTGTGAGACGGACGACTAATCTCTTATCGCAGCTAACTGGTTGTTAAATAGCAAAACTTCCCCATCTGAAAGTTTACGGTAGCTATCTTAATTTCAGCCTTACTATTCATAACAAAAGGACCATAGCCCACCACGGGTTCATCAATGGGTTCTCCACCCAGAACCAGCAGATCGCAATCTTGTAATGCCTCAAACTTAATCCTGCTTTCGGTCTGAGAAAAAAGGCAGTCTGTCCCGGTGTAAGCATCCGACCATTGACCCGCAACGGCCCACTTCGGACAACAACAATGGCGGTCCAGCCAGCAAGAACGGGCAAACTCAAGCTGCCCACTGTCCATTATCAGCATAGCAGTGTGCGTTAAAGCCGTACCGACTCATCCGGCCATCTACTGCTATCTGGCGCAGTGCCTCGTTCATCATGAGACGTGCCTTTCTCCCATCACCGTTGTTGGCAGGAGTTGCCATCAGGCTCCTGTCATCCTGAAACGCGAATGTTTTCCTTAACGTGTTATGTCCGCAATCGCCTTTATGAAAAAAATTCATCGCATTTGCGTCATTTTCGGAATTACCCAATTCCAATGAAGATTGGGTGTATAGATTTCCGTTGAGCGTAATGACACACTAGGTTTGCCAGCAAGGATTCTGGCATTGAAAGGATTCAATTATTTGTAAAGGGACAGTTTCTGGCTTGCAAAACAAGTAACAGGAACTAAAAAGTATCTATCACCGTCTGGCTATGTAGCCTCCTCCGGGGCATTTTGCAGCGGCGATAACTACGCCCTGACCATTATCACGGAGCGAGAAATGGCAACCCATTTTGCAAGAGGGATTATTCGCCCTCAAAACCTGACATCAACCCGGCTTTCGCCTGAATGCCATGCATGGGCACGAGAATTGCCAGAACATCATCGTGAGCGCTATCTCGCCTCTCACGCACTGCTGGCAGAGTTGATTTTCATGCTTTATGGTATTGATCAGTTGCCCTCAATCATCATTCGTGATGGAAAACCCGCCTTCTCCGATACAACACTGCCCGCCTTTTCCCAGGCCTGGGCTGGCAATATGACCGGCGTAGCGCTCAGTACTGATGGCTTGTGCGGGCTGGATATGACCCTGAATCACGCGTCAGGCCATTTTAGCTCCCACTATGCAAACCATAATGAAAGCAACTTCACCCGCAGCGAAACCATCTGGATCAACAATCAGCAAGACCCCTGGGAAGCACGCCTGCAACTGACCACTCTGCACCAGAGCATCCGCAAACTTTCAGAGAATTATTGTGGGGATATTCAGATCTCACCCAGCGCAGGCAGGTTGCGGGTTAACAGTAATCGCCGCGTTGAAGCGCTGTGCGATGCAGAAGATGTTCTGATATGGTCACTGTGTGCTTCGCCTGGTGTTGATACACTGCGCTTGTGGGAGTTTGACTGCCGAAGTGGCTGGCAGGCGCTCCCCGCACCAGATAGCCGTAACAACTGCGCAGGCAACCGCATGATGCGCTTTGCCACGCATCCCGCTGAACGTAGCCTGATACTTAATTAACGCTAATACAGAGGCTAATGAGGAGCCGTTATGTCTGATTCATTGAAAGTGGTAACCCTGACTGGCAGCCTGCGTAAAGGCTCCTATAACGCCATGATAGCGCGCAGTCTGCCGGGCATTGCACCTGCGCAGATGAGCATTCAGGCACTGCCCTCAATTGCCTCAATTCCCCTGTATGACGCAGATATCCAGCAGGAAGAGGGCTTCCCGCAGGTGGTAGAAGCAATAGCAGAGCACATCCGCACGGCCGATGGCCTGATTATCGTTACCCCCGAATATAACTACTCAGTACCGGGGGGGCTGAAAAACGCCATTGACTGGTTGTCGCGTCTGCCAGAACAGCCGCTTGCCGGTAAACCCGTACTGATTCAGACCTGTTCAATGGGCGTTATTGGCGGCGCGCGGTGCCAGTACCACCTGCGCCAGATTCTGGTGTTTCTTGACGCGATGGTCATGAACAAACCGGAATTTATGGGCGGCGTGATTCAAAATAAGGTCGATGCCCAGACCGGGGAAGTGGTTGATCAGAGCACGCTTGATCATCTCAAAAGCCAGTTAACCGCTTTTGCTGAGTTTATTGAGCGCGTCAAAATATAGCCGTGTCTCTTAAATGTACAAAGCAAAACGCCAGCCCTGGGCTGGCGTCAGATTGCTGACAAAGAAGGAAAAAACCGTTTTTTCCTTCTTTGTAGTGAGCAGGCGAAAATCAATAAATTGATTTTCCTTATTTTTTATTGGGTATCATCCATCCTGTCTGTGACAGGATGCGGTAAGGCATCAGTCTCACGCCAGCCCTGGGCTGGCGTTTTATTAACTCATACGGACTCAGTCTACAAAAACAATTTTCAGCACAAACAACAGCGCCACCACCACTACGCACAGGCTGATATCGCGCCAGCGGCCGGTGAACAGCTTCATGATGCAATAAGAAATAAAGCCCAGCGCAATGCCTTCCGTGATGGAGAAGCTAAACGGCATCATCACTGCGGTGATAAATGCCGGTACGGCTTCGGTGAGGTCGTCCCATTTCACGCGCGCAAGGCTTGAGGTCATCAGCACGCCCACATAAATCAGCGCACCCGCCGCCGCATAAGCCGGCACCATGCCCGCCAGCGGTGAAAGGAAGATCACCAGCAGGAACAACAGCCCGACAACGACTGCCGTCATGCCGGTACGCCCGCCGACAGACACGCCTGCGGAGGATTCAATATACGCCGTTACGGAAGAAGTACCGATAAACGAGCCGCCCACGGACGATACGCTGTCAACCAATAGCGCCTGCTTCATGCGCGGGAATTTGCCTTTCTCATCGCTCAAGCCCGCTTTGTCAGTTACGCCAATGAGTGTGCCGGAGGAGTCAAAGAGGTTAACCAGCATGAAGGAGAAAATCACGCCCGCCAGACCAATATTGAGCGAACCCGCCAAATCGACTTGCCCGACAACCGACGACACGCTCGGTGGCGCAGAAACGATGCCATTGTACTGCACATCCCCCATCAGCAGACCCAGCACTGTAGTGACAACAATAGAGACCAGCACCGCTGCGTGAATATTGCGTGAAGCAAGAATGGCAATAATGAAAAAGCCGAGTGCGCCGAGCAGCACGCTGTGCGAAGTTAAATCGCCAATCGTCACCAGCGTCTCAGGATTTGCCACAATAATTCCCGCGTTTTTCAGCCCCATCATGCCGATAAACAGGCCAATACCGCTGGTAATACCCACGCGCAGGCTAAGGGGGATATTCGCAATCATCCAGTAGCGCACGCGCAGCAGCGTAAGAATAAGCAGCCCCACCGCGCCCCAGAAGATGGCGCCCATCCCCACCTGCCAGGACAGGCCCATTGCGCCAACGACCACAAAGGCGAAGAACGCATTCAGCCCCATTGCTGGCGCCAGCGCTACCGGCAGGTTGGCAAACAGCCCCATCAGGATGCTGCCCACCGCCGCGATAAGGCAGGTGGTCACGAATACGGCCTGCGTATCCATTCCTGCTGCCCCAAGAATCTGCGGGTTTACAAAAACGATGTACACCATCGTCAGGAAGGTGGTGAAACCGGCAATAACCTCTGTACGGGCATTGGTTCCGTGTTCACGCAGTTTAAACACGCGCTCAAGCAGCCCCTGTTTTTCCGCCAGAGGCGTTTGTTGTTGGCTCATCATCATTTGACCCGGATAAGAAGGAAAATTCGCCGCTCATCCTATACCAAAATGGCCGCAGGATAACGGCGATTACGCGATTTTTTCACCAAAATCATTTTACGGCAACGATTGCGTGTTTAAAGTAAGCATTCGACGTTTATCAACAGGAAATGGCATGTCCCGGATAGAAGCGGTATTTTTTGACTGCGACGGTACGCTGGTCGACAGCGAAGTCATTTGCTCACGCGCCTACGTGCACATGTTTGCTCAATACGGTATTGAACTTGAACTGGAAGAGGTGTTTAAACGCTTCAAAGGCGTGAAGCTCTACGAGATTATCGACACCATTAACGCAGAATACGGTGTAACGCTTGAACGAGATACGCTGGAGCCGCTTTATCGTGCAGAAGTCGCCCGTCTGTTTGAAAGCGAACTGAAACCCATCGACGGCGCTAGCGCGCTGCTCGACAGCATGACCGTGCCGGTATGCGTGGTTTCAAATGGTCCGGTCAGCAAAATGCAGCATTCACTGGGTAACACCGGTATGCTGCACCATTTCCCCGATAAGCTTTACAGCGGCTACGACATCCAGCGCTGGAAGCCCGACCCGGCGCTGATGTTTCACGCAGCCGAAGCCATGAAGGTCAACGTGCAAAACTGTATTCTGGTGGACGATTCCGCGGCGGGCGCGCAGTCCGGCATTGATGCCGGGATGCAGGTGTATTACTTCTGCGCTGACCCGCATAACAAACCCATCCATCATCCCAGAGTGACGATGTTTACCGTTCTCGCCGAGTTGCCAGGCTTGTGGCAAGCGCGCGGCTGGTCCATCACAAGATAATTTTCAGTCAAACAAGGACGTTTTATGGAAAAAACTCAACGCCCCTTACCCGTATTTAAATACCACCCCCGGCCTCTGGAAACGGGTGCTTTCTCGGATGATGACATCGTGACCTGCGACTGTTGCGAGCAATCAACAAACGTCTATTACACCGGCCCCTTCTATTGCGCCGATGACGTTGATGCACTCTGCCCCTGGTGCATTGCCGATGGCTCTGCGGCAAAGAAATTTGACGGCACGTTTCAGGATGATGGTAACCTGGAAGGTGTGCAGGCACAGTTTGATGACGAAGGTGAACTTTCCGGCTTTGAAAATCCGTGGTCGCAAGAAAGTACCGTTGAGTTGACACAACGTACACCGGGTTACCACGGTTGGCAGCAGGAATACTGGCTGTCACACTGCAACGATTTTTGTGCATTCATCGGCTATGTCGGCTGGCAAGAGATTGCCGACAAACTGTGCCAGTTTGTCGACCTGGATGCAGATTGCCGTCATGCTGGGATAGATATCGACGAACTACAGAAATTTCTGCGTGCCGATGGCGACTGCCAGGGTTATCTGTTTCGCTGTCTGGATTGTGGAAAATTGCGTTTGTGGGTCGATTTTTCCTGATTCACCAGGAAACCAGGACGAAAACATGGCAGATTTACTTGCGCGCTTGTTGGCCTTGCCGCTGGAGATGACAACACTTGCCCGTCCGCGATTCACTAAGTCAGCCAGATAAAAAACCCCTTTCGGGGTTTTTTATTGTCGTTACTCTTTCGGGTCACTTCCGGCCAGGAGTTTATCCAGTTCATCGCCACCAACATGGCGGAAATCCTGGCCTTTAACGAAGTAGAAAATAAACTCACAGATATTCTGACAACGGTCACCGATACGCTCAATGGAACGGGCGCAGAACAGCGCCGTCAGTACGCTGGGGATGGTGCGCGTGTCTTCCATCATATAGGTCATCAGCTGGCGCACAATGCCCTCGTATTCCTGGTCCACTTTCTTGTCTTCGCGATAAATTCGCACCGCTTCATCAAGATCCATGCGCGCAAACGCGTCCAGCACATCGTGCAACATCTGCACGGTGTGGCGGCCCAGCGACTCCAGGCTCACCAGCAACGGTTGGTGCTGCTGCGAGAATTTCTCCAGTGCCGTACGACAGATTTTATCTGCTACGTCACCAATGCGCTCCAGCTCAGAAATGGTTTTAATAATCGCCATCACCAGACGCAGGTCGCTCGCGGTGGGCTGACGCTTAGCGATAATGCGCACGCACGCCTCATCAATCTCGACCTCCATCATGTTGACCTTCTGGTCGCCGTCAATCACCTGCTTTGCCAGGTCGCTGTCCTGGTTATGCATGGCGGTAATCGCATCAGAAAGCTGCTGCTCCACCAGACCGCCCATGATCATCACCTGGGTGCGGATATGCTCCAGCTCCGCGTTGAACTGCCCGGAGATATGCTTATTGAGATTCAGGTTATCCATTTAATACTCCACAAATCCGATAGTCGTCGGGTTGCCGCAAGGTGCATCAGCCGTAGCGGCCGGTGATGTAGTCTTCAGTCTGCTTTTTCTTAGGCCGGGTAAACAGTTCGTCCGTCTCG
This sequence comes from uncultured Enterobacteriaceae bacterium, assembly GCA_966185765.1. GTDB lineage: Bacteria > Pseudomonadota > Gammaproteobacteria > Enterobacterales > Enterobacteriaceae > CBIFVZ01. Next base: position 8,863 of record CBIFVZ010000076.1, on the reverse strand, counting down.
CTGAATTCCACCAGCTCACCCAGATACATAAATGCCGTGTGATCAGAGCAGCGAGCAGCCTGCTGCATGTTATGCGTGACGATCACAACGGTATAGTCCTGCTTAAGTTCAGTAATCAGCTCTTCGATGCGTCCGGTTGAAATCGGGTCCAGCGCCGAGCAGGGTTCGTCGAGCAAAAGCACGTCCGGGCGGATGGCGATACCGCGAGCTATGCACAGACGTTGCTGCTGACCACCGGAAAGCGAGTAACCACTCTGGTGCAGTTTGTCTTTGGTTTCGTTCCATAGCGCGGCTTTAGTGAGCGCCCACTGCACGCGTTCGTCCATATCGGCGCGGGAGAGCTTCTCAAACAGGCGCACGCCAAAGGCGATGTTGTCGTAAATCGACATCGGGAACGGCGTCGGTTTCTGGAACACCATGCCCACTTTGGCACGCAGCAGCGCAATGTCCTGGCTGTGGGTGAGGATGTTCTCACCATCGAGCAGGATCTCGCCTTCAGCGCGCTGCTCCGGGTAAAGGGCAAACATCTTGTTAAACGTGCGAAGCAGGGTCGATTTGCCACAACCCGATGGGCCGATAAACGCCGTGACCTGGTTTTTGGCAATATCCAGACTGATGTTTTTCAGGGCGTGATACTTCCCGTAATAAAAGTTGAGGTTACGGACCTGAATTTTCCCTGGGGTAGTTTCTGCCATACTCATTGCTTGTGTTTCCTTATCCGGCGCCGCCTGAGCCACGCCGTAAAAAATTAACCGTGTTTACGTTTAGCGAACAGCACGCGCGCCAGAATGTTCAGTAACAGCACGCAGAGGGTGATAATCAGCACACCGGCCCATGCCAGCTGCTGCCATTCGGCAAACGGGCTCATGGCGAATTTGAAAATCGTCACCGGCAGGTTCGCCAGCGGCTGCATCATGTCGGTGCTCCAGAACTGGTTGGAGAGCGACGTGAACAGCAGCGGTGCCGTTTCACCGGCAATACGCGCAATCGCCAGCAGCACACCGGTGATAATCCCGGAGACAGATGCCTTAAGCGTAATGGCTGAAATCATCTTCCACTTGGGCGTACCCAGTGCGTAAGCGGCTTCACGCAGGCTATCTGGCACCAGTTTGAGCATATTCTCAGTGGTACGAATCACAATCGGCACCTGCAACAGCGCCAGCGCAATCACGCCAGCCCAGCCGGAGAAGTGCTGCATCTGGGCTACCACGACGGTATACACGAACAGCCCCACCACGATAGACGGTGCGGACAGCAGAATATCGTTAATAAAGCGGATAACCTCGGCAAGCCACGATTTACGACCGTATTCGGCCAGATAAACCCCGGCGAGAATGCCAAGCGGCGTACCAAAAGCCGTCGCCCACAAAATCAGCAGGCCACTGCCCGCCAGTGCGTTAGCAAGCCCACCACCGGCCGTGTTTGGCGGCGGCGTCATTTCGGTGAACAGCGCCATCGACATACCGTCAATACCGCGCGAGAAAGTGGCAAACAAAATCCAGATAAGCCAGAACAGGCCAAAGGCCATAGTTGCCATTGAGAGCGTCAGCGCGATGCGGTTTTTTACCCGGCGGCGCGCCTGCATTTTGCGGCGCGACTGCGCCAGCTGCTCGTCGCTTTGCAGTTCCATCGTGGCCATTAGCGTGCTCCTTCCTTCTTCGCCAGACGGGCAATCATCAGTTTGGAAATCGCCAGTACGATAAAGGTGATGACAAACAGAATCAGCCCCAGCTCCATCAGTGCCGCCGTATGCAGCCCGGACTCAGCCTCAGCAAATTCATTCGCCAGCGCTGAGGTGATGCTGTTACCCGGCATATACAGCGACGCGCTGTCGAGCTGGTAGGTGTTACCGATAATGAAGGTCACTGCCATCGTCTCACCCAACGCACGTCCCAGGCCGAGCATTACGCCGCCAATCACACCGTTTTTGGTAAACGGCAGTACGATGCGCCAGATAACTTCCCAGGTGGTGCAGCCAATGCCGTAAGCGGACTCTTTCATCATCACCGGCGTCTGCTCAAATACGTCGCGCATTACCGAGGCAATGTAAGGAATGATCATGATAGCCAGCACCACACCTGCGGCGAGAATACCAATACCGAACGCCGGGCCGGAGAACAGTGCCCCCACAATCGGCACGGCTGACAGCACGTTGCCAACTGGCTCCTGAAAGTATTTTGCAAACAGCGGCGCGAAGATAAACAGGCCCCACATGCCGTAAACGATACTCGGGATAGCTGCCAGCAGCTCAATAGCGATACCCAGCGGACGTTTAAGCCAGGCAGGTGCCAGCTCGGTCAGAAACAGGGCGATACCAAAGCTCACCGGCACAGCAATCAAAAGCGCGATAAACGAAGTGACCAGCGTGCCATAAATTGGCACCAGCGCCCCGTAAATGTCATTCGGTGCGTCCCAGTCTTTGGACCACAGGAAGGCAAAGCCAAACTTTTCAATGCTCGGCCAGGAAGAGATTATCAGGGAGACAATAATGCCCCCCAGCAGAAATAGCACAATCAGCGCCGCCAGTTTTACCAGCACGCTGAACAGGATGTCACCCTTTTTCCCCGGAGGGGTGAATGCAGGCTTCGTCGCCGCCATAGTTCACTCTTTTTAGCTCAGTCAGGCCGACGCATGCGTCGGCCTGTGATTCAATCAGTACAGCGCCTTACCGGTACTGTCTTTGATGTTGGTCTTCCATGCTGCACGAACCTGCTCAATCACAGACTCCGGCAGAGAAGCGTAATCCAGTTCATTAGCCTGGCTGGCACCTTCTTTATACGCCCAGTCAAAGAACTTCAGCACTTCAGCAGCCTGCTCCGGCTTCTTCGTTTCTTTGTGGACCAGAATGAAGGTGGTGGAGGTGATTGGCCACACGTCGTCGCCTTTCTGGTTGGTCAGGTCCTGAGCGAAAGATTTGCTCCAGTCCGCGCCTTTCGCTGCGTTGGAAAAGCTATCTTCGGTCGGGCTGACGGATTTACCGTCAGCAGAAATCAGGCGCGTATACGCCAGATTGTTCTGCTTGGCGTACGCATACTCAACGTAGCCAATGGAGCCAGGCAGACGTTGTACAAACGCGGCAATGCCGTCGTTACCTTTACCGCCAAGACCGGTCGGCCACTTCACGGTGCTACCCGCGCCCACTTTTGATTTCCACTCTTCGTTTACCTTCGCCAGATAGCTGGTGAAGACAAAAGAGGTACCGGAACCATCAGCGCGGCGTACCACGGCGATGTTCTGTGACGGCAATTTAAGGTCCGGATTCAGTTTGGCAATGGCCGGATCGTCCCACTTTTTGATTTTGCCAAGGTAAATATCCCCCAGCGTTGCGCCATCCAGCACCAGCTCGCCTGACTTCACACCAGGCAGGTTCACCGCCAGCACCACGCCGCCAATCACGGTCGGGAACTGGAATAAACCATCTTCAGCCAGCTTTTCGTCTGACAGCGGCGCATCAGACGCACCAAAATCGACGGTATTGGCGATGATTTGCTTAACGCCGCCAGAAGAGCCGATACCCTGATAGTTCACCTTGTTACCGGTAGACTTCTGGTAGGTATCCGCCCATTTGGCATACACCGGCGCAGGGAAAGTTGCACCTGCGCCTGTCAGGCTTGCTGCCGCAAAGGCGGAGAAAGCACTCAGAGAAAGGGTCGCGGCGACAACTGTAGCGACGGTGGTACGCATAGCTTTCATAATGTCTCCTGCTGGGGTGAACGTAATAAATTGTTTCGTGTGTGCATTAGCAAAAATAGGACAGTTTAGTGACAGTTGCATGTACGCAATATGACAGTTTTATGACAGTCAGATACAACCTGTTCTGGCGCAGGAAGTCGCCTTTTAAATACCGCGCGAGTTTACAGTGCGAAATAGCCAGACGGCTAAATATGCCACATCACATCCTGTGGCAGCAGCGCCAGAGAATAGTGGTAATACATTGAGAATAACCCATCCGCCTGAACGCAGGAGATTTGTAAATCAAACACAACAATTTTATTCAAAACCGACCCAATATAGTGCGATTCATCAATGCCTCTGAAACATTTCAGAGGCATTTTTATTTATTACTGACTTGCGATTATGTCACCGGTTACAGGCGTGAGCTTTACGATGACAGCATCATGCAGGCCCGCCCGGCAGTTGGATGATATCCTTCCCTGTGATAAGGAAAAACATTATGAAAAAATCACTCATTCGCCTTGCGGCGGTTATTTTTTCTGCCCCTCTGGCCCTGAGCCTGACGGCAAAAGAATTCACTTACGATTACAGCTCACCGTCTCACCCCATCGCAACGTTACAAAACGGTATGAATGCGTATCAACTCGGTAGTTCAAACATCACACTGGGTACGCTACAGGACGCGATTAAAAAGATTGATGAACTCAACAGGAAAATAGACGCGCTGGAAAGGAAATCCGATGACAACGAAAGAAAGAGCCGCGAGCTGGAAACAAAAAACAGCGAGTTACAGCGAAAAGTGGACAGTAATCAGCAAAAAATCAGCGCGCTTGAAAGCGACATCAGAAACCTCAGCAGCAAAATAAAATAACCTGGCTCATTATCACGCCCCACAGCACAGCCACAAAAAAGCCCCGCCTGAGCGGGGCTTATCTTTTCAGGCCGTGTTGCCAACTTTATTCCACAGTAACCGATTTTGCCAGGTTACGCGGCTGGTCCACATCGGTGCCTTTAATCAGCGCCACGTGGTAAGACAGCAGCTGTAGCGGCACGGTATAGAAAATAGGGGCTATCACCTCTTCAACGTGCGGCATGGAGATGATGTGCATGGTGTCACTGTTGGTGAAACCCGCGTCTTCATCAGCAAACACATACAGGTGACCGCCGCGTGCGCGCACCTCTTCAATGTTTGATTTCAGCTTCTCCAGCAGTTCATTGTTCGGTGCCACCACAATAACCGGCATATCGGCGTCAATCAGCGCCAGCGGGCCGTGCTTAAGCTCGCCTGCGGCATAGGCTTCGGCGTGAATATAGGAGATCTCTTTAAGCTTCAGCGCGCCTTCAAGTGCAATCGGGTACTGATCGCCACGGCCCAGGAACAGCGCGTGATGTTTGTCGGAGAAATCTTCGGCCAGCGCTTCAATACGCTTGTCCTGTGACAGCATCTGCTCAATACGGCTCGGCAACGCCTGCAACGCATGCACAATGTCATGCTCCACGTCGCCAGAAATGCCTTTCAGGCGGCCAATCTTCGCCACCAGCATCAGCAACACGGTCAGCTGCGTGGTGAACGCTTTGGTCGACGCCACGCCGATTTCGGTGCCTGCTTTGGTCATCAGCGACAAATCGGATTCACGCACCAGCGACGAACCCGGCACGTTACAAATCGCCAGTGAGCCGAGGTAGCCCAACTCTTTCGCCAGGCGCAGCGCCGCCAGCGTATCGGCGGTTTCACCGGACTGGGAGAGCGTGATTATCAGGCTGTTGCGACGTACCGCTGACTTGCGATAGCGAAACTCAGAGGCAATTTCCACATCACAGGGCACGCCAGCCAGCGCTTCGAACCAGTAGCGCGACACCATGCCGGAGTTGTACGAGGTGCCACAGGCGACAATCTGGATGTGTTCAACCTGAGACAACAGCGCATCGGCATTCGGCCCCAGCTCGCTGAGATCGATAGCGCCGTGATTAATGCGTCCCATCAACGTGTTTTTAATCGCGTTCGGCTGCTCGTAAATTTCTTTCTGCATGTAGTGACGGTAAACGCCCTTGTCGCCTGCGTCGTACTGCAAATTAGATTCGATGTCCGGGCGAGTGACCGGCTCACCGGCCTGGTCGAAAATAGTGATACTACGGCGCGTCACTTCAGCGATATCACCTTCTTCCAGGAAGATGAAACGACGGGTCACCGGCAGCAGCGCCAGCTGATCGGAGGCAATAAAGTTCTCGCCCATGCCAAGACCGATAACCAGCGGACTGCCCGAGCGGGCGGCCAGCAGTACGTCCGGATCACGGGTATCCATAATTACCGTACCGTAAGCACCGCGCAGTTGCGGGATAGCGCGCATCACGGCATCTCGCAGGCTGCCGCCCTGTTCCATTTCATAATGCACCAGGTGAGCAATCACTTCGGTATCAGTCTGGGAGACAAACTCATATCCGCGTACTTTAAGCGCCTCGCGCAGCGGCTCATAGTTCTCGATGATGCCGTTATGCACTACCGCAATATGGCCTGAGACGTGCGGGTGAGCGTTCGCTTCAGAAGGCTCACCGTGAGTCGCCCAGCGAGTGTGGGCAATACCGGTGCCGCCATGCAGCGGATGCTCTTGTGCCGCCTGAGACAGCGCCTGCACTTTACCCACGCGGCGCAGACGAGTCATATTCCCCTGCGCATCCACCACCGCCAGACCGGCAGAGTCATAGCCACGATATTCCAGACGACGGAGACCTTCGAGAAGGATCTCAGCAATATCACGTTGCGCCACCGCGCCAACAATTCCACACATAATGTTAATTCCTGAACAGGGCGTTTGTGCCCGCGTTGTCGCTGACCTGTATTTCCGGCTTTGCCGGTACCCCGAGCCTTGTAGAGAGTGGGGCTATTGTTATTGCCTGCGCAATATTGCGCGGCGCGGGAAGGAGGCGATTATTATTTTGCCACTCAACCCAACCCAGCTGTTTTTCACAGTCAGGGCAAAAACAGACGGGGCATTCGCCCCGTCTGTTACTTCTTCTTCACCGGACGCTGCCAGCCCTGAATATGGGTCTGGTTAACGCGGCTGATGACCAGCGCGTTTTCTTCGATATTACGCGTTACCGTAGTACCTGCGCCAATCGTCACACCGCGCGCGACGGTAACCGGCGCTACCAGCTGGGTATCAGAACCAACAAACACGTCGTCGCCAATAATGGTTTTATGTTTGTTTGCGCCGTCGTAGTTGCAGGTAATAGTGCCCGCGCCGATATTCACGTTATCGCCAATCTCGGCATCGCCCAGATAAGTCAGGTGCCCGGCTTTTGAGCCTTTACCCAGGCGCGCCTTTTTCATTTCAACGAAATTGCCAACGTGTGCACCTTGAGCCAGCTCTGCGCCTGGGCGCAGACGGGCAAACGGCCCAATAGTGCAGGCGGCGTCAAGACGAGCGTCTTCCACCACGCTATACGGGCTAATTTCGCAGTCATCGCCAATGACGCTATTTTTAATCACGCAACCCACGCCGATTTTCACGCGGTTGCCGAGCGTCACCTGACCTTCAATAATCACGTTCGGGTCAATGTCCACATCGCGGCCATGAGAGAGCGTGCCGCGCAGGTCAAAGCGCGCCGGGTCACGCAGCATGACGCCTGCCAACAGTAAACGCTCTGCCTGCTCGGCCTGGTATACGCGCTCCAGGCTCGCCAGTTGCAGCCGGTTGTTAACGCCTTCCACTTCGCTTAAACGCTCAGGGTGTACGGCGGCAACCTCACGCCCATCCTGATACGCCATCGCGATGATGTCGGTAATGTAAAATTCACCCTGCGCGTTGTTGTTGTTCAGCTTAGCCAGCCAGTGTTTAAGATCCGCACCGTTAGCCATCAGGATACCGGTGTTAATTTCGTTAATCTGGCGCTGTTCGTCGCTGGCGTCTTTGTGCTCAACAATACCGGTCACGTTGCCGTTTTCACGGGTGATACGGCCATAACCGGTTGGGTCATCAAGTTTCACGGTCAGCAGTGCAATACCGCCCTGCGGTTTAGCCGCACGCAGGCGTGAGAGCGTCTCAACCGAAATCAGCGGCACGTCGCCGTAAAGCATCATGATGTCTTCATCGTCGGCAAAAAACGGCGCCGCCTGCTGCATAGCGTGACCGGTACCCAGTTGCTCTGCCTGTAATACCCAGTTCAGCGTGTTATTGCTAAGAGCCTGCTTGAGCAACTCGCCGCCGTGGCCGTAGACCAGGTGAATCTGACGCGCGCCAAGCTCGCCCGCAGCGTCAATGACGTGCTGTACCATCGGCTTACCTGCCAACGTGTGCAACACCTTCGGAAGGTCGGAATACATGCGGGTGCCTTTGCCTGCGGCAAGGATCACCACGCTCATAGCGCTGTTTGACATACGTGTCCTGACTTTAAAGAGTGTGGAAAGTAAAACGGTTTCCCCGGGAAACTTCTACATATTTTGCTCGCGAAAATGGGACGCCTAAAAAATCAGCATCATCACCTCGCTGCGGCAGTTTTCCTTACGGTTATGCCCCAAGTTTAGGACTATCGGCGTGAAAAATGTATCGTTGTCACGGTGAAAAGCCCGGTTTTAGGGCTGTTCACGCTTTTTTTTATTCCTGAATAAAGACGCCGTGCGCAAAAAGATGAAAAAAAATGCCAGCCGGGTCGCCCTGGCTGGCATGTTGTCTTTTCAAGCCTGTGTTACATCGCTTTTCGTGTCAGCTCAATAACGCGCAGCTTGGCGATGGCTTTCGTCAGTTCGGCAGAGGCCTGCGCGTAATCCACGTCGCCGTGAGAGTTACGGATGTGCTCTTCTGCTTTACGCTTCGACTCCTGCGCCCGCGCTTCATCAAGATCCTGACCACGAATCGCGGTGTCAGCCAGCACCGTAACGGAGCCAGTCTGCACTTCCAGAATGCCGCCAGACAGGTAGATAAACTCTTCCTGACCATGCTGCTTCACGATGCGGATCATACCAGGCTTAATGGCGGTGAGCAGCGGCGCGTGGCCCGGGTAGATACCCAGTTCACCTTCGCTGCCCGTAACCTGGATTTTCTCGACCAGGCCAGAGAACATTTGCTCTTCTGCGCTGACGACATCCAGGTGGTAAGTCATTGCCATGTCACCCTCCTTTCAAGGCGTTACAGTTTTTTGGCTTTTTCCACTGCTTCTTCAATGGTGCCAACCATGTAGAACGCCTGCTCCG
>CBIFVZ010000075.1:0-17978 GCA_966185765.1 uncultured Enterobacteriaceae bacterium | reverse complement strand
GCCTGATAGTTATCTTAGGTTTGATTATGGATAATAATAATGTGAGCATAAGTTATATCCTGATTTTATTAGGCATATATTCATCTTGCATGTCCTGGCTCATTGCGAAGATAAGCCAAAATTGAGATGAAAACTCTGCCACGTCAAATAAACCAGTCACTTCTCTGTAAGTGGCGGCTGTTGCGGACGTTATCATCATCGTTGTGCAAGCCGATTTATAACGGAGCTGGACGTTTTTACGGGACACAGGAAAGGTGAGCATTGAGCATTCCAATATCTCTTTTTAAAAGCGCCTGAGGCTTGTTAAAGATATCAGGGATTATCGCCGTAAAAGCACTGATAAGCCAGAAGTAATTAAGTTTAGAATGACAGAACCATACTCACACGAAGATCACGCCTCACGTTGTTAAGAAATTGTAAATCTGCCCGGGTGTGTTGAATTTTTGCGGGTTTACAAAATTGAAAGGAAGAAGTGAGTAAATGACAGCAACGTGTAAGTGCATGACCCTCTCAGGGGTAAAGTCTGCTAAAGATGTGGTGCTTTATTGTGTCATTGTGGGTTGGTTTGATATTTCATGTTCGTTATTTCACCACTTCTGGAAATCTCTCATTTTATTTTTATACTACCGATTTATAGCCTTTTTTTACTCTGCCTGCGTTAGTATATAAGGATTACCTTATAAAGGAATTCTGTACTGGTTCATAATGTTTCGATTATTTCTTCCCCGATGCTGTATTTTTATTCTATTAATTTTATCCTCAGTCTCGCATGGCCGTTCTTTTAGCTACCAGATTTGGCTGCCCAGCAGTAATGGGATTTATCAGTCTGCATTCAATTCCCGTGGAGAACCTGTCATTGCTGAGCTTATGCAAACTAAAGAGGGGGAACCGGCGTTTTCTGCGCTCGTTATCAGCCATATTTCACGGCAAAAGTGCGCCCAGATAGAGCCGCAGACGTTCATGCAGGTCAATGGTGTGGATTTTCCGGTCAGTTGGGCGTGCAGTGAAATAGGGGAGGATTGTGTAGAACATTTGACTGTGTCTGAAAAAAAATATATCGATCTGTTTGTTGAGTTGCTGGGACACAACCTTCCTGTTGTGCTGTGTCTTGATACCATATTTTTCCCCAATGGGTTTTCAACGGATGGCTATCGACTGATTCCTGACAATACTGAGGTTGTGGGATAAATGAACAGCGTATAGCACGGTGTCAGAATTTTCTTAAGTAGCATTCTCACACAAGGAGTAGCTACTTAATGAGTATGGTTTATTACTTTGCTTCAGGTTATCGTTTCTGGCGACAGGAGTACTGTAATAATAAGAACTTCGCAGAGAATACGCCTCTGGCGTCCCAGCTACCGGGACGCCATTTTTTTCTCTATATCCCCTTGCCGTTGCCTGCTGTTTATCACTTAATGATGCTTTTGAGCAATATATACCCGTATTAGCCGGAAAAACGGTTAAACCACGTGCAATCGGTGTCGAAATGTCACAAATTGTTAAAGCGAGAGCTTTGCTATTCACGCTACTATCGCGAGCCAGGCATGCGCCTGAAACATAATAATCAGACAGGGTATTAAGACAGTGAAGAAAAGCTTATCGGTAATCGCGTTGGGTTTATTGAGCGCAACGCAGGCAATGGCGAGCAGCCAGTCGCAGAGCCAGGGGTTCATCGACGACAGCCATATGGATGTGTTGTTGCGCAATGCCTACATCAATCGTGACTACAAAGCGCCCGGCGTGCGCACGCGTGCCGAATGGGGCCAGGGTTTCATCGCCAATTTTGAGTCCGGCTACACTCAGGGCGTTGTCGGTTTTGGTGTGGACGGTATTGCACAGTACGGCGTGCGTCTTGATGGTGGCCGCGGACGCAGCGGTGCGGGCGGTATCGATTTCTTTGCCCAGGATAACGACGGAAAGGCGAGGTCGCAGCTGGCAAAATTCGGCGCACGCGCGAAAATGCGTATTTCTGATACCGAGCTGAGCTATGGCACCCAGTTGCCAGCTCTGCCAGTCATCAATGCGGACACCTCGCGTCTGCTTTATGAAACTTACACCGGTTTCATGCTGACCTCAAAAGAGATCGATGGTCTGGAAGTGAACGCCGGTTATTTCACTGATGAGCAGCGTAAGAGTAACGACAGACATAACAGCGGACTCGACAGTCTGACCTTCGGCGGGGCGAGCTATCAGTTCAACGACCAGTTCAGTGCGGCGTTTTATGCCTCTCGCGTTGAAGATGTGCTGAATAAACAGTATCTGAACCTCAACTACAAACAGCCGTTCTCCACGCGACAGCAGTTGGTGTTGGATTTCAACGGTTATAATTCGCGCCTTGATAAAGACTATGCGCAGAGCCTGGATACCGGGCGCAGCAACACCATCTGGAGCCTGGCTGCCAGCTATATCTGGGACATTCACACCTTCAAACTGGCATATCAGCAGAGTACCGGTAGTACTGGCTATAACTACGGCTGGTATCGTGACCAGGGCGGCGTGGGTGACGGCGGCAATACCATTTGGTTGGCGAACTCTTACTGGTCGGATTTCAATGCCCAGGACGAGCGTTCCTGGCAGGCGGCTTACTCGCTCGATCTGAGCGGTCTGGGTCTGCAGGGGCTGAGCTGGGATATTGCCTACGTTTATGGCGATAACATTAAGACCCCAACTGGCAACGATGGTAAAGAGCGCGAGCTGTTCAATCAGCTGCAATACCGCGTCATGGACGGGCTGGCGAAGGACCTGAAGTTTAAGGTGCGTTACTCCGTGCTACGCGTAAATGATGCGACCAGCAACTATAACACCAGTGGCAATGAAATCCGCGTTTATGTGGAATATCCATTTGGTGTGTTCTGATTGCTCACAATAAAACAAAGCCCGGATCGTCCGGGTTTTTTTACGCCCGTTTTTCAGAACCCACCGTCGTGAAAACACCTGCACCTTATGCCAGGGTAAGAAAAGGTCCGTAAAAGTGAAAGGGTGAATATGGCATTACGCGATAACCGGCTGGACAGTATTAAAGGGTGCCTTATCTTTCTTGTTGTATTTGGGCATATGATTGAAACCACCACAGCGCAGTTGCCAGTACTCGCCCGACTCTATAATTTTCTCTATTTGTTTCATATGCCAGCGTTTATTTTCCTCAATGGTTATGTGATAAAGGACCGCTTCGCGGTGGACTTTCAGGCAGTTTTTTATCGGATAATTATTCCCTTTCTGGCATTAAGCGTACTTTATGAACTGGTGGAGCTGTTGCTCAATCACAGGGCTTCAGGTTACCTGCATGGCGGTGCACCAAACTGGATCCTCTGGTATCTCTGGAGCCTGATTTTCTGGAAGTTACTGACACCGTTATTTATGCGTCTGCGAATGCCGCTACTATTTTCGGTTATGGTTGCCCTGGCGATATCGCAGCTTGATTTTGACGGTTACGCGTTTGGAGTGATGCGCACGTTTATCTACTTCCCGTTCTTTATTGCGGGCGCGCTGGCATCGGGGTCTGGAGTGTTTAATCTGGGTCATTGCTTTACACCACGCGCGGCACTGTCAGGCGTGGTTATTATGGCACTGGGCTTTGTCTGTAGCCGCTTTTTTAGCACCGTTATGCTCTATGGCAGTACACCACAGCCAGGGCTGGACTACAGTATGCGCGAGGGCATAGCCCTGCGGCTGGGCTACTATGCGCTGGCGATTGCCTGTGTTTATGGCTTTTGCGCCTTGGCATGGCGAGCACGCTTTCTCGCCCATATCGGGACGCGCACACTGTTTATTTATGGTTTGCACGGTTTACTGGTGAAATATCTGCTCTGGTCGCAGATTCAGCGACTACCTGAGACCTGGCAAGCGCTCACCGTTGCGCTGGTTATCTCGGCATTATTGACGTGGCTTTTATCTCGTGACTGGGTAAAAACGCTGTTTAATGGATGGATGAACGCAACAGGGCAGCTACTGGCATCCTGGGAGAGGCGTGGTTCGCGTGACAAAATGCGTGGGTAAAAAAAAGCGATACACGGGGGCGTGTATCGCTGAAAGTCAACTCATTGATTATGGAATGATGATCTGCGGAGTTCCGCGAGAACAGAAACAATATAGGCTTCAATAATGCAGGGATAATGGAGGAATTATGGAGTTTTCTCGTGGGCCAGGTGTTTGCAGATGATGCTTGCAATAACAGTCGATAAATGTAGAGGAAAATCGATGAAATATTATCTGGTTGTGTCAGGTGCGCTGCTCATTGCCGGTTGTGCGCAGCAGGGGCGGGATGCTCCGGAGCCGCCACATGAGGGGATGAATCCGGTTTATCTTTATTGTGAGCAAAAAGGGGGAACGAAGGTTCCCGTGCAAACACCCCAGGGCGTTCACTCGGCGTGTAAATTGCCCAGTGGCGAGGTGGTGGATGAGTGGACGCTCTGGAGCCGGGATCATCCGTCAATGGCTAAGTGAATACCGGGCGCGCTGCCAGTACGTTTTGCACTTCATGATAATCCCAGGTAGTGATTTCCCAGGGATTTCCCCAGGGATCACTGAAATACAATGACCATGTCAGGCGGTGGTCGGTGCCGGTAAAGGCAATATTCTGGCGCTGCAGGTGAGCCATTGCTTCAACAAATGCGCTACCGTTGACGCGAAACGCCACAGTATGACCCGGGCCTTTGTCCGGGCGCTCAAACAACGCCAATGCCACGCTGCCGTTACACAGCGTTAGCGGGCCACCCTCGTCATACCAGTGACGCAGTTTTTCGTTGGGCGTAAAGTTCAGCATTTGTTGGTACCAGCGTAACGCCTCGCTGATATCGGGAACATAGACGTGAATATGATCAACACTTATCAGAGATAGAGGCATGAAGGCTCTCCGTCCGTGCGCGGTAATGTGAGTATAGTCGTATCCCGTCTGGCTGGCAGTGCCGCTATGTTGCCAGGGTTAATCTGAAAGTGTTTACTTTTTCTTTCCGCAGTGTTCTTATCGCGGCGCTATCGTCGTCAGGAGCATGTCATGAATCAGTTAAAACCCGGTACTACAGCCTTGATCACCGGCGCACATACTGCTGCCGGACGTAGCAATATAGGTAAAACGGTAGAGTTGTTTGGGCTGTATTACCCTGGAGAGCAGTTCATTAATCCGGTCAACGGTGTGGTTACCCGTATGCCGCAAAGCAGCGCCCGCCCGCTATGGTTGGTTACTGGCGACGTCATGACGTTTGGTGGTGAGCCAGGTTTTGCGTTTGTACGTGCCAGCTATCTGATGCCGCTTGATAAACCGCCATGCCGCAGGCGCACGATATCCTCTGCATGCGCTAAGTGAAAAGGAGCCATCTGTGCCAGTACGCGAAATCGCTATCCGCGATGTGGTGATGGGGCAACACGTTACTCTGGTACAGCCCTGCAATCTGTATGGCTGCACGCTGGGCGATGAGGTGTTTGTGGGGCCGTTTGTCGAAATTCAGAAAAACACGACCTTAGGCGCACGCACTAAAGTACAGTCCCACAGCTTTATCTGTGAATATGTCTCCATTGGTGAAGACTGCTTTATTGGCCACGGCGTTATGTTCGCAAACGACCTGTTTCGTGATGGTGCCCCGGACGCAGATCCAAACCACTGGGGGCGCACCACTATCGGCAATGGCGTCAGCATTGGCAGTGGCGCAACGGTACTGGCAGTGAGCATCTGCGCAGGGGCGGTGATTGGCGCGGGCAGCGTGGTTACGCGCGATATTACCGAACGCGGTATTTATGCCGGGAATCCGGCGCGTCTGCTGCGTAAACTATAGCGTTATGTGGCGCAGATAGTCGGCCAGCACCAGCGCATGATTTTGCTGTGTGTCGCGTGCGCCATAAAGCAGTGTCAGTGTTCGTTCATGACCTATCTGTGCCAGTTTTTTTATTTCATCAACATGCGTATCCAGCTCGGCGCGGTATGCCTCGCTGAAGTGGGCAAAATCCAGCGTTTGCGCATGGAAAGCCTTACGCAGTGCTGTTGATGGCGTAATATCTTTACACCACTCGTCGTAAACCAGGTCGCTTTTTTTAATGCCGCGCGGCCACAGGCGATCAACCAATACCCGATAGCCGTCGTTTTCTGCCGGGGCTTCATATACGCGTTTGCACTGGATCATGATTTCTCCTGTCTGGGTTATTGCGGTCTACTTAGCGGCCAGCTACGCTCACTTCCCTTGTCATATTTCTAAGGAACGCTCATGAGGCATCCCATCCGTATTGCGCTTGTTGGTGATTATAACCCTGATGTCGCCGCTCATAAGGCTATTCCGCTGGCAATTGATGATGCCGCCGTGGTGCTGGAACTGCCGGTTGAGCAGCACTGGCTGGCGACTGGCGATATCACTGATGACAGTAGGTTGAAAGGTTATGATGCTATCTGGGTAGTGCCTGCCAGCCCTTACCAGAATACCGCAGGCGCGCTGCGCGCCATTCGTTTCGCGCGTGAAAATGCTTTGCCGTTTCTTGGCACCTGTGGTGGCTTTCAGCACGCGGTGCTGGAGTTTGCCCGTAATGTGATGGGCGTTGGCGACGCGGCCCATGCTGAGAACGACAGTAGTGGCACGATGGTTATCACGCCATTGTCCTGCTCGCTTGCAGGAGAAGGGCACCGCATTGAGCTGCGGCCAAATACGCTGCTGTGGCGCGCCTGGGGCCGGGATGAAATCACAGAAGCTTACAGCTGTAGCTACGGCGTACAGGAGGATTTTGCCCGCGAACTGGAGCACTCTGCAATGAAAGTTTCAGCCTGGGACGAAGAAGGTGAGGTTCGTGGCGTAGAGTTGAGCGGGCATCCGTTTTTTGTTGCCACGCTGTTTCAGCCGGAAAGGGCGGCGCTGGATGGCCGCCCGGTGCCGTTGGTGCATGCGCTATTACGTGCCGCTAATGCCCGGCAGGGCTAGGTGGTGCCAGCAACGGCGTCAATCTCACGGTCACGTCCGGCGCAGGCG
The DNA here is from genome assembly GCA_966185765.1 of uncultured Enterobacteriaceae bacterium. Taxonomy (GTDB): domain Bacteria; phylum Pseudomonadota; class Gammaproteobacteria; order Enterobacterales; family Enterobacteriaceae; genus CBIFVZ01. The sequence continues at coordinate 11,034 of CBIFVZ010000075.1, read as the reverse complement.
CCTGCCCAGGCCATCGCCAGAGAAATCAGCGCAACGGCCAGCAGTGGTAAGCCCCAGTTGTGATGGATATCGTGAATTTTCCCCATTACTGGCGGCCCGCAGGCCGCCAGTAGATAGCCAATGCTCTGGGCCATGCCGGACATTGCCGCCGCCTGGTGTGCAGAGGTGGCGCGCAGGCCGATAAACGTCAGCCCCAGAATCATGGTGGCGCCACAGCCAAAGCCAAAGACGATAACCCACAGTAACGCAAGGTCAGGGACAAGCCATAGTCCGAGTGCGCTGGCGGCACACAGCAGGGCAACCAAAGCGGCAATAGCGCGCTGATCCCTGAGCCGCGCCAACAGCAAGCCAATAAACAACCCTGGCGCTGCGGTTGCAAGTTGCATCAACCCGTGCAGTGAACCGGCCTGTGCCGCGCTCATACCCTGACTGACAAGGATTGCCGGTAGCCAGCCTGTCACCACGTAATAGACCAGCGAATTCAGTCCCAGAAACAGCGTCACCTGCCAGGCAAGCAGCGAGCGCCATAGCTTGCGCCCCTGAGAGACCACGTTGCCAGACAGCGTAGCGCTCTGACTTTTACGCAGCCCGGGTAACCATAACAGCAGCGCCAGAAGTGGGAAAATTGCCAGCGCCAGTAGTGCTCCGCGCCAGCCAAAACCGTAAACGGCGAGCGGCACCATCAGCGCGGAGCCAACGGCGGCAGCGATGCCCATCGTCAGCGAATAAGCTCCCGTCAGGCGTGCAACGTGCCCCGGGAAATCACGTTTGATAAGCCCTGGCAGCAGCACGTTACCAAAGGCAATCCCGCAGCCGATAATCAGCGTACCCAGCCACAGTGAGGCTTCAAATCCGCTTGAGCGCAGGACAACGCCCAGGCAAATCAACACCATTGCGGCAAACAGGCTGCGCTCCATGCCGATACGGCGTGCAACGCCTGCTGCCAGGGGGGCGATAACCGCAAAGGCCAGCAGCGGCAGTGTGGTGAGCAGACCCGTCTGGGCAGTCGAAAGGCCGAATGCGCCGCGAATGTCATCCAGAAGCGGTGCCACGCCGGTAAATGTCGCGCGTAGTGCCGTGGCGGTAGTGAGGATAGCAAGCAGCATCAGCCAGCGCTCATGCGTGCTCGTTGAAGTAACGTTATGCATAAATAATCCATTCCAGAACAATGCACGCAGGGTAACGCTTCATAAGTTGTTAATAAACGAGCTAAAATGACAGTTTATCGCTAAATTCGGACAAAATATGGAGCAAGACCTGGAGCTGGCCGGGTACGATCCCGACAGCAACACCGCGCCAGCTGTGGCATTTCATATCCGTGTGCATGAACGTGACCGGGAGGTGGCTCGTCATCATCACCGCAAAGGACAGCTGATTCTGGCGTTGCATGGTGGCATCACCTGTGAGGTGGATAAGGCGATGTGGATGGTGCCACCTCAGCATGCGGTATGGATCCCGGGGCTGATGCCCCACATTAATCGTGTTACTGCCAACGCACGTTTGTGCTTTTTGTTTATTGAACCCGGTGCTGTCAGGATGCCTGAGCGCTGCTGCACACTAAAAATTTCACCACTGGTGCGTGAGCTGATTCTGACGCTGGCGCAGCGTAATACGGCGTTAGCGCCTTGCCCGCCTACACAGCGGTTGATTCAGGTACTGTTTGATGAGCTGCCAATTCAACCGGTGGAGGGGTTACATCTGCCGGTCTCTGATAATGCGAAGATTCGTGGCATGGCGACGTTTATCGCCACTGAACCGCATAACCGACGCACCCTGGCGCAATGGGCCTCGCACCTGGCAATGAGTGAACGCAGTCTGGCGCGCCTGGTAATCAAAGAGACGGGCCTCAGTTTTCGGCGCTGGCGCCAGCAGTTGCAACTGATTATCGCGCTGCGTTATCTGATTGAAGGACAGTCAGTACAGCAGGTGGCGCAGGCGCTGGGCTACGATTCCACAACGGCGTTTATTACCATGTTTAAAAATGGACTGGGACAGACCCCGGGACGCTGGCTCGCTTCGACCCAGGAAACGGCGGGTGGGTAATAGCGTTATTGCGCTCAAACCGGGAGAGTATCGAGCTGTAGCGCATATCAGCGACAATATCACCGCTATATCACCTTACGGTGATGCCCGTAACTACCAGGGGCGACTCCGGGTCTGATTCAAAGCAAGGTTATTGCCTGCCGACAATAAGCGACACCAGGCCTGCGGCAATCAGCGGGCCGACCGGCACACCGCGAAACAGTGCTACGCCCAGTACAGTGCCCACCAACAGGCCAGCCACCAGCGATGGCTGGCTGCTCATTAGCGTCACACCGCGTCCGCCAAGCCAGGAAACGAGAACGCCTACGGCAATGGCGACCAGGGATTTCCAGTTCAGAAAGGCGCTATACAGCGTCGATGGCGGCAAATTACCGCTGGCAATCGGCGCCATGACGCCAATGGTCAGAATAATTATCCCAACGGTCAGTCCCTGTTTTTCAATCCACGGGAAGAAATGACTGAGTGGCGTTACCCGCACAATGATGAGTACCAGAATGGAGATAGCGACGGTGGTGTTATGGCTGATAAAGCCCAGCGCGGCCAGCGCCAGCAGTATCAGGAGCGTGCTGTCGAACATGGTGTGAATCCCTGCCAGAAAAGGTGAGCCGGTTATGTTTGCTGCGCGATGACTACCCGCGCTCTACGCTACTTTAAGCGTGAGCAGCGTGTGACGGCGATCTTTTTTAGCGGTTAACACCGGGATTTGGGCATGCGCATGAGAAACGCTGTGGACCCGGAGGTATCACACGCTTACCACCAGGATGATGCCCGCAGGCACCACATTCACCCGACACAAGCGAGTGGCCGGGTGAACCGATGGGCAGCGTTAGCTCTCTGGCGTTACACGGCGAAAAGCCACCAGCTCCGGTTGCGCTATGCGCAGATAGTCCTGGGCGTTAAGGATAATGGATTTATCCAATTGTCCGGCGTTAAAGGCAATGTCATCAAAACGCTCAAACAACAGCGGGTCGGCCACCAGCTTGAGCGCACTGTGAAAGCTAAACGGCGGGATAGCGCCAAAGACACAGCCGGTAAGCGCATCTACCTCCGCAGGACTTGCCAGTGAGGCCCGCAGCCCGCCGATGTGGGCGGCGATTTTCGCAAGATCCGCCTGTTGGTCTGCCGCCAGAATCGCCAGCACATGCTGGTTAACACCGTTGCCCTTTATCTTGCATACCAGCGCCTTCGCGCCCTGACCGAGCGCCGTACCGCGAAGTTCAGACACTGCCTCACATTTACCAACGGGTTCATGCTCCATGAAGCGAAAACGGGCGTTCTCGCGCGTGAGCAGGTCGAGAAGCTGCTGGTGGATATCGGTAAGGGTAGCGTCGGTCATCACGTGCTCCTGCGTGTTGTAGCGTATTAATAAGTCACAAGAATAATGCAGTTCATGGAGGATTATTATGTGTTTTGTGGCATGGCGCTGGCATATCCGGGACGGCATTCTGGCTGGCGCGAAATTTTATTGTCTGTTGTGTAAAAGGGCAGCTCTCGCCCCTGATGTGGGCCGGTAGGTTTTATGACACGCGCGTCTGATGGGGGTAATGGTTTGTTGCTGTGGCGGTGACCGTTTCACGGGCCGTATAAGACACCGTGGGTACGCTGGCGTGAGCCGCCACCAGGCAGTAAAGACAACCGCCGTGGCGGCTGTCTTTGGTATAGCCCTACGCGTCGCTTGCCTGCTTCTGGAATAGCTCGCGGAACACCGGGTAAATATCTTCCTGGTCGCGGATGTGCTGCATGGCAAAGTTATCGTATTTAGCCTGCAGATGTTCATATTCGCGCCACAGCGTCTGGTGGGCGCGACGGGTGATTTCGATATAACTGTAGTAACGCACCACGGGCAGCAATTTTTTCGCCAGAATCTCGTGACACAGCGGCGAGTCATCGGCCCAGTTATCGCCATCGGAAGCCTGGGCGGCATAGATATTCCACTGAGCCGGGTCATAGCGCGCTTGCACAACCTCGTCCATCAGTTTGAGTGCGCTGGAGACAATGGTGCCGCCCGTTTCCTGCGAGTAGAAGAACTCGTGCTCATCGACCTCTTTTGCCTGCGTGTGATGGCGGATATACACCACTTCCACGTTTTTGTAAGTGCGGCTTAGGAACAGGTACAGCAGAATATAAAAGCGTTTAGCCATATCCTTTGTCGCCTGGTCCATTGAACCGGAAACGTCCATCAGGCAGAACATCACCGCCTGGCTCGATGGCTCCGGGCGTTTTTCATAATTTTTGTAACGCAAATCGAAGGTGTCGATAAACGGCACTTTAGCAATGCGCTCACGCAGTTCAATTATCTCCTTACGCAGCCGTTCTTCTTCAAGCAGCTGTGCCGGTTCGCTGCGAGCGACTTGCTCAAGCGCCTCCTCAAGCTCACGCAACTCGCGCCGCCGTGCAGCCGTCATGGCGGTGCGGCGCGCCAGTGAGTTTTGCAGCGAGCGCACAACGCTGATGTTGGCCGGAACACCATTGGCGGTGAAGCCTGCACGATGGGTCTTGTACTCAGTGAGCTGTCGCTGCTGATTTTTCTTCAGATTCGGGAGTGCCAAATCTTCAAACAGCAGGTCGAGATATTCGTCTTTGGAAATCTGAAAGACAAACTCGTCCTGGCCTTCACCGTCGGGGCTAGCCTGGCCCTGGCCGCCGCCAGACCCACCGCCGCCGCCTTGTGGGCGCTCAATGCGGTCATTTTGCACAAAGTGATCGTTGCCTGGATGAACGCGATGGCGCAGACCGCCACGGCCCTGGTGAAAAATCGGCTCACTGATGTCGTCATGCGGGATTGAGACCGATTCACCGCTGTCTACGTCAGTCACTGAACGTTTGTTAATGGCCCCGGAGATAGACTGTTTAATCTGGGTCTTATAACGGCGCAAAAAGCGCTGGCGGTTAACCGTGCTTTTATTTTTGCCGTTCAGACGTCGGTCAATGAAATAGGACATAATTCCCCCCAACAGCTTGTGCCCGGTGCACAGGTGCCGCGAAGCGCTCGCGGCACCTGTTAACGCCGGGCAGCAATGAGCCGCTGCCCGGCTGCTGCGTTTGTCTTACGACGATTTACGCACGCGCAGATACCATTCACACAGCAGACGCACCTGCTTGCGGGTATAGCCTTTCTCCATCATACGGTCGACAAAATCGTCGTGCTTTTTCTGCTCGTCGGTGGAGGTTTTGGCGTTAAACGAAATCACCGGCAACAGCTCCTCGGTATTCGAGAACATTTTCTTCTCAATAACCGTGCGCAGTTTCTCGTAGCTGGTCCAGTTCGGGTTACGGCCGTTGTTCTGAGCACGGGCGCGCAGCACGAAGTTGACGATTTCGTTACGGAAATCCTTCGGATTGCTGATGCCTGCGGGTTTCTCAATTTTCTCCAGTTCAGCGTTCAGGGCTTCGCGGTCAAACAACTGTCCGGTGTCCGGGTCGCGATATTCCTGATCCTGAATCCAGAAGTCGGCATAAGTGACATAGCGGTCAAAAATGTTCTGACCGTACTCTGAGTAAGATTCCAGATAGGCCGTCTGAATCTCTTTACCGATAAACTCGGCGTATTTCGGGATAAGGTAGCCTTTAAGGTGCTCAAGATAACGCTCCGCCTGCTCCTGTGGGAACTGCTCGCGCTCAATTTGCTGCTCCAGTACGAAGAACAGATGTACCGGGTTTGCCGCCACTTCCACATGGTCAAAGTTGAACACACGGGAGAGAATTTTAAAGGCAAAGCGCGTAGACAGCCCGTTCATGCCTTCGTCCACACCGGCGTAGTCGCGGTATTCCTGGTACGATTTGGCTTTTGGGTCAGTGTCTTTCAATGTTTCGCCGTCATACACCCGCATTTTAGAGTAGATGCTGGAGTTTTCTGGCTCTTTAAGACGCGAGAGAATGGAGAAACGTGCCAGCGTTTCCAGTGTGCCAGGTGCGCACGGGGCATGCGTCAGTTCACTGTGGTTAAGCAGTTTCTCGTAGATTTTGATCTCTTCAGAAATCCGCAGGCAATAAGGTACCTTGACGATGTAAACACGGTCGAGGAACGCCTCATTGTTTTTGTTATTACGGAATTGTACCCATTCCGATTCGTTGGAGTGCGCGAGAATGATGCCGTTAAACGGCAGGGCGGAGATACCCTCTGTGCCGTTATAGTTACCTTCCTGGGTTGCCGTCAGCAGCGGATGCAGCACCTTAATGGGTGCTTTAAACATCTCGACGAATTCCATAATCCCCTGGTTAGCTCGACACAGCGCACCGGAATAGCCGTAGGCATCCGGATCGTTCTGGGCGTGGTTTTCGAGCTTGCGGATATCCACTTTGCCCACCAGCGCCGAGATATCCTGGTTGTTTTCATCACCAGGCTCGGTTTTGGCGATAGCGATTTGTTCAAGGATGGACGGCCAGACTTTAACGACGCGGAATTTCGTAATGTCACCACCGAACTCATGCAGACGCTTGGCCGCCCACGGCGACATAATGGTGCCGAGGTAGCGAGTCGGGATGTTGTATTCTTTCTCCAGAATCTGTGCGTCTTCTTGCGGGTTGAACAGACACAGCGGGTGGTCATTAACCGGGCTACGCTCACCGTTAGCGCTCAGGACATAAATCGGCACCCGCTGCATCAGCGCTTTAAGGCGCTCGGCAAGAGAGGATTTACCACCGCCTACCGGCCCCAGCAGATACAGGATCTGTTTCTTCTCCTCCAGCCCCTGAGCCGCGTGCTTGAGATAAGACACAATCTGCTCAATGGCCTCTTCCATTCCATAAAACTCTTCAAAGGCCGGATAGCGTGCCACAACCCGGTTTGAAAAGAGACGGGACAGCCGCGGGTCCAGAGCCGTATCGATCATGACTGGCTCACCGATAGCCATCAGTAGCCGCTCTGCCGCGTTGGCATAGGCACTGCGATCTTGCCGGCAAACGGTAAGAAATTCCTGCAGTGTGAACTCTTCGTCCTTGGCAGCTTCATAGCGCTGGCGATAGTGATCGAATATATTCATGGCATGCCGTCCTTCGTTTTTAGCACAGGTGATAAGAGCCGTTCATATGAATAGTGGAGGCTCCCGGAAGACGTCTTCTGAGAGGACAGCCCACGTGCCGCCTGGCTGCCTTCAACATTTAGCACCTTCTAAACTTAAGCGTAGATGTATTTATAAAACTTGCATCTGGCCCTGAATAAATTTCAATGACATATCAATAACTCATACAGCGATATGTTCTGTTGCAGCCCGCAGGGGGAACAGAATTCACCGCGTTGTCACATAATCATTGTCATTGTGTAAATATAAGCAGCAATGTTGTAAGGTTTTCGTGGGTTCTAAAAGAAGTAAATGTGCCAGGATGAGAGGGCCGAGTGCTACACTGCGCTCGCTGATTATTAGATTAAAGGATTGAGCATATTGTGACCAAATTCAAAATTTTCGCACTGGCTGCTCTGACTGCAGGCGCCATGAATTCGGCTTATGCAGAAGGCCAGTGGTCGCTCGGAGCGGCGGCACTGGTGGAAAGCTTCCCTTATAAAGGTGTGGATACCAAAGTCTACCCTGCGCCAATCATTGGTTATGAAGGGGAGGATTTTTATTTCCGCGGTTTTAACGCGGGCTATTACTTATGGAATGATAAGACCGACAAACTGTCGGTGACGGCCTGGTACAGTCCGCTGCATTTTCGTCCGAAAGACAGCGATGACCGCGCGCTGCGTCAACTGGACCGCCGTAAATCAACCATGATGGCGGGGCTGTCTTACGCCCACTATACCCAGTACGGCTTCCTGCGTACCATACTGGGCGGCGATGTACTGGGTGAGAGCAATGGTATCAGCTGGGATCTGGCCTGGCTTTATCGCTACACCAACGGTGCTCTGGCTATCGTGCCGGGTATTGGTGCGACTTGGAACAGCGAAAACCAGAACGACTACTATTATGGCGTGAGCCGTAGCGAGTCTGCACGTACTGGCGTTAACCGCTATAACGCAGACAGTGACTGGAACCCATACCTTGAGCTGACGGTGAACTACGCGCTCAACGACAGCTGGAGCATTTACGGTATGGGGCGCTATATTCACCTGGGCAGCGAAGTTAAAGACAGCCCGATGGTGGATACGTCCTGGAGCGGCATTGTGTTGACTGGCGTAACTTACAGTTTCTGATAACTGTGTGGCAGAACAAACGGGGCGATGAACGCCCCGTTTTTTATGGTCCCAGGAGAAAGTGATGACAGACAGAACGGTTTTTTTCCCCGGTAACAGTGCTGTACCGGCCATCGGGCAGGGCAGTTGGTATATGGGAGAGAACGCTCAACAGCGTAGGGCAGAGGTACAGGCGTTACAGGCGGGTATTGACTGCGGACTGACGCTGATTGATACCGCTGAAATGTACGCCGACGGCGGTGCCGAGAGCGTAGTGGGTGAAGCCATTCGCGCACGACGTGAACAAGTCTATCTGGTCTCCAAAATTTATCCCTGGAATGCGGGCGGCAGTCGTGGCATTGCTGCTTGTGAGGCGAGCCTGCGCCGGTTGGGTACCGATTATCTGGATCTATACCTGTTGCACTGGCCTGGTGATATCCCGCTGGCGCAAACGGTAGAACTGATGAACACGCTGATAGCGCAGGGCAAAATTCGCCGCTGGGGCGTGTCAAATTTTGACAAACAGGCAATGCAGGCGTTGTGGCAGGTTGATGGTGGGCAGGAATGCGCAACTAATCAGGTGCTCTATCATCTCGCCTCACGCGGTATTGAACACGATCTGCTGGCCTGGTGTGGGCAACAACAGCTGCCTGTGATGGCTTACTGCCCGCTGGCGCAGGGCGGCAGGTTACGCGATAAGCTGTTTACCCATCCGCTGTTAAACGAACTGGCGCGGTCGCAGGGTATCAGTGTTGCTCAACTGCTGCTGGCGTGGGTGATTCGTCGTCCAGGCGTCGTCGCCATTCCGAAAGCCGCAAGCGTAGAACACGTGCAGCAAAATGCGACAGCGCTGGGGATCAGACTTAGTGACGAGACACTGGCGCAGCTGGATGCCGCTTTTCCTGCACCGGGCAGGGCAACGCCGCTTGATGTAGTGTGAGGGATGTTCTGACAATATTCATTGCGTGCCAGACAGCACGTGTGCGAAGTCGTGATGTTTTTTGTTCGCGGCTGCTGGCAGTAAAGGTAAGTATGGGAACAGATGCCGGTCAAACGTACCCGACCGGCATGAAAAGACACATCAATCAGCCTTTTTTCGCCACGCGCAGCGTAACCGACAGACGGGACGGCATTTCTGAACGTGTTTTTTGTGGCACGCTGATAGCCGCTGTTTCGACACAGACAAAGGTTTTATAGCCGTCATCCGGCATGTCGCCCATGCTGGCAGAGAGCGCCGGGCCGGGGTTCCAGCCTACTACGTTGCTGTGATGATGGTGCACGACTTCAATCACGCGCCCAAATCGAGGGTCGTGAATCAGGCTACAGGCTTCAGGCTCCAGATAAACGCGATCGGTTCTGTCCGGGAAGGTTTCTACGCCATCATGTAGTTCACCTTCACCGCCAGCCACTTTATCCAGATAGCGCTTACCCAGGCCGCTAACCTTAACCTGGCTGATATCGCCAACGTTGAAATAGCTGTGCAGTGCTGCGGTAGAGTCAAACTCACCGTGGGCTTCCAGCTCGATTTCGCAGGTTTTACCGAGACGAAAACGGGCATACAGCGTAAAGTCGTGTGGCCACAGGCGGCGGGTTTCCACGCTGGTTTCCAGCGCCAGCGTCAGCACCACGCCGTCGTCGGTTTCCTGATAGGCGTCGAGGCTCCAGGGCAGGTTGCGGGCAAAGCCGTGTGCGGGTAGGCCTTCTTCACTTGCCGGTCCAAACCACGGCCAGCACAGCGGGACACCACCGCGGATGGCCTTACCGTTGGCAAATGCCGTTTTGTCACTGAGCCACAGCACCTCTTCTTCGCCCTGTGGTTTCCAGCCGAGCAGGTGAGCGCCCTGTAGCGCAACGGCTGCGCGCACTGCAGGATGGTCAACTACCAGAATCTCCAGCTCGCCCATCTGGCGGCGGGTAAGCGATGGAGTGAGTTCTTCCTGAGTCGGCAGGTCAAAAATCTTAGCAATCATCAGCGCATCCTCTGTATTGAAGACCGTAAGTGCGGGTAGGCAGATATAAAAAAGGGCGACCGAAGTCGCCCTTGATGAATCTGAAACTCAGCTCGCCTTATTTGGAGATGTGAGCGATCAGATCCAGTACTTTGTTAGAGTAGCCAGTTTCGTTGTCGTACCAGGAAACCAGTTTAACGAAGTTGTCGTTCAGTGCGATACCTGCTTTAGCATCGAACACGGAAGTGCACACTTCGCCGTTGAAATCGGTAGATACAACGTCGTCTTCGGTGTAACCCAGAACGCCTTTCATTGCGCCTTCGGAAGCAGCTTTGATTGCTTTCTTAATTTCTTCGTAAGAAGCAGCTTTTTCCAGACGAACGGTCAGGTCAACAACGGATACGTTAGGAGTTGGAACGCGGAACGCCATACCCGTCAGTTTGCCATTCAGTTCTGGCAGTACTTTACCTACTGCTTTAGCAGCACCGGTAGAAGATGGGATGATGTTCTGAGCCGCGCCACGGCCGCCGCGCCAGTCTTTGTGAGACGGGCCATCAACGGTTTTCTGAGTCGCGGTGGTTGCGTGAACAGTGGTCATCAGACCTTCGATGATACCGAAGTTGTCGTTGATAACTTTCGCCAGCGGTGCCAGGCAGTTAGTGGTGCAGGAAGCGTTAGAAACGATGTCCTGGCCTTCGTATTTGTCAAAGTTAGCGCCTTTAACAAACATCGGAGTGTTGTCTTTGGACGGGCCAGTCAGAACAACTTTTTTCGCACCAGCAGTGATGTGTTTGCGAGCGGTTTCGTCAGTCAGGAACAGGCCAGTTGCTTCAGCAACAACGTCAACACCAACTTCGTTCCATTTCAGGTTAGCCGGATCACGCTCAGCGGTAACACGGATTTTTTTACCGTTAACGATCAGATGACCGTCTT
>CBIFVZ010000074.1:0-19112 GCA_966185765.1 uncultured Enterobacteriaceae bacterium | reverse complement strand
ACATGAAAACCGGCAAGCCGATTTTCTACACCTCCGCCGACTCGGTATTCCAGATTGCCTGTCATGAAGAGACCTTCGGTCTGGAGCGACTCTACGAACTGTGTGAGATTGCCCGTGAAGAGCTGACGGAAGGTGGCTATAACATTGGCCGCGTCATTGCGCGTCCGTTTGTGGGCGACAAGGCAGGTAACTTCCAGCGCACCGGAAACCGTCACGACCTGGCGGTGGAGCCGCCGTCGGCCACGGTGCTGAAAAAGCTGGTAGACGAGAAGCAGGGCGAAGTGGTGTCCGTGGGTAAGATTGCCGATATCTACGCCAACGTTGGCATCACCAAAAAAGTGAAGGCCACGGGCCTTGACGCGCTGTTTGACGCCACGCTCGCTGAAATGAAGGCGGCGGGTGACAACACAATCGTCTTTACCAACTTCGTTGATTTTGACTCCAGCTGGGGCCATCGCCGCGATGTGGCAGGCTACGCCGCCGGGCTTGAGCTGTTTGACCGCCGCCTGCCGGAGTTGATGGCACTGGTTGAAGAGGGGGATATCCTCATTCTCACCGCCGACCACGGCTGCGATCCGACCTGGAAAGGCACCGATCACACTCGTGAGCATATTCCGGTGCTGGTCTACGGCCCGCAGGTCAACCCTGGCTCACTTGGCCTGCGCGAGACCTTTGCTGATATTGGGCAGACGGTGGCGAAATACTTTGGCCTGTCGGAGATGCAGTACGGCAAGGCCATGTTTTAAGTTGAACCCGGGCGCTGTAAGCGCCTGGTAGATGAATAAATGAATAAGGATAACGCTATGGCTACGCCACACATTAACGCAGAAATGGGCGATTTCGCTGATGTAGTACTGATGCCAGGTGACCCGCTGCGCGCAAAACATATCGCAGAAACCTTCCTGGAAGAGGTGCGTGAAGTGAACAACGTGCGCGGCATGCTGGGGTATACCGGTACTTATAAGGGCCGCAAGTTTTCTGTGATGGGCCACGGCATGGGCATTCCGTCCTGCTCTATCTATACCAAAGAACTGATTACCGATTTTGGTGTGAAGAAAATCATCCGTGTGGGTTCCTGCGGCGCGGTGCGCCCGGATGTGAAGCTGCGTGATGTGGTCATTGGTATGGGGGCCTGCACCGATTCCAAAGTGAACCGTCTGCGTTTTAAAGACCATGATTTTGCGGCAATCGCCGATTTTGACATGGTACGCAACGCGGTGGACGCGGCCAAAGCGCTGGGCGTGGACGCGCGCGTAGGCAATCTGTTCTCCGCCGACCTGTTCTATTCGCCGGACCCGCAGATGTTTGACGTGATGGAAAAATACGGCATTCTGGGCGTGGAGATGGAAGCGGCCGGTATCTACGGCGTGGCGGCAGAGTTTGGCGCGAAGGCGCTGACGATTTGCACCGTGTCTGACCATATCCGCACCCATGAGCAGACCACGGCGGCAGAACGCCAGACCACGTTTAACGATATGATTAAAATCGCACTGGAGTCAGTGCTGTTAGGGGATAAAGAGGCGTAAGCGGCTTATTCTCAAGAAAGGGTGCCAATGGACTACTGCCAGTCACTTAAGCATTTAATGAATATGAATTCATCATTATGCTTACAAGGGAAACGAAGGAATTAGCGGTTCAGCGCTGTTTTACTTCATTGAAGGCTCGAGTTATCGAGCCTTATTTCCTTAAGTGACCAGCATTAGCCGATGGACACCTTTTTTGTTTTCAGAACGCTGTTGGTTATGAATTGTTTTGCCTCACTATAACTTATCTTTTATTTAATACGATATAGTCTGCCTGGTGCTATTAGCGTTATGCCTTGCCAAAAATAAACTAACTGACATGAAGAAGATAGTTTGTATACGAGGTAGGGGACAACGTTCTGAAAAAAGTGTTCTAATGATATATTCATAAATGAATTCTCTTTACTGAAGTCGTTGGGCTGTGAAAATTCAGTTTCAGTTTGATTAAGAATGAAAAAAGATCGTGAAATAGACTGTACAGTGAGCGAAAGCCGTTACATATCTGTTCACAGGATCAGACAGGAGCGAATTACTACGCGCCCGGTAATGGCGTTAGCGGCCATCAGTCAATGATACGACGGCCAGAATAGGGTGGTTAAAGCAGTGTGAGATCTGTCAGGTTAATTACTGGTGCGTTTGAATATATCTCCTGTGGATCATTACCTCATGAATTACGCACATTATAAGGTCAGTGTTTGCTGTGGAAGTGATGGATTGCATTTGGTCTGGTAAAGTAATTAATGCCCGGTTATTCGTTAAGTAATGTATTTTTGTCAAGATAAGGGATTAGATCATAAGGGATGGCCGTTTTTTCTGATAAGTTATACACGCGGCTTTTTATTTTGTCTTTCGCGAAAGAAAATGAATCTAATATGAAGGTGAGGTCATTAGGTAAGTTTGTCGGTTGCTCATTTTCATCATTGTAAAACCTTTTACAATCCCCCGTTAAGTCCAGGCCTGAAAATATTATTCTTTCAAAACCTATAGTTATCGCTATTTGTAACGCGGTAAATGCAACTGTAGCACTGCCAAAATGCCCCTGTGATACATCATTTGAAAAGGCAATTATTTTGTTTTTTTTGCTGAATGAGCACTGAATAAATACTGAACTATTAGTAAGTGTTTTAAAACCGTATCTTATTTTTCTTCCTGGTCCGCCTCTTGACTTACACAGGTCTTTTAATAAATAGCATGATTTAAGAAGAGTTTGCTTTTCTTCTTCTGTAGCCATTTCAAGAACGTTTTCACTTATAAATGTATATCTGGCATATTTGACATATTTATAAAACAGGTTTTTCCTATTTTTATAGAAAGAACCGTCGCATACAACATATGCAAATACTGGTATCGCGTTTTCAATCAAATGGCCCACACTTCCATTTACGCCAATAACACATGTAGAAGCCAGGATGTCAAGTGGTGTATCTAATGATGAGGGGCCTGAAAGATAAATGATGCAATCATTTGATGTGTTATCTTTCATTGACTTTAATATACTTCTTTTTATTTCCATGTTAATTTTTTGTGGTATTTTTTAATTTTAAAAATTATTAGGCATAATCTAATATTATTTGATTTTTAATCTGGTTGGTAAAATGTCTGATTTTTATTTGGCGAATTTTTATCCTTTCTTCAATGGTGAGTTAATCCTTTTTTAATCACCCGTTAATGTCTTTGTTAGTTGTGTTTTGATTTTTGTTATGGTGGGTTATGGTTTAATTATTTGATTTTGAGCGAGAGGTTTGGATCATGAAGGGGTGGGAATTGCAGTAAGAGCGAATAGATGTGGTGTTTCATTACCTGATTATGGATATAAAAGACAATCTTCAGGTAATACAAGGTTTTCAGATAACCGAATGGGACTTTCAAAGATGATTAATTCATGGCGCGGTGACGAGCCTTCAATGTAATCGCATTTTCAGTCGTAAGTGAGTGCTGTGTCTTTTTGCGACGGCAGGCTGCTTTCGGGCTAAAAAATCGCCTTTTTCGTGTCCTGGTATCTGTGAAGCACATCAGACTTACTACAGGAAGACAGGACATTACGTTCCTGTAGATTATTCGTTGAGAGCATGGCTGTTTTGTTGCTTATCACTGGTCTCCACGGGCCGCAGCCTGCTCGTTGTTGGCGTAAAGAGAGATTGTCTCATGAGGTGACGATTACCGTGAGGGCTGTCTGGTAAGGGTTGTGCCATTTCTTTATCTTCAGTGCAGCCATTTTTATGAAAATGAACCCTGTTCTGTTTATATTGAAATGCTCATAACGTTTAGTACTCCTGTTGCCCTGTACAGGCAAAATGGCTCTGTATAAAACGACCTCGCTGTTGAAGGTAATCTTTACTCCTCTATTCGGGTGTCTGTTTAACTTACTGCTCGTGCCATCCATTCGCCCAATTCACGGAGTTCTGCCGTTTGCTCCGGGAACGCCTCAACTAGCGTCTCGCAACGTTGGGCTAAATCCTCACTGCGATAGGGGCAGCCGTGCAGGTCTACGGCCAGCGCTTCCAGCGGAGCAGGGTTCAGGCTGTCGGTAAATACCTGAGCGCGCACGATAACGCCGCGCTCAACGTCAAAGTGAATCTCCACGCCGCCCCAGGTAAAGCGCTCATCCAGCAGGTGGCTAAAGGCCGGTGCCTGGCCGAAGTTCCACTCCCAGCTGCACTGGCGGGCAAAGGTTTCAGCAAAACCCGGCAGATCAGGTACGGCATCGGGAGAAATCACTTCTGGCGCTACGCGCTCACCGAAGTGGTCGAAAAACGCATTCTCAACGGCCTCGCAAATCTGCGCGTGCGTGACACCGGGCAGCAGTTCGCTCAGATTGGTCACGCGCCCGCGTACAGACGTAATGCCCTTAGCCTGCAATTTTTTCTTATCAGGATTGAGGTAGTTGGCAAGGCGGCTCAGGTCGGCATCCAGCAGCAGCGTGCCGTGATGAAAGCCTCGGTCTTTGGTTTCGCGATAGGCCGAGCCGGAAATCTTGCGCGGACCTTCGGGTGTTTCAACGAGCAGGTCGTTGCGCCCCGAGGCCGACGCGCTAATGCCCAGGCGGCGCAGCGCGTCGATAACAATGGCGGTAGACACGCTCTTGTCATACTCCGGCTTGCCCGCCATAAACGTAAAACAGGTGTTGCCGAGGTCGTGGAAGACCGCACCGCCGCCGCTGCTGCGCCGGGCAAGGCGCACGTGGTCTTCCTCCATGCGCCGGGTATTGCACTCTTTCCACGGGTTTTGCGCCCGGCCAATCACCACCGTATCCGCATTACGCCACAGAAACAGCACACGCTGGGTGGCGGGCATCTGGCGGAAAATGCATTCTTCTACCGCAAGGTTAAACCAGGGATCGTGAGAGTCGGAAATCAGCAGTCGCAGTGAGGGCATGGTGGGATCCTTTCCATAACAAGACCCCGCATCATAACATGCGCCCGCCGCTGGGCGCGTGTCGTTCAGAGCGCTTTAACGCGCCTTATCGTCATCCTTTGTTTCTTCATTATCTTCCTGCACCGAGCGGTTGGCGGTGAGCAGATAGGGCGACTGCTGCCAGCGGGTGCGTTTGCCCTGCAACAGCGTGCGCGTGAGCACAATGCCGACGGCCAGCGCCAGCAGTAGCATCAGGCGCAGAATATTGGTGGTGTTATCCACCTGCTTGGCTTCTGTTGCCAGCCTGTGGGTATCAAGCGTGATGCGCAGTTGGCCCAGACGACCATTTTTGCCTGTGATATCTTCAACAATTTGCTGGTTAAAGTAGCTGCCTGCTTTTTTACCATCCAGCGCCAGCCGGTCGCGAACCTCCAGACTTTCGCCTGCGCGAGTGATCAGCGCGCCTTCGTCATCATAGACGCTGGCATCGAGGATGCGGCTGTTATCGGTGAGTTTGCGTAAAATAGCGGTAATTTGTCTCTCATCCGGGGTCTGACCGCGCATCAGAGGGGCAAGTGAGTAGCTCACCTGGCGGGCCAGCGTGCGGGCGACTTCTTCCATCTGAATATTACGCGAGTTCTGATGGTTCTGGCTGAACCATGACGCGCCCTGCATCAGCACTACCAGCAACGCCAGACAAAGCAGCACAATCACCGCGCGGTGCAGTCGGAATTTAAATTTTCCCTTACCCATATTTCACCCGTTGAAAATTTGCAGACTGCATGTTGCCAGATGCGCTCCCAACAGGGTAGCCTCATGCGTTGTTTTGTACCGGCATAACTTTATACAGGAGCTGCAATGCCAAATAGTCTGACCTGGCGCGACCTGCCAAATGAGGTTTCCCTCTGGCCCGGGTTGCCTCTTTCTTTGAGCGGTGATGAGGTAATGCCTCTGGACTACCGCGCAGGACGCACAGGATGGCTCCTGTATGGGCGAGCACTGGATAAAGACCGACTCACGCGTTACCAGCGCAAGCTGGGGGCGGCGATGGTTATCGTCAGCGCCTGGTGTGTGGAAGACTATCAGGTAATCCGCCTCGCCGGTTCGCTGACGCCGCGCGCCGCGCGCCTGGCGCACGAGGCCGGGTTGGATGTGGCGCCGATGGGCAAACTGCCGCACCTGCGCACACCTGGCCTGCTGGTGATGGATATGGACTCAACGGCCATTGAAATTGAGTGCATTGATGAGATTGCCAAACTGGCCGGGACCGGCGAGATGGTGGCCGAAGTGACCGAGCGCGCCATGCGTGGTGAACTGGACTTTACCGCCAGCCTGCGCCAGCGCGTGGCAACGCTCGAAGGCGCCGATGCGGCCATTTTGCGTGAAGTGCGTGACGCGCTACCGCTGATGCCAGGCCTGGTGTCACTGGTAATGAAACTTCAGGCGCTGGGCTGGAAGGTGGCGATTGCTTCCGGCGGCTTTACCTTCTTTGCTGATTATCTGCGTGAAAAACTGCACCTGAGCGCTGCGGTCGCAAACGAGCTGGAAATTCGCGACGGCAAACTGACCGGGGCAGTGATCGGACAGATAGTGGATGCGAAGTTCAAAGCGAAGACGCTGATGGCGCTGATGGAAAAGCATGACATCGCCCCCACCCAGACGGTAGCCATTGGCGACGGTGCCAATGACCTGCCGATGCTTAAGCACGCGGCGCTGGGCATTGCCTATCACGCGAAGCCAAAGGTCAACCAACAGGCGCATGTCACCATTCGCAATGCCGATTTAATGGGCGTGTTCTGTATTCTTTCCGGCAGTCTTAATCAGGAATAAATAAGAGGGTGTAAGGTGGCGAAAGCGGCAAAACGCGCGTTTGTCTGTAATGAATGCGGGGCGGATTATCCGCGCTGGCAGGGACAGTGCAGCGCCTGCCAGGCCTGGAATACCATTACGGAAATAAGGCTGGCAGCGTCACCACAGGTGGCGCGTAACGAGCGTCTTTCCGGCTATGCGGGTCACGCAGGCGTGAGTAAGGTGCAAAAGCTCTCTGATATCAGCCTGGAGGCGCTGCCACGCTTTTCCACGGGTTTTAAAGAGTTCGATCGCGTACTGGGCGGCGGCGTGGTGCCCGGAAGCGCCATCCTTATTGGCGGTAACCCCGGTGCGGGTAAATCTACGCTGCTGTTGCAGACTCTGTGTAAACTGGCCGCAGAGATGAAAACGCTGTACGTCACCGGCGAAGAGTCACTCCAGCAAGTGGCGATGCGCGCGCACCGTCTTGGCCTGCCGACCGATAACCTTAATATGCTCTCGGAAACCAGCATCGAGCAGATTTGCCTCATCGCTGAGGAAGAACAGCCGAAGTTGATGGTTATCGACTCCATTCAGGTGATGCACATGGCAGATGTCCAGTCTTCACCCGGAAGTGTCGCCCAGGTACGCGAGACGGCAGCCTATCTGACCCGGTTTGCTAAAACGCGCGGTGTGGCGATTGTGATGGTCGGGCACGTCACCAAAGATGGCTCGCTGGCAGGTCCGAAGGTGCTGGAGCACTGTATTGACTGCTCGGTACTGCTCGACGGCGATGCCGATTCGCGCTTTCGCACGCTACGCAGCCATAAAAACCGCTTTGGTGCCGTCAACGAATTAGGCGTGTTTGCCATGACCGAGCAGGGGATGCGTGAAGTCAGCAACCCGTCGGCCATTTTTCTGAGCCGTGGTGATGAGCTGACTGCCGGTAGCTCGGTGATGGTGGTCTGGGAAGGCACGCGCCCACTGCTGGTGGAGATTCAGGCGCTGGTCGACCAATCGATGATGGCGAACCCCAGACGCGTGGCGGTGGGGCTTGAGCAAAACCGCCTGGCCATTCTGCTGGCCGTACTGCACCGCCACGGCGGATTACAGATGGCGGATCAGGATGTGTTTGTGAACGTGGTGGGCGGTGTGAAGGTCATGGAAACCAGTGCCGACCTGGCGCTGCTGCTGGCGATGGTGTCCAGCCTGCGTAACCGTCCATTGCCGCAAGATTTAGTGGTGTTTGGTGAGGTGGGGCTGGCAGGTGAGATTCGCCCGGTGCCGAGCGGTCAGGAGCGCATTACCGAGGCGGCTAAACACGGCTTTAAACGCGCGATTGTGCCGCATGCGAATGTGCCAAAGAAACCGCCGGAAGGCATGAAAGTCTTTGGTGTAAAAAAACTGGCAGATGCGCTGGCGGTTTTTGACGACTTATAATGTGATTATTACAGAGTCAGTTACGCGCCGGGCCGTGTCCGGTTGACGAGTTATTGCAGGAGGCAGCACATGTCGTCGTTCGACTACATCAAAACCGCTATACGCCAGAAAGGCTGCACGTTACAGCAGGTAGCGGATGCCAGCGGGATGACTAAAGGCTACCTCAGCCAGTTACTGAACGCGAAAATAAAAAGCCCCAGCGCGCGTAAACTGGAGGCGTTACACCGGTTTCTGGGGCTGGAATACCCGCTTAAACAAAAAAGCGTGGGCGTCGTGTTCGGTAAGTTCTATCCGCTACACACCGGGCATATCTATCTGATTCAGCGCGCCTGTAGCCAGGTTGATGAGCTACACATCATCATGGGTTATGACGAGCCACGCGACCTTGCGCTGTTTAACGACAGCGCCATGTCACAGCAGCCGACCGTCAGCGACAGGCTACGCTGGCTGCTCCAGACCTTCAAGTACCAGAAAAATATCCGCATTCACGCCTTTAATGAAGAAGGGATGGAGCCGTATCCGCACGGCTGGGATGTCTGGAGCGAGGGCATTAAGGCCTTTATGGCCGAGAAAGGCATTTCGCCGGACTGGATCTACACCTCAGAAGAGAGTGATGCGCCCCAGTACCTGCAACATTTAGGTATTGAAGCCCGGCTCATTGACCCTAAACGCACCTTTATGAGCATCAGCGGTTCGCAGATTCGCGAAAATCCGTTTCGGTACTGGGAGTATATTCCAACCGAGGTGAAACCGTTCTTTGTCCGTACCGTAGCAATACTGGGCGGCGAGTCGAGCGGCAAATCAACGCTGGTAAACAAACTTGCCAATATTTTCAATACCACGAGTGCCTGGGAGTACGGGCGTGATTACGTCTTTTCACACCTTGGCGGTGACGAGATGGCGCTACAGTATTCTGACTATGACAAAATCGCACTCGGTCAGGCGCAGTATATTGATTTTGCAGTAAAATATGCCAACCGCGTGGCGTTTGTTGACACCGATTTTGTTACTACCCAGGCGTTTTGTAAGAAGTACGAAGGCAAGGAACATCCGTTTGTGCAGGCGCTTATTGACGAGTACCGTTTCGACCTGGTGATTTTGCTTGAGAACAACACGCCCTGGGTGGCCGATGGGCTGAGAAGCCTCGGCAGTTCAGTAGACCGACGCCAGTTTCAACAGCTTTTGGTGGAGATGCTTGAGCAAAACGGCATCAGCTACGAGCACGTTGAGGAAGCCGATTATGACTCCCGCTTTTTGCGCTGCGTGGAGTTAGTGAAACAGATGATGGGCGAGTCTGGGCCGAAGGTAGACTGAAAGCGGCGACCAGGTGCCGCCGTTCAGGGGTGCTGACAACGCAGAAAAAACGGGGTTTTTCCTGCGTTGTGGTGAACAGGCGAAAATCAATGAATTGATTTTCCTTATTTTTTACTGGATGCCATCCATCCTGTCTGCGACAGGATGAGGTTTATCTTCAGTCTCAACGGCGGCATAGGGCCGCCGTTTGCGTTTAAAACGCGATAACAATCTTGCCGCGCATGTGGCCTTCCAGCACACGTTTGTGCGCCTCACGGATATTTTCCACGCTCAGGCCGTGCAGGGTTTCGTTAAGTGTTCCGGTAACTTTACCGGCATCTACCAGGTCCGCAACGTCGTTTAGAATCTCGCCCTGGCGCGCCATATCGGCGGTCTGGTACATGCTGCGGGTGTACATTAATTCCCAGTGCAGCGCGGCAGACTTGGTTTTCAACACGCTCTGGTCGAGCGGTTTCTCGTTTTCAACGATGGTGCAGATATGCCCCTGTGGCGCAATGAGTTTACTTACCGCCTCCCAGTGGCCGTCGGTGTCGTTGAGAATGAAAATGTAATCCACGAAGGTAATGTCGTGTTTTGCCAGCTCCCCCGGCAAGTCATGGTAATTCACCACCAGATCGGCTCCGCGCTCCCGGCACCATTGTGCGGAATCTTCACGCGAGGCGGTGGCAATCACTTTGACCTGGCTGCGCAATTTAGCAAACGGGATAGCCAGTGAGCCGACACCACCGGCACCGCCAATAATCAGCAGCGTTTTTTCGCTACCTGCATCCTGAATATGCAGGCGTTCAAACAGACCTTCCCAGGCCGTCAGCGCGGTAAGCGGCATCGCGGCGGCGGCGGCCCAGTCGAGACGGGTAGGTTTGCGTCCGACAATACGCGAATCAATCAGCTGTTGGCTGGCGTTGCTGCCCGAGCGCGTGATATCGCCTGCGTACCAGACTTCATCACCGGGTTTAAAGCCGCTGACTTTAGCGCCAACCGCTTTGACCACGCCGCTGGCGTCCCAACCCAGTACGCGCGGTGCCTCCAGGCCATTTTTTTGCAGCCCTTTATGCACTTTGGTGTCGACCGGGTTGACGGAAACCGCCTTCACTTCCACCAGCAGATCGAACTCACCAGGCTGAGCCACCGGCTGTGTGATTTCAATAAAAGACGCGGGGTTTTTCGGGTCAACGGCAATGGCGGTTACGGACATGATCTTCTCCTGTGAATAAAGGGATAACGTAATGAATGTAGTCTATGCGCCTGTAGAGGGAGTGATAAGATGGACAATAAAGAACAACCCGTTCGGCTCAGGTGAACAATCGTGTTTAAACAGCTGCAGGATATGGCGCTCTTTGCGCTGGTGGTGGAATGCGGCAGCTTCAGTGCTGCGGCTAAGCGGGCCGGATTGCCAAAATCAAGCGTCAGCCAGCGCATCAGTCAGCTTGAGCAGCAGGTAGGGCTGCGTCTGCTTAATCGCACCACGCGCAGGCTTAGCCTGACCTTTGCCGGTGAGCATTACCTGACACACTGCCGGGAAATGGTGAGCGCCAGCGAGCGTGCGGAGCTTGCGGTACAGCGCCTGAGAGATAATCCCAGTGGCCGACTGCGCATCACTTGCCCGGCAGGGCTGGGGGCGACATTACTGGCACGTCTCAATGCCGCGTTTGTGCTGCGCTATCCAGATGTGTCTCTGGAGGTGTCTGTTTCAGATGACGTGATTGACCTGGTAGATACGGGGTTTGATGTGGCGCTGCGTACCGGTAAGCCCCAGGACTCTTCACTGATTGGCCGCGCCATTGGTCATTGTCCGCGCTATTTGCTGGCGTCTCCTGCTTATCTGGCGAGCCAGCCGCCGTTGGAACACCCGAGCGAGCTGGTGACTCACCGCTGCATTACCCATACCGCCTGGCCGGAATGGCTGTTACAGCGCGGTGGTGAAGATTATCGTTGCCTGCCCGGCACGCTGCACCAGACCGATAATCTTTTGTACGCACGCGAAAGCGCGATTGCAGGCGCGGGCGTCACGCTGCTGCCGGCATTTTTGCTGGAAGATAAGATTGAGCAGGGCGCTCTGGTGCCGGTACTCCCGGAATGGGCGGTGGCGGGGAATTCACTATGGCTGGTGTACCCAAGCCGCAAGCTGAACTCACCGGCACTGGTGAGCTATATCGAGTTTGCGCGGGGGTTTGATGAGGTCAGACAGTTTTACGCACCGATAGCAGGCTAACATCGGCAGGTACAGATAATGTAGGTATGACGCTTACCTGGTGCCAGGCTAAAAAAAACGGCCTTGCGAAGAAGGCCGTTTGCGTCAGTTACTTGGTTATACGCTTGTACTTGATGCGCTTTGGCTCCAGCGCGTCGGCACCCAGAGTGCGTTTCTTGTACTCTTCGTACTCGGTGAAGTTACCTTCAAAGAACTCCACTTTACCTTCATCCTGGTAGTCCAGAATGTGGGTCGCGATGCGGTCCAGGAACCAGCGGTCATGCGAGATAACCATTGCACAGCCCGGGAACTCCAGCAGGGCGTTTTCCAGCGCGCGCAGGGTTTCGATGTCCAGATCGTTGGTCGGTTCGTCGAGCAGCAGCATGTTGCCGCCAACCTGTAGTAGTTTTGCAAGGTGCAGGCGACCACGCTCACCACCGGACAGTTCGCCTACGCGTTTGCCCTGATCGGTGCCTTTAAAGTTAAAGCGGCCTACGTAGGCGCGGCTTGGAATTTCGGTGTTACCGATCTTCATGATATCCAGGCCGCCGGAGACTTCTTCCCATACCGTTTTCTTGTCGTCCATCGCGTCGCGGAATTGATCAACAGAGGCGATTTTGACGGTATCACCAAGGGTAATCGTACCGGAGTCCGGCTGCTCAGCGCCGGTAATCATGCGAAACAGCGTGGATTTACCCGCGCCGTTGGGGCCGATGATACCGACAATCGCGCCTTTCGGGATGGAGAACGACAGCCCGTCAATGAGTACGCGATCGCCGTAGGATTTGGTCAGGTTCTCCACTTCCAGCACTTTGTCGCCAAGGCGCGGTCCAGGCGGAATGAACAGCTCGCTGGTTTCGTTACGCTTCTGGTACTCAACGCTGTTCAGCTCCTCAAAGCGGGCCAGACGTGCTTTGCCTTTTGACTGGCGGCCTTTGGCACCCTGGCGCACCCACTCAAGCTCTTTCTCAATGGACTTACGGCGCGCGGCTTCCTGAGAAGCTTCCTGCGCCAGGCGCTGGTCTTTCTGCTCAAGCCAGGAAGAGTAATTGCCTTCCCACGGAATGCCTTCACCACGGTCAAGCTCCAGAATCCAGCCGGCGACGTTATCAAGGAAGTAACGGTCGTGGGTAATCGCCACCACGGTGCCTTCAAAGTCGTGCAGGAAGCGCTCAAGCCAGGCAACGGATTCGGCGTCCAGGTGGTTAGTCGGTTCGTCGAGCAGCAGCATGTCCGGCTTTTCAAGCAGCAGGCGGCACAGCGCCACGCGACGACGCTCACCACCGGAAAGGTTCTCGATTTTTGCCTCCCAGTCCGGCAGACGCAGCGCATCGGCCGCGCGCTCAAGCTGCATATTCAGGTTGTGGCCGTCATGGGCCTGAATGATTTCTTCGAGCTTACCCTGCTCGGCGGCGAGCTTGTCAAAGTCAGCGTCCGGGTCCGCATACAGCGCGTAGACTTCATCCAGGCGCTTGAGGGCGTTAACCACCTCAGAAACGGCCTCTTCTATCGACTCACGTACGGTGTGTTCTGGGTTAAGCTTCGGCTCCTGGGGCAGATAGCCCACTTTCAGCCCCGGCTGTGGACGTGCTTCGCCTTCAATATCGGTATCAATACCGGCCATGATGCGCAGCAGAGTAGATTTACCGGCGCCGTTAAGACCCAGCACGCCGATTTTTGCGCCAGGGAAAAAGCTCAGAGAGATGTTCTTGAGAATATGACGCTTCGGCGGCACAACTTTGCCGACGCGGTGCATGGTATAAACGAATTGAGCCACGTTGCGACTTCGCCTCTTTATAATGGATAAATGATTCGTCTCAGGGGCGAAGTTTAGCCTTTTTCAAACGGTAATCCCAGCCAGCGGCCGTGGCAGATTCCGTATTCTTCGCGCTGTCTTGCACAACACACTGAAAGCAATGCAAGCGATAGCGTTACCTGCGTACTGTGGTGTAGCTGATGAGTGCATGCCACTGGCCGGTTTTGACCGAAACTGCGCTTTGGTGAGTAAAAAACTGTCCGGAACATGGCATAACCGTCATCCCCCGGTTAGCATTAAACAATTATTTTCAGCGGCATGACGCCGCGGTGGCATACAACAATAACGCGAGGAATTTTTGTGGGAAGAGCCAAACAGGCAGTCTGGCGTACCCTGGCATTCAGCGTCTGTCTGCTGAGTTTCAGTCAGGCGGTACAGGCCGATTCGCTGGACGAACAACGCAGCCGGTACGCGCAGGTCAAGCAGGCCTGGGACAACAAGCAAATGGATGTGGTCGCGCAACTGATGCCCACCCTTCGGGATTATCCGCTGTATCCCTATCTTGAATACCGCCAGTTAACTGATGATTTAAAAAATGAGCCTTCGGTCAGCGTGACGCAGTTTGTGCAGGCTTATCCCACACTTCCGCTGGCGCGCAGCCTGAAATCGCGCTTCGTCAATGAACTGGCGCGGCGCGAAGACTGGCGAGGCATTCTGGCCTTTAGCCCGGAAGAACCAGGTTCAGTGGAAGCGAAGTGCAATTTTTACTACGCCAAATGGAATACCGGGATGGCATCTGATGCCTGGCGCGGCGCACACGAGTTATGGATGACCGGTAAGAACCAGCCTGCAGCCTGCGACCGGTTGTTCCAGGCCTGGCGCAGCTCCGGCACGCAGTCGGCAGAAGATTACCTTGAGCGTATTCGCCTGGCGATGAAAGCGGGCAATACCTCGCTGGTGTCACGCCTTGCGGCAGACATGCCAGCAGGCTACGGCACAGTGGCAGGCGCGATAAGCTCACTGGCAGGGAACCCTGCCAGCGTAATGAGCTTTGCCAGTAGCGTGAGTGCAACGCATTTCACGCGTCAGATGGCCGCGGTGGCGTTCGCGAGCGTTGCTCGTCAGGATGCCGAAAACGCCAGGCTGATGATCCCAACGCTTGCCCGGACACAGCAGCTGACTGAAGAGCAGACGCAGGAGCTTAGGGATATTGTGGCCTGGCGTCTGATGGGCAATGACATTACCGCCGAGCAGGCAGAGTGGCGCGACAGCGTCATTATGCGCTCTCAGTCTACGTCGCTGCTGGAGCGACGCGTACGTATGGCGCTGGGCGCAGGCGACAGACATGGCCTGAACACCTGGCTTGCTCGATTGCCGATGGAGGCAAAAAGCAAAGATGAATGGCGCTACTGGCAAGCAGATTTGCTGTTAGAGCGTGGGCGGGATGAGGAGGCTAAAGCTATCCTGCGTGAACTGATGCGCGGGCGTGGTTTCTACCCAATGTCGGCAGCACAGCGGCTGGGGGAAAATTATACATTGCGTATCGACAAAGCGCCGGCGGTGAATCCCATTCTGGTGCAAGGGCCGGAAATGAACCGCGTGCGCGAGCTGATGTACTGGAATATGGATAACACCGCACGCGGCGAGTGGGCAAACCTTGTGACCAGCCGCACCCGAGACGAACAGGCTGGCCTTGCGCGTTACGCCTTCAATCAGGGATGGTGGGATCTCAGCGTGCAGGCGACGATCGCCGGTAAACTTTGGGATCATCTTGAAGAGCGCTTCCCACTGGCGTGGCAGTCAACATTCGACAGCTACACCCGCAGCAAAGATATTTCATCAAGCTATGCAATGGCGATTGCACGCCAGGAGAGTGCCTGGAACCCGAAAGTGCGCTCACCGGTTGGTGCGACCGGGCTGATGCAGCTGATGCCCGCCACGGCCGCCCATACGGCAAAAATAGCCGGTATTCCTTACTCTGGTACTAACCAGCTGCTGGACCCGGATATGAACATCAACCTGGGGACCAGCTACCTCCAGCAAGTCTATGAGCAGTTTGGCTACAATCGCATCTTTGCGTCTGCGGCCTACAATGCAGGTCCTGGCAGGGTGAGAACCTGGCGTGGTAACAGCGGTGGTCGTATTGATGCCGTGGCGTTTGTGGAAAGCATTCCGTTTTCTGAAACTCGCGGCTACGTGAAAAACGTGCTGGCGTATGATGCCTACTACCGCTACTTCTCCGGTAAGGATAAAACACCTGTATTGATGACCGATGCAGAGTGGCAGATGCGCTACTGATTTTGGCTGACGGTATGTTATGCTGCTGTACTAGTTAGATAGTATTTTTACGGTGGAGCGGCATAACATGTCTCAGTTATCACAGTATTCAGCGGCGCAGGCGGAGCAAAACAAGAAAGAGTGGCTACGCTTTGTGGCGCTGTTGCAGCAGGCGTTTGAACAAGATTTGCATTTGCCTTTGTTGACGCTGATGCTCACCCCGGATGAGCGGGATGCACTTGGCACCCGCATCCGTATTATTGAAGAGTTACTGCGTGGAGAAATGAGCCAGCGCGAGCTTAAAAACGAGCTTGGAGCAGGCATTGCTACCATCACTCGCGGCTCTAACAGCCTTAAATCCGCGCCGCCGGAGCTGCGTGCCTGGCTTGAGCAGATGTTGCTTAAAACGGGCGATTAGCCATAAATGGCGTTGTGAAACGGACTGAGTGCCAGCAGCACGGCCTGATGGTAGACGCTGCTGCGGGTGAGATGGCCTGCGGTAAAGACGCCAATTGCCCCTTCTTTACGACCGATTTCACTAATTCCACTCCATTGCGACATTACAGGGCCTAACTCTTCACCAGCCAGTACGCGCTCAAGAATGCTCGCCGGGAGCGGTAATGTGGCAGAGCGCGCTTCTCCCGTTTTATTTTTATTTTTAATCACCACCCAACTGAAGGTGCTACCTTCATCAATGCCGGCTTCAATCGCGACCCAGAAATCTGCATCCGGGCAGGCGAGGCGGGCATTTTCAACGCGCTGGCGTGCGCCGCGTCGCGTTTCTTCACAGCCAATCGGCTGATCCGGGACTCCGCTCTCAACGTTAATTGCATCGACATGGCAAGATTGAGACCCGAAAATTAATTCAAAAGCCCCCAGAATTGCCTTAATTTTGGCTGGGTTTTGGGTTGCGCAGATGACATGGTACATAATCTGTGGAACTCTGATAAAAATTTGTGAACGCAGTATACCCAAAATCACGCATCTTGCAGAAAGCAGTTGGCAAAGCCGTTCTGTGTATTCAACCGGCAGTGGCCTGGGAAGACAAAGAGAACGGTGTCATATCCGTCTGCATTCGTGACGTGAAGGGTAAGTCATGGATAAAAACGTATGTTACAGGTATACCTTGTTCGCCACGGCGAGACGTTATGGAATGCCCAAAGGCGCATTCAGGGGCAGTCAGACAGCCCGCTTACTGCACTCGGTGAGCAGCAGGCCATGCAGGTTGCCCAGCGTGTGAAAGCGCTGGGCATTACGCATGTGATAACAAGCGATCTGGGCCGCACGCAGCGTACTGCGCAAATCATTGCAGAGGTTTGTGATTGTACCGTGGTGCTGGACGCGCGTCTGCGCGAGCTGGACATGGGCGTACTGGAGCGGCGGCATCTTGATTCGTTAACTGACGAAGAAGAAGGTTGGCGGCGTCGGTTGGTAAACGGTACGCCAGATGGGCGCATTCCGGATGGTGAATCAATGCAGGAGGTCAGCGTACGTATGCACGGTGCGCTCAATGCCTGTCGCGAATTACCTGAAGGCAGTCGCCCATTGCTGGTGAGTCATGGTATGGCTCTGGGTTGCCTGGTGAGTACCATTCTCGGACTGCCGCCTTACGCCGAACGACGCCTTCGCCTTCGTAACTGTTCGCTTTCACGCGTGGATTACCAGCAAAGCCCGTGGCTGGCGCCGGGATGGGTGGTTGAAATGGCGGGCGACATCTCACATCTACATGCCCCCGCACTTGACGAGTTACAGCGCTAGCGCCTGACCGGAATCAGGTACTCGCAGCGCAACTCTTTTGGCGGCGCGGCCAGCTTTTCACGGTGGGCGGGATAGAAACGTTCAATATCCTGCCCACGACGGCGCGTCAGATTCAGCATAGGCATACAGGTGCCGTAAATAGTCAGCACAAAGTCCTGTAGTCCGTCAGCTGGTCCTTCGTAGTTGAACTGAACATAATCCCCACCTTCCAGATGTACCGGCTGTGCGTCCGGGATGTTACCGTTTACCATCTCTGGCGGTAACGCGGTGGTGTAAAGCACTTCCTGCTCGTCATCTTTTTCCACATTGGCACGCGGTTCATGCAGGCCATAAAGCACAGGTGGGATGGTGGGGGCGTGGCTCAGAAAATGGCGCCAGAACTGGGCGCGCATGTCGTTACGAAATGCGCTTATTTGTTCAAGGGTACAACTGTAGCTTTGCGTGGTACCCAAAAGATGGGTTTCCGGCAAGGTAATGAAATGGGGTTGCGGGGGGGTAAATTCACCAAGCCGTATTGGCGGGCGCATACCAAAGGCGCTCCAGTCTGGTGAGCGGCGATACAGTGCAGGCGTTTGGGCAAATTGCTTTTTAAACGCGCGGGTAAAGGTTTGCTGAGAGTCAAAGCGATACTGCAACGCAATGTCTAGGATGGGGCGGGCAGTAAGACGTAATGCAACGGCCGATTTTGACAGGCGCCGCGCACGAATATAAGCGCCAATGGCATGACCTGTCACCTCTTTGAACATACGTTGCAAATGCCACTTAGAGTAGCCCGCTTTGGCTGCAACGTTATCCAGAGAAAGGACCTGGTCGAGATGGCCTTCCAGCCAGATTAACAGATCGCGAATAATCCCAGCCTGATCCATATAATATCCTCATCCTGACGAGCGAATACCTGTTATTAAAGAAGCGGATAATATCATTTTTTGTTCTTTAAGCATTCAGTGTTTTTTTTAACAATTGATGCGAAAAATATCATCGCAGTGGGTGAATTTTTTTAATAAAGTGATATTAAACGGTTTTTTGTCGGGTGACTGATAATCACTAAGCGTAACTTTAAAAGTTGGTAACAATATGAAATATAAGATGTTGGGTGTGTTTTTTCCGGTGATGCTTTTCGTGGGGCCTGTACTGGCTGAACAGGTCGGCTCTGTTGACACGGTTTTTAAGATCTTTGGCCCTGACCATAAAATTGTTGTAGAGGCCTTTGACGACCCGGATGTAAAAAACGTGACATGTTATATCAGCCGGGCGAAAACAGGCGGTATCAAAGGTGGGCTGGGGCTGGCGGAAGACACGGCTGATGCGGCTATTTCCTGTCAGCAGGTCGGGCCGATTGAGCTGGATCCAAAGATTGAGGCCGGTAAGAAAGAAGGGGAGGTGGTATTTCGTAAACGTACGTCACTAGTGTTTAAAAAGCTCCAGGTGGTGCGTTTTTACGATAAACAACGCCATGCACTCATCTATCTTTCCTATTCTGACAAAGTGGTAGATGGTTCGCCTAAAAACGCATTGAGTGCGGTGCCGATTATGCCGTGGAAATAAGTCGGCTTATAGATAGGTTGAACATTATCTGATAATGTCGCAAAGCGATTCCGGCAAGTTTTAATTGCGTCTGGTAATAGTTATGTAAGCCAGACGCATCTCATATCAGATAAATAAAATTTGAGTTTTAATCGAATAATTATTTTATTTTCACGTTGTTAAAGGG
>CBIFVZ010000073.1:0-19167 GCA_966185765.1 uncultured Enterobacteriaceae bacterium | reverse complement strand
ATCCACGTCATTCTGGAAACGTTCTGACATGGGGGTATTCCTTATCTATCTAATACGTTGATGTAGTCTGGAACCTGTCCCATTGCACTCTCAGGGCTTCGCACTGAGGCCACATCGTGCGCTGCGTGCTACCTTGCGCGCGATGTCTGCTGCATTATTCATGCACTCAAAGCGCAATAAGACAGGTTCTACGTTAGTTGCCGCGCTCTAAAAAAGGCGCTTTTGAGGCTCATTTACGGCAACGCCGGAAAAAGCCTAATCCTTGCGTTGCTGGAGACGGCGCAGTGAACGTTCGCGGCGCGACTGCTCACGACTCCTGTCCAGCAGTATTTCTTCAATAAATGCCAGGTGACGATGCGAGGCTTCACGCGCCTGCTCCGGCTCCCTGGCCACAATCGCCTCGAAAATTCGGGCGCGGTGACCGCTCACGAGAGGCAGCATTTCACGCCTCGCGTACAGCAATTCGAAATTCTGACGAACATTCTGTGCCAGCATCGGCTCCATGCAGCGTAGCAGATGCAGCAGCACCACGTTGTGGGCGGCTTCTGTTACGGCTATCTGGTATTTCAGTACCGCTTCGGACTCTGCATCCAGATCGCCTGCCTGCTGCGCCTGCTCAATATCGCGGTGATAATCGCGAAGGCGCGCCATGTCCTCGTCAGTACCGCGCAGCGCGGCGTAATAGGCTGCAACACCTTCCAGCGCGTGACGGGTTTCCAGCAGGTCAAATTGAGACTCGGGATGGCAGCTCAACAGCTCCACCAGCGGATCGCTAAAACTCTTCCACAGGCTATTTTGCACAAACGTGCCACCGCCCTGGCGGCGAAGCAGCAGGCCTTTGGCCTCAAGTCGCTGGATGGCCTCGCGAAGCGAAGGACGGGAAACGTCGAACTGTTTTGCCAGCTCGCGCTCGGGTGGAAGTTTTTCGCCGGGACGCAGCGTTCCTTCAAGAATAAGGAATTCCAGCTGCTGCTCTATCACATCGGACAGTTTAGGTTGGCGGATTTTGCTGTAGGTCATGGTTCCCTGTCTTCTGCCATTAGCGCGGAGTCAAATGGTATGACCAATTTCATGTTCGTGACGGTAAAGTAACAAAGTATTCACCTGCTGTCTATCGCGGTTTGATTCAAATCATTAAACCCGGCATTTTTTAACAACAAGAGGGAGGAGCTATATCAATTTGTTAACGACATCAGTGGGCAATTTGTAAACAAAGATGTTAACAAAAGCGCCAGAAATTACCGTAAAAAGCGATACTGAAGCGTTTCAACGCCAAAATTTGAAAAAAGCCAGCCCGCGCTGTGCGGCAGCTTACGCTACTTTTAGTTCACCTTTTGACACCATTGAATGTTCTCTTTTTAATCAACCAATACAGCCATTACAGAAAGCAGGTGCATTCGGTTGCGCTTATCACTATTCTTTGCCTGGCGGTAGTGAGCACCGCAAAATAACGCCTCCGGCTCCGTAAATAAAACAATACAGATTACGGCATAACAAACTGACACTTGCGCCCGTTCAGGGGCATTTACCACATAACGAGGTTTTAAAATGGAAGGTCAAGAGCACGGCGATTCGCTAAAGCGCGGCCTGAAGAACCGCCATATACAGCTTATTGCGCTGGGCGGGGCGATTGGCACCGGGCTGTTTCTGGGCATCGCCGACACCATCAAAATGGCCGGTCCGTCCGTTATTCTGGGATACGGGATTGGCGGCTTTATTGCCTTTCTTATCATGCGCCAGCTGGGTGAAATGGTGGTAGAAGAGCCGGTTGCCGGTTCATTCAGCCACTTTGCCTATAAGTACTGGGGTAATTTTGCCGGTTTTGCGTCAGGCTGGAACTATTGGGTACTGTATGTGCTCGTCGCTATGGCCGAGTTAACCGCCGTTGGGAAATATATCCAGTACTGGTGGCCAGATATTCCGACCTGGGCCACGGCGCTGAGCTTCTTTGTGCTCATCAACGTCATTAACCTCTCTACCGTTAAAATTTACGGTGAGATGGAGTTCTGGTTTTCGATTATTAAAGTCGTCGCCATTATCGGTATGATTCTGGTCGGCGGCTATTTGCTGTTTAGCGGTAAAGGCGGCCCGGAAGCATCAGTGTCTAACCTGTGGGATGAAGGCGGTTTTTTCCCGTTCGGCATATCGGGGCTGGTGATGGCGATGGCGGTGATTATGTTCTCCTTTGGCGGCCTTGAACTGGTCGGCATCACTGCGGCAGAAGCCGATAACCCGCAAAAGACCATTCCGCAGGCCACCAACCAGGTTATCTGGCGCGTACTGATTTTTTATATTGGCTCGCTGACCGTGTTGCTGTCGCTTTACCCGTGGGGCAAAGTGGTCGAAGGTGCCAGTCCGTTTGTCATGATCTTCCACGATCTGCACAGCGATTTCCTCGATACCAACATGATTGCTAACGTGCTGAACCTGGTCATTCTGACCGCGGCGCTGTCGGTATATAACAGCTGTGTATACTGCAACAGCCGCATGTTGTTTGGTCTGGCAAAACAAGGCAACGGCCCGAAAGCATTGCTTAAAGTAGACCGTCGCGGCGTACCGTACGTGGCTCTTGGCGTTTCAGCCGCTGCAACTGCGCTGTGTGTGGTAATTAACTACCTGATGCCGGGTAAAGCCTTTGGCTTCCTGATGACACTGGTGGTTGCAGCCCTGGTGATTAACTGGGCCATGATCAGTTACTCCCACCTGAAGTTTCGCCGTGCGAAAGCACAGCAGGGTGTGGAAACTCGCTTCAAGGCGCTGTGGTACCCCTTTGGCAACTGGCTGTGCCTGGCCTTCCTGGCCGGTATCCTGGTTATTATGAGCATCCACCCGGGCATGCGTGAGTCGGTGATTATGATCCCGTTCTGGCTGATTGTGCTGGGCATCGGTTACTTCATCAAACAACGCTCACAAAAATCCTGATTCTGTCTTTACAGCGCCCGGTTACGGGCGCTGTGTTATTTCCCTCACACTTTCCTTTCCTCGACACAATCGTCCATCTTCACGGCGCTATCCTGCTGCATACTCCAGGAATCTTCGGACAATAATTCCGTCCATACCTCGTCAGGAGAGATATCGATGGATAACAGCAAACTGTCTGTAAAAGAGAAAATTGGCTATGGGATGGGTGATGCCGGTTGCAATATCATCTTCGGCGCTATCATGCTGTTTGTTAACTATTTCTATACCGATATATTTGGCCTGTCGCCAGCCCTGGTCGGTGTTTTGCTGCTATCTGTGCGCGTGATTGATGCCGTCACCGACCCGATTATGGGCGCACTGGCCGACCGTACCCGCAGCCGCTGGGGCCGTTTTCGTCCGTGGATATTGTGGGTTGCCTTCCCGTTTGCGCTGTTCAGCGTGCTGATGTTTACCACGCCACAGTGGGATTACAGCAGCAAGGTTGTCTATGCCTTTGTGACCTATTTCCTGCTGTCGCTAACCTATACCGCTATTAATATTCCCTACTGCTCACTCGGCAGCGTAATCACCCGCGATCCGGGTGAGCGCGTGGCCTGCCAGTCTTATCGTTTTGTCATGGTAGGGCTTGCCACACTGCTGCTCACGCTCTCTTTACTACCAATGGTTGAGTGGTTTGGCGAGGGCGATAAAGCCAAAGGCTACCAGATGGCAATGATGGTGCTGGCATTCATCGGCATGTGCATGTTCCTGTTCTGTTTTGCCAACGTGCGCGAGCGCGTGCGCCCGGCGGTGCCGAGCCGCGACGCGCTAAAAGCAGACCTGCGTGACGTGTGGAAAAACGACCAGTGGGTGCGCATTTTGCTGCTCACGCTGTGCAACGTCTGCCCCGGTTTTATTCGCATGGCCGCCACTATGTATTACGTCACGTGGGTGATGGGCCAGAGCGCGCATTTCGCCACGCTGTTTATCAGCCTTGGCGTGGTGGGCATGATGGCAGGCAGCGCGCTGGCAAAAGTACTGACTGACCGCTGGTGCAAACTCAAAGTGTTCTTCTGGACTAACATCGCGCTGGCTTTATTTTCCTGCGGCTTTTACTTCCTGAACCCGCACGCCACGCCCCTGATTGTGGTGATGTATTTCCTGCTAAACATCCTGCACCAAATCCCCTCACCACTACACTGGTCGCTGATGGCGGACGTGGATGATTACGGCGAATGGAAAACCGGCAAACGCATTACCGGCATCAGTTTCTCCGGCAACCTGTTCTTTTTGAAGGTGGGTCTGGCAGTGGCGGGGGCAATGGTCGGCTTCCTGCTCTCCGGGTTTGGCTATGACGCAAGCTTAACCCAGCAGAGCCCATCGGCAGTTAACGGTATTGTGATGCTTTTTACCGTTATTCCAGGCATCGGCTATCTCATCACGGCGGGCGTGGTACGTCTGCTCAAGGTGGATCGCAATCTGATGGTGCAAATACAGGCCGATTTAGAAAAACGCCGCAACCGCTATCACGAACTGAATGACTGGCAGACGCAAAAGTCCACCAGCGAAACCGTAAGGAAAGCGTTATGAGTACCCTGAACTGGCCTAATCCACTGATTGAGCAGCGCGCCGATCCCTTTATCCTTCGTCACGACGGTTTTTACTATTTTACGGCCTCAGTCCCGGAATATGACCGACTGGAAATTCGCAGCGCCAGCACTATTGCCGCGCTGCCTGACGCCGAGCCGGTGGTGGTATGGCGTAAACCGCAAGCCGGACCGATGAGCGAGCTTATCTGGGCACCGGAACTGCACCGCATTGATGGTAAATGGTACATCTACTTCGCCGCCGCCCCAACCCAGGCACTGGATGCGCTGAATATGTTCCAGCACCGCATGTTTGTGCTCGAATGTGCCGATGACTGCCCGCTTACCGGGCGCTGGGTTGAAAAGGGCCAGGTAAAAACGCCGTACGACACCTTCGCGCTGGATGCCACCACATTCCATCACCAGGGGAAACAATGGTATTTGTGGGCGCAGAAAGCACCGGATATTCCCGGCAACACCAACCTCTATCTGGCCGAGCTTGAAAACCCGTGGACGATAAAAAGCACGCCAGTAATGCTCAGTAAGCCGGAGTTTGACTGGGAGTGCCGCGGTTTTATGGTTAACGAAGGCCCGGCGGTGGTCACTCACAGCAATCGACTGTTTGTCTCCTACTCAGCCAGCGCCACCGACGAAAACTACTGTATGGGGCTTTTGTGGATAGATGTTGATGCTGACCCGCTTAATGTGGATAACTGGCACAAATCACCGCAGCCGGTATTTACCACGAATGTTGAAAACCGCCAGTTCGGTCCCGGTCACAATAGCTTTACCCACACGCAAGACGGTCAGGACGTACTGGTTTATCACGCTCGCAGTTACACGCAGATTGAGGGCGATCCGCTTTACGATCCGGGTCGCCATACGCGCGTTAAGGTATTTGAGTGGGACAAAAATGGCATGCCTGACTTTGGTGAAGCGCCGCCGGACAGCCGTTAACAGAAGAAAGCCGCGCGGTGCGCGGCTTCTCTATAGCAGTGGCTTACACCAGCGTACCGTAGATGGTCAACAATGCGACCACAACGACAATGGCAAACGTCGTTTTCTTTGCCATCGACACCGCAGCTTTTGGCGTCTGCACTTTATCAGTATGCACGTCACGCGCCAGCGAGAATTGTGCCAGACGCGTCAGTACCTGATACTGCGAGGTGTGGATATCGCCAAGCGAGGCAAACCAGGCAGGCAACGCCTTTTCACCGTGCCCAAGCAGCGCATAGGCCACACCTGCCAGGCGCACCGGCACCCAGTCCAGCACATGCAGGATAGCGTCAATGCCGGACTGCAAGCGCTGATGCGGCGTATGATGACGCGCGAGCCAACTCTGCCATGCACGCAGGAACGCATAACCGACAAGCGTAACCGGCCCCCACGAACCGCCGAGGATTAGCCAGAACAGCGGCGCCAGATAGAAACGGTAGTTTATCCACAGCAACCCATTTTGTAGCTCGCGCAGAAATTCAGTCTCATTACAGTCTGGCGGCACCCCGTGAATCAGCGTCAGTTCACTCACCATAGCAGCACGTGCGTTGCTATCGTCATGGCTCGCGGCCAGTAAATACTTGTGATAGTGCAACCGTACCACGCCCGCACCGATGCATAACAGGCCGAGCAAAATCCAGAACACCAGCAACGGTACATTGAACAAAAGCCCATGCAACGCCCTGAGACAGAGAAACACCACCAGCATCGCCGCTGCGGTCATTATTAGCGTACGAGCCATTGAGAAATGGCGCACACGCCGAAACAGGGCTTGCAGCCGACTATCTATCTGCCAGTGTTCACCAGACTTAAACAAGCGTTCCCATAGCAGCACCAGCAGCAGGGTAAACAACGTCATGACGTCTCCTTATCCACAAAAGGGGCGCAGGCGGCACGAAAACGTGCCCAGTCAAACGCCGGACCCGGATCCGTTTTACGCTCGGGCGCAATGTCACAGTGACCTGTCATATGGTGGGCAATGCCCGGGTAGACCGCGACCAGAGCCTGAGTTACTGCGACAAGCTGTTGGTATTGGGCATCGGTATAAGCCAGCGTATCGGTGCCCTCAAGCTCAATCCCAATGGAAAAATCGTTGCACTTTTCCCGCCCCTGGTAGCAGGAGACACCCGCATGCCACGCACGTTTATCAAACGGAACATACTGTACGATTTCACCGTCGCGGCGAATCAGGCAGTGCGCGGAAACACGCAAATGGGCGATACCAGCAAAATAAGGATGTGCGTCAGGGTCTAGCGTGCCAAGAAACAGCGCATCTATCCACGGCCCGCCAAATTCACCGGGTGGTAAACTGATGTTATGCACAACCAATAGCGAAGGTGTTTCCCCTTCGGGCCGCTCGTCAAAATGGGGCGAAGGCTGTCTGCGCACGCCTTCCAGCCACCCCTCTTGCAACTGCATGCATCCTCTCCTTTGTCTGGAACCTGACGTCGCTTCAGAGTAGCATGTTTCACTCTACGCCCAACTATTTCGGAGTTTAATTATGCCTGCCCGCCGTTATAACCCTGACAGCCGACGGGAAGCGCTGCTGGAGCGCGTTAGTGTGGATATCCCGGATGCTGTTTCCCGCGCCCTGAGCGAGGATCTGGGCGGAGAAGTAGACCCGCAAAATGATATCACCGCACAATTGCTGCCTGCAGAAAGCCAGTCTCACGCGAACGTTATCACGCGCGAAGACGGTGTGTTTTGTGGCCGCCGCTGGGTGGAAGAAGTCTTTATCCAACTGGGCGGCGATGTGGACGTCACCTGGCATGTCGAAGACGGTGACACCATTAGCGCTAACCAGTCGCTGTTTGAACTGCGCGGCCCCTCCCGGGTTCTGCTCACAGGCGAACGTACCGCGCTGAATTTTGTGCAGACGCTTTCTGGCGTGGCAAGCGAAGTTCGCACCTATGTTAATCTGCTAAACGGTACGCATACCCAGCTGTTGGATACCCGTAAAACGTTACCGGGTCTACGCACAGCACTGAAGTACGCCGTGCTGTGCGGCGGTGGTGCTAATCACCGTCTCGGCCTGTCGGATGCTTTCCTGATTAAAGAAAACCATATCATCGCCTCCGGATCAGTACGTCAGGCAGTAGAAAAAGCCTTCTGGCTGCATCCCGACGTGCCTGTCGAAGTTGAGGTGGAGTCACTCGACGAACTGGACGAAGCCCTGAAATCCGGTGCCGACATCATCATGCTCGATAATTTCTCCCTTGATGATATGCGTGAGGCAGTCCAGCGCTCGCGCGGTAAGGCGCGCCTTGAGGTATCTGGCAACGTCACCAAAGAAACGCTGAGTGATTATGCCCAAACCGGCGTGGACTATATTTCCGTTGGTGCGCTGACTAAGCATATACGCGCCCTCGATCTCTCCATGCGCTTCGTCACGCCCTGACTGTTATGCTGAACGCCTTCGCATTAGCGCAGGCGTTCTCTGTTCCCAAAGTTATACCGCAGCGCCCCACTCATCGCGCCTCCACTTTTTCCAGATTGCGAGCACGCTTCCTGCTTTTCTGACGGCTTATGCAACGTCACTATTTTGTGCTGAACCTCTCTCGTAAGCTCGTGCTTTCTCTGTCGCCTCCATTGGCATCTTCATTACACAGTACGCTCCCCACACAGGAGAAAGCATGAAGACACAACGTGGATTTACCCTGATTGAACTCATGGTAGTGATTGCTATCGTGGCAATACTCAGCGCCATCGGCGTGCCCGCCTGGCAAAACTATCTGCGTAAGGCAGCCCTGACCGATATGCTGCAAACATTCTTACCTTATCGCACCGCCGTTGAAATCTGCGCCCTGGAGCGCGGCAGCGTAACCCTCTGCACGTCAGGAACAAACGGTATTGCGCAACCCAAAACCAGTCGCTACGTTTCTGCCATGACCGTTAGCGCAGGCACAGTGACCCTCACAGGGCAGGAGACCCTTACTGGGCTTCACGTCACGCTAACACCACAATGGAATAATGAAGAGGGGGTTACTGGCTGGCAGCGCACCTGCAACACTCAGGGTGTCAGCGCCCTGAAACAGGCCTGTGAAGACGTTTTCCGTTTTGGTGTGGAGTAAATACATGCAAAGCGAACGACTTAACCAAATTTGCCAACAGCACCGTGCCGTTTTGTTAGGCACAGAAGGGGGCGCTATACGGGTTGCCGTCGCCGGCGCACCGTCTAACGAACTGATGCAGGCGCTAGCGTTTGCCACAAGCCAGCGTACCAACATTGAAAGCTGGAGCCAGCAACGGCTGGAAAAACATGTACAAGACAAACATCAAACGCCTGCCTTTGATGAGGGACAAAATGCTGCCGTTGAGTTGATTGAGCATGCTCTTGAGCGTGCCGTTGCGCGGCGAGCTTCCGATATTCATCTGGAGCCTGATGAAAACGGCGGACATATTCGTCTGCGTGTGGATGGCGTACTCCAGCCGCTAACGCGCTTCTCGAGCACCATGTGCACGGCGGCTATCGCACGGCTGAAAATTCTCGGCAACCTGGATATCGCTGAACGCAGACTGCCGCAGGACGGCCAGTTTGATATGCAAATTCATGGCGAAAAGCTCTCGCTTCGCCTCTCTACGCTACCCTGTCGGGCAGGCGAAAAGGCCGTCCTGCGGCTACTGCGCCAGCACACACGCCCACTTGAACCCGAGGCGCTGGGCATGGAACCGGCAGCCCTGAAAACCTTTCTCGCCACACTGGCAAAACCGCAAGGCTTAATCCTCGTCACCGGTCCCACTGGCAGCGGGAAGACATTGACGCTGTACAGTGCACTCAACACGCTTAATCGTCCCGGTGTGAATATCGCCTGCGTGGAAGACCCGATAGAAATCCCACTCAATGGGTTGACTCAGACCCAAATTCATCCAAAGGCAGGGCTGAGTTTCCAGATAGTCCTGCGCGCCCTGCTGCGCCAGGACCCGGATATCATCATGGTGGGTGAAATTCGCGATGGAGAAACCGCTCAGATTGCCCTGAACGCCGCACAGACGGGCCACCTTGTGCTGTCCACACTGCACACGCAATCTACTGTCGACACACTGACGCGCCTGGAACAAATGGGCATTGCACGCTGGCAAATCGCCTGCGCGCTTACGCTTATCGTCGCCCAGCGTCTGGTACGCCGCCTCTGTCCACACTGTAAGCAGCCCGCCGCTGAAACATTGACGCTGCCACAAGCGCTATCACCACAACCTGTTACGCACTGGCGCGCCGTGGGATGTGAGCGCTGTTATGGCGGCTATTATGACAGGCTGGCTCTGTTTGAACTGATGCCAATAGACGCCACGTTAAGGCAGGCGATTCTGGCAGGTGAAACGGCTCATATGCTGGAGCAGCGTTGCCACCAGCAAGGTATGCAGACACTGCTGGAAAGCGGAATAAGCGCCGTCAGTCATGGACTCACCACGGCACATGAGCTGTGGCGGGTGCTGGGTTTACCGCATGAGGAAAACTAAGCTGAAACTCTGGCGCTGGCAGGTGCTTGAGCCAGAGGGCGCACTCAAGCAGGGATTTTCACTGGCGACTAAACGCAACGCCGTTTTACAGGAGCTTGCACGGCGCGATGCCATTCCCATCAGATTGCGATCACTATCCTTCTCACCGCGCCATAACTGGAGTTTGCGTAATAAGATTGATTTTTTACGCCAGCTTGCAGCGCTTGTGCACGCCGGTATCTCACTGGATTTTGGTTGCCGGATACTGGCAGAACAACATCCACTCCCTGCGTGGCGCGCCCTGCTTGAACAGGTTGCCCGCCAGCTTGAACAAGGCCAGGCGCTGTCTGTCATTCTTGAACAGTGGCCAATGG
This sequence comes from uncultured Enterobacteriaceae bacterium, assembly GCA_966185765.1. Classification (GTDB taxonomy): domain Bacteria; phylum Pseudomonadota; class Gammaproteobacteria; order Enterobacterales; family Enterobacteriaceae; genus CBIFVZ01. The sequence continues at coordinate 8,873 of CBIFVZ010000073.1, read as the reverse complement.
TTTTCCCACCGCTGTTTATCGCTCTGCTGCGTACCGGTGAGCTGACAGGAAAGCTGGATGCCTGCTGCCGCCAGTTAGCCACCCAGCAGGAGCAACAGTACCTGCTGCATAAAAAAGTGATAAAAGCACTGCGTTATCCGCTGTTTACGCTGCTTATTGCGCTGGTGGTCAGTGGCGCAATGTTGATTTTTGTTCTGCCGGAGTTTGCCAGTATCTACCAAAGCTTTAATGCGCCACTGCCCACGCTCACCCAGCATGTTATTGCCTTTTCAGACTGGCTTGAGCGCAACGCGCCAGGGTGCCTGGTATTCATTGCTTTCCTGCCCACGGGCTGGGCATACCTGCGCCGCCAGCCGCACTGGCAAAACAGAGAGCACCGTCTTCTCCTGAAGTTGCCATTGTTTGCTGAACTGGTGCAGGGCCAGCGGCTAACCCAGATACATACCACCCTGGCCCTCACGCAACAGTCCGGTATCGCGCTGGTTCAGGGGCTTAAAGCCGCTGAAATGGCGATGGCGCATCCGTGGTGGCAGGCAAAGTTGCGCGATATGCGCATGCATATCAGCACTGGTGGATCATTTTCTCAGGCGCTGATTCAGGCAGGTATTTTTACCCCCTTTTGCATTCAGCTTGCCCGCACTGGTGAAGAGAGCGGTAGTCTTGATGACATGCTGGACAGGCTGGCGCAGTGGCACGCAGAACGTACTCATGAACGTGCCGAAAAACTGACAGCAGCGCTGGAGCCGTTAATGATGGTGGTGATGGGGGTAATGGTTGGCACGCTGGTCATCGCCATGTATTTGCCCATCTTTCAGCTTGGCGATGCGATAAGTATGGGTTGAAAGCCATGAGCGCACAGGTGGTGATATCAGAATACGGTAATAATAGGTATGAAACGGTGATAACGACGGCAAGCGCCGGTATGAAGGGCCGAAATAAAACAGGCCATACAATCGCAGCGCAGCATAACGCCAGAAAAACAAAACGGCGCATCAGAGACGCGCCGCAGACCCCCTTTAACGGGTTCCGTTACAGGCTATTGAAAATGCGGTTTTCCTGTTCCTGAACGCGGATAAACGTCGTGCGCTTCGTCAGCTCTTTCAGTCGTGATGCCCCCACGTAGGTACAGGCCGAGCGCAGACCACCAAGAATATCACGCGCGGTATTTTCTACCGGCCCGCGCAACGGCAGGCGAACGGTTTTGCCCTCGGCAGCACGATAATCCGCAACACCGCCAACGTGGCGGTTCATTGCCGACTCGGAACTCATGCCGTAGAACAGCATAAATTTCTCACCGTTTTCTTCAACGATTTTGCCGCCGCTCTCCTCATGCCCGGCCAGCATACCGCCAAGCATGACAAAGTCAGCACCACCGCCAAACGCCTTTGCTACATCACCAGGCATCGTGCAACCACCGTCACTGACTATCTGTCCGCCCAGGCCGTGAGCCGCATCGGCACATTCAATCACCGCAGAAAGTTGCGGATAACCAACGCCGGTTTTAACACGCGTCGTGCACACTGAACCCGGGCCAATTCCCACCTTCACAATGTCTGCGCCTGAAAGAATCAGCTCTTCACACATCTCACCCGTTACGACATTGCCTGCGCAGATAACTTTATCCGGCCACGCCTCACGAGCCTTGCTGACAAACTGCACGAAGTGCTCAGAGTAGCCGTTTGCCACGTCAATACAGATAAACTTCAGTTCAGTACTGAGCGCCAGAATTGCTTTGGTCTTAGCGAAATCAGCCTCAGACGTGCCTGTAGATACCATCACATGCGGCAAAACACCCTGCGGCGCGCTCTGAATAAAGCTGTGCCAGTCTTCAGCGCTGTAATGTTTATGCACGGCCGTGAGAAGGCCAAATCCGGCCAAAGCCTGAGCCATGCTAAACGTACCCACTGTGTCCATATTGGCCGCAATAATCGGCACGCCGGACCAGGTTACGCCTGAATGTTTGAAAGAGAATTCGCGCTCAAGCTCAACGTCAGAGCGGCTTTTGAGAGTAGAACGTTTAGGGCGGATAAGAACGTCTTTAAAACCTAATTTCAGATCTTCTTCAATACGCATGTGCGGTTTCCTGGATTATGTGGCGACTCGCTATAACGTTAATCGGCGGTGTAGCAACCAACTCCAGTGACGCTATCATACGCACTAATATTGCCTGCGCAAGACTGCGAAAAATCCCTTTTTTACGCTACAATCCTGAAAATTTATCTCAAACGCCAGACCGGGTCGGCAGAGCCGTGCTATATCACAGGATGATGTAACGGTGACGTAACGCCCGAACCTCTCCGTCTGGCAGAATTCAGGATAATGACTCTATGGTCTATACGGTCGCTTTAACGGGCGGCATCGGCAGCGGCAAAAGTACCGTGGCCGACGCCTTCTCCCGTTCAGGGGTAGCCGTTGTTGATGCTGATATTATCGCGCGCCAGGTCGTAGAGCCGGGAAAGCCTGCCCTGCGTGCTATTATTGAACACTTCGGCACCGATGTACTCGCAAACGACGGCAGTCTTAACCGACGCCGATTGCGTGACATCATTTTCGCGCAGCCTGCACAAAAGGCGTGGCTTAACGCCCTGCTACACCCTTTGATACAACAGCAAACACAAGAAGCTATCGCCTGCGCAACCTCCCCTTATGTCCTGTGGGTAGTGCCGCTACTGGTAGAAAACGGGCTGTGTGATAAAGCCAGCCGCGTACTGGTGATTGACGTCAGCGTGCAAACACAGTTGTCGCGCACAATGGCGCGCGACGGTATTTCCCGTGAACAGGCAGAACAGATTATCGCCGCCCAGGTTTCCCGCGAGAAACGTCTGGCCGCCGCCGACGATATCATTAATAACGATGGTGAGCCGCAACTCGCCATTGCGCAAGTCGCCACCCTGCACCAGCGCTATCTGGCACTGGCTGCACAGGCAGCAGCACAGGAACCACATTAATGCACGCTTACGTTCTCTTTGAGCATCCTCTTAATGAAAAAATGCGTACCTGGCTGCGCATGGAATTTTTACTGACACAGATGGAAGCCCAGCTTCCGGTTCGTGACCATGCCAGCGCCTTGAATTTTTTTCGCAACGCCAGTGAACTTCTCGATGTGTTTGAGCGTGGCGAAATACGTACTGAAATACTTAAAGAGCTGGAACGCCAGCAGCGTAAGCTCAATAGCTGGGCCGAGGTTCCCGGAGCGGACACCCATCGCATCCGGGAGCTTGGCGCTCAGTTACGTGAATCAGGTAGCAAGATGATGTCGGCACCACGTCCGGGCCAGATTCTGCGTGAGGATAAGCTGCTGGCTCTGGTACGCCAGCGTCTGAGTATCCCCGGTGGTTGCTGCAGCTTTGATTTACCCACACTGCACATCTGGCTTGCCCTGCCACAACATGTGCGCGATGAGCAGGTTGAATACTGGCAGGCTTCACTGAAGCCGATAAAACAGCCGCTGAACATGCTGCTGGAGTTGATTCGCAACGCAGCCCCGCTACGTAAGCAGACCAGCCTGAACGGCTTTTATCAGGATAATGGCGAGGATGCGGATCTGCTGCGTCTACAGCTTCCCGCCGACGATGGACTGTACCCGCAAATATCAGGTCACAAAAGTCGCTTTGCCATTCGCTTTCTACCGTTAGATAGCGAGCGTGGCAGCGTACCTGAACGTCTCGATTTTGAACTTGCCTGCTGCTAAGGAGCAAGAATGTCAGATGCGACTGTGGTTAACTGCCCAACCTGCGGCAAGGCTGTTATCTGGAATGAAAACAGCCCGTTTCGTCCGTTTTGCTCCAGGCGCTGCCAGTTGATTGATTTCGGCGAATGGGCTGCGGAAGAAAAACGTATTCCAAGCCAGGGGGATTTGTCGGACAGCGACGGCTGGAGCGAAACAGAGAATCAATGACCATTATGGTGCGCCATGCGGCGCACCCGTATTTTACTCGCCCAGCAGCTTCTCAATAACGGACACATTGGCGGGTGGAAATGCCAGCGCGTTTAGCGCACGCTGCGCCACCCACTCTCCCGGCTGACCTTCCTTGCCCCACGGCTCTCCCTGCCACTGCTCAACCAGAAAGAACCACAGATTAACGTTACGATCGCTGAACGCATGGGAGAGCGTCTCATACAGCGAGTAGCGTGTAGCGGTAATGCCGGTCTCTTCCTCAAGCTCGCGTACCAGCGCCTGCTCAGGTGTTTCACCTGCCTCTATTTTACCGCCGGGAAACTCCCACTTGTTCGCCATATGGGCATCTGCCGCGCGGCGAGTGATAAAGATTTCGCCTAGCGGATTACGGATGATACCCACGGCAATATTCAGCTGTTTCATTATCTTCATCCCATAAAAAAGGGCACAGCTCGCTGCGCCCTGTTATCAGTGTTTATCTCAGCTCAGACGGCCGTGGCACTGCTTGTATTTTTTACCGGAACCACATGGGCAAGGATCGTTACGGCCAACCTTGCGCTCACCGGAACGGGAAGCGAGATCGTCGGCCGCCAGCGCATCATCATCCTGGTGACTGAGCTGCTGCATCTGAGCCAGACGTTCGGCCTCTTCACGACGCTGCTGCTCCATCGCCTCGACTTCTTCCGGCATGCGTACCTGAACCTTGCTCAGGGTACTGATCACTTCATACTTCAGTGATTCCAGCATCGCTGCAAACATGGCGAAGGATTCGCGCTTATATTCCTGCTTCGGATCTTTTTGCGCATAACCACGCAGATGGATGCCCTGGCGCAAATAGTCCATCGCCGCCAGGTGCTCTTTCCACAGAGAATCCAGCGTTTGCAACATGACACCTTTTTCGAAGTGGCGCATCATTTCATCGCCAACCACCTCTTCCTTCTGCTTATACACTTCGACAGCGTTTTGCAAAATACGCTCGCGCAGGGTTTCCTCATGCAACTCTGGCTCTTTGTCCAGCCACTCGGCAATCGGCAAGTCCAGATCGAAGTCGTTTTTCAGACGCTCCTGCAAGCCTTCCACATCCCACATCTCTTCCAGAGACTGCGGCGGAATATGGTTATCAATGGTGACTTTGAATACGTCTTCACGAATGCTGTTGATAGTCTCACTGACATCAGCCACATCCAGCAGCTCGTTACGCTGAGTATAGATAGCACGGCGCTGATCGTTGGCAACGTCATCATATTCCAGCAGCTGTTTACGGATATCAAAGTTGCGGCTTTCTACTTTACGCTGTGCGTTCGCAATCGCTTTCGTGACCCACGGGTGCTCAATCGCTTCGCCCGGCTTCATACCCAGTTTGCGCATCATGCTTGATACACGTTCGGAGGCGAAGATACGCATCAACGCATCTTCCATAGACAGGTAGAAACGTGATGAACCCGGGTCACCCTGACGACCCGAACGACCACGCAGCTGGTTATCAATACGACGTGATTCATGACGCTCGGTACCGATAATGTGCAGACCACCGGACGCCAGCACTGCGTCATGGCGTTTCTGCCATTGCGCTTTGATGTCGGCAATTTGCGCATCGCTCGGGTTTTCCAGCGCTGCAACCTCAGACTGCCAGCTACCGCCTAACACAATGTCAGTACCACGACCGGCCATGTTAGTTGCAATGGTGACCGTTGATGGGTAGCCCGCTTGTGCCACAATTTCTGCTTCGTGGGCATGGAATTTGGCGTTCAGTACGTTATGTTTGATGCCCGCTTTTTGCAGCGCATCCGACACTAATTCTGATTTTTCGATGGAGATGGTACCTACCAGCACCGGCTGGCCTTTGCTGGTACGTTCCTTGATATCTTCGATGATAGCCGCAAATTTTTCGGCTTCGGTCATATAAACCAGATCCGCGAGGTCTTTACGCACCATCGGACGGTTAGTCGGCACAACAATGGTGTCGAGTTTATAGATGGAGCTGAACTCGAAAGCCTCGGTGTCTGCCGTACCTGTCATGCCCGCCAGCTTCTCATACAGACGGAAGTAGTTCTGGAAGGTGATAGACGCCAGCGTCTGGTTTTCATTCTGAATCTGCACGCCTTCTTTGGCTTCAACGGCCTGGTGCAGGCCATCAGACCAGCGGCGACCCTGCATGGTACGCCCCGTGTGCTCATCAACGATGATAACTTCGCCATCTTTAACGATGTAATCAACATCGCGAGTAAACAGCACATGGGCGCGCAGCGCAGCAGTCACGTGGTGCATCAGCATAATATTGTTCGGCGAATACAGCGACTCGCCTTCTTCCATAATGCCTTCTTTCACCAGCAGTTCTTCAACCAGTACCAGACCGCGCTCGGTCAGGTTCACCTGGCGTGACTTCTCATCCACAGAGAAGTGACCTTCGCCCTGGAAAGTATCTGAGTCTTCCTTCTCCTGGCGCACCAGGCTCGGGATGATTTTGTCCATGCGGCGATACAGCTCGGAGCTGTCTTCTGCCGGACCAGAAATAATCAGCGGTGTACGCGCTTCATCGATAAGAATGGAGTCAACTTCATCCACCAGCGCATAGTGCAACTTACGCTGCACACGTTCTTCAGGGCTGAATGCCATGTTGTCGCGCAGGTAGTCAAAGCCGTATTCGTTGTTGGTACCGTAAGTGATATCGGCCGCGTAGGCTTCACGTTTAGCCGGTGCTGGCATGCCCGGCAGGTTAATACCCACGCTCAGGCCCAGAAACTCAAACAGCGGGCGGTTGTTTTCAGCGTCACGCTGCGCCAGGTAGTCGTTGACCGTCACAACATGCACACCCTTGCCGCTCAGAGCGTTAAGGTAAGCGGGCAACGTTGCGGTCAGGGTTTTACCTTCACCTGTACGCATCTCTGCGATGCAGCGGTCATTAAGCACCATACCGCCAAGCAGCTGCACATCAAAGTGACGCATACCAAACACACGCTTGCTGGCCTCGCGCACAACCGCAAAAGCCTCCGGCAGCAGCGTTTCAACCGAGTCGCCTTTCTCCAGACGTGCGCGGAACTCCCCGGTTTTCGCCTTCAGCTCGTCATCAGACAGCTTTTCCAGCGCCGGTTCCATTGCATTGATTTTAGAAACAATTTTACGCATACGGCGCAGAGTACGATCGTTACGGCTGCCGAATACTTTAGTTAACATTTTGATAAGCATAATAAAATCTCAAACACCTCAGCCTGTGAGGTCATAATAATTAGAAGAAAACCGAGAATGATTTTTTAGCTGAGGTGCGCAGGCCCGGCACGAATCCCTTGAGTCTTGTTCAGCCAGTGGATAACGCTGATCCTTCGGCTGTGAAAATCAGGGGCAGAACCTGAGGCAATGTTGAGTACAGGTGGAAATGCTTTTTGCTGCGTTAACAGTGCATTGAGCGTATCAAGCAACGCAAGGTGCTGTGCCTGAAGCGGTAAAGCAGCTTCGGCTACAGGCAACGTTTGCGGCGTCAGCGCAAAAGAAAGATGCCGGATAACGTTACGGATAGCGTGCTGGTGCCAGTAGTCAACGCTGAATGATGTACGACGGTTCGTTTCCTGTTGCAACAGCGCAAGGCTGTCAAAACGAATGACGCGACGCTCGGCATTGTTACTTGAAGCAGACTCTGACAGTGAAGGGTGAGTATTGTTACTGAGCGCAGGCATGCCAAAACTGGCCGCAACCATCCCCAGCAGGAGATGTGGCCAGAAATAACGAATACCGAATTGTCGCCAGCGAGTAAAAATACCTGTCACAGCTTCACCAGAAGTCAGAAACACCGTAGTCCATAACGATAAATTCGCCCGATAGTATCATCAATCCTGCTATGCAGCATTAGTAATCAACACGCACTGAAGACGGCTCGCACAATTAATCAGCAACAGAATACATTCCCATATACAGCAGACGTCGCCTGTTAAAAATAGCGGCAGATATATTACGAAGGAATAAAAAAACGACTGGCTTGCCTGGACGGAGAGAGTACCAGGTTAACCAGTCGTCTTTGTTACAGCACAGCGTAAAAGGTTACGCCATCACCATAGAAGGGGCTTTAAACGCCAACGGAAGTTCAGCTTCATCTTCAAAGGTCACAAATTCCCAGGCTTCCTGTTTTGCTAATACAGCCTGAAGGAGTTTGTTATTCAGTGCATGACCGGATTTATACGCCGTGAAAGCACCAATAATGTTGTGACCACACATGAACAGATCGCCGATAGCATCCAGCATTTTGTGACGCACAAATTCGTCTTCAAAACGCAGGCCGTCTTCGTTCAGTACGCGATAATCATCTACCACGATAGCGCAGTCAAAACTACCGCCCAGGCACAGGCCGCGAGACTGCAGGTATTCGATATCGCGCATAAAACCGAAGGTACGTGCGCGGCTGATCTGACGCGTAAAGGCATCTGCGGAGAAGTTCATGCGGTAACGCTGGCTGCTGGCATCAATAGCCGGATGGTTAAAGTCGATAGTGAAATCGAGCGTAAAACCATTGTACGGCTTGAACTCAGCCCACTTGTCACCGTCTTCAACGCGGACAGTCTCTTTAATGCGGACAAACTTCTTCGCGACGTTCAGTTCATCAATGCCGGCATCCAGCAACAGATAAACGAACGGTGCAGCACTGCCATCCATGATAGGAATTTCTGGCGCATCAACTTCAACGATGATGTTGTCGATACCCAGACCCGCCAGGGCAGCATTGAGGTGCTCTACGGTAGAAATCCGCACATCATGCTCGTTAACCAGGCAAGTACAGAGCATTGTATCTCGCACTGATTTTGCATCTGCCGGGAAATCCACCGGTGGATTCAAGTCTGTGCGACGATAGATGACCCCGGTATTTGCCGGCGCAGGGCGTAACGTCAGGGTGACTTTCTTGCCGGTATGCAAACCGACGCCAGTCGCCTGAACGATACGTTTAAGAGTCCTTTGTTTGATCATCGTATAATCTCGCCAAGTTACCTAT
>CBIFVZ010000072.1:0-19174 GCA_966185765.1 uncultured Enterobacteriaceae bacterium | reverse complement strand
ATTTTAAACTAAATGAACGATTTTAATAATCAACTACTTAATGTAAATGGGGGCTCCTTTGCCCCCTTACACATCAGAATGTCATACTCAACTGTGCGCCTGCGCCCCAGGTCTCGTCTTCACCCACGATACCGGTTAAATCCAGGCGCACGCGGTTAAACGGCGCAAAGCCCAGACCGCCGGTAAACACGTTCACATCGTTACCTTTCATGTCACCGCGAAAACCGGCGCGCACCGCAAGCCAACTTAGCGGGGTTACCTCAGCGCCCACGCCCGCGTACTGAGACGGTTTCTCGCTTTTAAAGCCTTTGGTTTCAGTAAGGTCGCCATCGGCGCTTAACGTCAGCCAGTCGTTGTGCCAGGCCGCCCCGGCAGTCACCAGCGGGCGAATCTGGTACGTGTCCTTATAACCGTTGATCTCTTTGGTATCGATATCGCGTGAGAACAAATTCTGCCCACTTAAGCCCACCGTCACGTTGTCGCCAAAATCGGCGGCCACACCAGCATCCATATTGAAACCGGTATCATCGTTACGATAGCGGCTGTTTTTAAAATCGCTGCTGTCGTAGTTGTAGATAGAGGCGGTGTAGTTGTAGAGCCAGGTTTTTTGCAGCTTAGGCGTGATACCAAAAGAGACCGGTACATCACCAAACTGGAACTGGCGTGCCACAGAGATACCGTAATCCGAAACAATCGCCGCGCGACCAAAGGCTGTCGATTTGAGGTTATCCGTGATTTCATCAGAACCGCCCACCAGCGCTTTTGCCGCTTCAATGGCTGCCGTGACGCTGTCGTTTTCAATGCCGCGCAGATAAGCGATATCATTGGGGTCAATGTAAGAGCTGACGCGCGCATGGGCATAGCCTTTTGCCACAAACGCAACCGACAGCACATCATTGGGAATCGACACCGTAATGCCTGCCCCGGCGCTGGCGTGGGCGGTTTTGCCGTCCAGAAACGCCAGCTCATCAGCAAGATCCCCAGCGGCACTCTGGAACTGCGGCAGCGCTTGCAGATAACCGAGCGGACCACCGGCGGTAATGTCCTCTATCACATCCTTGTAATAGTTGATTTTATCGTTGATGGAATCGATTTCATCCTGAAGATTGTCTTTATCCGTTACCTGCACGCCTGCCGATGGCAAAATCACGGTCACGTTATCGTCCGGCTTCGCCTTCGCCAGTAATGCCGGGTTTATCATCGGTGCGCTGCCATAGCTGGCCGAGGCCACGCCGGTGCCTCCCATTGCATCGCTTCGGGCTTCCGCCCAGGTATTTGCCGCACCTGCCTGTGCCATAAACAATGAAGAGGGAATAAGAACAGCCAAAGGAGTAAGGATTTTTTTCACAGTTATCTCTTTAAGTACAAGTGTTGTGTCACTCCCTCCAGCCAGGTCACGGAGGGCGCTTATTGCTGTGAAAAAGGCATAAAAAAAGGGCGGTTAAGCCCCTGACTGCACGTCTTATTCTTCCCTGTTGAGTTAATTCAATGATGATCCACAGTATTTATAGATGACGGATTTCATTACGTGAAGGGAACGCCAAAGAAATGTAAAAAAAATGTTGTTAATCCTTACAAAGGATAAGCCGTTGGCAGTCGCACGTTTTTTGGCGTTCGTGGTAAAATAACGGTTTATTTGCGAGGGCCAATCGCCATGACGAGTACCGATGATGTGTTAGCACGCGCCGAGAAGCTGTGTACGCAGCGTAGTGTGCGCCTCACACCACAGCGCCTGGAAGTATTGCGCCTGATGTCGCAGCAGCATGGTGCTATCAGCGCTTACGATTTGCTGGATTTACTGAAAGAAAGCGAGCCACAGGCCAAACCGCCAACGGTTTACCGTGCGCTGGATTTCCTGCTGGAACAAGGCTTTGTACACAAGGTGGAATCCACCAACAGCTACGTGTTGTGCCATCATTTTGATGAAGCGACCCACACCTCGGCCATGTTTATCTGCGACCGTTGTGGTCTGGTGCGTGAAGAAACCGCTGAAGGCGTTGAAGAGATAATGCATCTACTTGCCGCGAAGAACGGCTTTGCGTTGCATCATAATGTGATTGAAGCTCACGGCTTGTGTCAGCCCTGTTCAGCGGTGGAAACCTGCAGTTCGCCTGAGGCCTGCGAGCACGATCATAGTATTATGGTGAAAAAACGCGGGCGTTGAGGGGAATTCGGTACATCCCTGTACCCGGCATATGACCCGAAAGTCTACACACTTGAGGGTGGGTGAGGGTTACCAGCGATAGTCGTTATGGGTTTCCCAGTCACTGACTTCCTTCTCTGCCTGATCTTTCTGGTATCCATACCGCTCCTGGATTTTACCGACCAGCTGGTCACGCTTACCTTCGATAACCGTCATGTCATCGTCGGTGAGCTTGCCCCATTTTTCTTTCACTGTTCCTTTAAACTGTTTCCAGTTACCGCTGATTTCATCTTTATTCATCATAAGGCTCCTTGTCAGTTTGCTGTGACTACCAGATGCCTGCCATCAGGCATTCATAACGCGTGTTTCTGGAGTAATTTTAGACAAGGATTTTGTGTTCTGCTTATTTTTAAGAATGTTTAACCATACTGCGGCGTAAAACCTGACGTTCAACACCAGAGCGAAAATAGGGGGCAGCCGATTACAAAGAAGCGATATAACGCAGAGTCAACGTGCGTTGCTGGTGGAAAACCAGGTGCCGTTGCGCCAGTGGCGTCGCCAGATAAAACCCAGCGACAGCCCTCGTAGCGCCAGGAACACCGCCAGCGCCAGCCACAGACCGTGGTTACCAAGCCAGGGGAGCGTCAGTAACATCAGGCCAAAACCCACCGCTGCCACCGCCATGCTGTTACGCATCTCCGCCCCGCGGGTCGCACCAATAAACATGCCATCAAGTAAATAGCACCAGACTCCCACCACCGGTAAAATCGTCTGCCAGGGCAGGTAGTGGCTTGCCAGTGTGCGCAGTTCCGGCAACGAGGTCAGTAAGGCCACAATATATTGTCCTGCAACGGCGTAAATCGCGGCAAAACATAACGCAACAATGCCCGCCTGGCGACACGCTGCGTGCCATACCTCCAGCAACTGCCCCGCGTTACGTGCACCAAAGGCGCGACCGGAGTGCGCTTCAACCGCGTAGGCAAAACCATCCAGCGCGTAGGCAGTAAACGTCAGTAGCGTCATCAGCACGGCGTTCACCGCCACAATCTCACCGCCAAGTCGGGCGCCAAAAATGGTGATGGAAGCAAAACAGATTTGCAGTAACAGCGAGCGCAGCATGATGTCGCGGTTAAGCGCCAGCAAGCGGCGAATATTGCCGTGTACAGCCTGCTTTAGCAGGCTGAAAGAAATGTCACGCAGGCGCAACACCTTGCGCACCATGACCAGACCCATTAACAGCGTGCCGTATTCAGCCACCACCGTCGCCAGCGCCGCGCCCTGCACGTTCATGTGCAGGCCCATCACCAGCCACAGATCCAGTACGATGTTAAGCACGTTACCCACGACCAGTAGAATCACCGGCGCTCTGGCGTATTGCACACCCAGCAGCCAGCCCAGCAAAACAAGGTTTGCCAGCGAGGCCGGGGCGCTTAGCCAGCGGATTTCCAGAAAGCGCCGCGCCTGGTGCAACACCTGTTCATTACCGCCCACCACCTGCAACGCCAGCTCAATGAGTGGCGTACGCAGCATGACAATCAGCACTCCTGCGCCCAACGCCAGCAGCAGCGGTTGTACCAGTGCGCGGGCCAGCGCCAGCGGATCTTTTGCGCCATACGCCTGTGCCGTCAACCCGGTGGTGCTCATACGCAGGAACAGTAGCAACATAAACAGAAAGCTGGTTGCGGTAGCGCCTATTGCCACTCCGCCGAGATAATCCGCAGAATCCAGATGGCCAATCACCGCCGTATCCACCAGCCCAAGCAGCGGTACGGTGATATTGGAGAAGATCATGGGCAGCGCAAGCCGCCAGAGCGCTTTGTCTGTTTTACGTAGCATGAACATTGGCTTATCCGCCAGCGGGTGAGAACGATAACAAGATTAGAACAGCCGTGACGCGCGAGAGCACGTCACGAAAAAAGGGAAGATGCCAGACAGACTTAGAGCCATTCGCCGTTGCGAATTACCCCCACAGCAAGGCCTTCGATAGAGAAGTTTTGCTCCCGCAGATCCACTTCAATCGGTTCAAACTCGCTGTTTTCAGGCAGCAGGTAAACCATGTTGCCCTGCTTCCTGAGGCGTTTAACGGTCACCTCGTCTTCAATGCGGGCCACAATCACCTGGCCGTTGCGTGCTTCCTGGGTTTTGTGCACGGCCAGCAGGTCGCCATCAAGAATACCGATATCGCGCATTGACATGCCGCTCACACGCAGCAGGAAATCCGCATTAGGTTTGAACAGAGAGGGGTCGACCTGGTAATGACCTTCAATATGCTGCTGTGCCAGCAACGGCTCGCCTGCGGCAACGCGACCAACCAGCGGTAAACCGTCTTCCTCTTCTACCAGCAGGCGAATACCGCGTGATGCACCGGAGACAATTTCAATCACCCCTTTACGCGCCAACGCCTTCAGGTGCTCCTCAGCGGCGTTGGGTGAACGAAAGCCCAGACGCTGCGCAATTTCTGCACGCGTGGGAGGCATGCCTGTCTGGCTGATGTGATCCCGGATGAGGTCGAACACCTCTTGCTGCCTGGCTGTTAACGCTTTCATTCCCGCCCCCTGGGTGTATATAAAATCATGCTGTGAGTATATACAGCACAAGGTTATATTGGAATCACAAAAAGATAAAAAACCAGCAGCTTATCGACCTGGCTCGCAAAAGCAGGTAGTAAAACAGCAAATAAGAAAAGCGAAACAGGAAGGCAGGCAGCAAAATGTGAGACAGGCCTGCCTGAGATATCAGAAAATATGTTGCCAGAGCAGCGCCACCCAGACGAACACGGCAAGTGCAATAGTCAACAGCACCGCAGCAGAACCCATATCCTTAGCCCGACCGGACAATTCATGGAAATCGCTGCCAATTCGGTCAACGACCGCCTCAATGGCACTGTTTAAAATTTCAACAACCATCACCAGCACGACAGAGCCAATCAGCAAGACGCGAGTAACCGCATCCACATCCAGCCAACAGGCGATAACAATCGCGATAACCGCCGCAATGCCCTCCTGGCGAAACGCGGCCTCGTTACGCCAGGCGGCGGTAAACCCTTTCCAGGAGTAGCCTGCGGCTTTGATGATTCGGATAAACCCGGTGTTATTATTGGCCATGAAAGGAAACCTTTTTAAAAAATAAGCGTCAATGCCAGAGCGCTTCGATTATAGTGGCACCACAGAAATTCCGCGTTGCATCTGGTATTCTTGCAGCGCATTTGGATGATTAACCAGAGGCTTTACATCGTCTATGTCAGGCTGGTCCCGATTTTTATACACACTGCTTAATTTACCATTAAGCATCCTGGTCAAGAGCAAATCCATTCCGGCGGATCCGTGCGCGGAGCTGGGTCTGGATACCTCTCGCCCTATTATGTACGTTCTGCCTTACAATTCGAAGGCAGATTTGCTGACGCTGCGTAACCGCTGTCTGGCGCACGATTTGCCAGACCCGCTGGAGCCGCTCGATATCGACGGTACCGTGCTACCGCGCTACGTTTTCGCTCACAGCGGCCCGCGTGTGTTCACCTACTACACGCCCAAAGAAGGCTCGATTAAGCTGTTCCACGATTACCTCGACCTGCACCGCAACAATCCGCAGCTGGATGTGCAAATGGTGCCGGTGTCGGTGATGTTCGGGCGCGCGCCGGGCCGTGAAAAAGGCGAAGCCAACCCACCGCTGCGTATGCTCAACGGCATTCAAAAATTCTTTGCCGTTATCTGGCTGGGGCGCGACAGCTTTGTACGCTTCTCACCACCGGTGTCGCTGCGCTGGATGGCGACCGAACACGGCACTGACAAGAGCATTGCCCAGAAGCTGCTGCGCGTGGCGCGTATGCACTTCTCGCGCCTGCGCCTTGCCGCCGTTGGCCCGCGTCTGCCGGCGCGTCAGGACCTGTTTAATAAGCTGCTGGCGTCAAAAGCTATCGCCCGTGCGGTAGAAGATGAAGCGCGTACGAAGAAGATTTCTCACGAGAAGGCTCAGCAGAACGCCATTGCACTGATGGAAGAGATTGCGGCCCACTTCTCTTATGAAGCGATTCGTATTACCGACCGTGTGCTGGGTTTTACCTGGAACCGACTTTATCAGGGCATCAACGTCCACAACGCCGAGCGCGTGCGCCAGCTGGCGCACGAAGGCCACGAACTGGTGTACGTACCGTGCCACCGCAGCCATATGGACTACCTGCTGCTCTCTTATGTGCTGTATCACCAGGGGCTGGTGCCGCCGCATATCGCCGCCGGTATTAACCTGAACTTCTGGCCTGCTGGCCCAATTTTCCGCCGCCTCGGCGCGTTCTTCATTCGCCGCACCTTCCGTGGCAACAAACTGTATTCCACCGTCTTTCGCGAATATCTCGGCGAGTTGTTCAGCCGCGGCTACTCGGTAGAGTACTTTGTGGAAGGTGGCCGTTCACGTACCGGCCGCCTGCTGGATCCCAAGACCGGCACGCTGTCGATGACCCTTCAGGCGATGCTGCGCGGCGGTACACGCCCTATCACACTGGTGCCGATTTACATCGGCTATGAGCACGTGATGGAAGTGGGGACGTACGCTAAAGAATTGCGCGGCGCGACCAAAGAAAAAGAGAGCCTGCCACAGATGGTGCGCGGCCTGAGTAAGCTGCGCAACCTGGGTCAGGGCTACGTGAACTTTGGTGAGCCAATTCCGCTTAACAACTGGCTCAATCACCATGTGCCGCAATGGCGTGATGATATCGACCCGATAGAGGCCGTGCGCCCGGCATGGCTCACGCCAACCGTCAACGAGATTGCCGCTAAGCTGATGGTGCATATCAATAACGCCGGTGCGGCCAACGCCATGAACCTGTGCTGTACCGCCCTGCTTGCCTCGCGCCAGCGCTCGCTCACCCGCGAGCAACTGACACAACAGCTTGAATGCTATCTTGCGCTGATGCGCAACGTGCCTTACTCGCCGTACTCAACTGCACCTGCCACCAGCGCCAGTGCGCTGATTGACCATGCCTTGCAGATGAACAAGTTCGAGGTGGAGAAAGACACCATCGGCGACATTATCATTCTGCCGCGCGAGCAGGCGGTGCTGATGACCTATTATCGCAATAACATCATGCACATGCTGATACTGCCGTCGCTGCTGGCGCTAATGATTGCCCAGAGCCGCCACATCACACGCCAGGCGCTCCTGGACCAGGTCACCATGCTGTACCCGATGCTGAAAGCTGAGTTGTTCCTGCACTGGGACAGTAACGCGCTCAGTGAGCAGGTAGATGCACAGCTCACCGAAATGCAGCGTCAGGGGCTGGTGATTATCAACGACGACACCGTGCAGGTGAATCCCGAGCATTCACGCACCCTCCAGCTACTGGCGGCCGGTGCACGCGAAACCATCCAGCGTTACGCGATTACCTTCTGGCTACTCAGTACCAACCCGGCCATTAACCGCGGTACGCTTGAAAAAGAAAGCCGCACCGTGGCGCAGCGTCTGTCGATGCTGCACGGTATCAACGCACCGGAGTTTTTTGATAAAGCCGTGTTTGCCACCCTGGTCCAGACGCTACGCGAGGAAGGCTACATCAGCGACAGCGGTGATGCCGATGCCTCACGAACGCTGACAATTTATCAGCTGCTGTCTGAACTGATGACCTCTGATGTACGCCTGACTATCGAGAGCGCCAGTGCGCTACCGGCTGTCGTGGAAGAACCTCCCGCGACACCGGCCGCCGACTAAGTTACTCAGGCGATACAAAAACGCCCGCCGGGAAAAACCGACGGGCGTTTTTATTTGCAGCAAGGAAACTTACTGCGGCATCACGCTTAACATCAGGCCCAGAAACAGCACCAGCCCCACGTAATTGTTGTTCATAAACGCCCGAAAACAGGCCTCACGCTCGCGCCCGGCAATCAGCTTTTGCTGGAACACAAACAGCGCCGCCGCCAGCAGTATCGCCCAGTACCACGCGCCGCCGAGGCCGTTGAGCACACCAATCGCCACCATCAGCGCCACAACGCCTGCCTGTAACAGGCCGATAATCAGCTTGTCGTAACGGCCAAACAAAATCGCCGTTGATTTCACACCAATTTTGACATCATCGTCCCGGTCAACCATCGCGTACTGGGTGTCATAGGCCACCGCCCACAGAATATTCGCGAGGAACATCAGCCAGCAGGACAGCGGCAGCGACTCACTTACGGCAGCAAAGGCCATAGGGATAGCCCAGCCAAACGCCGCACCCAGCACCACCTGCGGCAGGTGGGTATAGCGCTTCATAAACGGATATACCCACGCCAGCGCCAGCCCCGCCACCGACAGCAGAATGGTCATGGTATTGAGCGTTAACACCAGCAGGAAGGCGGTTACCACCAGCAGGGCGAACAGCGTGAGCGCCTCGCGCTCGGTTACCGCGCCCCCGGGCAGCGGACGGTTAGCGGTGCGCTTAACGTGGCCATCAAACTTGCGGTCGGCGTAGTCGTTAATCACGCAGCCCGCAGCACGCATCAGCCAGACGCCTGCCACAAACACCATCAGAATAGTTAATGGCGGCGTACCTGGCGTCGCCAGCCACAGCGCCCACAGCGTCGGCCACAGCAGCAACAGCGCACCAATAGGCTTGTCGGTACGCATCAGGCGATGATAGGCGAGCAGCTTATCCTGGTTAAGGCTCCACTCCATTATTCTTCCTCTTGATACAGCGGCGATTGCGGCAAAAAAAGTTCCGTCAACAGCAGCGGCTTATCCGCAAGCCGCAGGCGCGAACGTCGCCCCCACAGCTCACCGCTGCGTCCGGTTTCAATAAAATCACGCGTCAGGGTCGATGATGTAAAAAGATAGCGTCCAAGCGGCGTCGTTCCAAGTTTTTGTAAAGCCAGCTCCGGGCCATTTAACGTAGATTGCGGTACCAGCGTGCGTCCGGCAAGCCAGGGAACACCCTCACCGCATAAGAGAATTTCCCGTAACCAGTAGCGCTCATCTGCAGGCAGCAGTGCGGCTTCCTGCACCAGCAGGGCATCCGGCGGTACGAAATCTTCAAACAGCAGCGTCACGCTAACGCGGGAGCAGTGCGCTTCAAACCGTTTTGTCATTGAGTCTTCCAGCAACAGCCACTCGCGTAGCCTCTGGCTCATAGCAGGAAGCGCCTGGTGGTAGTCAATGTCGCGCAGTTGCGTGAGCGCGGGATGGGACATGCGGCCTTCTCCGGGTCAAAATCTGCGGGCATTGTAGCGCAGAACAGCCGGAGGATGCGCGGGAAAGCGCGCAGTGGAGATCAAAAAAGCAACAATAGTGCAACACCATCAGCCTGAAAAAAAGGTGCGCCGTGGCGCACCAGTTACTTCAAACATCAGCACTGCGGGGAAACGTTACCCCTTGCCTTTTACACTGCTGATAAAGGTAGTTCGGGCGGAGGTGGATCCCAGTCGCTCGGCTTCATCCAACAGTTTCAGCGCTTTATCAATATCGCCTTTTGCCACAGCCTGTTTAATGGCCTGGTTGAAATAGCTTTCGGTATCAGACAGAACCGGCTCACGTTTTGCCGCCGGTTTCGGCGCAGGCGCGGCAACCGCCGCCGGAGCAGCGACTGGCGCACTGCTCGCCACCGGTGCGCTGTAGGCAGGCGCAGCGGTGTTGCCAACCGTGACCGGGCCGGGACCTGATGAACCAAACAGCGGACCAACCAGCACGCTGGAGGCGGTGTTGGTGCGCACTTTAAGTTTCAGCGTACCGTCGGTGACGTGGCGGGCAACCGGGTCCGGGATATCCGGTACGGCGTTGCCGACGCCTTTGGCGTAGGCTTTCGCCGGGTCAAGAAGCTGGGTGGTTTGCTGTAAATCTTTATCGGTGGTGAAGACCAGCACATAAATCTTTTGCTGGCCCAGCGCCGGGGTCAGCTTCATTACGCCTTCCAGGCGATCGGCGGACATTACGCCCGGTGCCTGGTAGGTGAAGTAGCTGCTCGGAAAAAACGCCGCCGGAGACATGTTCTCATCAAGAATCAGCACGTTAGGCGCAAATACCTGCGTTTTGTTGACTTCACTGGTCAGCGTAATCGTCAGCTCGCCAATGTTGGCAGGCACACTGTAAGCGGCAACCGGCCCGCGAATATCCCCCGCGTTCAGCGTCTGCCCGCCTGTTGCAAGCGTCGTGGTATTGGTTTTCGACGGATCGACCGGCGTCCAGGTCAGGCGCGAAAGCGCGTCCGCCGGGATGGACGGCGCGGCGGTGGTATTTTGTGGGACAATGTTAACCTCTGCCAGGCTTACTGCTGGCAGGCAGGCGAACAGGCCTGCGCTCAGGCACAGGGCAACGAGACTTTTTTTCATTTTCATTGTTGTCACCTTAAAGAAAAGCGGCGTAAAGGTAGCCAGGCAAAGGCGCTCTACGCCAGCAGGGAAACTCCGGATTTAAAAAAGGGGGCTACGCCCCCTTTTTTGGCTGGTGTGTTACCACCAGATTTCCATCTGTGCGCCGAAGGTGACTTCGTCATCTTTGCCGCGGCTGAAGGTGTTGAATGCGGTGTCTTTGTACGCGACACCCGGTGCAAAGCCTGCAACGCTGTTGTTACCCGCCGGTGCATAACCCCACTTCTCATCCCACTTGGCGTAGGTTGCGAACACGCGGATGGCCGGACGGGACCAGATGCTGTCGCCCGCCTGCCACTGCTGCGCCAGGGTGATTTTGTACTGGCTGTTACGGTCGCCAGTCTGCTGAGACTTAACGTTGTCGTAACCCACTTCCAGCAGGGTGCTCATGATAGGCGTCCACTTGTACATCGGGCGCACACCCACGGTCCACCATTTGGTGCCGTTGTTGTTGTCCCAGTTGATGTCCTGGTACATCGCCACGTACATCATGTCCCAGTCATCAGACAGGGAAACCGCACCGTGGTCCAGCACACGCCACATACGGCCGTTGTTATTGATGTCGTAAGGGATGTCGTCGCTCACGCCAACGCCCGCGCCCTGAGACAGGCCTTTACCGTGAGAGGTCATGGAGTCAGTCGCGTACTGGAGTACAAACTTGTTGTAACCCTTGAGCATGCTCTGGGTGTGTTCAGCGGTGAACATCCAGCCGTCTTTCGACGCACCGTCAACCAGGCGGTAATCATCACGCGGGTTCGCACGGCCATAGTCCACGCCCAGCTCCAGCATACCGTCCGGGTTGGTTTCCAGACCGGCTAAACGCACGTCGAATACGTCGTTAGCGGTACGGGTTGAATAATTACGAACTTCCTGGCTGCTGAATGCTGAAGAACCACCGGCTTCAGAAGAGCGCGCAGCCGCCAGAGACAGTTTACCAAAGCCCAGGTCGATGTTTTCCAGACCCGCACCCGGACCGGAGATATCCCAGTAGTAGAAGTCAATCATGTGAACATCATGACGCTGATAGAAGCGCTTACCGGCCCAGATGGTAGAGCCAGGCAGCCATTCAATCAGGTTTTTACCCTGCACATTCGCTTCACGGAACGCCGGGTCGGTTGCTTCCCAATCGTTCTGCTGCGCTACGGAGTACGCAACGTTGGTGTCAAAATAGAAGCTCTTGTCACCTTCTTTCCACACTTCCTGGCCCAGTT
This sequence comes from uncultured Enterobacteriaceae bacterium, assembly GCA_966185765.1. GTDB lineage: Bacteria > Pseudomonadota > Gammaproteobacteria > Enterobacterales > Enterobacteriaceae > CBIFVZ01. Next base: position 7,496 of record CBIFVZ010000072.1, on the reverse strand, counting down.
TAAGTTCCGCGTAGGTTTCACACTCGTTACCAAGACGGTATTTGCTCTGTGCGCCAGTTGCCTGGAAGCACTGCTGTTCACCGCCGCTGCCGGTCCAGCCAATGCCGGAACGGGCGTAACCGTGGAAATCAACCGCCAGCGCCTGGACGGACATCACGCCTGCCGCGACAGCCACTGCCAGCGGAAGTTTGCGCAGAGTAATCATCATTTTTCTCCTGAGATGGATTTTATTATGGGGTGCTTAAACGCCCGGCTCTTTGTGCAGCCGACGACAGGCGGTGCCGTCCTCCCGGAACAGATGGCAACGCTCCGGCGGCAAACCAATGGCGAATACAGCGCCCTCTTCTACCAGCACCACGTCGTTCTGGCGGTACACCAGGTTCTGACGTATTGCGGGGATCTGGATATGAATTTGTGTTTCGTGACCGAGTTGCTCAACGACCTGCACCACGCCTTCCAGCGTGACATCAGCGATATCGCTGGGCAGCAAATGCTCCGGGCGAATGCCTAAAGACATATTCGCCCCCGCCTGGACACCCGCGCTGTCTACCGGCAGCCAGACCTGCTGGCGGTTGGGCAACTCAACCTGTACCTGGTCAATAGCGGTAGCCGTCACCTTCACCGGCAGGAAGTTCATCTTCGGCGAGCCGATAAAGCCCGCAACAAAGCGGTCTGCCGGGTAGTGATACAGCTCCAGCGGTTTACCCACCTGCGCCACGCGCCCGGCGTCGAGTACCACGATTTTGTCGGCAAGCGTCATGGCTTCAACCTGGTCGTGGGTGACGTAAATCATGGTGCGCTTGAGGCGCTTGTGCAGACGGGAGATTTCGATACGCATCTGCACACGCAGCGCGGCGTCGAGGTTAGAAAGGGGTTCATCAAGCAAAAATACATTTGGCTCGGCGACCAGCGTGCGGCCTATCGCCACGCGCTGGCGCTGCCCGCCGGAAAGCGCTTTCGGGCGGCGGTCCAGCAGGTGCGCCAGTTGCAACACTTCGGCTACCTGGGTCACGCGCTGGTTAATCAGTTCTTTTTTGGCCCCTGCCAGCTTCAGGCCAAAGGACATGTTTTCGGCCACACTCAGGTGCGGATAGAGCGCGTAGGACTGAAACACCATCCCGACACCGCGCTCTGCGGGTGGAATATCGTTCATGCGGGTCTCGCCGATAAACAAATCGCCGCTGGTGATGGTCTCCAGCCCGGCAATCATGCGCAGCAGCGTTGATTTGCCGCAGCCCGATGGCCCGACAAAAACCACAAATTCGCCTTCAGTGATATCCAGGTTGATGTCCTTAGACACCACCACGTCACCCCAGGCCTTGGTGACATTACGCAGCTGTACGCTCGACATGCACATCTCCCTTCATTACGACGTTCTGTCCGCAGACAGGTGAAACAAGCTGTGTCGGACTATGACGGATTGTTTACCAGGGGCAATCCTCCACCCTTACGCTTTTTTATGGGGGAGGAGACGGGAGGATGAGGAGGTAGACGTCGCGGCAAGCCAGCGGCCCAAAAGGGTATTTTCGTGATCCTGGCGCCAAAACCGGGGGCTTTTTTATGTGCGCCAGCACACATAACTGCCAGTTATGTAACGCAGATCACACATAACAGGGGTGGGGCGTAGGGGGAAGGAGGATGAGAAGCACTTGCCATCAACGCAGACTGGACAGCGTTAAATCACTCACCTTGTACTCTGTGCATAACGCTTAAAAGGATGGGATTATGAATATGAAAACCGGCGCCCGCCTCTTCACGCTGTCAGCGGTATCGGCAATGCTGTTTTCTGCCTCCGCATTTGCCAAAATCGAAGAAGGCAAACTGGTTATCTGGGTAAACGGCGATAAAGGCTACAACGGCCTGGCTGAGGTCGGTAAAAAGTTTGAGAAAGACACCGGCATTAAAGTCAGCGTTGAACATCCTGATAAGCTCGAAGAGAAATTCCCACAGGTTGCCGCCACCGGCGACGGCCCTGACATCATTTTCTGGGCCCACGACCGTTTTGGCGGTTATGCACAGTCTGGCCTGCTGGCCGAAATCACGCCTGACCAGGCTTTCCAGGACAAAGTGTATCCGTTTACCTGGGACGCCGTGCGCTATAACGGCAAGCTGATTGCTTACCCGATTGCGGTTGAAGCGCTGTCGCTTATCTACAACAAAGATCTTGTACCTAACCCGCCTAAGACCTGGGAAGAGATCCCGGCGCTCGACAAAGAACTCAAAGCCAAAGGCAAGAGCGCACTGATGTTTAACCTCCAGGAACCGTACTTCACCTGGCCGCTGATTGCCGCTGACGGTGGTTATGCATTCAAGATGGAAAACGGCAAGTACGATGTGAAAGACGTGGGTGTAGACAGCGCTGGCGCCAAAGCGGGCCTGGGCTTCCTGGTTGACCTTATCAAGAACAAGCACATGAACGGCGATACCGATTACTCCATCGCCGAAGCGGCCTTTAATAAAGGCGACACCGCCATGACCATTAACGGACCGTGGGCGTGGGCCAACATTGATAAGAGCAAGGTCAACTACGGTGTCACCCTGCTGCCAACCTTTAAAGGCAAACCGTCTAAGCCGTTTGTTGGCGTACTGAGTGCGGGTATTAACGCTGCCAGCCCGAACAAAGAGCTGGCAAAAGAGTTCCTTGAGAACTACCTGATGACCAACGACGGTCTGGATGCGGTTAACAAAGACAAGCCGCTTGGCGCTGTGGCGCTGAAATCCTTCCAGGAGGAGCTTGAGAAAGACCCACGCATTGCAGCCACCATGCAGAACGCGCAGAACGGCGAAATCATGCCGAACATTCCGCAGATGTCTGCCTTCTGGTATGCCGTGCGTACCGCGGTGATTAACGCCGCGACGGGTCGTCAGACCGTTGACGCCGCCCTGAAAGACGCGCAAGGCCGTATCACCAAGTAACCTGAGTATCGCCCCCGCATCATAAGGCGCGGGGGCGTTAAGCCCCATGCTGTAAGAGGAACGACCCCATGGATGCAATGAAAAAGAGCCGCTGGTGGCAAGGTGACGGGCTGAAATGGTCAGTTATTGCCGCGCTGGGACTGCTGGTTGGTTATCTTGTCGTTTTAATGTACGCCCAGGGGGAGTACCTGTTCGCCATCCTGACGCTAATATTAAGCTCGGTTGGCCTCTACATTTTTGCTAACCGTCGCGCCTACGCCTGGCGCTACGTTTATCCGGGCCTCGCCGGGATGGGGCTGTTTGTCCTGTTTCCGCTGGTCGCAACCATCGCGATTGCCTTTACCAACTACAGCAGCACTAACCAGCTCACCTTTGAGCGTGCACAGCAGGTGCTGATGGACCGCCAGTATCAGGCCGGCAAAGCGCTGAACTTTGGCCTGTATCCGGCGGACGACAAATGGCAGCTGGCATTAAGCGAAGGCGACGCCCACTATGTTTCTGAGCCGTTTTCCTTCGGCGGTAAACAAACGCTGGACATGAAAGCGGCCCCGGCGCTGCCGCAGGGCGAGCGCGCCACGTTGCGTGTTATCACCCAGAACCGCCAGGCGCTGGGCGACATCACCGCCGTCATGCCCGATGAAAGCAAGCTGGTGATGAGCTCGCTGCGCCAGTTCTCCGGTACACGCCCGCTGTATACGCTGGCTGACGACGGCCTGCTCACCAACAACCAGAACGGCAACCGCTATCGCCCGAACAACACCATTGGCTTTTACGAAGCGGTGGATGCCAACAATAACTTTACCGGCGAACAACTCAGCCCAGGCTATACCGTCACCATCGGCTGGGATAATTTCACGCGCGTATTTACCGATGAAGGCATTCAGAAACCCTTCTTCGCCATCTTTGTCTGGACCGTGGTGTTCTCTGTCCTGACCGTTATCCTGACCGTGGCTGTCGGCATGGTGCTGGCCTGCCTGGTGCAGTGGGAGTCGCTCAAGGGCAAAGCGATTTACCGCGTATTGCTGATTTTACCTTATGCCGTACCGTCGTTTATCTCGATTCTTATCTTCAAGGGGCTGTTTAACCAGAGTTTCGGGGAGATAAACATGATGCTGAGCGCGCTGTTTGGCATTAAACCGGCCTGGTTTAGTGACCCAACCACCGCACGCTCCATGATAATCATCGTCAACACCTGGCTTGGTTATCCGTACATGATGATCCTGTGCATGGGTCTGCTGAAAGCGATTCCGGATGACCTGTATGAAGCCTCGGCAATGGACGGCGCAGGCCCGTTCCAGAATTTCTTTCGCATCACCCTGCCGCTTTTGATTAAGCCGCTCACGCCGCTGATGATCGCAAGCTTCGCCTTTAACTTTAACAACTTCGTACTGATTCAGCTTCTGACCAACGGTGGCCCAGACCGTCTGGGCACCACCACGCCTGCGGGCTATACCGACCTGCTGGTGAGCTATACCTACCGCATCGCCTTTGAAGGCGGCGGCGGCCAGGACTTTGGCCTTGCGGCAGCCATCGCAACGCTTATCTTCCTGCTGGTGGGTGCGCTCGCCATCGTTAACCTGAAAGCCACGCGCATGAAATTTGACTAAGGAGGGCGACGACAATGGCTATGGTGCAACCTAAATCTCAAAAGCTGCGACTGTTCGCAACCCATTTGCTGCTACTGCTGTTTATTGCCGCAATCATGTTCCCGCTACTGATGGTCATTGCCATCTCACTGCGCCCGGGTAACTTTGCCACAGGCAGCCTCATCCCGGACCAGATCTCCTGGGAGCACTGGAAGCTGGCGCTGGGCTTTAGCGTGGAGCACGCCGACGGGCGCATTACGCCGCCGCCGTTCCCGGTGCTGCTGTGGCTGTGGAACTCCATTAAAGTGGCGGGCATTACCGCGCTCGGCATTGTGACGCTCTCCACCACCTGCGCCTATGCGTTTGCCCGCATGCGCTTTCCTGGCAAAGCGACACTGCTTAAAGGGATGCTGATTTTCCAGATGTTTCCGGCGGTGCTGTCACTGGTGGCGTTGTATGCGTTGTTTGACCGCATCGGCCAGTACATTCCGTTTATCGGGCTTAATACCCACGGCGGCGTGATTTTTGCCTACCTGGGCGGTATTGCGCTGCACGTGTGGACGATTAAAGGCTACTTCGAGACCATCGACAACTCGCTCGAAGAAGCCGCCGCGCTGGACGGTGCCACGCCGTGGCAGGCCTTCCGCCTGGTGCTGTTACCGCTGTCGGTGCCCATTCTGGCGGTGGTGTTTATTCTGTCGTTTATTGCCGCGATTACCGAAGTGCCGGTCGCCTCGCTGCTGCTGCGCGATGTCAACAGCTACACGCTGGCAGTGGGCATGCAACAGTACCTCAACCCGCAGAACTACCTGTGGGGCGACTTTGCCGCGGCGGCGGTGCTCTCCGCCATCCCGATTACCGTGGTCTTCCTGCTTGCCCAGCGCTGGCTGGTGAGCGGCCTGACGGCGGGCGGTGTGAAAGGGTAGTTTTACCCGCCGCGCCGGGTTGCACCAGCGCGGCGGTAATGCCACTGCAAACCCTCAAATGTTCTTATTAGACGTAATTTGGCGGCCGGATGGCCGCTTTTTTTACAAGGTGGAAACAGGACTCGATAGCGACAGGTGAGAGCAGAGTAAAAAGAACATTCTCAGAGCTTTCCAAAAAAAGACTATATCGCTCCAGCAATATGAGTTAATAGTTTTTTATTGCGCCAATAACGATAAGCGTACAATTTTAATAAAATCATTCCTTTCATCTCTGCTTTTATATTCTCCTCCCCCTCTTTCATCCCCCTCTATTTTTTACGGTTAATCTATGATTAATTGCAAATATACGTAAAAGATTGCTCACGGATTGTACTTTGGCTGGCGCACTGGCTGGCCGATTTTTACAGGGACTCAGGGATGAAGATTTGCCGTACCGCCATATTGCTGGTGGCGAGCGTTGTTGCATGTAGCACGACTGCCGCACCGCTGTCACCCGCCGACCGCGACACCGTTCGCCAGCAACAGCAGCAACTGCTGGAGCAGAGCCAGCAGCAGCGCCAGGAGCTTGAGCGCGCCACACCGCTGGTGCGCCCGCCGCAGCCCGCGCCGGAGATCTCCACACTCGGCCCCTGCTTCACCATCCATACCATTACGCTTGATAACGCCACGCTGATTTCCGCACGTGCGCAGGACAAGCTGTTGTCTGAGTGGCGCGGCCAGTGCCTGGACATGGCGCACATCACGCAGCTTACCAACACCGTTTCCGACTGGTACATCAGCCGAGGTTACATCACCAGCCGGGCGTTTCTGACCGAGCAGGATTTGTCTTCCGGCACGCTGCACATCGCGGTGCTGGAAGGCCGTTTACAGGCGGTGCGCCTGGATGGCAAGTCTGTACGCGCGCTGAAAATGGCGTTCCCTGGCCTCGAAGGGCGCATTCTCAACCTGCGCGACATCGAACAAGGTATGGAGCAGATTAACCGCCTGCGAAGCCAGCCGGTGCAGATTGAAATCCTGCCGGGCGATAAGGCCGGGTACTCCATCGTTAACCTCACCGCCACGCCAGAGTTCCCGCTCACCGGCTCAGTGAGCTTTGACAACAGCGGCCAGAAGAGCACCGGCACCGGCCAGTTCAGCGGTGCACTCACCGGCAACAACCTGCTCGGCATTGCCGACAAGTGGTTTGTCAGCGGCGGGCGCAGCAGCGATTTCTCCAGTTCTCATGACGCGCAGAACTTTGCCGCAGGCGTAAGCGTACCCTACGGCTACGGCCTGCTGGACTACAGCTACAGCTGGAGCAACTACCAGAGCACCATTGCCAACAACGGCTGGCCGTGGGAGTCCACCGGCGACACCGAAGCGCACCGCCTTACCGGTTCGTGGGTGCTGTTCCGTAATGCCGATATCAAAACCGGGCTGTCGCTCGGCATCAACCACCGCATCAGCCGCAACTACCTCGACGGCGTGAAGCTTGCCAGCAGCAGCCGCAAGCTCACCAGCGTGCAGGCCGGTGTGAACCATACGCAGAAGGTTGCCGGCGGCGTGGCGACGTTTAACCCGACGTACAGCCAGGGCGTACCGTGGCTGGGCGCCGAGAACGACAATCACAAAGTGGGCGATGTCCCCAGGGCTGAGTTCAGAAAATGGAGTTTCAGCGCCAGCTACCAGCACCCGGTGGTGGGTGATTTATGGTGGCTCAGCAGCGTGTACGGCCAGTGGTCGCCGGACCGGCTCTACGGCAGCGAGCGCCTGACCCTCGGCGGTGAAAGCTCGGTGCGCGGCTTTAAAGAGCAGTACCTGTCGGGTGATAACGGCGGCTACTGGCGCAACGAGCTGAGCTACCCGCTGTTTACCCTGCCGGTGGTCGGCCAGGTGAGCGGGTTTGTGGCACTCGACGGCGGCTGGCTGAAGCAGGACGACCAGGACATGTACGCCAGCGGCACGCTGTGGGGCAGTGCCGTTGGCCTGACAACCGCCAACCGCTGGTACTCCAGCCAGTTTACCGTGGGCGTACCGGTGGATTACCCGCACTGGCTGAAGCCTGACCACGTCAGCATTTACTACCGCA
>CBIFVZ010000071.1:0-19430 GCA_966185765.1 uncultured Enterobacteriaceae bacterium | reverse complement strand
GCCTGTGGCCGCTGTTCGGTATCTCTAACCAGATGCTGGCTGCCGTGGCGCTGGTCCTGTCTACTGTGGTGCTGATTAAGATGATGCGCACGAAGTACATCTGGGTGACGGTTGTTCCAGCAGTCTGGCTGCTTATCTGCACCACCTGGGCGCTGGGTATGAAACTGTTCAGTACCAACCCACAGATGGAAGGCTTCTTCTATATGGCAAGCGAGTATAAAGCCCGTATTGCAGAAGGCGGCGAGTTTACTGCGCAGCAGGTTGCCAACATGAACCATATCGTTGTGAATAACTACACCAACGCAGGTCTGAGCATTCTGTTCCTGGTTGTGGTGTACAGTATTATTTTCTACGGTATCCGCACCTGGCTGAAAGTACGCAACACTACCGAGCGTACTGATAAAGAAACACCATACGTGCCCGTACCCAAAGAAGGCATCAAAACCTCTTCCGGTCACTGAGTAAGACAGTAAAACAAAACCCCGTCGCGACGGGGTTTTTATTTTTGAACGTTACTCAGGGAGTCGCGACAGCCTGAATAATGGCCAGGCATGGGCCTGCAGCGCCCACTTACAGCCCCAGCGTTTCCTTGAGGCTTTTAAGGTAGCGTCGACTCACCGGCACGCTCATCCCCTCACACAACACCAGCTCTGCCTGACCGTTATCTTCAAGACGAATCTCTTTAAGATGAGACATATTCACCAGATACTGGCGGTGGCAGCGCATCAGCGGCGTGCGGCTCTCAAGCGTACGTAACGTCAGCTCCGTGAAGCCCTCTTTACCTTCGTAGCTGGTCACGTACACGCCACTCATGCGGCTACTGACAAACGCAACCTCTTCCATCTTTAGCAGGTAAATGCGGCTGTGTCCGGTACAGGGAATAAACGTCAGCGCCTGCTGGTTTGCTGCAATCAGGGAGATATCCTGAGGCTGGTGCTGCTGGCGTAGCCTTGCCAGGGTTTTATGCAGGCGCGGCGCTTCTATTGGTTTGAGCAGATAGTCAAACGCCTGCTCCTCAAACGCCTTCACCGCATACTCATCAAATGCCGTCAGAAAGACTATCCACGGACGGTGTTCCTCATCCAGCATCCCCGCCATTTCAAGTCCACTGATGCGCGGCATCTGAATATCGAGAAAAATCACATCGGGGCGCAGCTTATTGACTGCGCCAATGGCTTCCACGGCATTGGCGCATTCACCTACCACCTCAATATCGCTCTCGTCCTGGAGCAAAATGCGCAGGTTTTCCCGCGCCAGCGGCTCATCGTCGACTATCAGCACTTTTAACATGCCAGCTCCTCCTGAGGCAGTCGTAGCGTTACCCGCGTTAAGCGGTCCGGCTCGCAAGTGACGGTCATTCCACAGCTCTCGCCAAAGCGTGCGCGCAGGCGTTTGTCCACCAGATTCATGCCCAGCCCGTGGGTATCGGCCTGTGGCTGGTACAGACCGGCATTATCTTCAATCTCCAGCACCAGAAACCCGTCTTCGCTGCGCGCGCGCAGGATGATTTCACCCACACCCAGCAGCTGTGACGTGCCATGCTTGATGGCGTTTTCCACTATTGGCTGAAGCGTGAACGCAGGCAACTGGCGGTGCGCCAGTTCGTCGGGTATCAATAGCTGCACGTTCAGGCGCGACTGAAAGCGCGCCTGTTCAATTTGCAAATAGGCATTCACGTGTTCAATTTCATCGGCAAGCGTCGCTACCTCAGACGCCCGTTTGAGGTTTTTGCGAAAGAATGTTGAGAGGTATTGCACCAGATTGCCCGCCCGTTCGCTGTCGTGGCGAATCACCGCTTTCAGGGTATTCAGGGCATTAAACAAGAAGTGAGGGTTCACTTGCGCATGTAGCAGCTTGATTTCTGACTGCGCCAGCAGCGTTTTCTGGTGCTCATACTTCCCGGCCAGGATTTGCGCCGACAACAGCTGTGCGATGCCTTCACCCAGCGTGCGGTTAATGGAGCTAAAGAGCCGGTTTCTGGCCTCATACAGTTTAATGGCACCAATCACTCTGTCATTTTCACCGCGCAGCGGAATGACCAGCGTCGAGCCGAGCTTGCACTGCGGATGCAGCGAACAGCGGTATGGCACTTCATTGCCATCGGCGTAGACAACCTCGCCCGTTTCAATAGCGCGCAGCGTGTGAGGCGAGGAAATAGGTTTGCCGGGCAGATGGTGATCGTCGCCAATCCCCGTAAACGCCAGCAGTTTTTCCGTGTCGGTAATGGCGACAGCGCCAATATCCAGCTCCTGGTGCAGCACCTGCGCCACTTTCATGCTGTTTTCTTCATTAAAACCGCGTCGTAGTATGCCTTCAGTTGAGGCAGCAACCTTCAGCGCCGTGGCAGAAAACGCTGAGGTGTATTTTTCAAACATCGCCCGCTGGTCCAGCAGAATGCGCATAAACAGCGCCGCTCCCACGGTATTCGTCACCATCATTGGCGCGGCGATACTTGAAACAAGACTGGCGGCATCGCTGAACGGGCGCGCAATGAGCAGGATGATAGCCATCTGGGCCGCCTCGGCCACAAAGGTGATAGCCCCTGCCGTCAGCGGGTTAAAGACTTTATCCGGACGCCCACGGCGAATCAACATACTGTGCAACAGCCCACCCAACAGCCCTTCAGTGATGGTCGACACCATACAGGCAAACGCGGTCATGCCGCCCATTGAGTAGCGGTGCAGCCCGCCGGTAAAGCCCACCAGCGCGCCCACCGTCGGCCCGCCCAGTAGCCCGCCCATCACCGCGCCAATCGCGCGCGTGTTGGCAAGCGAGTCCTCAATCTGTAGCGAGAGATAGGTGCCAAGAATACAGAAGATGGAGAACGTGACGTAACACAGCAGCTTGTGAGGCAACCGTACACTGACCTGCATTAACGGAATAAACAGACGGGTTTTACTCATTAGCCAGGCGATGACCAGAAATACGCACATCTGCTGCAACAACAGTAAAACCAAATCGAAGGAATACATACCGGAAACCACCCATTCGCAATGGCCGTACCATAGCGCGAACAGAAAAAACTTTCTTTGAATCACAGCATAAAAACGCGCTCAGGCGAGGCGGCGGGCCGCAAGAGCCGTACACAGCAATCCGGCTGCACAGAGGCAGCCGGAGTATCATCAGACATTACGCAGCACGTAGCCGGTAATCATTAAGCAGCATCCCGGTTTCGCTGACCAGCACCAGCCGGTAGAGCAGCAATAAAGACCAGGCACCGCCGGGCTTGAGACCAAACTTGCGCATTACGTAGTGGATGTTGCCATAGACCGCACGCGGCTGCACATGGTGCTCATTCGCCAGTTCCACAATTTCGGTGCCATCGAGCATGCCACACAAAAAGTACACGGAACGCGCCGGGATAAAGATACGTCGCGCTTTACCGCGCCGCTCCCAGTGCAAAAAGTCGGCCGGATCGCAGCCCTTCACCAGATAACCCAGGCCAAAATGGCGTAGCTTTTTATTCACGTGTTCAAAAACCTGCACGATTCTGGCGCGACAGCGTCGTAGCTCCAGAATGATAGGCACGGCTTTTGCGTTATTATCCACGGCAAGAAAAACCACATCATTCGAGCCAATGTTTTCGCTCATGGCCCGCACGTTGGCGATGTCCGGGGTGATAACATTGAGCACCTTGCCCTGCTCCCGATAGAGTTCACTGAGTCCCACGGCGAAATAGCTATCATCGGTTATGAGATAAAAGCCCATTATAATTTCATCTCCTTGAAATTAATCCCTTTATACGCAGCGGCAAACATCGCATTATCCTTGCGACCGTCGTTCGGCACGCTGCGCTTACTTGTTGGTTACGCCTTCGCCAGCCAGTTGAGCAACGTTGCGGCGTTAAACATCACGGCAACGTTGCTGTTGTAACCATCGTAACGGTTGTTAATTGCTGAAATCTGGTTATTGAAGTGGTCACTTTCGGCACTCAGCACATCAAGCAGCGTGCGCGTGCCCAGGTGATACCACTGGCGATAGAACATATCGCGCACGCGGTCAGTTTCAGCACTCAGCTGTACATAGCTTTCTGCACGCATCAGCGATGAGTCGCGGGTTTCCACCATGTTGCGAATCTGGTATTCCAGCTCATAACGCGAGGTCTGGGTTTTTTCCTGTGCCGATCGCATTTTTGCCAGCGCGGCCTGGCGCTGGGCGCGCTCAGAGCCACCGCTAAACGCGCTCCACTCCACATTCAGTCCGGTGTACCAGGCATCCGTATCGCCGTATTGATCTTTGGCGGTACTCTTTTGTACCACCCACTTCACCTGCGGCAGCCCGCTGGCGCGAATAGCCTGCGCCTGCGCGTCGGCGGCACGCACTTCAGCCTCGCTACGCTTGAGCGTCGGGTGGTCAGCCAGCGCACCCAGCGCGGTGTTCAGTGCAATCAGATCGCTGTTCCAGCGCACGGCGGGCAGCACCTGAGGCTCCACCCCCATCAGGCGCACCAGCTTGATGCGGGTATTGTCATACTGGTGCTGCAACTGCTCTTTTTGCGCCTGCGCTGAGAGCAGACGCGCACGTGCCTGGACCAGCTCACTGGCACGCCCTTTATCCACGCTGGCAATGCCGGACAGCATGGTTACCAGCTCCTGCATACGCTTCACGTAGGCTTGTGCAACGCTGATGCTTTCTTTATAACGGCTCAGGTTCAAAAGCTCGCTCATGGTGCTGTAAGCCACCTGCTCGCGAATCTCTTTGACCTGCAATGCAGACGCACTCAGGCCCTCGCGCGCGCTGTCGAGTTCCGCGCTGATACGGCCCCAGTCAAACACCGTTGTGTTCACAGAGACTGAGGCGCTGGTGTCGCTCAGCGAATTGTTGTTACGGGTAGAGTTGCCGCCGCCAAAGGAGCCAAACGGCGCGCTACTGCCCACGGTAACCTGCGGATAACGCTGCCCCTGGACTTGTTTTACGCCCCAGCTTGATGCCTCCATATCCGACAGCGCACCGCGGATTTCCGGGCTGTGATCCAGTGCAATACCCACCATTTTCTTAAACCAGGCGTGGATAGCGGCGGTTGACTGAACGGGCGTGGCCAGTGCCACAGGGCGCGGCGGGATATCCCGCATAGGGTTTACCGGCGGCGCATTGAGCGTGCGCGGACCATCATCGTCCAGAAATGCCTGCGCATCTGCGCTGTCTGGCTGCGCCTGAGCGATATCGCGTCGCAGCGCGGGTTCACTCACGGCCTGTACCGCTGGCTTTGTGTTAGCCGTTTGCTGTGCGCTGGTTGCCCGCTGCGTCACCTCATTGTCTTCTTCAATATCGATAATGCGCGTGCCAGAAGCGTTAGCCTGCTGATATTTCAGCGTCGTGTTGCTGGTTGGTGTCAGGCCAAAACGGCTGTATATCGTGCTGCCAGGCGCCGCTTTACCTGCCGCTGCGGCAATTTTTTCACTGCCCTGCGGCGCTTGCATTTTGAATCTGGAACCGCCTACCGGCTGTGGCGTGCTAAACAGCAGATCGTCGTCCGCTGCCTGGCTGCCCTGCACGAGGGCCAGCGATAGCGCCAGCGCAACCGCCCTTATTACAAACTTCTTATCCATGAAATTAACGCTCCCTGAAGGCTTCTCGGGCTTTGAGCACCGGCTTGAGCAAATACGACAATATCGATTTTTCCCCGGTGCGAATTTCCACCGTTGCTACCATGCCGGGAATAATCGGAAATGATTTATCTTTTACGTGTAATGCGGCGCTGTCGGTACGGATGTAAACCCGGTAGAAGTTCGGGTCGCCACGGCCGGTACGGGCGCGCTCTTCGTCATAAATGGTATCGGGGCTGATGTGTTCTACCTGACCATGCAGACCGCCGTATATGGCGTAGTCATAGGCGGTTATTTTCACGGTTGCAGGCATGCCCGGGCGCAGGAACGCCACGTCGGATGGCTTGATTTTCGCTTCCACCAGCAGACGGTCTTCCAGCGGGATAAGGGTCATGATTTCAGCACCCTGCTGAATAACGCCGCCGCGCGTGGTGACTTTGATATTGTTAATGGTCCCGCGCAGCGGTGCCACGAGCGTGGTGCGATTCATTACGTCTTCACGCCCGGCCAGTACCTGCTCAGCCTGCGCCAGTTCACTCTCGGCTTTGGTCAACTCGCCATTCGCATCAGCCCGAAAGCGGTTAGTTCGCTCGGCAATTTGCAGGCGAAATTCGTTGGCCTGGCGCTTAAGGCGCAGAATCTCCACGTCAGAAATCAACCCCTGGCGGGCCAGCGGTTCCGACAGTTTCACTTCTGCCTCAGCCAGGCTCTGGCTGTGCTTGAGTGCGGCGACAGATTCATTAAGGGTTTTCTGGCGCGCTTTCCACGCCTGGGTTTCGTCGTTGATAATAGAATCGATGCCCCGGATGCTGTCCGGGAACACCAGCGGTGTGCCGTAGGCTTCTGAGCGCAGGCGTGCTACGGTGCCTTCCAGCCCCTGTACACGAGACAGTGCTTCCTGGTAACTGGCATTAGAACGCGTCGGGTCAATCTTGAGCAGAACCTGCCCTTTTTCCACCACATCGCCTTCTTTCACATTCAGCTCTTCCAGAATACCGCCTTCCAGGCTCTGGATTATCTGCTCGCGCGACGCCGGAATAACCTTGCCTTCCCCCTGAGTTATCTCTTCAACAATAGCGAAGTGCGCCCACGTCAGGGCAATCACCAGAATGGCGGCAATAAGCCACAGTACCACCGTCGTCACCGGGGTTTTTTGCACTAACAGCGCACCCTGCAAATCGCGCATGAACTGCAGGTCTTCTGAGTCCACTTTACCACTGGCTTTTTTGGGCGGCGTTTTTTGCACAGTCGTCGCCGCAGGACGTTTATCGACAACCTGCGCGTCCGATTTAATTTCCATATTATTTCCCTTCATCCTTGCTCAGGCTCGGTCTGTTACTTTTTCTCGACGTTATGGGCGGAGTTCAGCTCTGCGATGACGGCATCTTTTTCACCGTCGTGGGTGACACGGCCTTCAACGAGGACCATCAGGCGGCTGACCAGTTGCAGCAGGGAGAAGCGGTGCGTCACGATAATCAACGTCTGGTCGGTAATGGCTTTCTGAAGCTGTTCGATAAATTTCGCCTCAGTCAGGGCATCCATCGAACTGGTTGGCTCATCCATCAGGATGATTTTGGGGTCCAGTAGCAGGCAGCGTGCCAGTGCAACCAGCTGACGCTGACCGCCGGAAAGTAGCTGCCCCATTTCACCCACCGGCATATCAAAGCCCATAGGGTGCTGAGCCGCTATCTGATCCAGGCCCGTCATTTTTGCAATACGCAGGAAATGGGCGGTTGTGGCCGATGGGTTGCCAATCATGACGTTTTCACGCAGCGTGCCGTAAAACAGACGGCAATCCTGGCCGACGTACCCTACTGCCGTACGCCAGTCTGCCGGGTCAACCTGAGCGACATCCACGCCGTCAATCGACATCTGCCCGCTTTTAGGCTGATACAGTCGAGCAATGAGTTTTAACAGTGTGGATTTGCCGCTGCCGATATTGCCGATAATCGCCACACGTTCACCGCGGCTCACCTGGAAGGAGACGTTATCAATCACCTTAATCGCGCTTTGCAGACCCGGAATCGGGTATTCAAAGTTAACCTTTCTCAGGCGAATGTTGCCTTCAAAGCGCGGTGACGGCAGGTAATCACGCATCGGGTCGCGGTCAACCGGCATTTCCATAAACTGGTTAAGCGATTTAAGCGCCGTTTTGGCTTGCTGGTAACGGATAGCCAGACCAACCATTGCCGCCAGTGGGCCAAGACAGCGCCCGGTCAGGATAACCACCCCGATCATCGCCCCCATTGTCAGCTCACCGGCGTGAATCAGGTACACGCCCCACACTACAATCACCACCGTCGTGATTTGCTGTATGAAGGACGCAAAGCCCATCGTCATGCTCGACAGATGGCGAATCTTCATCGACGTTGCCGCCGACAGTGCGCTGAAGTCCTCCCAGCGCTTTTGCATCACCCCTTCGCCGCGCGCGGCCTTCAGGGCTTCAATTCCCTCGATGCTTTCAATCAGCAGGCCGTGCTTGAGCGAAGACTCACGCATGTTTTCGCCCATGTAATTCGACAACGGGCGCTGGATCAGGATGCTGAAAATCAAAATCACCGGAATAGCCATCATGGGTACAAACGCCAGCGGGCCACCGATGAGATAAATAATCATCAAAAACAGAATACAGAACGGGATATCAGAGAGCGTGGCGAGCGTCGCGGAGGTCAGGAAGTCACGCACCGACTCAAACTCACGCAGCTGGTTGGCAAACGACCCCGCAGACTGGGGTTTGTTCTCAAGGCGCACTGACATCATCTGGCGAAACAGCGTCGTCCCTAAAATCAGGTCAGCCTTTTTACCGGCGACATCAATGAGCCACGAGCGAATCTGGCGCGTGATAAATTCAAAAATAATGGCTATCAGTACGCCGATGGCCAGCGACCACAGTGTGGCATACGCCTGGTTTGGCACCACGCGGTCATAGACATTCATGGTAAAGAATGTGGTCGCCAGCATCAGGATGTTCGCCAACAGGGCAGCAATAGCCGCGCTGTAGAAGAAGTGGCGATAGCGCCACAGCGTGCCAAACAGCCAGTGGCCTTCGCGGTTGACCTCCGGCAGGATGCTGTCGGTCTGCGATTTCATCTCGGGTTTACGGCTGGCAAGCAGGGCATAGCCGGTAAACTCCTGCTCCAGAGCCTGAGCGCTGAGCGTCTTTTCCGCCCCGGTTTCCGGCAGCAGAATGGTGTAGCTCACCTGATTTTTTTCTTTCTGGCGCGACGTTAAGATGCAGTAGTTGCCGTCATTTTTGGCCAGCACTATCGGGAAAAGATAATCCGAGAACGATTTTAGATCGCGCTTAACCCAACCGGAGGAAATACCGGTTTGCCCCAGCATTTTTACGGCGAGATCGGGAGAGAGCAGGCGGTCGCGCGGCAGGTCGGCATACAGCACCGCTGTGCTGACGTACTTATCGTAATAACGGGTGAGCCATTTGACCGCCGACAGAAGTGTATCCTGCACTCCATGAGAGACTGCTTCGTCCAGCGCCACGGATGGCGGAGTTGAAGCGGATTGAATATCGTCCATAACGTTCTTTCCACTTTTAATAAATTTCTGATGCGCTGTTATAGCACAGCCGTTTTTTTTATAAATATTCCTAAAACTTATTCCTTACTTAATTACACTTAGGAATTTTCCATTTTCTTCGCGAGTAATATTTCAGGCCATGACAAAAAATGCCGCCCATTAACAAATTTGCACAGTCATTTTTATAAAAACAACGAGTTACCGGGAAAAATAAAAATAAGCAATTACCCAGGAAATACTTATTTTTATTTTAAGATGAGGTATTAAAAAACTTCGCCCAATGTCATCGGGCGAAGTTTTTAGCAAAAATACACTTGCTGAGTGGCTATCAGTGGCTATTGATCATCACATCAACACGGCGGCTCATTTTGTTACAGCCATCGTCCTGACGCTTACTGCAGCCGCCAGCGGTCTGCGCCACCCCCTGGCCCTGAACGTTAATAATGGCGCTATCAATTCCCGCGTTCACCAGCACCTGACGCACGGTTTCTGCGCGCGCTTGTGACAAGCGGCGGTTAGTTTCGCTGTTACCAATACCGTCGGTATAGCCCACCAGGTTAATGCTGCCTACATTATTTGAACGCTTCGTGAACTCCACCAGGCGGTCCAGCTTCGCCTGCGACTCTGGCAGTATCTGGTCATATCGGCTGCCGGCAAACTTGAACAGCACCGCATCCATAATCAGCGTCACGTCGTTACCGGACCCCACATAGCGGCAGTTCTGTACGCCCGAGGCACGGTTAATAATGCGCGTATTGCGGTTCATCTCCGTCAGTTCTTTCTCGGCTTCCTGACGCGATACGGCTTCGCTCACCACACCATCGCCTACTGCCGAGCGCACAAAGTACGTCTTGCCGCCGTTAAAGTTAGCATTGACGCCCGCCGTGGCCTTCTGCTGATAGAGCGGCGCATCGTTGACGGCAGCTGCCAGCACGTGCTGACCGGTATTCACACACAGCGCGGTGAATTCACCCGGCAGCAGCGCGGTGTGAAATTCTTTATCCACATAAATATTAATCGGCCCGGCGTTAACGCTGGCGGGATAATAATAAACAAGCTGTGCCTGTTCCGGCACCACCTGCGGCAGAGAAAAATACTGGCTGGTAACCAACGCGCCAGCGTTATTATTTTCGCCGCCCTGAAAAACTTGCGCCTGTAAACTGGCGGAAGCAAGCATCGCACTAATAATCAGCGCACTTTTCATTACATTATTAACTTTTTTAAATCCTTTCATTGTGTCTTTCCATCCAATGAATATGTCCTGATATTCAGCACAACACGCGAGCCATTTATCATGGCCCGGTGTTATTAATTAAAAGGCTGAATGGTCCTTGTCTTGCTAATTACTTTTCATTTCCTGGGCATAGCGTAGCGCTTCTGCACGTTTTTCCGGGGCCAGCAGACGTAAATCCATCTCACCAGCACTGGCTGGCAATACGCCTAACGGTGCGGCCACCATCATCCAGTTAATGGGGTGGAAAATGCCACGCCAGTGGTGAATAGCGTAGTTTTCCACGTCCACCATACGCGGCATGCGCTCCTGCCACACTTCACGCAGCGCCCGGTAGCTTTCCGGATACGGCGATTTCGCCACATCCTGCCACAGCGGCGTGTCGTTACGCGCACAGTCATAGTGCATACGCAGGAAGTCACGAATACCAATCCAGGACTGGAGGTTAGCCTCGTTAAACTCGCGGATGGCGCTGTCGGAAACCACGCCCTGACTGCTGACCACCACACGCTCGAAGCTCAGCAGTTGCTCCAGCATCTGCCCGATGGAGGTGGCTTCCAGTGGCTCAACGAAGCCACTGGAAAGCCCCAGTGCCATCACGTTGTTTTTCCACACTTCTTTATGGCAGCCCGGGTCAAAGCGCAGTGTTTTATGCGGCTTAATGGCATAGCCAAGCCGCTGCTCCACTTCCTTAATCGCGTCTTCTTCGGTGATGTGCTTGCTACTGAAGACGTAGCCTGCCCCCACACGCTCAATCAGCGGAATTTGCCACATCCAGCCCGCGTTCATGGTAATCGCACGCGTAACCAGCATCGGATTCTGCTGCGGGTGCGGCATATAGAACGGAATGGCGGAGTCCATCAGCAGGTAGTCTTTAAACGACACCCACTCGCTCTCCATACCTTTCTTGCCAATCACCTTACGCGACAGCCCGGAGGCATCAATAAGGAAGTCCAGCGTGATACGCTCGTCAGCCGTGCGCAGCTCGCGGGCAAACCCTTTCTCATCAAACACCACCTCGTCCACTACCGCGTCAAGGTGTGTCACCCCTCGCGACAGCGCCACTTTCTTGAGGTAGGTCGCAAGCTTGTAGCTGTCGAAATGGAAGGACGGAATGATACCCGCATTTTGCGCGTCCACCAGGGCAGCGGCCTGCGCCTGAGTGGCATTATCTTTGATGAGCTTGCTGGCCTGCATATAGCGGTCCAGATCAACATTCTGGCTTACCATTGCCGACAAATACGGCCACGTTCCCCGCTCGTGCCAGCGTGAAACCGGGGTTTCCTGCGAGGCAAACAAATGGAAAAAGCGGTCGTCGTCTTTGCCCGTACGCCAGCCTTCGTAAGAGAATCCCCACTTCCAGGCGGCACCGGTTTCCCGGACAAACTCGTTAACATCAATATTGTTGTGATTCAGCGCCCCGATGAAGTTTAAAAGCCCGCCCTCGCCAACGCCGACAATGCCGATGCTTGACGATTCGATAACTTTTATTTCCACGTTAGGGCTGAAAATCCGGCGTAGCGCAATCGCGGCAAACCAGCCTGCGGTTCCTCCCCCCAGTACCACAATACGCTGCGGTGAAGGATTGCGTAGGTTCAACATAGATATCTCCTTGAATAGTTTTCCGTGTCTGACAACAAGAATAATCCTGGAGCCTGACAAAAACTACCCAACAGGTTCTTCAGCATCACAAATCGCAAGAAAAGGAGGAGGCCGAAACCTCCTCCTGCTTTCTTAGCTCAGTGTTATCTGATGGTTAGCCAGCAGCGTCTCAAGATCCACGTTCGTGTCCTTAAGCGTTACCAGTGCCGTCATACCATACGCAGAGCCGGTACCGTCACGGTCGATGTTCAGGATGGTGTCGTTACCGCTGTGGATAACTGACAGGAAGTCCTTAATCTTATCGCCAGTGTCGATGGTCGCTACACCGTTGATGTAATGCGCCGCACCGTCCGAGTCAGCCTCATACCCAACCAGAAGTTCGCTGATATTGATGATATCGGCGTTCTTCGTCGCTTCGATGGTGCCAACGTGGAAACCATGTACCGTATCCTGGCCGTTGCCTCCGTTGTTGACCGCGCTCAGAGCCTTGTACAACAAGGTATCCTGACCGCCTGCGTTGAGATTGAAAATGTCATTCCCACCGCGGCCTTCAAAGAAGTTATTGGCTGCATTGCCGGTAAAGGTGTCATTGCCGTTGCCGCCTGCAATACCTTCGATATTCACAAACTTCGCGCTGCCAAAACCCGTGTTCTGGTAGCCCGTGTTGTTCATATCAATGGTCAGCGCCGTACTGCCCGCCATCTTGTAGTCAACAATGTCCATACCGCCGGTGTCGCTCCAGCTGGTTACGCCAGACACTTTCACCGAACCGCCACCGCCGTTGTAGACGTGTGTACCCGCGGTCGCAAACAGCGTGTCGTTATAGCCGGTCCCAAGTATGCCCACGGTATTGGTGCCATCGCTCGCCGCCGTTGACGAATTGCTGGCATTTGCCGAGCTTTCCGCCGTCAGGTTGTAAGCATGGTTCGCCTCTACCGCCTTCAGGCCGCTCCATGCCGTGCTCACGTTTTCAATCGTGTTCGCGCCGGTATTGAGCGTGACAGAGTTCACGCCACCCACGTCGCTACCGTTCGCCAGCAGTACCACACTGTACGAAGAGTTAGCATTCAGACCGTAGAAGTACACCAGACCCGTAGAGTTGTTCATGTTGACACCACCCTGCGCGTTGATGACCTGCGATGAGACCACCTTACCGGTTGCTTCGTCTACCAGCAGCACTGTGTTGCCGTAGTAAGCGTTGATACCGTTCTTGTCCAGGATACGCACGATAATACTGGTGCCATCCGTGACAGTATTGGTGTTCTCAATGTACTCCGTCTTGCCGCCGCTGCCACGGAACACCACCATGTCCTGGTCACCGTCGTAGTCGAGGTCAACGGCCAGAGCACCGGTCACCGACTGTGCCAGGCTCAGGTTCGCCTGCGTCAGCAGTGTTTGCTTCGTCCAGTTCACCTGTCCCGTGCCGCTGTTAACGCCATTGTTGAGCCACAGCAGACCGAGGTTGTTGTTGGCGTTGTTGCCATAGAAACGGAAGTCCACATCGCCGGCAAACTCCACCAGGTCCATCTTACCGTCGCCGTTCCAGTCAAGGGCCAGCGAGGTCATACTGTTGGTGGTATCCCCCATCTCCTGCACGTTGCTACCGTTGCCGATGCCGTTTGCCGATGAGGTCAGTTTACCCGTACCGTCGTTATAGAACACAACGCTCTGAGGACCGTAGACCTGAGCCGTACCGTGTCCGCTCAAACCACCCACAAACAGGTCCATGAAGCCATCACCGTTCAGGTCCGCCCACGTCATCGTGGTGTAACCATTCGCGATTTCGTAGTCTCCCCAGAACACATCGTTAATCACCTGGCTTGTGGTCAGCGTGGTGTTACCGTTGGCGTCTTTACCGTTCTGCACAATCACAAGACGGCCAGGATCGTTACTGTTGGTCGTGCCGCTGCTTGAAGTCCGGTTGTAGCCCGCGGTGCCGTGATAGGCGATATCAACATAACCATCGTTGTTGATATCCACGCCCGCTATCTCACGGTCAGGTGTCGCATTGTAGGTATTCGTTGCAGCCACCCCGTTTTGAGACGTCGGATCCCAGATAAAGTATCCGCCTTTGGTGTAACCATCGATAGTCCCGTCAGTGTTCATCACAAACGTTGTGTCATAGCCACCCCGTGCTTCAGCATCCAATGGCGTCTGGTCGCCGTAGACAATATCTACGTAACCGTCGCCATCGATGTCGATGCCCGCCGCGCCGCCGTACCACACATAGGCGTTACCGTTCGGGTTGTTGGTTTGGCCTGCAACGCCCACAGCCCCGACCTGGAACCCAGTATAGGTCGTGCCATCGTATTTAAACGACTGCTGACCGTCCCAGTACACCGTGTCCGCCCCCATGATGTCCATCAGGCCATCGCGGTCCATATCGATAAACGACGACTGCTGCTGAGTGTTTCCAGCTGTTCCCGACAGTACCACAGAGCCAAAGGAGCCAAGCGTGGTCGAGTCTTTACCGTTTTGCGTAAACACTGCCGAGTTACTCAGGATGCGCCATGTGCCGTTTTCACCAAGGGTGATAGCGGTACTGGTATCCGCCGAACTCGCGCCCGTTGCCGTAAAGCTAATCTTCGGCTGTTCACCAATCACCAGCTCATTTTTGGAGTCATCCTCGGTAATCTTGGTTCCGTTTGCCGCATACAGCACCGCAGTAACGTCGTAGCTGTCGGCCGCCATCGCGTCAGCATCCGGGATCTGCACATACCAGGTATTGTTACGCAGATCGATAACCACCTGACCGTTCTCCGAGGAGTAGGTCTTACCGTTTACCGTCACCTTCAGGTATTCACCTTCTCCGATATCAAAGCCGGTTGAACCTGAGATAATCGGCGTGGTATCCAGGGTGTTCTGATTTTCAACATTGATGGTCAGGTTGACGCTAATGTGGAAGTCATCAGATCTTGTCCCCTCGTTACCCGCGGCATCCGCCACCACAGCCTTATAGACATAGCTCATGTCATCTGTCAGCGGCGGCAGCACGAAGCTCCAGGTATTAGTCGCGGTATCGACAGTAGCGGTACCCAGCAGGGTGTTGCTCACCACGTCATAAATACGCACCACATCGCCTTCGTCCAGCGGAATGCCGCTCACCGTCCCGTTCAGGGTCGGGTTACGGTCATCTGTGGTCGTACCAGACGGGAAATCACCCGTATCCAGGCCAACATCGTCGGTATAGCTGACAATCTGAACCGTCTGCGTCGGCGCGTCGAGGTCGATGGTCAACGTAAACTCCGGCGAAATTGCCGTTTCGTTGCCCGCGGCGTCTACAGCCGTTGCCGTGAAGCTGTACTTATGGGTGTTCTCCAGTCCCTTGACCGCGTAGGTCCAGGTTCGTGTTGTACGGTCTACCGTTGCCACACCCAGCAGGACACCGTCCTGATAAATGCGTACGGTTTCCGTAGCACCAAGATCGCCCGTCCAGCTACCGGTCAGAATCGGGTTAACTTCATCGGTTGACCCGTTGTTGCCGGTCATCAGCCCCTGGTTAGTCCCGGTGTTGTCGTGGTACCCGTTAATCGCCAGCGTCACCTGTGGAGCTAAGGTATCCACCGTGATATTCGCAACCGGTGTCGGCGCGCTGGTGTTGCCTGCGGCGTCGGTCACCGTCACTGAGAACGCATAGGTCGCGTCTTTCAGCGCCGTGCCCGGCGTCCAGCTCCAGCTGCCGTCTTCTTTCACGGTTACAATATCCAGCGGACTGGACCCGTTGTAGATAGTGACAGAGCTGCCCGGTTCCGCAGTACCACTGAGCGTCGGCGTGTTGTCATCGGTAATGTCACCGTCAAACAACGGACCGGTGTAATCCCCTACATCGTCGGTGATGGTCAGGTCAGCTACCGGGTTCGGTGCCGTGGTATCAACAGTGATATTCCAGATATTACTGGCGTCACTAATAACCCCCGCAGAACTCTGCGCTTTGGCGCTAAAGCTGTAGTCACCTTCCGCCAGTGCAGGCGTTACCGTCCAGGTCCACTTACCGTTGCTGTCAGACGTGGTCTGGCCCAGCTTCGTCTCACCGTTGTAGATGAAGATGGTGCTGTTGGCTTCCGCGCTACCGCTCAGGGTCGGCGTGGTGTCGTCGGTAGACGAACCGCTGGTTACCGTACCGGTTGTCTTACCCGCGTTATCATCGACGTTGTCGATGGTCGGCGCGGCAAACGAGGTCGGCACAATGGTGACCACATAAGCCGGGCTTGGGCTGGTGGCGTTACCGGCCGGGTCGCTTTCGATAGCACTCAGGCTGTTGAGACCTTCAGACAGCGCGTTGCTGCTGTCGAGTGCCAGTTTCCAGGTGCCGTTGGCTTCAACAATGGTGGTACCCAGCAGCGTCTTCTCACCGTTGAGCGTGGTGTACAGCGCAATAGTATCCCCCGCCGTACCGGTACCGCTAATCACCGGCTGTTTGTCATCAGACGTACCGCCGCTGTAGATGTTGCCGGTCACCGCCCCTTCAGAGTCTTCAAAGCCCGTGATAGCAAGCTTAGAGCCGTCCGGTGCCGTGTAGTCGGTTGTCAGCGTGTACTCGTTTGACTTACCGCTCACGTTGCCCGCCGTATCCGTCGCCGTCACGGTGAACGTGTGCTCACCCGCAGAGAGCGTCGGGGTCGTCCAGTTCCAGTCACCATTGTTGTCCGCTTTCACAGAGCCGATGGCCTTCTCACCGTCATAAATAGTGACGAGGCTGCCTGCTTCTGCTTTACCGCTCAGCGTCGGCGTCGGATCGTCGGTCACACCGTTGTTTGCAATCGGTCCCTGGATTACACCCACGTCATCTTCAGCGTTGTCGATGGTCGGCAGCGTCGGGGCTTCGGTATCAACGGTGAAGCTGAAGCTCACGTCTTCACTGGTTTTGCCTGCTGCATCGGTCGCGTTCACCTTGATGGTGTGCGCGCCATCTTCGAGCGCCGTCGACGGCGTGAAGATCCAGATACCGCCAGCGGTCACGGTGGTGCTGCCCAGCAGGGTCTCACCGTCGTAAACCTTGACGATGCTGCCCGCTTTACCGGTACCGTTAATGGTCGGCATGGTGTCATCGGTCACGCCGTTCGCCGCGATATTGCCGGTGACGCTGCCGATGTCATCCACCACAGAGGTGATAGAAATCGTCACGTTCGCCGTATCAATGGTGAAATCAACCACAGCGGTACGGTCGCTTTCGTTACCTGCTTCATCTTTCGCGCTCACAGACAGGCTATGTTTACCGTCGGCCAGGATAGTTTCCGGCGTCCAGCTCCACTTGCCGTTGCTGTCTGCGGTAGTCGAGCCAATCTTCGTGTTGCCATCATAGATGGTCACGATGCTGTTCGCTTCCGCGCTGCCGCTCAGGGTAGGCGTATTGTCATCAGTGGTATCGCCGTTCACGATTGGGCCAGTGACCTCACCCACGTTATCAGTGATAACCATATCGGTAATCGCTGACGGTGCTGCGGTGTCAATGGAGATGCTCCACTCGCCACTCTTCTCACTCACCTGACCGACGGTATTCACCGCATCCGCAGAGAAGGCATGGCTGCCATCCGCGAGGTTGCTGGTCGGCGTAAACGCCCAGTTACCGTTGTTGTCAGCAGTGGTGCTACCAATCAACGTGCCGTTGTCGTAGATACGGATGGTCATGCCCGCGCCCGCAGAACCTTTCAGCGTCGGGGTGCTGTCATCGGTCACCGCACCTTTTTGCAGTTCGCTAGTGACAGAGCCGTAATCGTCAATCACGGTGTTGATACTCGGTGCTGCTGGAACATCGCCCACGACCGTCACAGTGTAGATAGCGCTCGGGTTAGTACTGTTACCTGCCGGGTCAGTTTCCACCGCCGTCAGAGCATGGGTACCCGCCGCCAGCGCGTGGTCTGCGTCAACCTGCAGGCTCCATTTACCCTCACTGTCAACCGTGGTGCTACCAAGCAGCACTTTCGTACCGTTGAGCGTGGTATACACGGTGATAGTGTCGCCCGCCGTACCGGTGCCGCTAATCAACGGCATGGTGTCGTCGGTGCTGCCGCCGCTGGCAATGTTGCCCGTTACCACGCCTACGTCGTCTTCAAAGCCCGTGATAGCCAGTTTAGAGGCATCCGGTGCCGTGTAGTCCGTCGTCAGAGTGTACTCGTTTGACTTACCGCTCACGTTGCCTGCCGCGTCAGTTGCGGTCACGGTGAAGGTATGGCTGCCTTCGCTCAGCGTCGTGGTCGGTGTCCAGCTCCAGTTACCGTTAGCGTCTGCTTTCACAGAACCTACTTTGGTCGTGCCATCGTAGATGGAAACCAGAGAACCCGCTTCCGCCGTACCGCTCAGGGTCGGGGTCGGATCGTCAGTTACACCGCCATTTACCACGTTGTCCTGGATAGCACCCACATCATCATATGCGCCATCAATGGTCGGCACAGACGGTGCTTTGGTATCGATAGTGATAGTGAAGGTTGCATCTTCACTCACCTTACCGGACAAATCCGTCGCTCTGGCTTTGATGGTATGCAGCCCTTCAGACAAATCGGACTCTGCCGTAAAGCGCCAGGTACCGTCAGTACCAACGGTGGTGCTGCCAAGCAGAATGTTGCCGTCGTAAATCTTAACGATGCTGCCTGCTTTACCTTTACCCACGATTTCCGGCTGAACGTCGTCAGTGACGCTGCCAGTCGCCAGGTTGCCCGTCACGCTGCCCACATCATCGACCAGGTAGCTGATGGAGATGTTGACATCGATAGTATCGACTTTGATGTCCACAGACGGCGTACGCGCACTTTCGTTGCCCGCTTTGTCAGTGACGCTGGCAGACAGACTGTGGTCGCCATCGGCCAGTTCGGTTTCCGGCGTCCAGCTCCATTTGCCATCTTCACCTACGGCGACAGAACCAATCTTCTCGTTGCCGTCATAGATGTTCACGGTGCTGCCCGGCTCCGCGCTGCCGCCAAAGGTCGGGGTCGCATCGTCGGTGGTGTCGCCGTCCTTGATTTCGCCGGTCACCGCGCCCACGTCATCGGTCAGGGTCAGATCCTTAATGGCATCCGGTGCCTGAGTATCGATGTTCACAGCCCACTCGCCGCTCTTATCACTCACCTGGCCTACGCCGTCTACAGCATCAGCGGTGAAGGCGTGGCTACCGTCTTTGAGCGCGGTAGTTGGCGTGAAGCTCCAGTTACCGTTGCTGTCAGCGGTGGTACTGCCAATCAGGACGTTGTTGTCGTAGATACGGATGGTCATGCCTGCGCCCGAAGAGCCATTCAGCGTCGGGGTGCTGTCGTCGGTCACGTCGCCTTTCTGCAGCGTACCGGTGACGGTGCCAGCGTCATCAACCACGGTGTTGATGCTCGGGGCTGCCGGCACATCAGCCACCACCGTCACGGTGTAGCTGGCGCTCGGCCTGGTACTGTTACCTGCCGGGTCGGTTTCCACCGCCGTCAGGGCATGGGTGCCAGAAGACAGGGCGTGGTCTGCATCAATCTCCAGGCTCCACTTACCGTCGGCGTCAACCGTAGTGCTGCCCAGCTCGATCTTCGTGCCGTTGAGCGTGG
>CBIFVZ010000070.1:0-19610 GCA_966185765.1 uncultured Enterobacteriaceae bacterium | reverse complement strand
AGTTGACTTTTAATCAATTGGTCGCAGGTTCGAATCCTGCACGACCCACCAGTGTGAAAAGGCGCCCTAAAGGCGCCTTTTTGCTGTCCACTGTAGCCTGAAGATTCGAATCTGCGAATGCCAGTGAGGCAACGTAGCCGCCTGGCGGCGATGCCCGAAGGGCGAGGCGAAGCCGGGTCATCCTGCACGGTCCACCGGTGTAAAAAGGCGCCTTTATGCTGCCCGCTGACGTCAACGATCGAATCTGCTGTAAGGCGTGCCGAAAAGGTAGGCCCATAGCCTCCACTTCTGTTAAAACCCGGAAATATTCCACGACAACGCTGTAGCAATGAGCTATCTTGTTTAGCATATAAAACAATTATGCATGTCAGAGCATAAATATTCCCGTTTATCGGGTGATTTCGTTAAGCAAGAGAAACGAGAACAGCAATGAGCGAGATATTCGATCCGCAGGCGGCCATTTATCCGTTTCCACCAAAACCCACGCCGCTGAGCGAGCAGGCAAAGCAGGCGTACCGTGAACAGATAAAACAGCTGCTAAAAAAACGCAATGCGGTAATGGTGGCACACTATTATACCGACCCGGAAATTCAGGCTTTGGCCGAAGAGACTGGCGGCTGTGTTGCTGATTCACTGGAGATGGCGCGTTTTGGTGCCAGCCATCCTGCGACCACGCTGCTGGTGGCCGGGGTACGTTTTATGGGCGAAACCGCCAAAATCCTCAGTCCCGAAAAGACCATCCTGATGCCCACACTTGAAGCCGAATGTTCGCTCGATCTCGGCTGCCCGGAACAGCAGTTCAGCGCGTTTTGCGACGCGCACCCGGATCGCACCGTAGTGGTGTATGCCAATACCTCTGCGGCGGTAAAAGCGCGTGCAGACTGGGTGGTCACCTCCAGCATTGCCGTGGAGCTTATTGATCATCTTGATGCTCAGGGAGAGAAAATTCTCTGGGGACCGGACAGGCATCTGGGGCGCTACGTGCAAAAGCAAACTGGCGCTGACGTGCTGTGCTGGCAGGGCGCCTGTATTGTGCATGATGAGTTTAAAACCCAGGCGCTGGCGCGTATGAAAGCGCTGTATCCCGATGCGGCGGTGCTGGTACACCCGGAATCGCCACAGTCGGTGGTTGATATGGCGGATGCCGTGGGTTCAACCAGCCAGCTTATCGCCGCCGCACAGCGCCTGCCTCATAAGCAGATGATTGTCGCTACCGATCGCGGCATCTTTTATAAAATGCAGCAGGCTTGCCCCGATAAGATACTCCTTGAAGCGCCGACTGCCGGAGAAGGTGCAACATGTCGCAGTTGTGCGCACTGTCCGTGGATGGCGATGAATGGTCTCCAGGCCATTGCACAAGGGCTGGAGCAGGGGGGAAGCGAGCATGAGGTCCAGGTATCCTCAGTGTTGCGTGAGCAGGCGCTGGTGCCGCTCAATCGTATGCTGGATTTTGCTGCTACACTTCGCCTGCAAGTTAAAGGAAACGCGTAAATAGCACGTTCTGGAGAGAATATGGACTTTTTCAGTACACAAAACATTCTGGTGCACATTCCACTGGGTGCCGGTGGCTATGATTTGTCGTGGATAGAAGCTATTGGGACCGTGGCTGGATTACTGTGCATCTGGCTTGCCAGCCTCGAAAAGATAGTTAATTACGCGTTTGGCCTGGTGAACGTCACGCTGTTCGCCATTATTTTCTTTCAGATACAGCTCTATGCCAGCCTGCTGCTGCAACTCTTCTTTTTCATCGCCAATATCTATGGCTGGTACGCCTGGTCACGCCAGAGTAATAGCCAACAGTCACTACTGCAAATCCGCTGGTTGCCACGAACGAAAGCTCTGGGCTGGTTTGCCGCCTGTGTCGTAGCGATAGCGTTAATGAGCGTGTGGATTGACCCGGTATTTGCTTTCCTGACACGCATTGCCGTCAACGTTATGCAGACGCTGGGAATGAATGTCGCGATGCCAGACCTCCAGCCGGATGCGTTCCCATTCTGGGATGCCAGCATGATGGTGCTATCCATTGTGGCGATGATTCTCATGACGCGTAAATATGTTGAGAACTGGTTGCTTTGGACGGTAGTCAATGTCATTAGCGTGGTGATTTTTGCGCTACAGGGCGTGTGGGCAATGGCGCTCGAGTATCTTGTTCTGACGTTTATTGCTGTTAATGGTAGCCGGATGTGGATAAAAAGCGCGCACGAACGCGGTTCGCGCGCGCTGGCACGTTAATGGTGATGGCTCATATGATAATCACCGCCGGTCCGGTTTAAATCGCATTCGTGCCCTTCACTGCCCTGATATTCCATCTGCACGGTGGCGTGATCTATCTGATATTCATGGGCCAGAAAATGGTGTATGCGCTCCAGTAAGGCATCATGATCGGTGGGCGGGTCAACCTGGACATGCAGCGTCATGACCGGTTTCTCGCCCACCATCCACAGATGAACATGATGAACGTTGCGTACTTCTGGTAATTCACGCGACATATTACGTTTAAGTTCATCAATGTCGACAGCGTTTGGTGCACCTTCCAGCAGCTCATTAATACTCTCTTTCATAAGCCGCCACGCGCTGCGTAATACCAGGCAAGATACGAAGATTGAAAGAATAGGGTCAATAGGGGTCCAGCCGGTCCAGAGAATGACCAGGGCTGCGACGATCGCCCCAACGGAGCCGAGCAGGTCACCCATCACATGCAGCGAGGCTGCGCGCACGTTAAGGTTTTTTTCACCGCTGCCGCGATGTAATACCCACAGCGCAACCAGGTTTGCCAGCAGACCCGCAAAGGCAATGACCAGCATTAATGTGCCAGCAATGGGTTGCGGCTGGTAGAAGCGGCGAATAGCTTCCCAGACGATAAAAATAGTAATCAACACCAGCGCAATGGCATTAAGCAGAGCGGCAATGGTGGTCAGACGTAACCAGCCAAAAGTATGGCGGGAATTAGCCGGGCGGCGGGAGAAATGTACTGCCAGCAGTGCCACAAACAGGGCGGCAGCGTCTGTGAGCATGTGGCCAGCATCAGCCAGTAGTGCAAGTGAGCCAGAGAGCAGGCCGCCTATTACCTCTGTCACCATAAAGACAGCGGTTATGCTGAACGCAATCAGTAGACGGCGTGCATTGCCGTCCTGTTTTTCAGGTGCAGTAGAGTGAGAGTGAGCCATAGTGAACGCAACGTTAAGGCAATGTGTACGATGATTATGGTTGGGGTTAAGGAAATTTTAAAGGGTGATAAACGGCAGGGGAGCACAATGTGCTCCCCCAGGCATTTTACTGGCTGGTGCCGTTGGTGTGTGAGTCAACCGACTTAGTATTGTTACCGTTCTGAGTATCTAATTTCTTATTCGTATCCGGGCAGCGTCCGTCTTTGCACATCGTGTTCTTGTGCACTTCATCGGACGTCATACCATCACCAGACAGGGTGGAATTTCCGCCGTCGGTATTGCCTGTCTGGTTCGTATTCACAGAACCAGTGTTAATCTGGCTGTTGTCGGTGTTTCTGGGGGGTAAATTTTCATGGGCACCTGGCGCTGGCAGGCCAGCATCAGCAGCGGCATTTTCCTGGCCGTTGTTGTTAGAGGCGGCCAGGGCCGCGCCGCTGCTGAGCATCAGTACGAGGCTTAAAAAAAGGCGGGTCGGTTGCTTCATAATAGTACTCCTGTAGCGTTGTTATACTGTTGGTAGGCCCGACGGGCTGAAATTATCGCCGTTTTGCCAGACAGAAACCTGGCAGAGGGTTTTTGCTTAGCAAAAAAGAATTCCTGTGACAAAACGCACCACACAAATCTCTTTTTTTGTGACTTATTGCGGAATTAATTTTGGTAAAGTGTAGTCGCGTTCTCATTTTTTGCCATGTTTGTATGCTTTACGGACAATATTTGCAGCGTCAGCTGACTGAGGTGTAAAACCCGGTTTACACTTTTAATTCGACGCGATAGATTGGAGGGGTTGCAATATGGCAAAATTCAGTCCACGGAACCACCAATGAACTATCTGAACGATGATCTGAGAATTAAAGAAATCAACGAACTGCTCCCGCCAGTCGCGCTGCTGGAGAAATTTCCTGCGACCGAGAGCGCAGCGACTACTGTTTCCTCTGCCCGTCGTGCTATTCACCAGATCCTGAAAGGTCAGGACGATCGTTTGCTGGTGGTGATTGGCCCATGTTCTATTCACGATATTAAAGCGGCGAAAGAGTATGCAACTCGTCTTAAGACGCTGCGTGATGAGCTGGGCAATGAGCTGGAAATTGTTATGCGCGTTTATTTTGAAAAGCCGCGCACCACGGTGGGCTGGAAAGGGCTGATTAACGATCCGCATATGGATAACAGTTTCCAGATTAACGAAGGTTTGCGCATTGCGCGTAAGCTACTGGTGGATATCAACGATAGTGGCCTGCCGACAGCGGGTGAGTTTTTGGATATGATTACCCCGCAGTACGTGGCTGATTTGATGAGCTGGGGCGCTATAGGCGCACGTACTACAGAATCACAGGTGCATCGCGAGCTGGCATCTGGGTTGTCCTGCCCGGTTGGCTTTAAGAACGGTACAGACGGGACAATTAAGGTGGCGATTGACGCCATTAATGCAGCCAGTGCACCGCACTGCTTCCTGTCGGTAACCAAGTGGGGACACTCGGCTATCGTGAATACCAGCGGTAACGGCGACTGCCACATTATTCTGCGCGGCGGTAAAGAACCGAACTATAGCGCGCGTCATGTAGCAGAAGTTAAAGAAGGGCTGACCAAAGCCGGATTGCGCCCGCAGGTGATGATTGACTTCAGCCACGCTAACTCATCCAAACAGTTTAAAAAGCAGATGGAAGTGGGAGCGGACGTTTGCGCGCAAATCGCCAACGGTGAGAAAGCGATTACCGGTGTGATGATTGAAAGCCACCTGGTGGAAGGTAACCAGAGCCTGGAAAGCGGCGAGCCGCTGGTGTACGGCAAAAGCGTGACCGATGCCTGCATCGGCTGGGAAGATACCGACGCTATCCTGCGCCAGTTGGCAGCAGCGGTAAAAGCGCGTCGCGCCTGATCGTGAAGATTCCCCGGATAAGCCACTTCGGTGGCTTTTTTTATAGTCTTAACCAGAGCGTGCGGGGGCGGTTAACGCGGTGATGCCACTGTGAAACAATAACGTTGAGAATGACAGACATAAAAAAGCGCGGCAACTGCCGCGCTTGAGACTGATGCCTTATCTCATCCTGTCTCAGACAGGATGAATGACACCCAATAAAAAATAAGGAAAATCAATTCATTGATTTTCATCTGCTAACCACAAAGAAGGAAAAACCACGTTTTTTCCTTCTTTGTCAGCAATCTGAAGCGCGGCAACTGCCGCGCTTTATAACGCTAAGCGCTTACTTCGCTTTGCCCTGGTTAGCTACTGCTGCGGCTTTTGCGGCGATTTCGTCAGCGTTGCCCAGGTAGTAGTGTTTGATTGGCTTGAAGTTTTCATCGAATTCATAAACCAGCGGTACACCGGTCGGGATGTTCAGCTCAAGAATTTCATCTTCGCTCATGTTATCCAGATATTTCACCAGGGCGCGCAGCGAGTTACCGTGAGCGGCAATGATCACGCGCTCACCGCTTTTCAGACGCGGCAGAATGGTTTCATTCCAGTAAGGGATAACGCGGTCGATAGTCAGCGCCAGGCTTTCAGTCAGCGGCAGCTCTTTCTCGGTCAGTTTTGCATAACGCGGGTCGTGGCCCGGATAGCGTTCATCATCTTTCGTCAGCTCCGGCGGGGTCACTGCAAAGCCACGTCGCCACTGCTTAACCTGCTCGTCACCATATTTCTCTGCGGTTTCTGCTTTATTGAGACCCTGAAGCGCACCGTAGTGACGCTCATTCAATTTCCAGGACTTCTCAACCGGTAGCCATGCCTGATCCAGCTGATCCAGCACATTCCACAGCGTATGGATGGCACGTTTCAGCACAGAGGTATAAGCAAAATCAAAGGAGAAGCCTTCCTCTTTGAGCAGCTTACCTGCTGCTTTGGCTTCGCCCACACCTTTTTCAGACAGATCAACGTCATACCAGCCGGTGAAGCGGTTTTCATTGTTCCATTGACTTTCGCCGTGACGTACCAGTACCAGCTTAGTTACAGTCATAATTTACTCCTTCATAAGCCCAGGATGATGATAACAATTCTCATTATATTGCTGTGACGGACATTGCAGCAACGTCTGTCCTTTAACATAGCGAAAATAGAGCGGGAGTGTAAGGCAACTGTGAATGAGAGGTGGTTTTTTTGTCTCTGTTGCTGAAAAACACAACGATTTGCACAGGAGGAAAGCAGAATTAGTGAGAAAATGACACGGGTGGTTACTACGGGCTGTTCAACCTGAAAACATGGGCGACATTACTCTAAAGATATCGCCCCGGTTAAGGGGCGAACCGTTACAGCGCCTGGAAATGGTATTGTGTTACGCTCACATATTCCTGCCCGGGACGCAGAATGCAGTCTGGCTGAGGCCAGTGCGGATGGTTCGGGCTGTCAGGGAGAAACTCACTTTCCAGCGCCAGTCCCTGATATGCGCTGTAGCTGCCTTGCTCACGTGCTGGCGTGCCGTCCAGAAAGTTCCCGGAATAGAACTGTAGTGCGGGCGCAGTGGTATAGACCGTCATCTGTAAACGGTTGTCGGCCGACCAAAGTTGTGCCGCGGGTTTTGTCACATCGCCCGCCGCCTGAAGCAAAAAGGCATGGTCGTAACCGCGAACTTTATTCTGCTCATCATCGCTAAGGAAATCCTGAGAAATCGTTTTGGCGTTGCGGAAGTCAAAACTGGTCCCTGCCACCTCGCGCAGTGGCGCATCCGGTATGCCATCTTCGTCAACCGGCAAAAACGCATCCGCCAGCAGCTGTAGACGATGACCACGCACGTCACTCTGAGTGCCGTCAAGATTGAAATAGGCGTGGTTGGTAAGATTAACCGGACAGGGCTTATCAACCTGGGCGCGAAACTCAATCACCAGGCGATTGTCGTCAGTCAGGGTATACAGCGCGATAACGTCGCAGTTACCCGGAAATCCCTGGTCGCCGTCCGGCGAATCCAGACGGTAAACCACTTCGCATTCGTTCTGGCGCTGAATGCGCCAGCGGCGTTTGTCGAAGCCTTCAGGACCACCGTGCAGCTGATGAGCACCCTGGCTTGGCGTTAAATGGTATTGCTGCCCATCAAGGGTAAAGCGGCTGTTGGCGATGCGGTTTGCATAGCGGCCCACAGCGGCGCCGAGAAAGGCACTTTGCTCATGCCAGACTTCCGGGCTGGGACAGCCAAGCAGGGTTTCACGCACGCTGCCATCGTGCAGGGGAACACGGCAGGAAAGCAACGTGGCACCCCAGTCCATGAGTGTAACCACCATGCCTGCATCATTGCGCAGGGTTGAAATACGGTACGGCTGGCCGTCCGGCGCCAGTTGCGGAGTCTCTTTTAGCACTGTCCCGCTCCTTGTGAAGATTTGCACACGTAAAACGTCTCTTTGATACCGGTTTGGGCTTCGTACTGTTGTGCTACCGCATCTTTGACCGCAGGGACCAGCGCTTCAGGCACCAGCGCTACCACACAGCCGCCAAAACCGCCACCCGTCATACGCACGCCGCCTTTGTCACCGATAACGGCTTTCACTATCTCCACCAGCATGTCTATCTGCGGTACGGTGATTTCAAAGTCGTCGCGCATTGAGGCGTGCGATTGTGCCATCAGCTCGCCCATGCGCGTAAGGTTGCCCTGGGCGAGTGCTGCAGCGGCTTCAACCGTACGGGCATTTTCGCTCAGCACGTGGCGCACACGTTTAGCGACCACCGGGTCAAGCTCCTGGGCGACACGGTTAAATTCATCCAGGCTGACGTCGCGCAGTGCCTTTTGCTGGAAGAAGCGTGCGCCAGTTTCGCACTGCTCGCGGCGCGTGTTGTACTCACTGCCCACCAGCGTGCGCTTAAAGTTACTGTTAATAATGACCACGCTCACCCCTTGTGGCATCGGCACGGCTTTTGTACCGAGGGTACGACAGTCAATAAGTAGCGCATGGTCTTTTTTGCCCAGCGCGGAAATGAGCTGATCCATAATGCCGCAGTTACAGCCAACAAACTGGTTCTCCGCCTCCTGTCCAGTGAGGGCCAGCTGCGCACCATCAAGCGGCAGGTGATACAACTGTTGAAACACTTTTCCGACCGCGACTTCCAGTGCGGCCGATGAGCTAAGACCCGCTCCCTGCGGCACGTTGCCGCTGATGACCAGGTCGGCGCCACCAAAGCGGGCGTCGCGTTTTTGCAGATGTTTAATCACGCCGCGCACGTAGTTCGCCCACTGCTGATGTTCAACGCTCAGAATCGGCTCATCAAGTGAAAACGCATCCGTTTCATTGTCATAGTCGGCGGCAATTACGCGCACTTTACGGTCGTCACGCGCTGCACAGGCGATAACCGTCTGGTAGTCGATGGCGCAGGGCAGCACAAAACCGTCGTTATAGTCAGTGTGTTCACCAATCAGGTTCACGCGCCCGGGGGCCTGGATAACATGGCTTGCGGGGTAGCCGAATGTGTTAGCAAACAGCGAGGAGGTTTTATCTTTCAGGCTCATTATTATTCTCCGGATTCGCGAAAATGGATGTCGCTGACCGCGCGCAGTTTTTCGGCCGCCTGCTCAGGCGTTAAGTCGCGTTGAGTCTCTGCCAGCATTTCATAACCCACCATAAATTTTCGCACTGTGGCAGAGCGTAACAGCGGCGGATAGAAGTGAGCATGAAGCTGCCAGTGCGGGTTCTCTTCATGATTAAACGGCGCGCCGTGCCAGCCCATTGAGTACGGAAATGAGCAGTGGAACAGGTTATCGTAGCGGCTGGTGAGTTTTTTCAGCGCCAGCGCCAGGTCTGCACGCTGCGCATCGCT
Source organism: uncultured Enterobacteriaceae bacterium (assembly GCA_966185765.1). Classification (GTDB taxonomy): domain Bacteria; phylum Pseudomonadota; class Gammaproteobacteria; order Enterobacterales; family Enterobacteriaceae; genus CBIFVZ01. The sequence goes on along the minus strand of CBIFVZ010000070.1, from coordinate 10,712 downwards.
TAAATCGGGCAGGCGCAGCACCTGGGTTTTTGGCAACAGTAGCGTTTCAAACGGCCAGGCCGCCCAGTACGGCACTACTGCCAGCCAGTGCTCAGTTTCTACTACCGTACGGCTGCCGTCAGCCAGTTCGCGCTGCACATAGTCGAGCAACATCGGCGAGCCGTACTCGGCAAAATAATCCCGCTGTGTGATGTCTTCACGCGCGACTTCATTGGGTAAAAAGCTGTTGGCCCATACCTGACCGTGGGGATGCGGGTTGGAGCAGCCCATTGCTGCACCTTTGTTTTCAAACACCTGCACCCACGGGTACTGCTCGCCCAGTTCGGCGGTTTGCGCCTGCCAGGTCTTCACCACTTCTTCAAGCGCAGGCAGCGTCAGCTCCGGCAGCGTTTTGCTGTGATCGGGGGAAAAACAAATAACCCGGCTGGTGCCGCGCGCGCTCTGGGCGCGCATCAGCGGATCGTTGCTCTGCGGTGCTTGTGGGGTATCGACCATAAGTGCAGCGAAATCATTGGTAAAAACGTAAGTACCGGTATAGTCCGGGTTCTTGTCGCCGGTCACGCGAGTGTTGCCTGGGCAGAGGTAGCAGTCAGGGCTGTGCTGCGGCAGCGTTTGTGCTGAGGCGGCTTCCTGCGCCCCCTGCCAGGGGCGCTTAGCGCGATGTGGTGAGACGAGGATCCATTGTCCAGTCAACGGGTTATAACGGCGATGCGGATGATCGACCGGATTGAATTGCTCCATCGTAAGTCCTTAATCAGGATAGCCCTGCGGATGTCGCGACTGCCAGCGCCAGGTATCCTGCGCGGTGTCATCCAGCGTGCGCGTGACGCGCCAGTTCAGGTCTTTGTCGGCTTTGCTGGCATCGGCCCAGTAGGCGGGCAGATCGCCTGCGCGACGCGGGGCAAAATGGTAGTTCACCGGTTTGCCGCAGGCTCGGCTGAAAGCGTTGACCACGTCCAGCACGCTGCTGCCAACACCGGCACCCAGGTTATAAATATGTACGCCTGGCTTGCCAGCTAGGTGCTGCATGGCGGCAACGTGGCCGTCGGCCAGATCCATCACGTGGATGTAATCACGCACTGCGGTGCCATCGGCGGTAGGGTAATCGTTACCAAACACCGAGAGCGACTCGCGACGTCCAACGGCCACCTGGGCAATGTAGGGCATCAGGTTGTTCGGAATGCCCTGTGGATCCTCACCCATGTCGCCAGACGGATGGGCGCCTACCGGGTTGAAATAGCGCAGTAGGGCCACGCTAAACTCCGGGTGGGCGGTCTGTAAATCGGTCAGGATCTGCTCAACCATCAGCTTGCTGCGGCCATAGGGGCTTGCCGGACGACCGGTAGGGAAGCTTTCCACATACGGGATCTTCGGTTGATCGCCGTAAACGGTGGCGGAAGAACTGAAAATAAAATTCGTCACGCCTGCATTGCGCATGGCGTTTGCCAGGCGTAAGGTGCCGGTGACATTGGTATCGTAGTATTCCAGTGGCTTATGGACGGATTCGCCCACCGCCTTCAGGGCGGCAAAGTGAATCACGGCGTCGATAGCGTGCTCGCTAAAAATGCGCGCCAGTAGCGCGTCGTCGCGTACATCGCCTTCAATAAACAGCGGGGCTTTGCCGCCAAGGCGTTCAATGACCGGCACCACGCTGTGTTTGCTGTTACACAGATTATCCAGAATGATGACGTCATGTCCCTTCTCGAGCAGTTGCACACAGGTATGACTGCCAATGTAACCGCTACCACCTGTTACCAGAACTTTCATTATTTGCTCCATTAAGCCCGGTTCATGAATTAACCTTAGCATAACAGAAGGGCAAAAAGTGTGACATGGGTGAAAATAGTGGAATCGTTTACACTGAGGCGTGATGTCTGCACTCCAGAATGAAATGCGCTAAAAATCAATAAGATGAAACGTCTGGTACGTCTTATCTGAAAATACGCTCAGCGCAGGGGAGGCCTGCTCCCCTGAACTTTCCTAAAGTGTATCAAGCTGATAGCGGTAAACATCGCCATCCGGCACAAAGCTCAGACGGTGGGTAATGCATTGCGGAGCATCTTCAGCGTGATGTGACACAAACAGCAGTTGGGTGTCCCCTTCGCCAATCAGGATATCAACAAAGCGACGCACCAACTGGCGGTTGAGTGGGTCCAGCCCCTGTAGCGGCTCGTCGAGGATGAGCAACGCCGGATGTTTCACCAGCGCACGGGCAATCAGGACCAGCCGTTGCTGGCCCCAGGAGAGGCTGTGAAATGGCGTATTGGCCGCGTTTTTATCCATGCCAAGTAGCGCAATCCATTGATGTGCCAGCTTTTGCTGGCGGTCCGACGCCGCCTCATAAAGCCCGATAGAGTCAAAATAACCCGACAGCACCACGGTGAGCACCGAGGCGCTGACGCGATAATCCAGATGCAGGCTGCTGCTGACATAGCCGATGTGCTTTTTAATGTCCCAGATGGTTTCGCCGCTGCCGCGCCGGCGACCAAACAGCGTTAAGTCGTTGCTGTAGCCCTGCGGATGATCGCCAGTAATCAGGCTTAACAGCGTTGATTTCCCTGCACCGTTAGGGCCTGTGATTTGCCAGTGTTCGCCCGGTTTCACCGTCCAGCTGAGGTTATGGAGAATTGGTCGGTCGTTATAAGAAACGGTGGCGTTATTAAGCACAATGCGCGGCTGATCAGCGGGCAGTTGTGGGCAGGCCGTGGCGCTGTCCGCATCGGGTAACTGTGCGCCCGCCAGCTTCTCGCTGAAGGCAAGCTGGGCTATCAGGGCGTGTTCAAGCAGTTGCTGTTTTGGGCCAACCTCGTTCAATGTACAGTCGGCCAGTACGCCCGCGTGTTGCACAAACGCGGGAATATCATCAAAGCGATTGAGAATAAGCGCCAGCGTGTAGCCGTGACGATTCAATTCACTAAGCAACTCAGCAAGCTGTTCGCGCGAGGCGACGTCGAGTCCGTCAAACGGTTCGTCAAACACCAGCAGGTCCGGGCGTGCCATCAGCGCCTGGCACAGCAGCGTTTTGCGCGTCTCGCCGGTAGAAAGGTATTTAAAACGCCGCGTCAGCAGGTGGGCAATGCCGAAGCGCTCGGCCAGTTCGCGACAGCGCGTTTCATCGCTAACCGCGTCCTGAATGATTTGGGCAGTGGTGCGCCCGGTGTCTTCTTCATCGGGGCTGAGTAAGTCGGTATTGTTACGCTGCCATTCATCGCTGACAAGCTTCTGGAGTTGTTCAAAAGACAGACGGGCGATGCGTTCAAAGGTACATGTTCGCTTGCCGGTCAGCAGCGGCAATTCGCCGCTGAGCGCGCGCGCCAGCGCGGATTTACCGCTGCCGTTAGCACCAACAAACGCCCAGCTTTCGCCTGCGTGAAGGGTTAGCTCGGTGACAGACAGCGAGCGGGTGTTACTAAGGCGAAACGTGCCTTGCGAAATATGCAACACAGACATCTGATATCCCATTTTTTGCAGCAGTAAGCTACAGGGATACGTGTTGCGTCGAGCCATGTCAATGGGTCGACGTGAATCAGCACAGCGTGGCGAGGATAACGCGATCGGCGTTAAAAAATGCTGTCACTTCATCACCTGGCGCAAAGTTCTCCGCCTGTGCCTGGGCAGCAGAAACGGTGGCACACAGCGTCTGTCCGTCCGGCAGCGTCATCAGCACTTCGCTCTGGAGGTCATCGCTTTCAACATGGGTAATCACGCCGCGTAGCTGATTATCGGCATCCTGTGCTTTTACCGCGTCGCGGCTAAGTGACACCCACGGTGCTTTAATCAGTACCAGCACGTCTTTACCGGCATCCAGCTGTAATCGCTCGCCGCTCTGACGGGTTATCGCCGCTTGCAGGCGGGTATGGCCGTCAGTTAACAGCACTTCCAGATGCTGCTGAACCTGTTCGTTGTCACGGCGCACAACAGTGCCAAATAGCTGATTGCGGGCGCTGGTCTGTAAAGAGAAACGGGAAATGGCTGCCAGCAGGCTGTCGAGCGGTAGCGTATCGTCACGCAGTACGTTAAAGGCTTTTTGTTGAATCTGTGTGAGCAGGTCGTAAAGCTGAATCAGCCGATGGCCGTACGGCGTGAGGTGTGCGCCACCACCACCTTTGCCACCGGTAGCACGCTCAACCAGCGTCTGGTCGGTAAGCTGGTTCATGTCATTGATGGCATCCCAGGCACTTTTGTAGCTGATGCCAGCAAGTTTTGCACCCTGGCTTATCGAGCCTGTGTGGTCTATTTGTTTGAGTAACGCCATACGTCTGGGGTCGGCAAACAGCCGGTCCTGGAGCTTCAGCGTTAACAAAATTTCAGCCTGCATAACGTTATCCTGCTATGGGAAAGGACGTATTTTACGCATCGCAGGCGCACAAAAGGCAATGCTTTTTGCGCCGATACCGTTAGAATAACGGCTCAGAATTTGCTGGAGGCAATCATGTTCGAATTATTGAAAAGTCTGCTGTTCGCTGTGGTCATGGTGCCTGTGATGATGGCGATAATCCTTGGTCTTATCTATGGACTGGGGGAGTTGTTCAATCTGTTCTCCGGCGTAGGCCACAACGATCGCGCTAAACAGCAGCGCTAATCCATTCAAACGCCCGCATTCGCGGGCGTTTGAGACTGATGCCTTACCGCATCCTGTCACAGACAGGATGGATGACACCCAATAAAAAATAAGGAAAATCAATTCATTGATTTTCGTCTGCTCACCACAAAGAAGGAAAAACCCCGTTTTTTCCTTCTTTGTCAGCAATCTGTAACGCCCGCATTCGCGGGCGTTTTGTCTTTTCTACTAAAGTCCCCGAAAAACTTGCCGATATGACTTTGAAATCAGCGGTTCCCTCGTTATATTTCAGCGTACATAACGATGAGCTGGGAGAGAAACAATGGCAAGTTCGTGGGGACGTGTTGTGCTGGGCGCGGCGTTAACAATCAGTGTCGCGGGTCAGGTGGTTGCGGCTGACAAAGTTACCGTCTTTGCAGCGGCGTCATTAACCAACGCACTGCAGGACATCGCCAGTCAGTACAAAAAGGAAAAGCAGGTCGAGGTGGTGTCCTCGTTTGCGTCGTCTTCCACGCTGGCACGTCAGATTGAAGCTGGTGCGCCTGCCGACTTGTTTATCTCTGCTGACCAGAAATGGATGGATTACGCCGTTGAGAAAGCCACTGTCCAGACCGCTACGCGGGTTAATCTGCTGACGAACAGCCTGGTGGTTGTGGCACCAGTGACAAGCGAGCAGGCGGCTTTTACCCTTAGCGACAAAACCGACTGGTTGGCACTGCTCAAAGACGGGCGTCTGGCAACCGGCAACCCGGACCACGTTCCGGCAGGTATTTACGCCAAAGAGGCGCTGACAACGCTGGGTGTATGGAATACGCTTGAGCCGAAACTGGCACCGGCAGAAGATGTACGCGGCGCCCTGGCGCTGGTGGAGCGGGCAGAAGCGCCGCTCGGCATTGTGTACGGCTCTGACGCCGTTGCCAGCAAAGGGGTAAAAGTGGTGGCAATATTCCCTGAAGATTCCCATAAAAAAGTGGAATATCCGATGGCGGTGGTCAAAGGCCATCAAAACGCGACGGTGGAAGGTTTCTATCGTTACCTGAAGGGGCCGGAAGCTGCCGCTGTGTTTAAACGTTACGGATTTACAACGAAGTCATGATATTAAGCGATCCCGAATGGCAGGCGGTGTTACTAAGCCTGCGAGTCTCTACGCTTGCCGTTCTGGTGAGTCTCCCGTTCGGCGTTCTTTTTGCCTGGGTGCTGGTACGTTGTCGCTTTCCTGGCAAGGCATTACTGGACGGTATTATCCATCTGCCGCTGGTGTTACCGCCGGTGGTGGTGGGCTATCTGCTTCTGGTGGTTTTGGGGCGGCGCGGCGTAGTGGGTAGCTGGCTCTATGACTGGTTTGGCATCAGTTTCGCCTTCAGTTGGCGCGGTGCGGTGCTGGCGGCTGCCGTGATGTCGTTTCCGTTGATGGTGCGTGCGATTCGCCTTGCGCTCGAAGCCGTGGATATCAAGCTTGAACAGGCTGCCCGCACGCTGGGTGCCGGGCGCTGGCGGGTATTTTGCACCATAACGCTGCCGCTGACGCTTCCAGGTATTATTGTTGGCACCGTACTGGCGTTTGCCCGATCGCTTGGCGAGTTTGGCGCCACCATTACTTTTGTTTCAAATATCCCCGGAGAAACCCGCACCATCCCTTCAGCCATGTATACCCTCATTCAGATGCCGGGCGGTGAAAGTGCTGCGGCGCGCTTGTGCGTGATTTCCATTCTGCTGGCGCTGGCGTCGCTGCTGGTGTCGGAATGGCTGGCGCGTAAAAGTCGCCAGCGAGTGGGAGGATAAGCCATGCTGGAACTCGATTTTACCCAAACGCTGGGCCAGCATTGTCTGACGGTAAACGAAAGTCTGCCAGGTCAGGGCGTAACAGCAGTGTTTGGCGTTTCCGGCGCCGGCAAAACCTCGCTGATTAACGCCATCAGTGGCCTGACGGTGCCGCAGGAAGGGCGCATTGTGCTTAATGGCCGTGTTCTGAGCGACACCAGTAAAGCAATCTTCCTGCCACCTGAGAAACGCCGTATTGGCTATGTTTTTCAGGATGCACGCTTGTTCCCGCACTATCGTGTGCAGGGTAATCTCAGGTACGCCATCGCGAAGAAGATGGAAAAGCAGTTCGACAACATTGTGCAGCTGCTGGGCCTTCAACATCTCCTTAACCGTATGCCGTGGACGTTGTCCGGTGGCGAAAAGCAGCGTGTTGCCATTGGTCGTGCGCTATTGACGGCGCCAGAACTGCTGCTTCTCGATGAACCGCTGGCGTCACTGGATATCCCGCGCAAGCGCGAGTTATTGCCGTGGTTGCAGCGCTTGGCGCGCGAAGTAAACGTACCGATGCTCTACGTCAGCCACTCGCTCGACGAAATCCTGCACCTGGCCGATAAAGTGCTGGTACTGGAAAACGGCAGCGTGAAGGCGTTTGGTGATTTAGAGAAAATCTGGGGCAGCTCGGTGATGAACCCCTGGCTGCCAAAAGAGCAGCAGAGCAGCGTACTCAAGGTTAACGTGCTGGAGCACCACCCTCACTACGCCATGACCGCGCTGGGACTGGGTTCGCAGATATTGTGGGTGCATAAACTAGAGCAGGAGCCGCACACGACGCTGCGAATTCGTATTCAGGCGTCTGACGTTTCGCTGGCCTTGCAGCCGCCGGTAAAAAGCAGCATTCGCAACGTGCTGCGCGCGCGCGTGGTGGCCTGTTTTGACGACGACGGTCAGGTGGAAGTGCAGCTGGAAGTGGGGGGGCGCACGCTGTGGGCGCGTATCAGCCCCTGGGCGCGTGACGAGTTAGCTATTCGCCCGGATGTACGGGTCTATGCACAGATTAAGAGCGTATCTATCGCCACCTGACAGCTCAGAGTAAAATCTATACTGCGGGCAAATAATGCCCGCTTTTTATTGCTGCGTGGGTCTGGGTGCTACAACAGCCAGCGATAAATAGCCCCTGCAATGCTCTCTTGCTGGTTGGTGCCAATCACTTTATCCGCTCGTGCCTGAATGGCCTCGTCAGCATTACCCATTGCAATGCCCAGCCCGGCGCGCTCCAGCATACTCAAATCATTATAGTTATCACCAAATGCCACGACCTGGTCCATGCTCAGTCCCTGGCTTTCCACCCAGCGCGCCAGTCGGTTGCCTTTGCTGTTCCCACTTTGCGCCACGTCAACCTGGTCATGCCATGACCACTCGCAGGCAAGCCCCAGTTTGGCTTCAACCTCGCGGGCCGCATGCTGCAAATGCGGGAGGCTTTCACCCGTGAGGGCAAATTTCCACACGGCTTTTGCCTCATGCGCCGCAGCGCGTAAAGACGCTACCTGGCGAAACACCGGGCGTTGTGCCTCGGGAAGCGACAGCGCCCAGTTGCGCGTGCGCTCAACGTGTCCGGCGGGCGTTTCATAGAGCATGGCATCGTCAACATACATCAGCGCGTTGTGCACCTGATGGGCCTTCAGCACATCCAGCGTCTGGAGGGCCTGTTCAGCCGAGAGTGGATTCCCCTCCAGCACGCTTTTACCATGATAGTCATACAGGTAGGCGCCGTTGCAACAGATGGCAGGCGTATCAAGCGCCAGTGCCTGATAAAACGGGTGGATAGCGACATGGTGACGCCCGGTGACAATCAGCACGCGATAACCTGCTTCGCGGGCGCGCTGGAGTGCTGCCAGGGAGGCAGGAAGAATGGTTTTCTGCGCTGTCAGCAGCGTGCCGTCAAGATCGAGCGCGATAACGCGATAAGACATGGATTATCCGTTTTAATTTTATGGCAGGGAGGTTCGATGGTACACCGCTTAACCCTGAGCGCAAGGCAGTCGATGCACCCATTGAACGTGTTCGCGTTTTTAGCGGCGCGAGCGTACTCGAGCGCGGGTTTTGAGGCGACTGATTATTCTCCGCTATCCTTATCAGGCATTCATCAATAGCGTAAAGACAACGCGAGAAAACCGCACGTAAGCGCCACGACAGCGGCTAAAAGGAAGTGCTAATGGCTTGATTTACTTGTACTGTATGGACGCATGATGCCGTGCACTGGCGCTTGCCTGTCGTGCTGATTTTTTAAACGTAGTAATCATTCTGGATATTGACTCCTGAGGTGCATGTTATGAAACAAACCGTATATACCGCCAGCCCCGAAAGCCAACAGATCCACGTCTGGCGTCTTGAGAGCAGCGGCGCGTTGACGCTGCTGCAGGTGGTTGACGTATCCGGTCAGGTACAGCCAATGGTTATCAGCCCGGACAAGCAATGGCTGTATGTCGGTGTACGCCCGGAGTTTCGTGTTATTGCCTATCGTATTGCACCTGACGATGGCACGCTTACCGAAGCCGGACACGCGGCGCTGCCAGGTAGCCCGACCCATATTTCCACTGACCATAGCGGACGTTTTCTGTTTTGTGGCTCCTACAACGGCGGTTGCGTGAGTGTAACGCCGCTGGTTGATGGGCTACCGCAGGCGGTGGTGGATGTGGTTGAAGGGCTGGAAGGCTGCCATTCGGCCAATATCTCCCCCGACAACCGCACGTTGTTCGTGCCCGCGCTCAAGCAGGACAGGATTTGCCTGTTTACCTTAAGCGATGACGGTAAGCTGGTGGCACAGCATCCGGCGCAGGTCGATACCGTTGAGGGCGCAGGCCCGCGCCATATGGTGTTCCACCCTAATCGTGAGTACGCCTACTGTGTTAACGAGTTAAACAGTTCCGTTGACGTCTGGGAGCTAAAAGACCCGCACGGGCATATTGAGTGCGTACAGCGCCTGGACATGATGCCGCCGGATTTTGCCGATACCCGCTGGGCGGCGGATATTCACATCACGCCAGATGGTCGCCATCTTTATGCCTGTGACCGTACTGCCAGCATTATTACGATTTTCAGTGTTTCTGAAGATGGCAGCGTACTGGCCGTGGAAGGGTATCAGCCAACAGAAGCCCAGCCGCGCGGCTTTAACATCGACAACAGTGGTAAGTACCTGATTGCCGCCGGGCAGAAGTCACACCATATCGCCGTGTATGAAATCAGCGGGGTGCAGGGATTGCTGGAAGAAAAAGGACGTTACGCGGTAGGGCAGGGGCCGATGTGGGTGGTGATTAACGCCTGGTAACTTACAGTTAAACGGGCACTTTCTGTGCCCGCTTTGCCTGCCGTGGCTTCATTATCGGTATCCACATTTTGCTCAACCGCGCTATGTGAGCCATCTCAACGTTTTGTTCTGTCTGATACCGTGAGAGGTGTGCCATGATGAAACCGTGCCGCCAACAGCGGCAGAAACGCAGACCTGGCTGATGGCACCGGATAACAAGTGAACGGCACAGGGCTATCTTTACCACCCCGGCACGTTTGAACCGCTGGCGACGAGTCTTTACCTGGCCGAACCGGGCGCCCAGCCGCTGCGGTTATGGAGCAGCGCGGGTGAATGTGTGGTCGGCCCATTACCGTGTGACCGGTCAGGCGCAGATAAGCGTATCCTCCCGTGTCTGGCAACCGTTGCGCCTTCAGGGGCAGTATGTCGATGCCAGGAGTGGTTTACATTATAACCGTTTTCGCTACTGTGAGTCGTGCGCCGGGATGTTTATCAGCCAGGACCCGATAGGGCTGGCGGGGGCATTAACCTCTACCAGTACGGTCCTAATCCGCTTAGTTGGATAGACCCTCCAGGCTTAGATGTTATTCGTGTTTATCATTATACGAGCAAAGATGGATATAATGGAATTATGGGGTCAGGCACAATTAAAACAAAAGATCCCGGAGCCAGAGGAAAAGGTTCTGTTAAGGGAAAACCCCAGGGTGTATATGTCACTACATTATCTCCTGAGGAGTTAAAATCATCTGGCTCGAGAGGTAAAATGGGATTAACTAAAGAAAAGAACACTCATTTTATTTCCTTCGAATTGATAGTTCTAAGATTAAAAGGGTAGATAGACAGAATGGATATCTAAGGCTCTATATAGAAGAAATACTGCTCAAAGATGCGAATAACAAGCTCCGAGGGGATGTTAAACACGGTGCTTCTGGATGCTAAATAGTTTAGGAGATACACAAATGGCTGAATGGTCCGGTGTGATGTATGGATTTTATACTAATAAGTCGATAGACGATGTATTCTCTTCATGGGAACAAAAAATAGCATCTATTAATTATAAATACAAACGAGATAGTTTTCGGG
>CBIFVZ010000069.1:0-20271 GCA_966185765.1 uncultured Enterobacteriaceae bacterium | reverse complement strand
ATGTGGAAAATGGCCCACGGCACATTCAGAATCCACTGTGACCACCACGGCAACAGCCCTGCAATCAGAATGAAAATCAGCTCGCCGGCGTACATGTTGCCGAACAGTCGCAGACCGAGAGAAACCGGTTTAGACAGCAGGCTGACACCTTCGAGAATCAGGTTCACCGGAATGAAGATCCAGTGGTTGAACGGCTGCAGCGTCAGCTCTTTGGTAAAGCCGCCAACGCCTTTCATTTTGATGCTGTAGAAAAGAATCAGGATAAAGACGCCAAGCGCCATAGAGAGCGTGATGTTCACATCAGCAGACGGCACAACGCGCAGCGCCGGCAGGCCGAACACATGCTCACCAATGTACGGCAGCAGGTCGATAGGCAGCAGGTCCATCAGGTTCATCAGGAACACCCAGACGAAGATGGTCAGCGCCAGCGGTGCAATCACCTTGCTCTTGCCGTGGTACATGTCTTTAACGCTACCGTGCACAAAACCAATGACCAGCTCTACCGCCGTCTGGAATTTGCCCGGAACGCCGCTGGTGGCATGTTTAGCAACCTTGCGAAACAGAACGAGGAACAGCAGACCCAGCACCACAGAGAAGAACATGGAGTCGATGTTGAGTGTCCAGAACGTGGCCGGGGGGTTATGCGGATCTACCAGCGAGAACGTACGCAGGTCAATCTGAAGGTTATTCAGATGGTGCCCGATGTAGTCCTGCGGAGTTAAAACTTCTCCTGAAGACATGATGCCTCTTACCCTTTGTTGTTAATTGCAGCTGGCGCCAGTATCTGAACCACCAACGCCGATATCCAGGTCACAATCAGCGGTAAAAAAACCGCCTTAACATACGCCAGCGCCACCACCAGTAGCGCAAAAGTCACCAGCACCTTAGCCACCTCACCGAAGGCGAATGACCAGGCCATACGGCCCTGAGCGGGTGAATGCGCCTGGTGACGCCAGGCAAAAATCATAAACGCAACATTTGGCAACCAGACCGCCAGACCTCCGCAAACGGCGGAGAGGCCCCAGAAGGGGTCTTTCAGGCAAAAAAGCAGTCCGGTCACAATGATTGCCAGTAGCTGAATGAACAGAAGCTTTCGTGCGACGTTACCACTCAAAAGCGACACTGACATAACATTCTCCACATCTGCTCATTACGAGGTATGTCGCGTGTCGTATAAAACTGTCTTTGACGCTGAGAGTCAAGCCTCAAAAAGCGGACAAATTATACGGGCCAGAGGCGTGATTTCAAACCTAAAGTAGCCAAAAGGTGAATAAATATTTAAATATTTTTCAGCCGTCTCACTTCCACATTTTTCATTAAACCGACCTGGTTCAGTAAAAACTGCAAAAATCAGAAATTATCCGGTCACAAAGCGTGCAATGGATCACATAACGCACATTTCGATGTAAACTTTTCGAACAAACTGTCGGCAGAACAAAAAAACATCTCATTGATTAAAAAGACAAATCAGGGTGGATATTTCTTAAAATCACTTAAACAGAGAAAATACGGGGCATTGACATTTGCCACGTTGTTTTAACGTTTCATTAAAAGAGCGCAAAGCAAACTTTTAGCACCCTGATATTTTCAACGTTGACTATAAATATCAGCAAGCAAAAAAGCGACGTTATACAAATTAGAGACCACCGTTATTTTATGGTTAAATGTAACCAGTCATGTCCTTTATTCGCGCCGCGTATTTACCCTGTTTGCTCCGGGTATTAATGCTACTTTTTTTGATAAATATTAATTTTTCTTTGGGTGAATAATCACCAGATGGCGCTCGCCTTCTAACTGCGGAACACTCAGGCGCACGATCTCCTCCACCTCTACACCCGCAGGCAATGACTGTAGCTCATCGTCCGGGCGCTGCCCTTTAAGCGCGTAGAAACGTCCGTTAACGCCTGGCAGATGATGACACCAGTTAATCATGTCGCTCAGTGAAGCAAACGCGCGGCTGATAACGCCGTCGAATGGCGGCTCGGCAGGGAAATCTTCAACGCGGCTCTGTACTGGCGTCACGTTATCGAGCTTCAGTTCATGCTGCACCTGGCGCAGGAAACGCACGCGCTTGCCGAGGCTGTCCAGCAACGTGAAGTGAGCATCCGGGCGAACAATCGCCAGTGGAATGCCAGGCAATCCCGGCCCCGTTCCAACGTCAATGAAACGCGAGCCTTGCAGATGCGGCTCAACCACAATGCTGTCGAGAATATGGCGCACCAGCATGTCATCAGGATTGCGCACGGAGGTGAGGTTGTAAGCCTTGTTCCATTTATCCAGCAGTCCGACGTAGCCCACCAGCTGTTGTTTCTGGAGATCGGGCAACGAAATACCCGCTTTTTCCAGCAGGCGCTCAAGTTTGTTCAGCACGTTTGTCTTCCCATAAAAAATGGGCCAGGAGAACCTGGCCCGTTATCCACTCTGTCCTCAGGCACTGCGGCGCAGCAGCCCCTGTTTTTTCAGCCACACCAGCAGGATGGAAATCGCAGCAGGCGTGATACCGGAAATGCGCGATGCCTGTCCAATGGACGCGGGTTTGTGATCGTTAAGTTTGGCAATCGCCTCATTAGAAAGCCCGGAGACCTGACGGTAGTCCAGCGTTTCTGGCAGCAGCGTGTTTTCGTTACGCAACTGCTTTTCAATTTCGTCCTGCTGGCGAGCAATGTAGCCTTCATATTTGACCTGAATCTCCACCTGCTCGGCGGCACGTTCGTCTGAAAGCGCTGGCGCAAACGGCGCAAACGCGGTCAGTTTCTCGTAGGTCATCTCCGGGCGACGCAACAAGTCCTCTCCACTGGCTTCACGCGACAGCGGTGAGCTAAGCTGGGTGTTAATCTCGCCCGCGTTCTCAGACGTTGGGTGTACCCAGGTATCCTTCAGGCGCTGACGCTCACGTTCAATGCGTTCCACCTTCTCGCTGTAGCTTGCCCAGCGGGCATCATCAACCAGACCCAGCTCACGGCCGGTTTCGGTCAAACGCAGGTCGGCGTTGTCTTCGCGCAGCATCAGGCGATATTCAGCGCGTGAGGTAAACATACGGTACGGTTCTTTAGTACCGAGCGTGCACAAATCATCCACCAGCACGCCAAGATAGGCCTGGTCGCGGCGCGGCGACCAGCCCTCTTTGTCGGCCGAATAGCGCGCGGCGTTAAGGCCAGCCAGCAACCCCTGTGCGGCCGCTTCTTCGTAGCCGGTGGTGCCATTTATCTGGCCTGCAAAGAACAGGCCGTGGATGTACTTACTTTCCAGCGTCAGCTTGAGATCGCGCGGATCGAAGAAGTCATACTCAATGGCATAGCCAGGGCGAACGATTTTTGCGTTCTCCATGCCCTGCATGGAGCGCACAATCTGCATCTGCACGTCAAACGGCAGGCTGGTGGAGATACCGTTAGGGTAAATTTCGTTGCTGGTCAGCCCTTCAGGCTCCAGGAAAATCTGGTGCGCGTTGCGATCGGCAAAGCGCATCACTTTGTCTTCAATTGACGGACAGTAGCGTGGACCAATTCCCTCAATCACGCCCGCATACATTGGACTGCGGTCGAGATTGTTGCGAATCACCTCATGGGTTTTTTCATTGGTATGGGTGATGTAGCAGGGAACCTGCTGCGGATGCTGGCTGACATCGCCCGTAAACGAGAACACCGGCAAAGGTGTATCACCATGCTGCGGTGCCAGTACGCTGAAATCAATGGTGCGTGCGTCAATACGCGGCGGTGTACCGGTTTTCAGGCGACTGACCCGTAGCGGCAGCTCTCGCAAGCGGCGAGCCAGCGGGATAGATGGCGGATCGCCTGCACGTCCCCCGCTGTAGTTATCAAGACCGATATGAATTTTGCCGTCAAGGAAGGTCCCGACAGTGAGTACAACCGCTTTTGCCCGGAATTTGAGTCCCATTTGGGTAACAGCCCCAACGACGATATCGTTTTCAACGATCAGATCGTCAACCGCCTGCTGGAAAATCATCAGGTTCGGCTGGTTCTCAAGTGCTGTACGTACGGCCTGGCGGTAAAGCACGCGATCGGCCTGAGCGCGAGTGGCGCGAACGGCCGGGCCTTTACTGGCGTTTAGTATCCTGAACTGGATACCGGCTTTGTCAATTGCCTGTGCCATCAGTCCGCCGAGGGCGTCCACTTCTTTAACCAGATGTCCTTTTCCGATACCGCCGATCGCCGGGTTACACGACATTTGTCCCAGCGTATCGATGTTGTGGGTTAACAGGAGAGTCTGCTGACCCGTGCGTGCCGCGGCCATTGCAGCCTCGGTACCTGCATGACCCCCGCCAATGATGATGACGTCAAAAGCGTCCGGATAAAACATGGTTAACTGCCTCGCGGTTGTGCGAATTTGGGTTTGAAGCACCCGGGGCCGGAATTCTACTCAACTTTTGACGACTGAGAAAGTCCGGGGATCGACGGGTATTAAAAAGAAGATCTTTATTTATGAGATCTGTTCTATTGTGATCTCTTATTACGATCGCGGGTTGCTGTGGATAAGCGTTTTTATCCGTTAAGGATCAGGTTATTAGGATGGATCGTTTGCTGTGTACTGTCGGTGATCCTGTTCCGTATAAGCTGGGATCAGAATGGCATGTTATGCACAGGACAAAAACTAAGCGACGCTTGTACATTGGATAACTACCGGTTGATCCAAGCTTTTAACCAGAGTTATCCACAAAAAAAGTGTCGATCTTTACATTCAGCTGAGCAATTTTTGCCAGGATCCCAGCCAGATTTCCGCCGGATCCTCCGGAATTTCATGGTCGAGCACATTTATTTTGAGTGTTTCGCCCAGGTGAGCAGCACCCAATTCGCTTAATAGCGTCTCTATTTTATCGATAGCACCGCAGAACGTATCGTACTCACTGCTACCAATGCCGATGGCACCGTAACGAACACCACTCAGATCCGGGCGCTGTTGTACTAATTCATCAAACAGCGGTTGCAGATTGTCGGGCAGATCGCCTGCGCCATGTGTTGAACTCACCACAAGCCAGGTCCCGCTGAGCGAGAGAGCCGCAAGCGCTGGGCCGTGCAGCGTTTGTGTCGAGAAACCCGCCTCTTCCAGCTTTTCCGCCAGATGTTCCGCCACATATTCGGCGCTGCCGAGCGTACTGCCGCTGATAAGAGTGATATCTGCCATGAATCTTCCCGCCGTGAGTAAAACGTCGGGTATTGTACGCTGTGAATCTGTTGGGATCTACCTGTGGACAATACGGGTATAAAAAAATGCTCTTATGGCGTGATAGTGCGCATGATGGGGTTTTGCAGCGAGATCAGCGTTTCCGTTGACTGTATTTCATCAATGGTCTGGATCTTGTTGATAAGTACCTGTTGCAGCGCATCAATGGAACGGCACATCACCTTAATAAAGATGCTGTAGTGGCCGGTGGTGTAATAGGCTTCGGTGACTTCATCCAGGCTTTCCAGCTTTGCCAGCGCGGAGGGATAGTCTTTGGCGCTCTTAAGGATAATGCCAATAAAACAGCAAACATCGTAGCCCAGGCGCTTGGGGCTGATGTCAATGCGTGCGCCGGTGATGATGCCAGCTTGTTTCATCTTCTCCACCCGCACATGAATAGTGCCAGGGCTGACGGCAAATTGTTTGGCCAGTTCAGCATAGGGCGTGCGCGCATTGGCCATTAGCGCTTCCAGAATGCCGCGATCGAGATTATCGATCTGATAATTTTCCATCGTTTTTCCTTATGTTTAGTAATGAATACGCATTTTCATCGCCATAATTTTAACGAAATAAAAAGTGAGACGCCTTTTTTATTGTTGAATATTGAATAGTGGCCGCAATCTGTTGCTTAATCAGTGTCACTGGACGACAGGAGTAGATAACAATGAAGACCGCTTACATCGCAAGACAACGACAGATTAGTTCCGTGAAATCCTGGTTTTCCCGCGAGCTGGAACAACGCCTGGGGCTGATTGAAGTGCAGGCACCGATTCTTAGCCGACTGGGCGACGGGACGCAGGACAACCTGTCCGGCAGCGAGAAAGCGGTACAGGTTAAGGTCAAAGCCATTCCGGGGGCACAGTTTGAAGTCGTGCATTCCCTGGCGAAGTGGAAGCGTAAAACGTTGGGCCAGCATGACTTCAGCGCCGGTGAAGGGCTGTATACCCATATGAAAGCGCTGCGCCCGGATGAAGACCGTCTGTCGCCTATCCACTCGGTATACGTCGATCAGTGGGACTGGGAGCGCGTGATGGGGGACGGCGAGCGCCACCTCGGCACGCTGAAAAGCACGGTTGAAACTCTGTGGCAGGCGATTAAAGCGACAGAAGCGCAGGTGAGCCGTGAATTTGGTCTGACACCGTTCCTGCCAGAGCAGATTCACTTTGTTCACAGCGAAACGCTGCAAAGCCGCTTCCCGGAGCTGGACGGTAAGGGCCGCGAGCGCGCCATCGCCAAAGAGCTGGGCGCGGTATTCCTGATTGGCATCGGTGGTAAACTTGCTGACGGCAAGCGTCATGATGTGCGTGCGCCGGACTATGACGACTGGAGCACGCCGACCGAAGGCGGCTTTGCGGGTCTGAACGGCGATATCCTGGTGTGGAACCCGGTGCTGGAAGATGCGTTTGAGATCTCGTCAATGGGGATCCGCGTTGACCCGCAAACCCTCAAGCGCCAGCTCGCTATCACGGGCGATGAAGCGCGCACGCAGCTTGAATGGCACCAGAGTCTGCTCAACGGTGAAATGCCACAAACCATCGGCGGTGGTATCGGTCAGTCGCGCCTCACCATGCTGTTACTTCAGCTGTCACACATCGGCCAGGTGCAGTGCGGCGTGTGGCCTGCCGAGATCGCGAGCAGCGTGAAAGATTTGCTGTAATTTTCCGGGCGGTATAAACATGAAAACCATCTCAGCAGAGGTGGTTTTTTTATGGGCGCGGCGCGCCAGGTTCACTATATAAAGAAGAAGGAACGGCAGTCAGCGCTTCCAGCGGCGCAGCAGACGACTGCGCATTCCGGTATCAAAGCGCCAGATATGATCGAAGATGCGCAGAATACCGGGCTTACCGTGGGCCGACATTACCACCGCGTGAAAGCGATGGTCGTGCTGGCGTTGCAGCGTTTTTATCTGTCCGATCACCTCATCCGGCAGACGCTGGGCGATAAAGTCAGAAATCACCACGGCGTCAGCGTCGCGCCAGCTATCGCCATGCATTTTTTCCGATATTGCACGCAGGCAGCTTGCCATATCGGTACCGCCGCGAAAGCGCTGGCTGAGAAAGCGAATGGCTTGTTCAATGCCGTCGCGCCCGCTCAGTTCATAGCGCACCACTTCGCTGGAAAACAGCATAATGTAGCAGCGCCGGTTGTCTGCCAGCGCAATGCGCAGCAGCGCAAGGCAGAACGCTTTGGCGCACTGCTCGTTAAAGCCACCCATTGAGCCAGAGGTGTCCACGCAGACAATAAACGGCCCGCGCGGCTGCTCGTCAAAATCCTGATGCACCACCGGGCGTTCGGTGACTTTTTCACGCCAGGCATCGCCGTGCAACCGGTAGGTCAGCAGCTGCTTTTCTGCCAGACGGCGGTAAAACTCAAACTCCAGCTCGCTGATGCCAAGTGTTGCCAGCTCCGGTGGCAGCAGACGCAGAATATCGTCGCTGTGCTGTAAGCCGTCCACCTGTTCCGGCGTGGTAGCCGGTTCGCGCACCAGCTGGCGCCAGGTTTCGGTGGGGGCGTCCTTTTTTGGCACCGCTTTGGCCTCGCGCGAGCGACCAAGCTGTTCGGCAAGCTTCTGTAGCTCTGGCTGGTGTTGAAGAAAGTCACCATATTTCACAATGAGCTGATAATCGCCGCGGCTTAACTGGCCCGCGCTGAGATCCCACAATCGCCCGGCTGCGTTGTCGTTTTCCACCAACACTGGCTCCAGTTGGCCGCTCATTGCCAGCCGCTGTTGCACTTCTGCCAGCAGTTGCTCACGTTCGTTTTCCAGCAGCTGCTGGTTAAGGGTTGAGACCTGCACAATGAGACTTAACCGCCAGCGCTGTAAAAACAGCGTTTGCAGGGCGGGTGTAAAGTGCGTGTTATCAGCCACCAGCTGCTGCGCCTGGGCGGCAAAGGGTGATTCCACTTCCCGCAATAGTGCAAGCGTTGCAGGCAGACGTGCGCTGAAAGGCACTTCAGACAATTGCTGGCACGTCTGGTATTCCTGCACTTCTTTAACCAGATACGGCGGCGCAGTGGTCTGCTGGAGGCGGGTTTTCAGCATGTCCCGCCAGCGCGGCACGTCCCGCGTGAGGGCATTCTTCAGACGTGGGAATTTTTCAAAGAATATTGCCAGCTGTGGGGCAGCCAGCAGTGCAATGATGATGTCTTCTATTAACTGTCCTTCACTGATGCCGAGGATGGCATCAAGGGCCGCGAGACTCAGCACTGGCGCGCCTGTTTAATTTGCGTGGCAACTGCCTGAAGGCTTGCCTCAATGCGCCCGAGCCAGTCGGCCGGGATAAACAGGCATTTTTGCTGGTCGCTAAAGCGCTGGTGCTGGCGGTGGTAGCGAGCTTCAAGCTCATCAAGTTGCATAATAATTTCTTCAGGAATTCCACTCTGCTGCGTGCCCGGCAGCGCCAGGGGGGTGCCTTTAAGGCTGACATCACGAATTACAATGTGCTGCTCAGCGTCCACTTCCAGCGTCAGCGGCTGGGCAAAACCGATTCCATTGAGTTTACCGCGGATCTCACCGCCCTTTTGCAGCCACTGATCCAGCGCCGTACGCACAATTTCAACGTGAATCACCTCCATATCGTGCAGGCGCAACGGCTGCGACAACAACAGGGTAACGTTATCGCCCTGTAGCGACGGCGGCAGGGTGTAATGCGGCTTGCGGCTGAACATACCGCCGAGGCGCTCGACTTTAAGCGCACTACTGTCTGTGTGCTGTTGTTGAAGCTGGAGGCGACGCTGGTGGATAGCGCCGAGGCGGGTCAGCATCTCCTGCTGTTGCCAGGCGTGGTCGGTCATCAATAACTCAACCTGCTGGCTCATCAGGTTCATGGCGTTAATGTCGTGCCACAGGCAGTCTTTGAGCAGAATCAGGTCAATGGCCGCCACCTCGCTATGACCGCTGAAAAAAGCGCTGGCCTGAAGCAGACGCAACGCTTTCTTCCAGCGGCGGTCTGAAACGTAAGGGGCCTGTGGCAGTGCCTCGAGTTGCTGACGTAGCTGGAAGATAAGCTCGAAAACGTCCCCTGGTAGCGCGACTTTGCCGATATCCTCCTGCCAGCGGTGATATTCATCATCCGTAACTTGCAGCGCGGGTGGTACCGGGTTCTCGTTTTCTGAATGCTGGCTGGTAAGCATGGCCTGGAAGTTACCTTTTTCCTGTACGCGGTCAAGCAACAGGCGAATCAGCATGCGGTCATAGAGTGCTTCGAGACTGCTGTCGTCTTCCGGCAGTTCGTTGGATGCTGCCACCAGCAGGCGCATGGGGATTTTCTCTTCCTGCGCGCCGTTACGAAAGCGTCGCTCGTTAATTGCGGTCAACAGTGTATTGAGAATGGCCGGGCCTGCTTTCCAGATTTCATCAAGAAAGACGATTTCGGCTTCTGGCAGATAGCCTGCAGTCAGGCGCTCGTAGCGGCCTTCATCTTTCAGCGCCTGAATAGATAGCGGGCCGAACACTTCTTCAGGTGTGGAAAAGCGCGTCATCAGGTATTCAAAGGCGCGCGCGTTACAGAATGCATACTTCAGGCGGCGGGCTATCAGGCTTTTGGCAATACCGGGCGGCCCCAGCAAAAATACGCTCTCACCGCTTAACGCTGCCAGCAGGCACAGACGCACTGCATGGCTGCGCTCAAACAGGCCGGTTTCCAGCGCCTGGCTGAGCCGAGCAATTCTTTCTGCTAATAAATGTGAGTGCGCCATAATTGTGTCTGCATCCTTACCCGGTAATCGGCAAAAGAGGGCAATTATAAGCTTTTCCATAGATGAATAGATAACGGACTGAATCAAAGAGTAACCTGATGTTTCTCTGGTCCCTTTAGCCAGACTCTGGGGTTCGATTTTCTCCTTAATCGTGCATACTGTGCGCTTTTTGCGGGCCTGTTCGGGACGCTAAATCATCAGTATCTGAATAAAGATTAGTCTATGAACACTGATAAAAAAGAATCTCTACCCGCGATTACACTTGCGGCGATTGGGGTAGTTTATGGCGATATTGGGACCAGTCCTCTCTACACCCTGCGTGAATGTCTGTCAGGGCAGTTTGGCTTTGGCGTGGAACGTGACGCGATTTTTGGCTTCCTCTCACTGATTTTCTGGCTGTTGATTGTGGTGGTGTCCATCAAATACCTGACCTTCGTAATGCGGGCGGACAACGCCGGTGAAGGCGGGATTTTGACGTTGATGTCGCTTGCCGGGCGTAATACCTCAGCGCGCATGACGTCGGTATTGGTTATTCTGGGACTCATTGGCGGCAGCTTTTTTTATGGTGAAGTCGTGATAACGCCCGCCATATCGGTGATGTCGGCCATTGAGGGGCTGGAAATTGCCGCTCCGTCGCTGGATGCGTACATCGTGCCGCTCTCTATTGCAGTGTTGACGCTGTTGTTTGTAATCCAGAAACATGGCACCGGCCTTGTGGGCAAGCTGTTTGCGCCAATCATGCTGGCGTGGTTTCTGGTGCTGGCGCTGCTGGGTCTACGTAGCATTATTGGCAACCCGGAAGTGCTACTGGCACTAAATCCGGCCTGGGCGGTGCATTTTTTTATTGAATACAAAGCGGTGTCGTTTGTAGCGCTGGGCGCGGTAGTACTGGCCATCACTGGCGTGGAAGCGCTGTATGCCGATATGGGCCATTTCGGTAAACTGCCGATTCGTATTGCCTGGTTTACGGTGGTGCTGCCTTCGCTGGTGCTCAACTACTTCGGCCAGGGGGCGCTATTGCTGAAATCGCCGGAGGCCATCAAAAACCCGTTTTTTCTGCTGGCACCGGACTGGGCGCTGATCCCGCTGTTGATTCTGGCAACGCTTGCCACGGTCATTGCCTCTCAGGCGGTAATTTCCGGCGTGTTCTCACTGACTCGCCAGGCCGTGCGCCTGGGCTATTTGTCACCGATGCGCATCATTCACACTTCTGAGATGGAATCCGGTCAGATTTATATTCCGAACATCAACTGGGTGCTGTATTTCGCCGTGGTACTGGTGATTGTCAGCTTTGAGCATTCCAGTAACCTGGCGGCGGCTTATGGTATTGCCGTGACGGGAACGATGGTGCTGACCTCCATTCTCTCCTGTACGGTGGCAATCAAAAACTGGCACTGGAATAAGCTGCTGGTGGTACTTATTGGTAGCGTGTTTTTGTGCGTGGACGTGCCGCTCTTTACCGCCAACGTGCAGAAAATTTTCTCCGGTGGTTGGCTGCCGCTGTGTCTGGGACTGGTGATGTTCATTATCATGACCACCTGGAAAAGCGAGCGGTTTCGCCTGCTCAGGCGCATGCATGAACACGGCAATTCGCTTGAGGCCCTGATTGCCTCACTGGAAAAATCGCCGCCGGTGCGCGTGCCGGGCACTGCGGTGTTTATGTCGCGTGCGCTGAATGTAATTCCGTTTGCGCTGCTGCATAACCTCAAGCACAACAAAGTGCTGCATGAGCGCGTGATTTTACTGACGCTGCGTACCGAAGATGCGCCTTACGTACACAACGTCAAGCGTGTTTCTATAGAGCAGTTGTCGCCAACTTTCTGGCGTGTAGTGGCAAGCTACGGCTGGCGCGAAACGCCTAACGTGGAAGAGGTGTTCCACCGCTGTGGCCTGGAAGGACTGAGTGGGCGGATGATGGAAACCTCATTCTTTATGTCGCATGAGTCGTTGATTATTGGCGACAGGCCGTGGTATCTGCGCTTGCGCGGTAAGTTGTTCCTGCTACTACAGCGCAACGCGCTGCGTGCACCAGACCAGTTTGAAATACCCCCAAACCGGGTTATCGAGCTGGGAACCCAGGTAGAAATTTAAGGGTTAAAGAGCCTCTCATTGCGAGAGGCTTTTTTTATATCCGTTGCTGAATCGATCAGGCTTTTAAACACGCGCGAAACGTTTCGATAACGATCACACTTCTGTCAGGTTGCGATTGTTTTGTGAACGTCGCCGTTATTACACTTCTTATCAGCGAAACGTTTCGCTAATGGAGTAGAAAAATGAAAAAAGGCACTGTACTTAACGCTGATATTTCTTCAGTGATTTCCCGCCTGGGCCATACGGATATGCTGACTATCGCAGATGCCGGACTGCCCATCCCACACGGGCCACAGCGTATTGATTTAGCGCTGACAAAGGGGATTCCCTCCTTTATGCAGGTGCTCGAGACGGTGACGGCGGAAATGCAGGTTGAGCAAGCAGTGCTGGCCGCAGAGATTAAGCAGTACAACCCGGCGCTCCACGAAACGTTGCTTGAGCTAATCAGGCAGCTGCAACAACACCAGGGTAACACCATAGCTCTGCGCTACGTGACGCACGAGCAGTTTAAACAAGACACGGCTAACAGCCGTGCGGTGATTCGCAGCGGGGAGTGTTCCCCGTATGCGAACATCATTCTTTGTGCTGGCGTAACGTTCTGAGGTCGGTATGCAAGCACTCTTAGAGCTTAAAGGGATTGATAAATCCTTCCCAGGCGTGAAGGCGCTCTCGGGGGCCGCGTTGAACGTCTATGCTGGCCGCGTTATGGCGCTGGTAGGCGAAAACGGCGCGGGCAAATCCACCATGATGAAAGTACTGACCGGCATCTATACCAAAGACGCCGGTTCATTGCTGTGGTTGGGTAAGGAAACCGCGTTTAATGGGCCAAAATCCTCCCAGGAAGCCGGTATTGGCATCATCCACCAGGAACTCAATCTGATTCCCGAACTGACTATTGCTGAGAATATTTTCCTCGGGCGTGAGTTCGTGGGCCGTTTTGGGCGTATCGACTGGAAAAAGATGTATGCCGAAGCCGACAGGCTGCTGAAAAAGCTTAACCTGCGTTTTACCAGCCACCGGATGGTGGGCGAGCTGTCTATCGGTGATCAGCAGATGGTGGAAATCGCTAAGGTGCTGAGTTTTGAGTCGAAGGTCATCATTATGGATGAGCCGACAGATGCGCTGACCGATACCGAAACCGAATCGCTGTTTCGTACCATTCGCGAGCTGAAGGCTCAGGGCTGCGGCATTGTGTATATCTCGCACCGCATGAAAGAAATCTTCGATATTTGCGACGACGTAACGGTTTTTCGCGACGGCCAGTTTATCGCCGAGCGAGAAGTCAGCTCGCTCACCGAAGACTCACTGATTGAAATGATGGTAGGACGCAAGCTCGAAGACCAGTATCCGCATCTGGACAAAGCGCCAGGCGAGGTACGCCTGCGGGTGGATAACCTTTCCGGGCCTGGCGTGCACGGCGTGAGCTTTACGCTACGTAGTGGCGAAATTCTCGGTATTTCCGGCCTGATGGGCGCCGGGCGCACGGAGCTGATGAAAGTGCTCTACGGTGCGCTGCCGCGCAGTGGCGGCTATGTGGCACTCGACGGGCGTGAAGTCGTGACCCGTACGCCGCAGGATGGGCTGGCAAACGGTATTGTTTATATTTCTGAGGACCGTAAACGTGACGGCCTGGTGCTGGGCATGTCGGTGAAAGAAAATATGTCGCTTACCGCCCTGCGCTATTTCAGCCGTGCGGGCGGTAGTCTCAGGCATAAAGATGAAGCGCAGGCAGTGGCCGATTTTATCCGCCTGTTCAACGTCAAAACGCCGTCAATGGAGCAGACCATTGGCCTGTTGTCCGGCGGTAATCAGCAAAAGGTGGCTATTGCTCGCGGGCTGATGACGCGCCCGAAGGTGCTTATCCTTGATGAACCCACGCGTGGCGTAGACGTTGGCGCAAAAAAAGAAATTTATCAGCTAATTAACCAGTTTAAGGCCGAAGGGCTGAGCATCATTCTGGTCTCCAGCGAAATGCCGGAAGTTCTCGGAATGAGCGATCGCATCATGGTGATGCATGAAGGCCACAACGGCGGTGAATTCACACGCGAGCAGGCCACTCAGGAGGTCCTGATGGCTGCGGCCGTCGGTAAACACCATCGCGTGAATCAGGAGCAGCAAGCATGAGTAGTTCAACCCAGTCTATCCCGAGCCGTCGCTGGTTCAGTAAAGCGTGGCTGATGGAGCAGAAATCCCTGATAGCCCTGCTGGTGCTGATTGCGATTGTCTCCACCCTCAGCCCAAACTTTTTTACCGTTAACAACCTGTTCAACATCCTCCAGCAAACCTCGGTGAATGCCATTATGGCGGTGGGGATGACGCTGGTCATTCTGACGTCTGGTATCGACCTGTCAGTCGGTTCGCTGCTGGCACTGACTGGCGCGGTGGCAGCCTCCATTGTTGGCTTTGAGGTTAACGCACTGGTAGCGGTAGCTGCGGCACTGGCGCTTGGCGCAGCCGTGGGTGGCGTGACCGGTGTCATTGTTGCGAAAGGTAAGGTGCAGGCGTTTATCGCCACGCTGGTGATGATGTTGCTGTTGCGCGGTGTGACGATGGTTTACACCAACGGCAGCCCGGTGAATACCGGCTTTAGCGACAACGCTGACCTGTTTGGCTGGTTCGGTATTGGTCGTCCGCTGGGTATCCCGACACCGGTGTGGATTATGGCGATTGTCTTCCTGGCGGCCTGGTACATGCTGCATCACACGCGCCTGGGTCGTTATATTTATGCACTGGGTGGTAATGAGGCGGCAACGCGGTTATCCGGCATCAGCGTCAACAAAATCAAAATCATCGTCTATTCTCTGTGCGGTATGCTGGCTGCGCTCGCGGGGGTGATTGAAGTGGCGCGGCTGTCGTCTGCTCAGCCGACAGCCGGTACGGGATATGAACTTGATGCGATTGC
The DNA here is from genome assembly GCA_966185765.1 of uncultured Enterobacteriaceae bacterium. Lineage (GTDB taxonomy): Bacteria > Pseudomonadota > Gammaproteobacteria > Enterobacterales > Enterobacteriaceae > CBIFVZ01. The sequence goes on along the minus strand of CBIFVZ010000069.1, from coordinate 5,402 downwards.
GGCGGTGGTGCTCGGTGGCACCAGCTTGGCAGGCGGTAAAGGTCGTATTGTTGGGACATTGATCGGCGCGCTGATCCTTGGTTTCCTGAATAATGGTTTGAATCTGTTGGGCGTTTCTTCCTATTACCAGATGATCGTTAAAGCGGTGGTTATTCTGCTGGCGGTGCTGGTGGACAATAAAAAGCAGTAATAAAGGACATCTTCGATTATGAATATGAAAAAACTTGCTACCCTGGTTTCCGCTGTGGCACTGAGCGCCACCGTCAGTGCTAACGCAATGGCAAAAGACACCATCGCGCTGGTTATCTCCACGCTGAACAACCCGTTTTTTGTTTCTCTGAAAGACGGTGCGCAGAAAGAAGCCGACAAGCTTGGCTATAACCTGGTGGTACTGGATTCCCAGAACAACCCGGCAAAAGAGCTGGCAAACGTGCAGGATTTGACAGTGCGCGGTGCCAAACTGCTGCTGATTAACCCGACTGACTCCGACGCCGTAGGTAACGCGGTGAAGATGGCTAACCAGGCGAAAATCCCGGTCATCACCCTGGACCGCCAGGCATCAAAAGGTGACGTGATAAGCCACATCGCGTCTGACAACGTAGCGGGCGGCAAAATGGCCGGTGACTTCATTGCTCAGAAACTGGGTGAAGGCGCCAAAGTGATTGAACTGCAGGGCATTGCCGGCACGTCTGCGGCGCGTGAGCGTGGTGAAGGCTTCAAACAGGCCGTTGCAGCGCATAAGTTCAGCATCCTTGGCAGCCAGCCGGCTGACTTTGACCGCACCAAAGGCCTGAACGTGATGCAAAACCTGCTGACTGCGCATCCGGCCGTGCAGGCGGTGTTTGCACAGAATGACGAAATGGCCCTCGGCGCACTGCGTGCGCTGCAAACAGCGGGTAAGAGTGATGTACTGGTCGTGGGCTTTGATGGTACCGCCGACGGCGTAAAAGCGGTTGAAGGCGGCAAGTTGGGTGCGACTGTCGCGCAGCAGCCGGAGCAAATCGGCGTTATCGGCGTGCAAACGGCTGATAAAGTGCTCAAAGGCGAGAAAGTGGATGCCAAAATCCCGGTTGACCTGAAACTGGTCACCAAATAACAACATCGAAGAAAAGCAGGGCAACGCGCCGCCTTCGGGCGGCGCATTTTACGGACACACAAAAATGAAAACCGCAGGCCAACTCGTCGTTCTGGGCAGTATCAATGCCGACCACATCCTTAATCTTGAACGCTTTCCTTCTCCGGGCGAAACGCTGACTGGCCATCGTTATCAGGTGGCGTTTGGTGGTAAAGGCGCAAATCAGGCGGTAGCGGCCGGGCGCAGTGGCGCGGACATCGCCTTTATTGCCTGCGTGGGCGATGACGACACCGGCGAGCGCGTGCGCCAGCAACTTAAAAAGGACCGCATTGATATAGCGCCTGTGAGCGTGGTGAAGGGGGAGGCGACAGGGGTTGCGCTGATTTTTGTTAATGGTGACGGTGAAAATGTAATTGGCATTCATGCTGGTGCTAACGGCTGTTTGTCGCCTGAAATGGTGCAGGCCGAGCGTGAGCGTATCCATAGCGCACGCGCGTTGCTGATGCAGCTGGAGTCCCCGCTGGAAAGCGTGCTGGCGGCGGCAAAAATTGCGCGTCAAAGCGATACACTGACCGTACTTAACCCAGCGCCAGCCAGAGCGCTGTCAGATGAGCTGCTGGCGCTTATCGACATCATTACGCCGAATGAAACTGAGGCCGAAGGACTGACCGGCGTTGTGGTGAAAGACGATGCCAGCGCCGCACAGGCGGCTCAGGTGTTGCACCAGAAAGGGATTAGTACGGTGCTGATTACGCTGGGTAAACGCGGCGTGTGGCTTAGCGAAAACGGCAAAGGGCAGCGTATTCCCGGTTTTACGGTGAAAGCGGTTGATACTATTGCCGCAGGCGATACGTTTAACGGTGCGCTGGTAACGGCTATTCTTGAGGGTCAGGCGCTGGCAGACGCTATCCGCTTTGCTCACGCGGCAGCGGCCATTGCGGTAACGCGTGAGGGGGCACAGCCCTCTGTGCCGTGGCGAGAAGAAATAGACGCGTTTTTAGTTCAACAGGAGTAATCCTTTGGCGACAATGAAAGATGTCGCACGACTTGCGTGTGTTTCGACGTCGACCGTTTCTCATGTCATTAATAACGATCGCTTTGTCAGCGAAGCGATTCGGGCGCGGGTTGAGGCTGCAATCAAAACGCTCAACTATGCGCCTTCTGCGCTGGCGCGTAGCCTTAAAATGCGCCAGACCCACACGATTGGTATGCTGATTACCGCAAGCTCCAACCCGTTTTACTCTGAAGTGGTGCGCGGGGTGGAGCGTAGCTGTTTTGAACGTGGCTACAGCCTGGTGTTGTGTAATACCGAAGGTGATGAGCAGCGCATGAACCGTAACCTTGAGACGCTGCTGCAAAAGCGTGTGGATGGCTTATTGCTGCTGTGTACCGAAACGCACCTGCCGTCGCAAGAAATCATACAGCGCTATCCAACAATTCCTACCGTGATGATGGACTGGTCACCGTTCGACGGCGGCAGCGATCTGATTGAAGATAACTCGCTGCTTGGTGGTGATATCGCAACGCAGCATTTAATTGATAAAGGTTTTAAGCGGATTGCCTGTATTACCGGCCCGCTGGATAAAACTCCCTCCCGACTCAGACTTGAAGGTTATCGCACGGCGATGGCGCGCGCGGGGTTAACGGTACCGCCGGGCTATGAATATATCGCCAACTTTGAGTTTTCTGGCGGAGTCGCTGCCATTAAGAGCATGCTGGCGTTGGATGAACCACCTCAGGCGGTTTTTTGCGGCAACGATGCAATGGCTCTCGGGGCGTATCAGGCGCTCTGGCAGGCAGGGTTGTCTGTACCCAATGATATGGCGCTGGTGGGCTATGACGATATTGAGCTTGCTCGTTATATGACGCCACCATTAACCACTGTTCATCAACCGAAAGATGAGCTGGGTGCGCTTGCCGTTCAGGTACTAATACAGCGCATGGCGCAACCTGACAGGGAGCAACAGCGGCTTCAGGCAACGCCAGAGCTGGTCATTCGCGGCTCCTGCTAGTGCTTGCGGCGCTCGCTAATGAGGTTACGCCCATCCTTTGCCCGCAATAACATAAACACCAGTGCCGATACCACAGTGACAGCGCCCATGGTTATAAACGTGGCGTGAAACTGCTCGACTGTGCTGCTGTCACCCTGACTTTCATAAAAGCGCAGCACTGCGGCGCTGACCGCGACACCGAGACTTATCGACAGTTGCTGCGTGACGGCCAGCATGCTGTTGCCGCTGCTGGCGTTCTCATCGGTTAAATCTGCAAGCGTGATGGTGTTCATCGCGGTGAACTGCGTGGACATTGCCATTCCCAAAACAAACAGGGGGATAAGCAGCATCCATACCGGCATCATCGCGGTTTGCAACGAGAACTGGGCAATCATCAAACCAATAAAAAGGGTGATACCAACCAGGGTACGGCGATAGCCAAGTCTGCTTAGCACCTGCGTAACCATCGATTTAGCGAGAATAGAGCCGATAGCGGTAGGGGCCATCATGCATCCTGCAATGAGAGCACTATAGCCAAAGCCAACCTGGAGCATCAGCGGCATCAGGAAAGGTACACAGCCCGTGCCAAGACGTGACGCAATGTTTCCGGCAATGCCGACGGAGAAGGTGCGGGTTTTAAATATGGGTAGCGCGATAAGGGGAGACGCTGCCCGGCGTGCATGCAGAACATAGCCCAGTAGCAACACAAACCCGCCAGCCACGACCATTAGCGCCATCCAGGAAGCGACAATACGTTCCCCGAACAGCTCCATACCGCTCGATATGAATACCAGGCCTAACCCAAACAGGAAAAAACCTGTCATATCAAAACGTCGGCGTGGGGCGGTGAAGTTGGGCATATATTTGCGCGCGTAAACCAGACCCAGTACACCTATGGGAATATTAATCAGGAAAATCCAGTGCCAGCTGGCCCATGTGACCAGCACGCCGCCGAGCATAGGCCCGAGAATAGGGCCGACCAGCCCAGGCATGGTGACAAAGTTGAGCACCGGCAGGAGTTCGCTTCGGGGATAGGCGCGCAACAGGGCCAGACGGGCAACTGGCATCATCATCGCTCCACCCACCCCCTGCACAATACGGAAAATAACCAGCTCTGTAAGCGAGTCAGACAACGCGCAGGCGAGCGAACCTAATGTAAAGAGCGTTACGGCCAGCATAAACACGCGTCGTGTACCAAAGCGATCGGCAAGCCAGCCGCTAACCGGAATCAGCATCGCTACCGTTAACGTATAGCTGATAATGGCAGACTGCATGGCCAGCGGCGAGCGATCCAGGCTTTGGGCTATGGCGGGAAGGGCGGTGTTAAGAATGGTGGCATCGAGCGCCTGCATAAAAAAAGCCATCGCCGCTATCCACGGCAGGCCCGCCATACTGCGCGCTTTCTTCGTCATAAATACCGTTTTTCTCAAGCGGGGGTGTTTAACAGTTCAAGGCAGGCATCATGCGCAGCCCTGGCATCGGCGTTGACAATGGCATCCACAATTGTCTGGTGTAAATCGAGCTTCACCACATACTTATCCGTGATGGACATGAAGTAATTGTAATAGACCGGGCGGAAAAGACTGGCGAACGAGGACAGAAAGGGGTTGTTGCTCATCTCATAGATATGTTCGTGAAATGCCATATCCACATCGACCCACTGTTGTCTGTCGAAGTGTATCTTCAGTTCGCGCATTTGCGCCATGATGGCGATAAGTTTACTTTTTTGAGCGCCGTCTCCCAGGGTTGCCGCCAGCATGCAAGCCTGTGGCTCAAGCGAGTGGCGCATGACCAGAAAGGCGTCCACAACCCGCGAGAAGTTTTCGACTTCCATCCACCAGGTGAGCAAGTCTTTATCAAGAAAGTTCCAGCTACTTTGAGGGAGGACGCGTGTACCGATGCGCGGGCGCGGCAACAGCATGCCTTTTGCTGCGAGCGTTTTTACCGCCTCTCTGACTGCGGTACGGCTAACGCCAAACTCTTCGCCCAGTTCTATTTCGCCGGGCAGAATGCTCCCTGGGGCGTAATCGCCCTGAAGAATGCGCTGCGCCAGTTTACCTGCCAGTACCCAGGAGAGGTTCTTTTGGGCGGCCAGCTGTTGGGCAGAGAGAAACATAGAACAACCTCAAGCGGATAAATTTATGGCTAGTATGCCATTGCGACGTATATTGCAGGTGAAAAAAACGTCAGAAAAGGCGTTGCACAGCCATTTTTACCGTGTTGCGCTGAAAAAATATGCGTTTAACATTATTTTTTAAATAACCTCTTGCCAGTTAAATTTCAGTCCCTATAATGCGCCTCCACTGACACGGCACAACGGCTTACAAACCGGCCCG
>CBIFVZ010000068.1:0-20294 GCA_966185765.1 uncultured Enterobacteriaceae bacterium | reverse complement strand
ACGCAGAACGCAGAACGCAGAACGCAGAACGCAGAACGCAGAACGCAGAACGCAGAACGCAGGCAAAAAATTGCCCGCTGCGCAGAGCGGGCAAGGTGTGTGACTACACCGTCAGAGCTGCGGGCCTGCGCTGACCAGCGCGGCACCGGCAGGGGTATCGGTATATTTGGCAAAATTATCAATAAACAGCTGTGCCAGGTGGCTTGCCTTCTCCTGCCATTGCTCCGGTGAAGGCCAGGTGTTGCGCGGGTCAAGAATATGCGGATCAACGCCCGGCAGCGTGGTCGGAATCGCCAGGTTGAACAGCGGCAACGTAAAGGTTTCGGCATTGTCCAGTGCGCCATCAAGAATTGCATCGATGATCGCGCGGGTGTCTTTAATGGAAATACGCTTACCGGTGCCGTTCCAGCCAGTATTCACCAGATAAGCCTGTGCGCCCGCTTCCTGCATACGTTTAACCAGCACTTCGGCGTACTGGGTGGGGTGCAGCGTGAGGAACGCCGCGCCAAAGCAGGCGGAGAACGTTGGCGTTGGCTCAGTGACACCGCGCTCGGTCCCGGCGAGCTTGGCGGTAAAGCCAGACAGGAAGTGATACTGGGTCTGGTTGGCGGTGAGACGCGATACCGGTGGCAGTACACCAAAGGCATCCGCCGTCAGGAAAATCACTTTGGTGGCATGTCCGGCCTTCGAAACCGGCTTAACGATGTTTTCGATATGGTAAATCGGGTAGGAAACGCGGGTGTTTTCCGTTTTTGAGGCATCGTCAAAATCAATGGAGCTGTCAGGGCGCACCGTGACGTTTTCCAGAAGCGCATCACGGCGAATGGCGTGGTAAATGTCCGGCTCTGCTTTTTCTGACAGGCGGATGGTTTTGGCGTAGCAGCCACCTTCAAAGTTAAACACGCCGTCGTCGTCCCAGCCGTGCTCGTCATCGCCAATCAGGCGGCGCTTGGGATCGGTAGACAGCGTGGTTTTGCCCGTGCCAGACAGGCCAAAGAAGACCGCCACATCACCTTTTTCACCCACATTTGCCGAGCAGTGCATGGAGGCGATGCCGCGCAGCGGCAGCAGGTAGTTCATAATGGCGAACATACCTTTTTTCATTTCGCCGCCGTACCAGGTACCGCCAATAAGCTGCATACGCTCGGTCAGGTTAAAGGCGATGAAGTTTTCAGAGTTCAGGCCCTGCTCCTGCCATTGTGGGTTGGTGCATTTCGCGCCGTTCATAACCACAAAATCAGGCGTGAAGTTCTCAAGCTCTTGCTCTGTTGGGCGAATGAACATGTTTTTTACAAAGTGCGCCTGCCAGGCCACTTCGGTAATAAAACGCACGGACAGGCGCGTGTCGGCGTTAGCGCCGCAGAAGGCATCAATGATAAACAGACGTTTGCCGGAAAGTTGCTGCGTGACCAGCCCTTTGAGGTGCTGCCAGGTTTCCTGGGAAAGCGGCTTGTTGTCGTTTTTACCTTTGCCTTTATCGGCCCACCACAGCGTGTCGCGGGTGGTGTCGTCACGTACGATGTATTTATCTTTTGGGGAGCGACCGGTAAAAATGCCGGTATCGACGGAAACGGCGCCCAGGTTCGTTAGCGTTCCGCGTTCGAAGCCTTGCAGGCCCGGTGCCAGCTCTTCCTGATAGAGCGTGTCGTAATCGGGGTTGTAGACCACTTCGGCGACGTCGTGGATGCCATACTGCGAGAGATCCTGAGGGGATATGCCATTAGCGCGCATGTCACTGCTCCTTAGCTAACTTAATATTGTTGTAGATTGTAGGGTTTTACAGGTGGTATTGACCGAGACCGGCATCATATATCCGCGTATCTCTTCATACGTGAGAGGAAAATCGGGCCTGAGGCCGGTAACAGCGCGCCAGAGAGTATGACAGCATTTCACGCTGCGGCGGGGGAAATTATCCGAATATGTTAACAAACGGTGCGATAAACGGACGGTTTGTGAGTGTAAGCGCTTTCCTGGGAGAAAATGTATGAAACGCGCCTCCAGAAACAGGAGGAGGCGCGGATAGCAGAACAGAGATTAGTGGATGTGCGGCGCGTCGGGGGCCGCATTATTGCGTAGCGCAGTAATATCCATAGCGCTAAAGACATAGTGACTGCCGCAGTAGTCGCAGTGCATGTCGATTTCACCGTCTTCTTCAATAATGCTGCTGACTTCTTCTTCAGGCAGCGTTTTGAGCGCCTCGGCGCAGCGCTGGCGTGAGCAGGTGCATTTGAACTCAACATCCTGCGGATCGTAAAGCGTGACTTCTTCTTCGTGGTAAAGACGCCACAGCACCTCATTCGCTGGCAGGTTCAGTAACTCTTCAGCCGTGATAGTTTCGGTCAGGGTTGCCAGGTGGTTGAAGTCATCTTCCTGTGCATTCTGTGCAGGCAATACCTGCAACAACAGACCGCCTGCGGCGGCTTTACCGTCTACGTCACCCGTGCGGATAAACAGGCGCGTTGGCAGCTGCTCTGAACGCATGAAGTAGTCTTCCAGGCAGGCCGCGAGGGTGTCGCCCTCCAGCCCAACCACACCCTGGTAGCGTTCGCCGTCTTCTGGTGAGATGGTGATAACCAGATAGCCGTTGCCAACCAGCGTTTTCAGGTCAGCATCATCGGGGACTTCACCCTGCACGCGTGCTACGCCACGCATCTGCTGCTTGTTGTTGCCGTTAATCACCGCAAGCGTCAGCGGACCGTCACCCTGCAATTGCACGGTAATGTCGCCGTCAAATTTGAGCGTGGCAGTCAGCAGACTGGTGGCGACCAGCAATTCGCCCAGCACGTTTTTGACTGCCAGCGGATAGTCGTGGTTTTGCAGCATCTGCTGCCAGGTTTCGGATACCGTCACCAGTTCGCCGCGCACGGCGTGGTTTTCAAATAAATAGCGGTGTAGCTGGTCGTGTTGAGCCATAGTTGTTCTCTCTCAGGGCGGCCTTACTCGCGGTCGCCATACTTAAATTTCATGAGGTCGCGGCGCTCTTTTTTATCCGGCCTGCGCTCCGGATTAGGCATCGACAGCGCGTTGAGTTTGCGCGCTTGCGCGAGTTTTTCGCGCTTTTCGATACTCTGCGCGGTTTCTTCGTACAATTGTACCGCCTCGCTGGCCGGACGACGCTGGTCACTGACCGACCTGACTATCACTTCGCGCCGGTCATTACCTTGTTGCAGTACCAGCAATGCCCCTTCTTCTACCGTTTTGCTCGGTCTGGTGCGCTGTCCGTTGTAGTGCACCTTTCCGCCCTCGACCATTTCTCTGGCGAGCGCGCGGGTTTTATAAAAGCGCGCGGCCCATAGCCATTTATCCAGTCGAACGCCTTCAGAGGATTTAGCCTTCATTGCAGCTCCGAGAGTGCCGGTATCAGGCGGCGGTAGTCGCCCAGTGCAGGATGCCGCGCCCAGGTTTTCTGCGCCGCGCCGGAATCCGGGTTTGTGACGCCAAGACAATAGCGAATGCCGTACAGCGCAGCGGCATCCAGAATGGCTTCGCTGTCGTCGATAAACAGCGTGCGAGACGCCTCCATACCAGTATGCCTGGCAACGGCGTGCCACAAACGCTGATCTTCCTTCGGATAACCAAATGTGTGGGTGGAAAGCAATAAATCAAGATGCTGGTCCAGGCCGGTGTGCTCAAGCTTCACCGCCAGGTTATGCGGATGCGCGTTGGTGAGCAGTATGCGACGCTTGCCACTGGCCTTTAAGGCCTCAAGAAAAGGCACCGTGTCCTCACGTAACGCGGCATGCGGACCCATCTCGCGCGTCATGGCATGGATATCCAACGCCAGCCTGTCGCTCCAGTAATCCAGACAATACCAGGTTAGCGTATGCTGCACCGCCTGATATTCCTGGTTTATCAGCGCGTTCGCCTCGTCTATGGAGATGCCGCGTGTCTGGCTGAGCGCTTGCGGCACCAGAGAGAGCCAGAAATAGCGGTCAAAAGCCAGGTCTAACAGCGTACCGTCCATATCCAGCAGCACGGTATCCACATCACGCCAGTCAATCTTCATGCGTCACTCCAGAGCGAAAATAATGCGCGACAGGGTAGCACAACCGGAGTACGTGACGCACAACGCGCAGGGTTTTCCTCTGAATCCAGGCTTCAGAGGGGCGGGAGGTCGCTCGGCCCTGGCAGCAACTGGTGATTAAAGCAGTTTTCGTAATATTGATGAATGGATGCCAGGCGGTGGCGCTGGCGTTGATAACGCCGTATGGCCTGCACGCTGTTAACGACAAAGGCGATGCTGAGTACGAAAAGCAGCAGCGTGGTACCAATAAAGCGCCACAGTCCGAGACTGTCGGGAATGCTGTGCAGTTTAACGTGGCGGGTGCCGTTGGCGTCGGTATGAATGCTGGTGATGATGCCTTCAGCTTTAAATGGTGTGTTCATCAGCATGGTAGCCAGGCGTTGAAATTCACGCCATTGCTCGCGGGCCGGGTAATCATAAATAGAAACCGGCGGTAGCGCCTGTTCGACCAAATCGTTGCCTTCATCGCTGATTATCACAAACCCGCCGGGAGCCGGGCTGTTAAGTGCCTGGGCCGCACGGGAGGTTTCACGCATGAAAAACGGCGCTGTCGACGTGGTTACCAGGTTTTCAAGCGACTCAGCGCTGACGGGGCGCATGATCACGTTAATGCCATTCAGCCTGCCGCCTTTGGCGCGGCGAATCAGCGTGTCCCAGTCTTTGGCATTGCCAAGATTTACCAGCGCGTTTTTTAACCGTACGCATTCGTTACTGCCGGTGCACAGCGCCTGGGTTTTTAACACGATGTCTGCGAAGTCGTACAACAGCACCATGCCGGATTTTTGTATCGCTAAGGCAAGCTGGGAGCTGACTTTGCCATTGCCGCTGCTGCCAGGATGCAGTTGCTCATTGACGGTATCAGCAAGTGCAGTGGCTTTATCGACAATGCTTGATTCGGGCAGCGGGAGTGGTCGTGCGCTATTCCAGATGATTTGCGAACAATCAAAGGGGGTAAACGGTGAGTTTTGACCCGGAGAATAAGTACCCTGCATGTTGATATTACACATGCCGGTGCCGCTAACCCGCAGAGTATCACCCACGCGGACGTCGGCTTTTTCGAGCGTATCGACGTTGGATGTTTCTATCGTTTGTGCGCCTTTAAGCCAGGAAAAGCTCAGCTTTAATGGCATTTCCAGTGGCACCCATAGCGAAAGCATTATCAGCACCAGTAACGCGCCGCTGGCAATCAACAGGTTACGCATCCACGGCTGAAGCGGGAAGTTTTTTACCTCATCATGCAGCGATAAAAAATGCCCGTGGCGTGTAACGTGGCGGTCAAGATAGATATCGATGTCGGTTTTATGGCCCAGGTCGCGGCCAATAAACGGCTGCCAGTGTGCAGGATAAATCAGGTCGATAATGCCCAGCGAAATATTGCTGTTCTGATCCTGACTGGACTCACTAAACAGTCCCCAGCGTTTGGGCGTACCGCGCAGACAGTGGATTTCTCGCAGCGTGTTTTTTGCCGGTGGCGCAAATAGCCCCCACATTCCCGCAACCAGCAGCATGATGGCCCCGCCTAAAAGCCAGGGCACCACAATGCCAGGACTGACCAGACACAGGAACAGCAGGACAAACGCACCGACGATAAGAAAGGCTTCGCGCAGGCCGTCCGGGCGGCTTAGGGCATATTCTTCATAGGTTTCCTGGCGAATATTTAAAAGCTCAATGTGTTCGCTCTCTTCGCCACGAATCGAGGCCTGCCGTCCAGGAGTAGACTCAAGTGAAAACGTATTGCTCTCGCTGCGAAACTCTTCAAGACTGTGACCATTCAGGCCAATCACCAGCGGCAGTGTGTCGGTGCGAATCAGCTCAATGGCGTTGTCGCTGGTGATATATTGCTCCCAGAACGGCGGCAGATGCACTTCTACGGAATCGAGATAGTAGCGCCATTTATGAGGGGCGTCGGTGGACAGGCCGTAACGAGTGACGGAGCGGGTGAGCGACAGCACTTCACTACTGCGGCTGTTAAGCGTGAGCGTCGCGGGGGCCGGACTTGCGCCGGTGGGTGTAATATCAGACCGGCTGCGCGAAAGCGCCTCAAGGTAGCTTTCAACCGCCGCGCGTTCTTCTGCGCGCAGGGGCCGTTTTGCCGCACCGGGAAAGGTCGGTATATGTCGCCCGTGGCGTACATGCAAAAACCGACGAAACAGCCAACCTGCAATAGCCAGGCAGACCAACATCGCTGCGATAAAAATGAGTACAGTGCTTATGCTTTTCACGTCAAACCATCATCTTCTTTTTCAAGCGCAGCAAATTAGCAACCCTTCGCAAAATTTCGGCGTGATAGTGGATTCTGGCAGGTATGGCGCACAGCTCGATATACCCCTGCAGTTCTGGTCACCGTCGATATGACGACTCAAGGCAGACTGACCTAAGCTTCCGTGCTGGCTCCGCTGCCCCTCTGTAAGCAACAAGGCGAATAATTTTTGGCAGACCAGAGGTATTACTATCATACCAAAGGCGCTGGCGATGAAATATAAGCAAAATCTCAATCCCGCTGGCGTGCCTTCATAACCTTACATAATGCCCGGTGGACCTAAAGGGGGCTGGAATGTGAACGAAACAATTGCATTGCCCAAAGTGTGCACCATACAGCACAATAGCCATTAATATCTCATTAACAGAATTTGCCGCGATGCGTAAACTACCAAAACCGAAAATTCTTCATGTTGAAACGGTCGCCCGTTCTCGTCTCTTTAACGTTGAAGCGGTGGATCTGGTGTTCAGCAACGGCGAACGGCGCGTGTATGAACGCATGCGTCCAACCGGGCGTGAGGCCGTGATGATTGTGCCGGTGGTGGATGATCACCTCATCCTGATACGTGAGTACGCTGTTGGCACCGAAAGTTACGAGTTGGGTTTCCCAAAAGGCCTTATCGATCCCGGTGAAACGGTGAATGAGGCAGCCAACCGAGAGCTTAAAGAAGAAGTGGGTTTCGGGGCGAGAAAGCTCACCTTTCTCAAAAAAGTCGGCATGGCGCCATCGTACTTTTCGAGCCAGATGAATATTGTGGTGGCAGAAGATCTTTACCCGGAGTCGCTTGAAGGTGATGAGCCGGAGGAGCTGGTGCAGGTGCGCTGGCCGTTGAATAATTTGCCTGGTCTGCTTGATGAGCCAGACTTCAGCGAAGCGCGTAACATCACTGCGCTATTTCTGGTGCGTGAGTGGCTGAAAACGCAGGGGCGGCTCTGACCCGCATCTTGCCCATCAAGGATTAACAAAACGCCCCTGTTCGGGGCGTTTTTCTGTCAGAATAATTCCTGGGCTTCACCGTTGTCGTAGATGGTGGTGCCAACATCACTCACCGCCTGACGGGTCGGCTGGGTGCCTTCAACGAAGTATTCGTCGCGGCTGTTTTCACCACCGGAGAGTTGACCGGAGTAACGGTCTATCTTCATGGTAACCACGCCTGGCGGCGGCGTGAGCGGCTCTTCCGGTACGCCTTCCAGCACCATCTTCATGTAAGCGTCCCATGCGGGTTGCGCTGTCTTCGCCCCACCTTCGTAGCCGGAAATCTGGTCGCGGATAGCACCTGAAGCACTGGTGCGCCCGAGATTGCGGCGGTGGTCGTCAAACCCAATCCACACTGACGTCACAACCCCCGGTCCGTAACCTGAGAACCAGGCGTCTTTTGAGCTGTTGGTGGTGCCGGTTTTACCGCCAATATCACGACGTTTTAGGTCACGCGCGGCGCGCCAGCCCGTGCCTTGCCAGCCTGGCTCGCCGTAAATATTGGTATTAAGCGCACTCTTAATCAAAAACGCCAGCGGCGTATTGATGACGTGCGGTGCATAACCCGGCGCGTTGGTTTGTGCCACCAGCGCCTGGTTGGCCTGTTGCAACTGCGGCTGCGGCAACGCCTGGTTCTGGCGGGCCTGCGATGTTGCGATGTCTTCTACATCCTGGGCTTCAATAACTGACTTTTGCGTGTCGCCATAAATCACCGGTATGTTGCACTGCGGGCAGGCCACTTTAGGCTGCGCTTCAAACACCGTTTGTCCCTGCACATTCACAATGCGGGTAATGAAATAGGGGTCTACCAGGAAGCCGCCGTTAGACATCACCGCATAGCCGCGCGCGACCTGGAGCGGTGTAAAAGAAGCTGAACCCAGCGCCAGTGATTCAGTACGCACAATATTCTGTGCCGGGAAACCAAAGCGCTGAAGGTATTCAGCCGCATAATCTACGCCCATCGCGCGCATGGCGCGCACCATGACCACGTTTTTGGATTGACCAAGCCCCTGACGCAGACGGATAGGACCGGCATACTGCGGCGGGGAGTTCTTGGGACGCCAGTCAGAGCCTGAGCCGACGTCCCAGCGGGAGATCGGCACATCGTTAATGATACTGGCAAGCGTCATGCCTTTATCCATCGCGGCGGTATACAGGAATGGCTTGATGTTGGAGCCGACCTGGCGCAGCGCCTGGGTGGCGCGGTTGAATTTGCTCTGGTTAAAGTCAAAGCCACCGACCAGGGCCATGACCGCGCCGTCGTGCGGATTGATGGAAACCAGTGCGGAGTTGACGTCAGGCACCTGACCTAACCACCAACGCTCGTCTTCCTGTCGCACCCAGATTTGCTGGCCGGCCTGCACAACGTCGGTGACTTTGCGCGGTGTCGCACCCTGCTGGGTATCTGAGCGCCACGGGCGCGCCCAGCGCATGCCGTCCATTGTCAGCTCAACGGCGCTGCCGTCTGCGAGCGTAACCTGGGCCGCAGTGGGTGTTGCGCGCGTCACCACCGCAGGCAGCATCGGCCCATAGGTAGGTAATGCTTTCAGCTCGGTGAGGATTTTCTTGTGTGTCCAGGGTGTTTCACCCACTTTCCACAGCTGCTTTGACGGGCCGCGATAGCCGTGTCGCATGTCGTAGGCAATCACGTTATCACGCAGCGCTTTCTGCCCGGCCTGCTGAACCTTGCGGGTGATAGTGGTGTAAACCCGGTAGCCGTCGTTGTAGGCGTCCTCACCGTAGCGTTTCACCATTTCCTGGCGCACCATTTCGGCGATATACGGCGCGGAGAAGGCAATTTTTGGCCCGTGATAGCTCGCAACCAGTTGCTGGCTGCGTGCCTGATTGAATTCCTGCTGGCTGATGTAACCTTCGCCAAGCATACGTGACAGCACCACATTGCGTCGGGAAGTGGCTCTGTCGAGTGAGTAAATGGGGTTAAAGGTCGATGGCGCTTTCGGTAACCCGGCAATCATCGCCATTTCGCTCAATGTGAGCTGGTTTACCGTTTTGCCGAAATAAACCTGTGCCGCAGCACCCACACCGTAGGCGCGGTAGCCAAGATAAATTTTGTTGAGGTACAGCTCGAGGATTTCATCTTTATTCAGCAGCTGCTCAATACGGATAGCCAGGAACACCTCTTTAATTTTACGCAGCAGCGTGCGTTCCGGGCTGAGGTAGAAGTTACGCGCCAGCTGTTGGGTAATGGTGCTCGCACCCTGCGAGGCGTGGCCGGAGAACATTGCCACGCTGGCCGCGCGGAAAATTCCGACCGGATCGACGCCGTGATGCTCGTAAAAGCGGCTGTCTTCGGTAGCGATAAACGCTCTGACCATTTGCGGTGGAATGTCGCTGAGTTTCAGTGGAATACGGCGCTTCTCACCAAACTGGTCGATAAGCTCTCCGTCAGCGCTGTAGACCTGCATGGGGATCTGCAGCTGAACCTCTTTGATCGTGGCGACATCCGGCAATTGTGGCTCTACGTATTTGTACAAGCCGTATATCGACCCTGCTCCCAGCAGAATGCAACACACTGTAAGGATTAATAAATACTTTACGAACTTCACTCGGAATTTCCCATTTAGTTTCAGCTGGGCAGTTTATAAACAAGCGGGCGGTAGTATAAAGGCAAGCCAGACGCTTTGATATGTCATTTTCATCACGATGAACAGGGAGAAGCCGCGTATGATATTTAAAAGCTGGCAAATAGGCCTTGATATTCAATGTGATGGCGCGCGCGCCGTCGCCCTTTCCCGGGGCAGGCACGGCTGGTGTCTGCAGCGCTGGTGGGATTTCCCTCATTTAAAAACAGCCTCTGCCGGGAAGAACGTGCTGCCAGAGACCCTGGCCGACTGGCACCGCCAGCTGCCGCTGGGGGCGCAATTACGGGTATCGTTTCCTGGTTCACGCACACTCCAGAAAGCGGTTATGGCAGAACCGGGCGCGCTGAATGAGGCCCAACGTGCGATGTATCTCGCCTCCAGTCTGAGCCGACCGCTACATATGAACGCTGCTGAACTGAGTCTGGATTATTGTACTCAGCCCGCAGGAGACTATGCCGTGACCGCCGCACGGCGAGAAGAGGTTGAGGCGATGCGAATGGCGCTTCAACAGATACGCCTTATCCCTACAGCCCTCGCGCCAGACGCCAGCGCACTGCAAAGCTTGATTCCATTTATTACCGCAGAGGGATACAGCACGGTTATTCATCAGTCTGGCGAGTACTGGCTGTGGGCCAGCGCAACGTGCTGGGGCAGTGTGGGCACGGCGCAGGTCGCAACGGCCTCAGCGCTTTGCCAGCATATTGCTGTATCAATGGCTGAGGTTGTCACCTGTCATCAGGCGCTTGCCGGAAATGGCGTTGCGTATTTTGACCCCTGGCGCACCCTTGTACGTCTGCAACCGCCGTTGCCTGAGAAGGGGGACCACTACGCAGTGGCGCTCGCTCTGGCGTTGGCAAGGGTGCGCCAGTGAATACGTTGGTGAATTTACTGGCATGGCGCGAGCAGCGCCTGGCATCCCGCCTGCGCTTGTGGCTTATCGCGCTGGGTGGGGCGAGCTGTATTGTGCTTTTTATTGTTGTCTGGCGCAGCGTGGCAAACGTGCAGCAAGCGCAGCACCAGCGCCTGTTATTGAATAACGAGCGCGATATTCTGCATAAGGTCGAACAGTTAGTGGCCAGCGCGCGTGAGCAGGAACAGCTGCTTGCAAGCCAGCGGCAAGGCGCACGCCAGATACAGGAGCGACAGGCGAAAACCCAGCGCTGGAGCAATGCGCTGTTGGCGCTTACGCAGATGTTGCCGCCTCAGGCGTGGCTTAGCACGGTAGAAATGCATAACGATGCGCTGCGTGTAGACGGGCTGTCTCGCGATGAAGCAGGCGTGTTTGCGCTGCAGACTCACCCATCGTCAGCCGGGCTGCGGCTGAGTGATGAGGGGGCGATAAGGCGTGAGCGCAGCGGTGAGTGGCGTTTTAGCCTGGTGTTCAGCATGGGAGATGTACATGTCGACACTCCCTGAACGCTGGTTGACAGCACACTGGTGTTGGCGGTTTCTGAGCACGCCTGGCGTTGTGGCACTGATGTACGCTGTGTTAAGCACGCTGGCAGATAAATGCTGGCCTGTTGACAGGCAGTTTCAGGAACATCAACGCCTGCTTCAGGCGCAAACACGCCAGCATTATCAGTACCTCAGACAACGTGCAACAGCTGATACCGCCTTCGTCGCCGCGCCGCCGATGCGGCCTTTCTCCGCATTGACGTTGAGTCGCGAGAGCCAGAGTACGCTTGTGAATTGGCAGCCAGGTTCGCCGTATTCAGAACTGGTTCTGGAGGTGAACTGGTTACAACTACCGTTGCTGTTCACGCTGCTGGGAGAGCAGCACATTAAGCCTGAGAGCATTATGCTGCAAATGCAGGAGCAGGTGCTTACTCTCACGCTGCGACTTGGAGACGTGAAATGAGAGCCTGGCTACTGATGTTGTCTATCGCCATGCCCTGCCAGGGCGCGCGTAACCCGTTTATTCCACTTCCGGACCCCTGTGCCCGTTCGTTTGAGGGCTGGGTGCTGCGCGGTCTTACTCAAACAGCAGGAAAAACTGCGCAGGCGCTGGTCAGAACGCCTGAAGGCTGGGTAAGACTACAGACCGGCACCGAGCCGTTGCCAGGTTGGCAGGTTGCTGACATCACCCATGAAAATGTGCTGATGCAGTCGCAAAACGCGTGTGCGGCAGTCAGGATCCAGAGGCCAGAAAAATGAGGTATTCATGACAAAGGCAATGCTGCTTGTGGCAACGTTATTCGGGCCGACGCTGGTGATGGCGAAGGACTCAGGCAAGGTGACGCTTTTGATGGACGATGTGCCAGTGGTACAAATTCTGCAAACACTGGCGGAAAATCAGCGTTTCAGCCTGGTCGTGGCACCTGGTGTGGAAGGTAAACTTTCTCTGAATTTTGCTGCTGTACCCTGGAAGCAGGCGTTTGAAACGGTGATTAATGCAGCAGGATTACGTTTTGAAAAGCGTGGTGAGGTATTGAGCGTCTGGCCTGCGGGCGCACGGGAAGTGCAGGTGGCAACGACGTCTGCACAGAAAAGTAAGCGCCCGCCGACCCAGCGTGAGGTCTTTGCGCTCAGTCACGCGGATGCGGCGGAGCTGGCGAGTGCGATAAAAAATGTGGGTGAGCGTTTACTTAGCTCTGGCGGCAGCGTGACAGTGGACGCGCGTACTAATCGCCTGATAGTGGATGACACCCGGGCAGCGCTTGCGAATCTGCGTTCAT
This sequence comes from uncultured Enterobacteriaceae bacterium, assembly GCA_966185765.1. GTDB lineage: Bacteria > Pseudomonadota > Gammaproteobacteria > Enterobacterales > Enterobacteriaceae > CBIFVZ01. The sequence goes on along the minus strand of CBIFVZ010000068.1, from coordinate 7,757 downwards.
GGATTAAAGAGATGGACCGCCCGACAGGCCAGGTGGAGTTAGCTGCGCATATCGTCACTATGACGCAGCAAAGCCTGCATGAGCTGGGAGTAAAGTGGTTTCGCAGCCCTAAGGCAACGGCACAGGATACCGCACCCGGGCGCGCATTTGGTGTTGATCTGGCCGTGACGCAGCCGGGAAGTTTTGTCGGTTTTAACGTTGGCCGGATTAACGGGCGTCAACTGGAGCTTGAGCTGTCAGCGCTTGAGCGCAAGCAGCAGCTTGCGTTTATTGCCAGCCCGCGCCTGCTGGCGGCGCACCGCCAACAGGCCAGCATTAAACAGGGCAGCGAAATTCCTTATCAGACATCGTCTACCGACAGTTCGAGCGCCAGCGTGCAGTTTAAAGAAGCGGTGTTAGGTATGGAGGTTATGCCCACCATTCTGCCGGGGCGGCGGGTACGGCTTAAACTGCGCATTAGTCAGAACGCTCCGGGGCAAAAGCTGCAACAGGCAGATGGAGAAGTATTGCTTATCGATAAGCAAGAAATTGAAACACAGATAGAAATGAATGAAGGCGAAACCGTGGCGCTCGGCGGTATCTTCCAGCAGCGTGGGCATGCGGGCCGCGATGGGGTGCCGGGTTTAAGTAAAGTCCCGCTGTTGGGCGGGCTGTTCCGGCATACGGCCAGTGAAAATGAGCGCCGGGAGCTGGTCGTGTTCATCACGCCCTGGCTGGTACAGTAGCAAAGGCCAGGCGTAGCCGGTGATGCTTTTATTGCACAGGTACTGCCCGGATCTCTCGCCTGCACGATAAGCTGCGCTTTTTTATCGTTAATCACTGTCAACAATTTGACGCCAGAAGGGAATTAGCATACAAGGTGTAGCGATTCCGTTAAGGGGTGGTTGGCGTATTTTATGCCCGTAATCGAACTTTTGCGCTGCGTGCAGCATTGTCTCTCGCGGCGTAGGGGTATTTATTCGGTTGCCAAACTGCCTTGAGTGTTGAGATAATTTTCAGTCTGACTCTCGCACTATAGCTAAAGGGGTTTCAGTTCATGTCCCGCTCCGCAAGGCACGGAAGGGGTGGGTTTATCATCAACGAATTGTCTTACGTAGTACCGAAAAAAAATGGCAGAGAAACGCAATATCTTTCTGGTTGGGCCTATGGGTGCCGGCAAAAGCACTATTGGGCGTCAGTTAGCTCAGCAACTCAATATGGAATTTTACGATTCTGATCAGGAGATTGAGAAACGGACCGGAGCGGATGTGGGATGGGTTTTCGACGTAGAGGGTGAAGAAGGTTTCCGCCAGCGCGAAGAGAAAATCATCAATGAGCTCACGGAAAAGCAGGGTATTGTGCTGGCGACTGGCGGGGGTTCGGTAAAATCTCGCGAAACCCGCAACCGTCTCTCCGCGCGTGGTGTGGTCGTGTACCTGGAAACCACCATTGAGAAACAGCTGGCGCGCACCCAGCGCGATAAAAAACGTCCCCTGCTGCAGGTCGAAACACCGCCGCGAGAAGTGCTTGAATCGCTGGCTGGTGAGCGTAACCCGCTGTACGAAGAAATTGCTGATGTAACCATTCGTACCGATGACCAAAGCGCAAAAGTTGTCGCTAACCAGATTATTCATATGCTGGAAAGCAACTGATTCTGTTCTGATAATGATTCGCCTGCGGGCACCAGCAACAAAAAGGTACTGAGCGTTATGGAGAGGTTAACTGTTACTCTCGGGGAACGTAGTTACCCGATTACCATCGCCCCCGGACTGTTCAACGAGCCGGATGCTTTCTGGCCTTTGAAAAGCGGCGAGCAGGTGATGCTGGTGACCAATGACATCCTCGCGCCCCTGTACCTCGATAAAGTCAGCGCCGTGCTTTCGGGCGCTGGCATTAAGGTGGATAGTGTCATTCTGCCAGACGGCGAAAAACACAAAAGTTTGTCTGACCTTGAAACCGTCTTTACCGCGCTGCTGCACAAGCCGCACGGTCGTGATACTACGCTGGTTGCCCTGGGGGGCGGCGTGATTGGCGACCTGACTGGGTTTGCAGCCGCCTGCTACCAACGCGGCGTGCGCTTCATGCAGGTGCCAACCACACTGCTCTCACAGGTGGACTCCTCTGTGGGCGGCAAAACGGCGGTAAACCACGCGCTCGGTAAAAATATGATTGGCGCTTTCTGGCAGCCCGCCTCGGTCATTATTGATCTTGATTGTCTTAAAACCCTGCCTGCACGCGAACTGGCTTCCGGGCTGGCGGAGGTTATCAAATACGGCATCATTCTTGATGCCGATTTCTTTAACTGGCTTGAAGACAACCTCGACGCGCTACGGCGACTGGATGTTGACGCGATGGCGTACTGTATCCGCCGCTGCTGTGAGCTGAAGGCCGAAGTTGTTGCTGCCGACGAGCGGGAAAGCGGGTTACGTGCTTTACTGAATCTGGGTCATACCTTTGGCCACGCCATTGAAGCGCAGATGGGTTATGGCAACTGGTTACACGGTGAGGCCGTGGCGGCCGGTATGGTGATGGCTGCACGTACAGCCCAGCGTCTTGGTCAGTTCACTGAGCAGGAGGTTGAGCGTATTATCGTGCTACTTAAACGTGCTGGCTTGCCGGTCACCGGACCGGTTGAGATGACGCCTGACAGTTATCTGCCGCATATGATGCGCGATAAGAAAGTGTTAGGCGGCGAGCTGAGACTGGTTTTGCCGCTGGCCATCGGTAAGAGTGAGATTCGCGCGGGTGTCGCCCACGAGGTCGTTTTAAGTGCTATCGCAGACTGCCAGTCAGCGTGAATGATGAGAAAAGTGAGCCGTACGGCGGCTGATAACTTCGTATAAGCGCTAACAGAATATTGCAGGCTCTGTCCTGCGAATGGGGTGTTAAATGGATGGATATAAACCAGACGACGACCTGAAATCGGATCCCAGCGATCGCCCTTCAGGCCGCTCGCGTCAGAATGCCAATTACGACAACGAGCCGCGTATTAATATTGATGACGTTGATGTTGATGCCGACGAACGTCGCCCGTCACGCGCGAGCCGTGCCCGTGAGCAGGAGCAGTACGTCGCGCAGGACGATGAAAACCGTCCACGCAGGCGCCGTCCAGCCCCGGCTGGCAAAGCTTCAGTTTCTCGTCAGCACATTATGCTGGGCGTTGGGATTCTGGTGCTGCTGCTGATTATTTTCGGTATTGGTTCTGCGCTAAAAGGTCCGTCATCCAACGCGACTTCTGGTGCAAATACCGCCAGCGGGGAGCGTAATATCGATCTCTCAGGTAACGCGCAGCAGAACGCGAATGCCAGTGCGCCGTCTGCGACCACCGCACAGACCGGTAGCGATCCGCGCGATATTTCGCTGCCGCCAATTTCCTCTACACCAACTGAGTCCCAGCAGCCGCAAGAGCAAAATGGTCAGCAGCGTATGGAAATTCAGGGCGACCTGAACAATGCGCTGACACCGCCACAGGGCCAGCAAAGCGCTCAGAGCCAGATGGGAGATACGGCAAGCTCCACGCTGCCGACCCAACCGGCGACGGTGGCAATGAACGGTAACGGTGGCGTACGCGCACCGCAGCAGACTTCTCGCCCGGCGCAGGTGAGCGAACCTCGTCGCCCGCAGCGTCAGACCACGGTTATCGAAGCGCCGCATCAATCGCAGCCAACGCGTCCTCAGGCAACGGCGCAGGTGAAAAGCGAGCCAAAACCTGCCGTAAAAGCACCAGCACAGACCGCCAGTACACCTGCTAAGGCACCGGCTGCGACAGCCAGTGCGCCGAAGGCTACGTCAACGGCTGGCGCGCCAGCCAGTAGCGCGAAAAGCAGTACTGGGAATGTCAGTGCGCTCACGTCTGCTTCACCGTCTCACTACACGCTTCAGCTCAGCAGCTCGTCAAACTTTGCCAACCTGAATGCCTGGGCGAAAAAAGAGAACTTACAGAATTACGTGGTTTATCAGACTCAGCGTGAAGGCAAGCCGTGGTACGTACTGGTCAAAGGGGTGTATGCCTCTAAAGATGAAGCCAAACGCGCGGTGTCGTCGTTACCTGCGGAGGTGCAGGCGAAAAACCCGTGGACCAAGCCTATCAGCCAGGTTCAGGCCGATCTCAAGTCATGATCGAAGCGCATATGCTGTCGGAGCTTCTCCACAGCGGGAGAAGGTGTAACAGTCAGGCCGCATGAAGAAAAATCGCGCTTTTTTGAAGTGGGCAGGGGGGAAATTCCCCCTGCTGGAAGAGATCAAAAGCCATCTCCCTCAGGGAGAGTGTCTGATCGAGCCCTTCGTTGGCGCTGGTTCCGTGTTTCTTAACACTGACTATCAGCGCTATATTCTCGCGGACATCAACCGCGATCTCATTGAACTTTATAACATTGTCAAACAGCGCCCGGACGAATATGTCATGGAGGCGCGCAAGCTCTTTTGCGAAGCCAGCAATCGCGCTGAGGCCTATTATCACCTGCGCAATGAGTTTAATCAGTGTCGGGATGATTTCCGCCGCGCGCAGCTGTTCCTTTATCTCAATCGTCATGGCTACAATGGCCTGTGCCGCTACAACCAGAGTGGCGAGTTTAACGTGCCGTTTGGTCGCTATCGTCGCCCGTACTTTCCTGAGCCGGAGCTGTACCATTTTGCTGAGCGTGCGCAAAATGCGCTCTTTGTTTGCCAGTCTTATGCCGAAAGTATGAGCGGGCTGGCACCTGGCTCGGTGGTGTATTGCGATCCACCGTATGCGCCTTTGTCGGCGACGGCGAATTTTACCGCGTACCACACCAACAGCTTTAACATGCAGCAGCAACAGCATCTGGCACAACTGGCTGAGACGCTCAGAAGTGAGCAGATCCCGGTGCTGATATCGAATCACGATACGGCACTGACGCGGTTATGGTATCAACAGGCAAAATTACACGTGGTGCGCGTGAGGCGCAGCATTAGCAGTAACGGCGGGGCGCGTAACAAAGTGAACGAACTCCTGGCGTTGTACCAGCCCTGAATCTGGTCGTTTCGCCCGCCGCAAAAATTAAAACTGGAGAAGCGGATGAAACAGTATTTGATTGCCCCCTCAATCCTGTCGGCCGACTTCGCCCGCCTGGGCGAAGACACCGCAAAAGTGCTGGCGGCAGGCGCGGATGTCGTGCACTTCGATGTCATGGATAACCACTATGTACCGAACCTGACTATAGGGCCGATGGTGCTTAAGGCGCTGCGTGACTACGGCGTTACGGCACCCATTGACGTGCACCTGATGGTTAAGCCTGTTGATCGCATCATTCCTGATTTTGCCGCCGCAGGTGCCAGCATTATTACCTTCCATCCGGAAGCCTCCGAACACGTTGACCGTACCCTGCAACTGATTAAAGAGCACGGCTGTAAGGCCGGTCTGGTGCTCAACCCGGCCAGCTCTCTGGGCTGGCTCGACCATGTTATGGATAAGCTCGATGTGATTTTGCTGATGTCGGTTAACCCCGGCTTTGGTGGTCAGTCGTTTATCCCGCACACGCTTGAGAAACTGCGCCAGGTACGCGCGCGTATCGATGCCTCCGGCTACGATATTCGTCTGGAAGTAGACGGCGGTGTTAAGGCGAATAATATTCGCGAAATAGCCGAGGCAGGCGCGGATATGTTTGTTGCTGGCTCTGCTATTTTCAGCCAGCCGGACTACAAAAAAGTGATTGATGACATGCGCAGCGAACTGGCGAAGGTAGGTCATGAATAAGATATCCACTATCCGGGCAGTGGCGTTCGATCTCGATGGGACGCTGGTTGACAGTGCACCGGGCCTGACGTTTGCTGTTGATAGCGCGCTCTATGCGCTGGAATTGCCACAGGCCGGTGAAGACCGGGTTGTGACCTGGATTGGTAACGGCGCGGATGTACTGATGGAGCGCGCGCTGGCGTGGGCGCTCAAAGAAAAATCGCGCCCGGACGCTGATGATGCTATGCGCATGATGATGCGTAAGCTGTTTGACCGCTATTACGGCGAGGCCGCCGAGGACGGTAGCTTTCTGTTTCCGTCGGTGGCCGACACGCTTAATACACTGAAGCAAAACGGTATTGCGCTGGCGCTGGTCACCAATAAGCCCAGCGCCTTTGTGGCGCCAATTCTTACGGCACTCGGTATTCACGACTGTTTTAGTGTGATTATTGGCGGTGATGATGTTGAGAATAAAAAACCGCATCCCGAAGCGGTGTTGCGCGTTTTACAGGAATTGAATCTCCAGCCACAAGAGTTGCTCTTTGTAGGCGACTCGCGCAATGATATTCTCGCTGCTCAGGCCGCGGGCTGCCGCTCGGTGGGTCTGACTTACGGATACAACTATGGAGAAGCGATAGCGCTCAGCAAGCCTGATTATGTCTACGACAGCCTCCATGAGATTTTGCCCTTACTCGGGCTTCCCCACTATGAACATCAGGAATGAGTAAATGACTAAGCCCATCGTCTTTAGCGGCGCGCAGCCGTCGGGAGAATTAACCATCGGGAACTACATGGGTGCGCTGCGTCAGTGGGTGAACATGCAGGATGATTACCACTGCATCTACTGCATCGTCGACCAGCACGCTATCACGGTGCGCCAGGACCCGGAAAAACTGCGTAAAGCCACCCTGGATACGCTGGCGCTCTATCTTGCCTGTGGTATTGACCCGCAGAAGAGCACTATTTTTGTCCAGTCTCATGTCCCGGAGCACGCACAACTGAGCTGGGTGCTGAACTGCTACACCTACTTTGGTGAGCTGAGCCGCATGACCCAGTTTAAGGACAAATCCGCACGCTACGCCGAAAACATTAATGCCGGTCTGTTTGATTACCCGGTGCTGATGGCGGCAGATATTCTGCTCTATCAGACCAATCAGGTGCCGGTCGGCGAAGACCAGAAGCAGCATCTTGAACTGAGCCGCGATATTGCACAACGCTTCAATGCCCTCTACGGCGATATCTTCAAGGTGCCGGAGCCGTTTATTCCAAAATCCGGTGCGCGCGTGATGTCTCTGCTGGAGCCGACGAAAAAGATGTCCAAGTCGGACGATAACCGTAACAACGTGATTGGCCTGCTTGAAGACCCGAAATCGGTGGTGAAGAAGATTAAACGCGCCGTCACTGACTCCGATGAACCGCCGGTCGTGCGCTATGATGTGGTGAATAAAGCTGGCGTTGCCAACCTGCTGGACATTCTGTCAGGTGTGACCGGTAAGACGATTGCCGAGCTGGAACAGCACTTTGAAGGCAAGATGTATGGTCACCTGAAAGGCGAAGTGGCAGAAGCCGTATCCGGCATGCTGAGCGAATTGCAGGAACGTTACCATCGTTACCGTAATGATGAGGCTTTCCTGCAACAAGTGATGAAGGAAGGTGCGCAGAAAGCGCGTGCACATGCTGGCGAAACAGTGAAAAAGGTGTACGAAGCCATTGGTTTCGTTGCCCAGCCATAAACGCAACTGTCGATTGATTTAACGCCCGGCGATGCCGGGCTTTTTTATGCCTAAAAAGCAATCAACGTGATGGTGATGTGTGGTTAACTGCGATCGGTATGGGGTGTTAAGAATTTTTCTTAAACCTTTTGCATATAACATTAATATTTCTTACTGATTCTGATAGTGGCTGTCTGTTTCAGTAAGTTTTTACACAGGACAATAAGAGCCTGCCGGGATAATTGAGGTTATCCGTATAATTTTTACTGGAAGCTTCGGTTGCTAATAAATGATGTTAATTTTTACATCGTTTTTAAAAAATAAAATACCAATTGGATAAAATTTAAATTAGTATGACTTGAAATGATAAA
>CBIFVZ010000067.1:0-20466 GCA_966185765.1 uncultured Enterobacteriaceae bacterium | reverse complement strand
CTTCATTGAAGAAGAGAAGAAAGGTTTCCTCAAACGCCTGTTCGGAGGATAAGTCATGGCATTACTTGACTTTTTTCTTTCACGAAAAAAGAACACAGCCAGTATCGCCAAAGAACGATTACAGATTATTGTCGCAGAACGCCGCCGTGGTGATTCTGAACCCCATTATTTGCCGCAGCTTAAACGCGATATTCTGGATGTGATTTGCAAATATGTGAAAATCGATCCGGAAATGGTCAGCGTGCAGCTTGAGCAAAAGGGCGAAGATATATCCGTACTTGAACTCAACGTGACGCTGCCGGAAGCGGAAGAATCACGTTAATAATAACCCCCGGCAATGCTCGCATTACCGGGGGTTATTTTTTACCGTTACCCTCGCCTTATTATGTCGGACATGCTTATCTTTTCTCAGTCACGTCGACATAACCTGAGTATGATTGCGCATGACTTTATTCCCAGCATTCCGCCAGCTATTCGCCGCCCGAAGACGGCGTGGGAATATTAAAAATCAGCTAGCAATGTCTCAAGTCGCCCCGCAAACAACGCATGACGCCAGCCACTTGCCAGCTCAGGCAGCGAGGTCGACGGCTTGAGTTTCCAGTGCCAGTTCAGTAACTGGTTAATCTGGCGACGTGAGGCGATAAGCTCAGGACTCAGCCCCTTCTCTTTCGCCACATCCTGCACCAGCGCTTTGATGTACTTAAAGGCGTTACGATAACCGGGCATATCAATCAGATTCACCACCGGTTCAGGAAGCGCGCTTTCCGGTAAGGCTTTGGCCTCTGCCACGAAGTCGAGCAGCGTTTTACCGTGGAAACGAATTTCGCTGCCGGAGAGACCCAGGCTGTCGAGTTCACCGAGCGTACCTGGCATATAACGCGCCACCTGCCACAGGTGTTCTTCACGTACCACAAAATTGACCGCCAGATCGCGCTCACGCGCTTTATTCAGTCGCCAAGCGGCCATCAGTTTCAGGCACGCCAGCTGGCGTGTGCGCAACTGCCAGGCGTTGCCAATCTCACGGTAGGCATCTTCAGGTGCCAGCGGCTCTGCGCGTCGCTGTGCCATTAAGCGGCACTCATCCTGAACAGCCTCCAGCCAGCCGGTGCTGGCGATATCGTCCATCAGACGACGCGCTATCGGCAACAGATACCAGACATCCGCTGCGGCATAATCCAGCTGCTTCTCTGTCAACGGGCGAGCCAGCCAGTCTGTGCGTGATTCACTCTTATCCAGTACCACACCGCTGTAGGTTTCTACCATAGTGGCAAAACCCGTCGAAAGCGGATGGTTAAGAAACGCCGCCAGCACCTGAGTGTCTATAAATGGCACCGGCATGGTGCCAAACGCATTGAGGAAGACCTCAAGGTCTTCACTGCCCGCGTGCAAAAATTTGGTCACCGCCTCATCGAGTAACAATGCACGAAACGCGCTCATATCCTGGATAGCTAGCGGGTCGATAAGCGATACGGTTTCGCCGTCATAGAGCTGAATCAGGCCAGGCTGTGGGTAATAGGTACGGGTGCGAACAAACTCGGTATCCAGCGCCACAGCAGGTGCACGGCGCGCCTGTTCACACACGGCGACAAGGCCTTGTTCATCGGTAATTATCTGATAATTCAAATCGTATTCTCTTTCTCTGGCCCATAAAAAACGCCGGCGTGGCCGGCGTTCGGGTAACTGACCTGGGTTCAGGCGCTATTGTTGCCTTTCTTATTGGCTTCGTCACGCAGTTCTCGACGTAAAATTTTGCCCACATTGGATTTGGGTAACTCGTCGCGAAACTCCACCTTTTTGGGCACTTTGTAACCGGTAAGATGGCGACGACAAAAAGCAATCAGCGCCTCTTGCGTCAGTGAGGCGTCTTTTTTCACCACAAAGATTTTCACCGTTTCACCGCTGGCCTCAGACTCAACACCAACGGCGGCCACTTCCTGTACACCGTCATGCTGCATCACCACGTCTTCGATTTCGTTAGGATACACGTTGAAACCCGAGACCAGAATCATGTCCTTCTTCCTGTCGACAATGCGCATGAAGCCTTCCTCATCCATCACCGCGACATCGCCTGTATGCAGCCAACCGCCCTTCATGATTTCCTCAGTGGCATCAGGCCGATTCCAGTAGCCGAGCATGACCTGCGGGCCACGCACGCACAGCTCACCCGGCTCGCCTTTTGCCACCTCATTGTCATCATCATCCACCAGTTTTACGTCAGTGGACGGCACCGGCAGGCCAATACTGCCGCTATGGTAATCGATGTCATACGGGTTAACGCTGACCAGCGGCGCACATTCTGTCAGGCCATAGCCTTCAAGCAGGTAATGACCGGTGAGTTTTTCCCAGCGTTCAGCCACCACATGTTGAACCGGCATCCCACCGCCGGCAGCCAGATTCATATTTGAAAAATCCAGCTTATGAAATTCGCTGTTATTCAACAACGCATTGAACAACGTGTTCACGCCGGTAATAGCGGTAAAAGGATATTTGCTCAACTCTTTCACCATGCCGGGAATATCGCGTGGATTGGTGATAAGCAGGTTTTGTCCGCCGAGATCGATAAACAGCAGGCAGTTAATGGTGAGTGCAAAAATGTGATACAGCGGCAGAGCCGTCACCACCAGCTCACGATGCTCGTGAAGCAGCGGCCCATAGGTGGCCTTCACCTGCTCCAGGTTTGCCAGCATATTGCGGTGGCTGAGCATAGCACCTTTGGCAACACCGGTAGTACCACCGGTATATTGCAAAAAGGCAATATCGTCGCCGCTCACTTCCGGTTTGATGTACTGCATGCGGTAGCCCGCCTGCAGAGCACGGCGAAATGACGTGGCGTGCGGTAGGTGATATTTGGGTACCAGACGTTTGATATATTTGACCACAAAGTTAACCAGTGTCCCTTTTGCCGTGGAAAGCTGGTCACCCATGCGGGTTAAAATAACGTGCTTAACGCCGGTTTTATCGACAACTTTTTCCAGCGTATGAGCAAAGTTGGAGACGATAACAATAGCGCTGGCACCGCTGTCATTAAGCTGGTGCTCCAGCTCGCGCGGCGTATAAAGCGGGTTAACGTTCACCACCACCATACCCGCACGCAGAATACCAAACAGCGCTACCGGATATTGCAGCAGGTTAGGCATCATCAGCGCCACGCGGTCGCCTCTTTTAAGCCCCAACCCGTCCTGTAAGTACGCAGCGAAAGCGCGGCTGCGCTCTTCAAGTTTACGAAAGGTCATCACCTCGCCCATGTTAATAAAGGCGGGGCTGTCGGCAAAGCGGGTCGCTGCGCGTTCAAAAAGATCAACCAGAGATAAATAACGATCGGGATTGATGTTCGCCGGAACATCCTCCGGATAGCGATTAAGCCAAACTTTCTGCAAGGTTTCACCTCTGAAATTATTATTCGTCGTCATCACAACCCCGGCAAATCCAGCACATTGTTAACATAATATTAACTCAGCGTACCAGTTTGGTTATTAACCCGTTAGCAGGTTGCGAAGCCCATCACTAAATATTTTCGTTCCGTCCTGGAAACAAAGAGACAGCGAACCAGTCGCTGTCTAAAATACTTACAATTCAATAGATTATTCAGTCACGAAGGTTTGGACCTGTGCCGGGCCGGGATTATACCAGCCTCCCCACGGCCCACCCCAGTAGCCATGACGTCCAGGGCCGGGTCCGCCCCACAACCACGGGTCGATGGGCTGCGGCGGCATCACCACCTGCTGTTGCACGCGCCAGCGTTTAAAGCCGTCTGCCTGCATCACCATGAAGGTGTAGGTCGATTCACCGATTTTACCCTGCTCAGTACCGGTTATTGGCCCCACCACCGTCACCAGTTGGTTGCGAAAATCGACCGGGTCGAGAAAGCCCTGGACATCAGCCAGAATACGCCCGCGTGATGGCGCCCCCAGCAATGGTGCGGCCATGTCATCGAGTGGCATAGTGGCAATTTCCAGCCGCGTTTTTCCCTGCAGGTTGTGAATATTGACTACTTTGCCACCAAAACGCGCTTCCTGCCCGACATACAACTGCGGTGCGCTCATTACCCGCACCAAATCCTGCTGCGGCGTAGGACTGGTTCCTTTGATGGCATCTGGCACCGTCGCGCATCCGCTCAGGGCCAGCGTCAGCGCTGCGACGAATAGTAAGCCTGCTTTTTTCATTTGCACCGCCATGTTGTTGCTCCTTAACCCGTACTTGACGAACGAGCCGTTATTCGCGCCCCGGCAGCTTCTTCCACGCAACCTCATTGCGCAGATAGACTGGCTCGGCGTTCTCAGCCGCAACGGTACGGCCTTGCGCCGCGCTATAATGCGCCAGCGGCAGCATATCTTCTGCGGCAGGCAACAGCACCCCGCCATCCTCTAATTCAAGCCCACAGTCGCGCCCCAACCCGGGCCACGCTTGCCAGCCTGTACCCACTGTAGACCAGCGGCCCTCAAGCTGCTTCAACCGCTCAGCAACAGCCTCTGGCTTTAACACCGCTTCAGTCGCCTCGCCCTGCCAGCTACCGTCTGCGTTGCGTTGGTACTCAGCCCAGTAGACCTCGCCCATGCGCGCATCAATAGCCGCCAGCACACGCGTGGCACCGCTTTTACGAAATGCGCCCTGCGCCATTGTGGCAAGCGTCGACACGCCAACCATTGGCAGCGCTGCGCCTAACGCCAGCCCCTGAGCAATGCCAATGCCGATACGCACGCCAGTAAAACTCCCCGGCCCACGACCAAACGCCAGCACTTCTATGTCAGACAAATTAACTGCGCCCTGGTTCAGGATATCGCGCACCATAGGCAATATCCTCTGAGTATGTTCACGCGGGCAAAGTTCAAAATGACTCAGGGTGGTGTCGTCCAGCCCCAGCGCCACGGAGCAGGCCTCGGTGGCGGTATCAATGGCGAGAATTCGCATGGCTCAGTCAACCTCGGTGACGGTGCAGGGAGAAAAACGGCGCGCATCATACCACAGTATGATGCACTTTACTGTTCAGACGGCGCAGTCAGGAAGGCAAGCGCGCGTTTTATATCCCGCGTACGCGGTGACGGCGGCAGGCTGTTGAGGAATACCTCGCCATAAGGACGCGAGACCAGACGCTCATCGCAAATCACCAGCACGCCCCGGTCATCGATATCGCGGATAAGACGACCGACCCCCTGCTTAAGCGCAATCACCGCTTCGGGCAGTTGAACATCGTTAAACGGATCAACCCCGCGCAAACGGGCGTCTTCCATACGTGCTTTCAACAGCGGATCGTCTGGCGACGTAAACGGCAGTTTGTCAATAATCACCAGCGACAGTGCGTCGCCACGCACATCAACACCTTCCCAGAAGCTACTGGTGGCAACCAGCAGTGCATTTCCGGCCTCCACAAACTGTGCGAGCAGTTGTCCTTTACTGGTTTCACCCTGTAGCAGTACGGGTAAGGTCATCGTGGCGCGGAACTCGCCCGCCAGCTCGCGCATCATGGCGTGTGACGTGCACAGCATAAAGCAGCGGCCATTGTTAGCTTCAATCATCGGGCGAAGCATTTGCGCCAGACGCCTTGCCGCGCCGGGCTGGCGCGCCATCGGCAGCGCACGCGGCACACACAAGAGCGCCTGGCGTTCATAATCAAATGGGCTGGGCAGCAGCAGCGATTCGGCATCGCTGATACCGAGCCTGTCAGTGAAGTGGCTAAGTTGGTCGTTAACCGACAGCGTTGCAGAGGTAAACACCCAGCCCCCCTTACGCTGCTCCATCACTTCACGGAATTTTTCCGCCACCGTCAGCGGCGTCAGCGCCAGGTTAAAGTGGCGCGAGGTGCATTCGTACCAGTAGCTGTAACCCGGCTGGCTGGTTTCTTTCAGGCGCTTAAGGCGGGCGCGATACAACGTGGCACGCTCAAACGCCGCATCGAGTATGGCCGAGCGGCCCAGCGACAACTTTGCCACGTCATAGCACAGCTCCAGCGCATCATCGAGCAACAGCAACGCCCGCTGAATATTGGCGTCAGCCAGCAGGTCGCGCAGGTTTCCACGATAGCCTGGCTCACCTAACTGTAGCCGGAAATCCTGCGCACTCTGGGCCAGCCGATCGGCACACTTTTGCAGCTGTTGGGTATCTTTAACTTCGGTGCGATAGGCAATGGTGAAATCTTTCGCCAGATCCAGTAACTGGCGGCTGGAGAGCGACTGGCCGAAATACTGGCTGGCAATATCGGGAATTTGATGGGCTTCATCGAAGATAGTGACGTCGACTTCAGGGATTAGCTCGGCAAAACCGCTCTCTTTGACCACCATGTCCGCCAGATAAAGGTGGTGGTTTACCACTACGATATCCGCATCCATCGCTTTTTTACGCGCTTTGACCACAAAGCACTCTTTATACAACGGGCAGTCAGCGCCAAGACAGTTATCGTTAGTGCTGGTCACCAACGGCCACACCGCCGAGTCTTCCGCCACATCCAGACAGGTACTGATATCGCCATCGACCGTTTCTGACGACCAGCTACGCAGACGCACCACTTCGCTTAACAACTGCACCGGCAGGTCACCGCCCGCCAGCGCCTGTTGTTCAAGACGCTCAAGACAAAGATAGTTAGCACGCCCTTTCAGTAGCGCCAGTCGCCCGGTGTACGCCAGCGCCTTGCGCACCGTTGGGAGGTCACGACTGTAAAGCTGATCCTGAAGCGCCTTTGAGCCGGTAGAGATGATAACTTTTTTACCCGAGCGTAGCGCCGGAGCCAGATAGGCATAGGTTTTACCAGTGCCGGTCCCGGCCTCAACAACCAGTTGGGTGCCGGTCTCAATGGCCTTTGTCACCGCCTGCGCCATCTGGCGCTGTGGCTCACGCGGTTTGAAGCCGGGAATGGCTCGCGCCAACTGGCCATCTGCTGCAAAATCGTCCGTCACGCTACCCCCTGGAAAAATTCCCAGTAATTATGTCAGGGCCGTGGAGCTAACGCCAGCAAGAGGTGACGCGCCTTACTGATTATGGCAGGCTTAACATCTTTATCTTCACGCTATGAAAGGAACAACGCTATGTCTATTGTGCGTATTAAGCCGGAAGCCCGCTGGTCAGACGCGGTCATTCATAATCACACGCTGTATTACACCGGCGTGCCGGAGAACCTTGAGGCAGATGCATTCGAGCAGACGCAAAATACGCTGCAACAGATTGATGAGATGCTGGCTGAGCAAGGCAGCGATAAAACCCGCATCCTCGATGCGACGATTTTTCTCGCTGATAAAGCGGATTTCGCTGAAATGAACCGCGCCTGGGATGCCTGGGTCGTTGCCGGTCACGCCCCTGTACGTTGCACCGTCCAGGCCACGCTAATGAAAGCGGCGTTTAAGGTCGAAATCAAAATCATCGCCGCAGTAGACTGATTGTGCTTCACCTCTTCGTGCGAAGAGGTGAATTTATTCCTGCTCGTCGTCCTCAAAACGCGCCACAATTCTGTCGCCGCTGTGGGTTTCGCGAATTTCCTGCGCTACCTGCGCAATGGCTGCCCCGCTACTGACACCCTGTGACATCAGTTCCTGAATGCGCTCTACTGCTTTTTGCTGCTGCTCATGAGATAAAGAAGGAAG
Organism: uncultured Enterobacteriaceae bacterium; assembly: GCA_966185765.1. Lineage (GTDB taxonomy): Bacteria > Pseudomonadota > Gammaproteobacteria > Enterobacterales > Enterobacteriaceae > CBIFVZ01. The sequence goes on along the minus strand of CBIFVZ010000067.1, from coordinate 12,898 downwards.
GCCTGCGAACATGGTCGACTCCTGAAATTTTGCGGGACTTATTATTTCACGCGCGCACGACAGATGCCAGACGTGCGTAGTTATGGCATCCTTAGCCCTTTCTGTTGTGATGAAGTGATGTGATGCCGTTGACCTGTCCTGTTCCTGTTTCCACCGTTTCCCTGCCCTGGCGCAAAGATGCCGCCGAACACTGGTTTGCCCCGCTCAGCCATCTGCCGTGGGCAATGCTGCTGCATTCCGGCCATGCCGAACATGCGAGCAGCCGCTTTGATATTCTTACCGCCAAACCGCAAGTCACATTACAAACACGCGCAGGTATTACGCACGTTGAATATGACGATGGACGCCTGCTTACCCACACAGATTGCCCACTTAAACGATTAGCACAGGTAATAGCTGAACGAAATATTACCGCTTCGCAAACAGATGATTTGCCTTTTCAGGGCGGTGCACTTGGTCTTTTTGGCTATGACCTCGGGCGCAGTTTTGAAACGCTGCCCACAACAGCCGAGGCCGATATCGCGATACCCGATATGGCAGTGGGCATTTACGACTGGGCATTGATTGTTGACCATAAGCGTCAGTGCGTGACGCTGGTAAGCCATACAGATGCGCAGGTACGCCTTAACTGGCTGCTTTCCCTTCCCCGCCTTACGCGTGCGCCACTGCGCCTTCGCGGTGCCTGGCAAAGCAATATGACACGCGCGCAGTACGGCGAAAAGTTTCGCCAGATCCAGGACTACCTGCGCAGTGGGGACTGCTATCAGGTTAATCTGGCCCAACGTTTTTGCGCCCACTATGAAGGTGACGAGTGGCAGGCATTCACCAAATTAAATGCGGATAATAAGGCCCCCTTCAGTGCATTTCTGCGCCTGCCTGGTAGCGCCATTCTCAGTCTGTCACCGGAACGCTTTATTCGCCTCGCAAACGGTGAGATACAGACTCGCCCTATTAAAGGCACACTACCGCGCCTGGCTGACCCTGATGCTGACGCACAACAGGCGCAGCGCCTCGCCTCCTCGCCCAAAGACCGGGCAGAGAACCTGATGATTGTAGATTTACTGCGCAATGACGTGGGGCGTGTGGCACAGCCCGGCAGCGTGCGCGTACCGGAGCTTTTTGTCGTGGAGCCGTTTCCCGCTGTTCATCACCTGGTCAGCACCATTACTGCACGGCTGCGCGACGACCTTAATGCCACGGATCTGTTGCGCGCCGCCTTTCCCGGTGGTTCTATCACGGGCGCTCCTAAAGTACGCGCAATGGAAATTATTGAAGCGCTGGAGCCGCAGCGGCGCAACGCCTGGTGCGGCAGTATTGGCTATATCAGCGCCTGCGGGGGTATGGATACCAGTATTACTATCCGCACGCTTAGCGCCTGTGATGGAAAACTTTATTGCTCTGCCGGCGGTGGGATTGTTGCCGACAGCATTGAAGAAGCGGAATATCAGGAGACATTTGCTAAAGTTAACCGCATCCTGCGCCTGACCGAACGATAAGATATGACGGATAACCCGCTGACGCTCGACAACTTCCTCTCTCGTTTCCTGCTGCTGCGCCCGCAGCCGCGCAAGATTACCGCCAATCAGCGCCAGGCGGCGGTGCTGGTGCCGGTTGTGCGGCGCGCGCAACCGGGACTGCTACTGACGCAGCGCTCGGCGCGTCTGCGCAAACACGCCGGTCAGGTGGCGTTTCCTGGCGGTGCGATGGACAGCAGCGACACTTCACTCATTGCCGCCGCGCTACGCGAAGCCTACGAAGAGGTCGCCATCCCACCCGACTGTGTGGAAGTGGTGGGTATTTTGCCGCCGGTCGATAGCGTCAGCGGCTTTCGCGTCACGCCTGTTGTCGGCATTATTCCACCGGATATTCCTTATCGTCCCTGTGAAGATGAAGTGGCCTCGGTGTTTGAAATGCCGCTTCAGGAGGCGCTGCGCCTGGGTCGCTACCACCCGCTGGATATCAAGCGATTCGACGGTGAACGCCGGGTCTGGCTGTCGTGGTATCAGCAGTACTTCGTCTGGGGCATGACCGCTGGCATAATTCGTGAGCTGGCTCTGCAAACAGGCTATCGATACTGACTATACTTTCCTTCTGAGAATATGCCCATATATAGAACATTGTCCTGATGCCATTCTGTGTGGGATAAGTAAAATTCAATCTTTCTATTAGTTTAATTCATGTGAATAGTTCACTGCGTGTACGCAGTTGCCCTTACACTAGCCGCAATTGTAGACCTTCGGCGCAGTGGCGCCCCTGGCAGGAGTAATACCGTGATTAGCACCTTCGACATGTTCAAAGTCGGCATTGGGCCTTCAAGCTCACACACCGTCGGGCCGATGAAAGCCGGTAAGCAGTTTGTCGATGATCTGGTCGAAAAAGGGCTGCTGGACAGCGTCGATCGCGTCGCGGTGGACGTGTACGGTTCGCTCTCGCTGACCGGTAAAGGCCACCATACGGATATCGCCATTATTATGGGCCTGGCGGGCAACCTGCCTGACAACGTCGATATTGACGCTATACCGGCCTTTATTCGCGATGTTGAAACCCGCGGTCGCCTGCTGCTGGCAAATGGTCGCCGTGAGGTAGATTTCCCGCAGGATAACGGTATGCGCTTTCACAGTGACAACCTGCCGCTGCACGAAAACGGTATGCAAATTCATGCTTATGCCGGTGAGCGCGATATCTACAGCAAAACGTATTACTCCATCGGCGGCGGCTTTATCGTTGATGAAGAGCATTTTGGCAAATCCGCACTGAATGAAGTTACCGTGCCATACCCGTTCCATAGCGCCAACGACATGCTGGCACACTGCCATGACACCGGGTTGTCGCTTTCCGGCATGGTGATGAAAAACGAACTGGCGCTGCACAGCAAAGAGGACATTGCCGCTTATTTTGAACGTGTCTGGCAGACCATGCGCGCCTGTATCGATCGCGGCCTGAACACCGAAGGCGTGCTACCTGGACCGTTGCGTGTGCCGCGCCGCGCCGCCGCGCTGCGCCGCATGCTGGTCTCAACCGGTAGCCTGTCAAACGACCCGATGAACGTGGTTGACTGGGTGAATATGTTTGCGCTGGCGGTGAACGAAGAAAATGCCGCCGGTGGGCGCGTGGTGACAGCACCAACCAACGGTGCGTGTGGCATTGTGCCCGCCGTGCTTGCCTATTACGACCGCTTTATCGAGCCAGTGACGGCAGAGATTTACACCCGCTATTTCCTGGCAGCTGGCGCTATTGGCATTTTGTATAAAATGAATGCTTCCATCTCAGGCGCTGAAGTGGGCTGCCAGGGTGAAGTGGGCGTAGCCTGCTCTATGGCGGCGGCAGGCCTGGCTGAGCTTCTGGGCGCCAGCCCGGAACAGGTATGCATTGCCGCTGAAATTGGCATGGAGCATAACCTCGGGCTGACCTGCGATCCGGTTGCAGGCCAGGTACAGGTACCCTGTATTGAACGTAACGCCATTGCTTCAGTAAAAGCCATCAACGCCGCACGTATGGCGCTACGTCGCACCAGCGAGCCGCGGGTTTCGCTTGATAAAGTCATCGAGACAATGTACGAAACCGGTAAAGACATGAATGCCAAGTACCGCGAAACCTCGCGCGGTGGCCTGGCTATCAAAGTTCAGTGCGACTAAACTCCCCCTTATTCTGAATGCCCTGCACTCTGGTGCAGGGCGTCAGATATTTCCTACCGGCTCCACAGGCTCCCGCTACACTTAACAAAAACAATTCTCTCTTTTCTGTGAATATATCTTAACAGGACAACACGGATGCAAACGGCGCAGCACATCATCAGAAATTACCGTCGACGGCGGATTATTCTGAGTTTTTCGCTGGCAATTCTGGCAGTATTCCTGACAATGGGTGTGCGCTTTCTGGTCACACGTAGCGTCAATCAACACAAAGTGCAGGACTTTGGCCGCTATGCCGTTACGACGATGGAAAACCTGTTAATTCCTCATGAAGAGATTAGCGTACGCGTGGCTCCTCTGGTCGGAAAGCCGTGTGATGACATGCACCAGGCACTAGGGCAGTATGTTGCAAAAGCCCGCACACTACGGGCTATTGTGCTGATTAAGGACAGTATCCTTTATTGTTCCAGCGTGTTTGGCCAGCGCAATGTACCGGTAAGCACTCTGGAGCCTTCTCTCCCCAGCGCAAAGCCCGCTATGTTCCTGTCTCTGGATAAAGTGCTGCTCAAAGGTTCACCCATTCTTATCAAATGGACCCCCGTCAACGATGACGGAGACGACGGCGTGATGCAGATTGTCAATATCGCGCTGCTCACCCGCCTGATGGTTACCCCGCAAACGCCCTGGATAACGCGCACGGTACTGAATGTAGGTAACGTCCATCTGGAATACGGCAGCAGTCAACTTGGCCGGACACCGCTTAAAGACAACGAGACCGAGACGGTTTTTCGCTCTGCCCTGCTCCCCTTCTCCATTTCGCTGATTGGTCCCTCTGCCACTTTGCTTGCCAGCCGTAGTCTGTTGAGCCAGTTCCCACTGGCGCTGTTGCTTGGGTTATTGATTGGTTTTATCACCTGGCTTGTCACCGCCAGCCGTATGAGCTTCTCACGTGAAATCACGCTCGGTATCGCCAGACGGGAATTCGAGGTCTGGTGTCAGCCGCTGTTAAGCTCTCAGACGCATCAGTGCGTCGGTGTTGAACTTCTGCTGCGCTGGAACAACCCGCGCCAGGGCTGGATTTCACCGGATATTTTTATCCCCATTGCCGAGCAGGAAAATCTGATAGTGCCGCTCACGCGCTACGTACTTGATGATGCCGTACGCCATCTCAGCGTTTTTCCGGCAAGCCGTGATTTCCATATCGGTATCAATGTTGCCGCTGACCATTTTCTCAACGGACTGATTATCAGCGATCTGGAGCGCTACTGGTTCCCTGCTCGCCCCACACAACAGTTAACGCTGGAGCTCACCGAGCGCGAGGATTTGCAGCATCTTGACCCGCAGGTATTCCGCCAGCTACGTAATATTGGCGTTCAACTGGCGATTGATGACTTCGGTACCGGCCACAGCTCACTGGCCTGGCTCGAAATGCTCAAGCCCGACGTACTGAAAATCGATAAGTCTTTTACTGCCGCCATCGGCACAGATGCCGTGAACTCGCGCGTGGTAGGTATGATTATTGAACTGGGTCAACGGCTGGGGATTAAGCTTGTGGCCGAAGGTGTTGAGACCAGTTTGCAGGAAGAGCACCTGCGTCATCAGCAGGTGCAGGTATTACAGGGCTGGCTGTTTGCCCGTCCGATGCCGCTGGGGGAATTTCCCGTCTGGCTGGCAGGCTACAGCCGACTGTCCGGTACGCGCCAGGGGCCACAACCCGCTGACGCGTCCTGACTTACTCTTCTTCGTCGTCCACCGGCGTTTCATTCACCACGCGCACCAGGTCAACGCGATAGTCGTTGGCCTCAACAATAGTGATGCGCAGCGGCGGCAGGCTGATTTCATCGCCAGGCTTAGGGATTTGCCCGTTAACGGAAATAACCAACCCTGCGACAGTGGCAATATCTTCTTCTTCATCCACCAGCGTGTGCAGGTTGAGGCGCTGCTGCAACGCATGCAGGTCCGTGGTGCCCTTCACCAGCCAGCCGTTACCGTCGGCAATGATTTCCGGCGTTTCGTCCGCGTCCGGGAACTCGCCCGCGATCGCTTCCAGTACGTCAAGGGGTGTTACCAGCCCCTGCACTACGCCAAACTCGTTGGTAACAATGACAAAGCTACCGCGCGCACGACGCAACACACCCAGCAGATTTATCGGGTCCAGCGTCTCCGGAACCACAATGGCCGGAGTGGAAGCTGCAATCGCCGCCACGTCCACGCCTTCGTCCAGCCCCACCAGCAATTCTTTGGCACGCACCACACCAATCAGCTCATCAAGTTCGCCACGGCACACCGGGAACAGGCTATGAGGCGAGGAGAGCAGCTGCTGGCGAATTTCATCCAGCGACAGACTGGCATCCACCCAGCTGATTTCTCCGCGCGGGGTCATGATGCTGCGAAGCGAACGTGACGCCAGCGTCAGCACGCCATTAATCATGTAACGTTCTTCTTCAGCAAACGCCTCCGCCTGGATTGGCATTACTGGGTTGTTGCTCTCTGACTGGGCAGCTGCGGCATTGCGGTTACCCATCAGGCGCAGAATTGCTTCTGCGGTACGTGCGCGCAGTGGGCGACGTGACTGGTGGCGGATAAAGTTACGACGCGCAATCTGATTAAACGCTTCAATGATGATGGAAAAGCCAATCGCGGCGTAGAGGTAGCCTTTCGGAATATGGAAACCAAAGCCTTCGGCAACCAGGCTCAGACCAATCATCAAAAGGAAACTCAGGCACAGCACGACCACCGTAGGATGCGCATTGACAAAGTTAGTCAGTGGCTTAGAGGCCAGCAGCATCACCGCCATTGCAATCACCACGGCAGCCATCATCACCGGCAGATGGTTCACCATGCCAACAGCGGTAATCACCGCATCGAGCGAGAAGACGGCATCAAGCACCACAATCTGCAATACCACCACCCAGAAGCTGGCATAACCCTTGCCATGCTCGCCGTCGTGCTGGCGGTTTTCAAGTCGCTCATGCAGTTCGGTCGTCGCCTTAAACAGCAGGAACAGACCACCAACCAGCATAATCAAATCACGCCCCGAGAACGTAAGCTCGCCTACGCTAAACAGTGGTTTAGTCAGCGTCACCATCCATGAAATCAGCGAAAGCAGTCCCAGGCGCATAAACAACGCCAGCGACAGACCAATCAGGCGCGCTTTATCGCGCTGCTTAGGTGGCAACTTATCGGCAAGGATGGCAATAAATACCAGGTTATCAATGCCCAGAACAATCTCGAGCACGACCAGCGTCAGTAATCCCGCCCAAATAGAGGGGTCCATTAAAAATTCCATGACAAGCTCCTGCAACGGGAATAGCTAAACGGCACCCTGGCATCCTGGGGCGCTAAAAATACATCAAGAGAGTGTTGGCGCGTTACGCCAGCGGATGAGGCGGCACAGGCCAGCCTGAGAGTGATAAGACGTCGGTGACGGTCCATACGGAGGGCAACTGCCCAAAGCTCCTCAAAAAGGTAGACGGACAAATACCATAGCAAAGGGGTTACCCCTTTGGCAAAGATTTACCGGACTTTGCAATTTGTTGTCGCGACTGCTCATATTTCACACTGTGAAATTAATTGTGATTCGTCACTAAATTACGGAAGTCCATCACAAAAAAACTATTTTCACGCTCTAAAATTATTCGCGGTAACAAGACGTTCCTCAATCAACCCTTGTATGAATCGATTCATTTTGTCCGGGTACGACAGAGTGGCCGAAGGACAACACAGGAGGTAGCGAGTGACTATTGCTATTGTCATAGGCACGCACGGCTGGGCAGCAGAGCAGTTGTTAAAAACCGCTGAAATGCTGCTCGGGGAGCAACAAAACGTGGGCTGGATTGATTTCGTGCCGGGGGAGAATGCTGAAACCCTGATCGAAAAATATCACGCACAGCTCGAAAAACTCGACACCAACCAGGGGGTTTTGTTTCTGGTAGACACCTGGGGCGGCAGTCCCTTTAATGCCGCCAGCCGCATTGTTGTAGATAAAGCACACTATGACGTCATCGCCGGGGTGAATATCCCGATGCTGGTAGAAACGCTGATGGCGCGCGACGACAACCCTTCTTTTGAGGAACTGATTTCCATTGCTGTCGAAGCCGGTAGTGAGGGCGTGAAGGCGCTCAAGGCAAAGGCATCAGCAAAACCAGCCCCGGTCGTCACCGAAGCCGCCCCCACAGTCCACCCCGCCGCACCCGCTAAGCCGATGGGACCGGATGATTATATGGTAATTGGTCTTGCCCGTATTGATGACCGACTGATTCACGGTCAGGTCGCCACACGCTGGACCAAAGAAACTAACGTTACCCGCATCATTGTGGTCAGCGACGAAGTGGCCGCCGACCAGGTCCGCAAAACACTCCTCACCCAGGTTGCCCCACCTGGCGTCACCGCCCACGTTGTCGATGTTGCTAAAATGATTCGCGTCTACAACAACCCCAAATATGCACGTGAGCGCGTAATGCTGCTGTTCACCAACCCTACCGACGTGGCGCGCCTGGTGGAAGGTGGCGTAAAGATAACCACGGTTAATATCGGCGGTATGGCCTATCGTCAGGGAAAAACCCAGGTCAATAACGCCGTCTCCGTCGATCAAAAGGATATTGATGCTTTCACCTGGCTCAACCAGCACGGTATTGAGCTGGAGGTGCGTAAAGTCTCAAGCGATCCGCGCCTGAAAATGATGGACCTGATTAGCAAAATGAATAAATAAGCCGCGCTGTGCGGATTTGTTTACTCAGCCTTCACAGTAGTCCGATTAAACAGGAGAAGTATAATGGAGATTACTACGCTTCAGATTGTGCTGATATTTATCGTTGCCTGTATTGCAGGTATGGAGTCAGTGCTTGATGAGTTCCAGTTTCACCGCCCGCTGGTAGCCTGTACGCTCATTGGTGCCGTGCTGGGAGACATGAAAACCGGCATTATCATCGGCGGTACGCTGGAAATGATAGCCCTGGGCTGGATGAACATTGGTGCTGCGGTAGCGCCGGATGCCGCACTGGCCTCCATCATTTCTACCATTCTGGTTATTGCCGGGCACCAGAGTATTGGCGCAGGTATCGCTCTGGCTATCCCTCTTGCGGCCGCAGGCCAGGTGCTGACGATTATTGTTCGTACCATCACCGTTGGCTTTCAGCACGCGGCTGACAGTGCAGCCGAAAAAGGCAAACTCACCGCTCTGTCCTGGCTCCACGTGTCATCATTGTTCCTGCAAGCCATGCGTATCGCCATTCCTGCTGTCATTGTGGCCATTTCCGTTGGCACCAGTGAAGTGCAGAACATGCTCAACGCCATCCCGGAAGTGGTCACCAACGGCCTCAATATTGCAGGCGGTATGATTGTGGTGGTCGGTTACGCGATGGTCATTAACATGATGCGCGCAGGCTACCTGATGCCATTTTTCTATCTCGGCTTCGTCACCGCCGCGTTCACCGACTTTAACCTGGTGGCACTGGGCGTTATCGGCGCTGTCATGGCTATCCTCTACATCCAACTCAGCCCGAAATACAACCGCCCGGCGGCCTCAGCTCCCGCGGCTGCCCACAACGACCTCGACAACGAACTGGATTAACAGGTGGACGATATGGTGGATATGACTAAAGCAACACCTGAGAAAAAACTGACTCAGGGCGATATTCGCGGCGTATTTCTGCGCTCAAACCTGTTCCAGGGTTCATGGAACTTCGAACGCATGCAGGCGCTGGGCTTTTGTTTTGCGATGGTGCCGGTTATCCGTCGCCTCTACCCGGAAAACAACGATGCCCGCCGCCAGGCCATTAAACGCCACCTGGAATTTTTCAACACCCATCCTTACGTGGCCGCTCCGGTGCTGGGGGTTACGCTTGCAATGGAAGAGCAGCGTGCTAACGGCGCACCGATTGATGATGCGGCCATCAACGGTATTAAAGTTGGCCTGATGGGACCGCTTGCGGGTGTAGGTGACCCAATATTCTGGGGTACAGTGCGCCCGGTATTCGCTGCCCTCGGTGCCGGTATTGCCATGAGTGGTAGTCTGCTCGGCCCGCTATTGTTCTTTGTGCTGTTTAACCTGGTGCGGCTGCTGACACGCTATTACGGTGTGGCCTACGGCTACCGTAAAGGGGTGGATATTGTGAAGGACATGGGCGGCGGCTTCCTGCAAAAACTGACGGAAGGCGCGTCCATTCTTGGCTTGTTTGTGATGGGAGCACTGGTCAACAAATGGACCCATGTGAATATCCCACTGGTAGTTTCAAGGGTGACTGACCAGACGGGCGCGGAGAAGGTCACCACAGTGCAGAACATTCTTGATCAGCTGATGCCCGGGCTGGTGCCGCTACTGCTAACCTTCGCCTGCATGTGGCTGTTGCGCAAAAAAGTCAATGCGCTGTGGATTATCTGCGGCTTCTTTGTGATTGGTATTGTCGGCTACGCCATTGGCCTGCTGGGCCTGTAAGTCCACTCCCTTGCCGGGGCATTGCGCCCCGGCATTTTGTATCAGGAAACCCCATGTCGCTAACGCAAGCCCTTTTGGTTGTATTCATTATTCTGCTTCTTGCCTGGGGCATTTATGAGGATGTGGTACTCGACCGCCGGCGCGGTAAAACCCGGCTCAGGGTCGCCCTGTTGCGCCGAAACCCGGTTGATATCACTATCTTCACTGTGCTCATTGCCATCCTTATCTACAACAACGTTACCAGCAGCGGCCCGGTGCTGACCACCTGGCTATTAGGCTGTACCGCACTACTGGCCATTTATATCGGCTGGCTGCGCCAACCCTACCTTCGCTTTAAAACACAAGGTCTTTTCTACACAGGTATCTGGATAGATTATCGTCGAATTAACGCCATCAATTTATCCGAGGATGGTGTGCTGGTGATAAAATTAGAGCAAAAAAACCTCTACATTCGCGTGCGAAATATAGACGACCTCGAATCAATATATAAATTTATTATTACATCTCAATAGGTTATAGATATAGCATTTGCTATGGTTTTGATTAAAAAATAACGAGGTTATAGCCATTGCTATATTATAAACCAGGTAACGCAATGTAATAAATTAACAACCTCATTACCAATAAATTAAAATGAAAATCGTTATCAATCTGCAATGATATAAATAAAAACTTTTGTTAGACACATCCCCAAAATATGTTATTGTGACGCCCATCTATTGGGGAGTAGCTAATTTCTGTAAAAGAAATGTGCGTGTCAACATACTCGTTGTCTGACAACGTGGCACGTACGGGCCGAATTCGGTCAGGCGAGACCATAGGCGCATCAACTGCTGATACTGGGGGCAGTGGTGTGTCATATGGTTTTCCCGGTCAGGGCTGAAAAATGAATCTCTCCGCAACCCTTCTTCTCGCTTTTGGCATGTCTATGGACGCCTTTGCCGTGTCTATCGGTAAAGGCGCCGTGCTGCACAAACCTAAGTTTCGTGAAGCACTTCGTACGGGGCTGATTTTCGGTACGATTGAAGCGATCACCCCACTCGTTGGTTGGGCGCTCGGCATGTTTGCAAGCCAATTCGTCATGAACTGGAACCACTGGATAGCCTTCTTTTTACTGCTGTTCCTTGGCTCACGGATGCTTTATGAAGGTCTCTTTGGTAAACCAGACGATGAAGAAACGCCTCGCCAGCGCCACGGCTTTTGGCTGCTGGTAACAACCGCAATTGCCACCAGTCTTGATGCGATGGCTGTCGGTGTCGGCCTTGCCTTTTTACAGGTCAACATCTGGTGGACAGCGCTGGCTATTGGCTGCGCAACGCTGATTATGACCACGCTCGGTATGATGATTGGTCGTTTTATCGGTCCGCTGCTTGGTAAGCGCGCCGAGATCCTCGGCGGCCTGGTGTTGATTGGGATTGGCGTGCAGATCCTGTATAGCCAGTTTTACGGCTGATTAAGCGTCCCGCCGCCAGACATTAACAGCAAAATCGGTTTCACATGCAAATGCCGTTTCCTGTAACAGTTGCGCTTTAACCTCTGGTCGGGCGCGCCAGGCAAACGGCGTCATTTGCAGCAAGGCATGTGCAGCCTCACCGTCTAAAGTGAGCGGATAAGCCAGCGTTTGCTGCTCCTGAAGCACAAACCCGGTTAACACTTCGTCCCGTTCCTGATGCAATTTCACTTCCTGATAAATCAGCCCCTTAAGCTGTAACAAATGACGCGGCCCAGGCGCTGCTGTTACGACAATGCCACCTGGCCTGACAACCCTCGCCAGCTCCTGAGCGCTACACGGCGCATAAATACGTACCACGCCATCAATTGCATTATCGGCAAACGGCAGACGGTGGCTGGATGCCACGCAAAAGCGCACTGCAGGGTAGCGCTTTGCACCGGAGCGTACCGCAGCCTTCGATACATCCAGACCATAGCCAATCCCCCCGCGCTGATGTGCCAGTTCAGCAAACGCCGACGTGTAGTAACCTTCGCCACAGCCGATATCAAGAATATCCGCCCCCTGCTGTGGCAAGTGTTTTGCCAATTGCTGCGTAAGAGCTTCACGCAGTGGAGCATAATGACCCGCATCAAGAAATGCCCGTCGTGCACGCATCATCTCAGCACTGTCACCCGGCTCACGCGAGCGTTTATGCTGTACCGGCAGCAAATTGACATACCCTTCTTTCGCTTTATCGAACTGATGGCCTGCGCAACAACGCAAACTGCTGACGCCCTCTTCTAACGGGGCATGGCACAGTGGGCAAAGAAAAGACATGGTAACTCCTGCTGGCAGTCAAAGGCGGCAAGTTTACCGCCAATATGCGCGCCGGGAAATGTTTTACCTGTTATCGACGTGCTTTCGCCTGTTCAGGGCAAACAATAAACAAGGGTTAATAATCATCCGTTGATGCGACAGCACAGGAAGTTACCATCATGGTTTGTCGCACTTAACAACGTCTGAGTGTGATTGAAATGGGCAGAAGATGAAGGTTGCGCACAAATAAATGCACTTAGTGGCAACACAACGCCTTTATTGATGGAGTAAGTTTGCCTCGTGTTGTACCGGACAGGCAATTAAAAAGCCTTCTGCTTATCAAGACGGGAAAACAGGGAAAAAGAAAACAAAAAACCCCGCACCAGGCGGGGCTTCGATATACGGTCAGCGTCAGCTGAAAGAAATCAGATTGCGGTAACGTTAACTGCCGCAGGGCCTTTCTGGCCGTCCTGAATTTCAAATTCAACGTTCTGGCCTTCAGCCAGCGTTTTGAAGCCATTACCCTGAATTGCAGAGAAGTGTACGAACACGTCTTTGCTGCCGTCAGCAGGAGTAATGAAA
>CBIFVZ010000066.1:0-20500 GCA_966185765.1 uncultured Enterobacteriaceae bacterium | reverse complement strand
CTTCTTGTTGTTCCCGGACCAGCATTGTGTCGTTATGGGCGTAGGCACTCAGGTAGTCGTCATTATGTTTGACGATAATCAGATTACCGTAACCGCGCAGAGCGTTGCCTGCATAAACCACGCGCCCATCGGCGGTCGCGGTGATAGCCTGGCCTTTCGATCCTGCGATATCGATCCCCTTATTGCCACCTTCGGCAGCAGAAAACGGTTCGATAATGTTGCCACTCGTTGGCCAGCGCCATGTTGAAATCGGCGAACTGGTTGACGAACTGCTGGCAGTGGTTTCGGTTGTGCTAACCGTTGGCGCCGTTACCGGAGCGACGATCGTTCCGCTGCTCTGGTTGCTGGGCAACATTTTATTAGCACTCTGTTCACCTGAATCTTCAGAATACGTAATTGTCGGTTTTGACGCAACAACTGCGTTTGAATTTTGTGCAGTACTTACTCCCTGCGCTGCCGCATCGGCCTGTGTAATGGCATTACCACCCGTAATCGTACCGCCGGAGGCATTACCAACCTGCAATGTTTGCCCAACATTCAGGCTGTATGGCTCGGAAATGTTGTTGCGCTGTGCAAGGTCACGGAAGTCATTACCCGTAATCCAGGCAATGTAGAAGAGGGTATCGCCGCGCTTGACGGTGTAGGTATCACCACCGGTATAGCTACCTTTAGGGATATTGCCGTAGCTACGGTTATATACAATGCGGCCGTTCTGGGTTTGTACCGGCTGTGACTGCACCGCGACAGGCTGTGATTGCACGGGTTGAACCGACTGAATCTGCGGCTGCTGCGCGACCGGAACCTGCTGCGTCTGATTTTGAATGGGCGGCGGTTGACTGACCAGCATCCCACCACTGCCCTCATTGCCCGTACTGGCGCCACCGCTGCCAACCGAGCTGATGGGCGCCTGCGAGTTATTACTGGAACAACCAGCAAGCCACAGGCTTACCAGCGATAAGGCCGCCAAACGGCGTAATGTGAAATTCGGGCTTCCCGCGCTCATTGATCCCCCAGGAATGAATACTGATTTACCTTCTTGCTTTGGCCACAGACACGCTAACGGCGCAACCTGGTCCATCCCTGGTTCCCCCTTACAGGGCGGCGGACATACCCGCCTGATTCTGCTTGTGCAGATGCATCCTTCGTCGGCACGCCGACCACAGATTCCCTCGTTACCGCCCCTGCCACTCAAAGCACATCGGTATCGTTGCCAACGTTAACACTCTGGCCTGCCCACGGGCATCGCCATAAACGCAAATATCATTGCGCCCTGGCGTCCTGAAGAAAACAGGATATTTCCGGGACTCAGGCCAGTTCCCCGCGAACAAGGGGTACAAAGCGCACAGCTTCGACAGTGTCGATGATATATTCGCCACCGCGACGACGCACCCGCTTAAGAAACTGATGCTCATCACCCACAGGCAAAATAAGAATGCCGCCCTCATCAAGCTGCGCCAATAATGCAGCCGGGATTTCCGGCGGTGCTGCCGTCACGATAATAGCGTCAAACGGGGCGCGTGCCTGCCAGCCCTGCCAGCCATCGCCGTGACGAGTTGAAACATTGTGTAAATCGAGCTGTTTAAGGCGCCGACGCGCCTGCCACTGTAGTCCTTTAATGCGCTCAACGGAGCACACGTGGCGAACAAGATGCGCCAGTATTGCCGTCTGATAACCAGAGCCAGTGCCAATTTCCAGCACCCGCGATTCGTGGTTAAGCTCCAGTAATTCGGTCATCCGCGCGACCATGTAGGGCTGGGAGATAGTCTGGCCGCAGCCTATCGGCAGCGCCACGTTCTCCCAGGCCTTGTGTTCAAACGCCTCATCGACAAACTTTTCACGCGGCACCCGAGCCAGCGCGTCCAGCACTCGCTCATCACGAATACCCTGCTCTTTGAGTTTATCGAGCAGCGTTTGTACGCGCCTGCTTACCATTGAAACTCCATTCCGGCCTTTTCAAGCCAGGTACTAACCACATCCTGTGCGCTGTAAGCGGTCAAATCCACCTGTAACGGTGTAATCGAGACATACCCCTGCTCAACAGCAGCAAAGTCTGTATCCGGGCCAACATCATACTTTTCGCCCGGTGGGCCAATCCAGTAAATGGTATTGCCACGCGGATCTTTTTGCGCAATAACCTGATCGGCTGGATGGCGGCTCCCGCAGCGAGTAACACGCCAGCCCTTGATTTCACTAAGCGGTAAATCCGGCACGTTGATATTTAAAATACGCCCGGTACGAAGCGGCTCTCGACTGAGCGCACGCAGCACAGCACAGGTCACGGCCGCCGCCGTTTCGTAATGCTCATGCCCGTCAAGCGATACCGCCAGTGCTGGATAACCCAAATGACGCCCTTCCATTGCTGCCGCGACGGTGCCGGAATAAATCACATCATCGCCAAGATTTGCCCCCGCATTGATGCCAGACACCACCACGTCCGGGCGTGGACGCATCAGCGCATTGACCCCCAGATACACGCAGTCGGTCGGCGTACCCATCTGCACAGCAATATCGCCGTTAGGATAGTCAAACGTACGCAGCGATGACTCCAGCGTCAGCGAATTTGACGCACCACTGCGGTTACGATCGGGAGCCACTACCTGCACTTCAGCGAAATCACGTAGCGCGTTGGCTAACGTCTGAATCCCCGGCGCATGAACTCCATCGTCGTTACTCAGCAATATTCGCATAGTCACCTGTATTGATTAATTCCCGGACCACGCTGGTAGCAAAGCTGCCCGCCGGCAGCCAGAAGTCGAGTTCCAGCGTGACATCGTCCCACCAGTTCCACGTGAGCGACTGAGGGTAAAGCAGCATGGCACGCCGTGCTGCCTCGACTCGTTCACGCACCAGCAGTGCCTGTAAATCAGGCTCATCCGCGAGCGTCTGTTGTTCAAACGCCAGCGCCTGACGTTGAGTTCCCCACTCGCCGCTGCCTGGCAGCGCTGCGGTAATCATCAGCTCATTGCTGTCCACGCGCTGTTGCAACGTGGGCAGTTCATGACTGTCAGCCACAAACCAGCTTCCCCGGCCAGCTAATTGTAGCGCATCGCCGTCAACAACCTGATTAAAGTCCGGTTTTTTAAGACGCTCGCTGACAATGTGATTAAATAAGGCACTGCGCGCAGCAGAAAGCCAAAAGCTACGCTTTGAACGCTCACGCACTGGTCGGTCGCTCTGCGCCCAGGCACGCGCCTGGCTCAGGTTACTGCCACCAATACCAAAGCGCTGGAGACCAAAATAATTTGGCACCCCCTGGCGCAAAATAGTACCAAGACGCGCGTCGATATCTTCCCGGTTTGTTACCTCGCGCAGCACCAGCGTAAAGTGGTTACCACGCAGTGCACCGAGGCGCAGTTTGCGGCGATGGCGCGCATATTCCAGTACCTGGCAACCTTCAAGCTCAAAGCGGCTTAAATCCGGCATCTCTTTGCCGGGCAGGCGTACACAAAACCATTGTTCTGCTACGGCATGCTTATCTTTCTGCCCGGCAAAGCTGACTTCACGGGCGTGCACTTTTAAAAACTTCGCCAGTGCATCCGCTACAAAACGGGTATTGCAGCCTTTTTTCAGGATGCGCACCAGCAGATGTTCACCGTCGCCATCCGGGCCAAAGCCCAAATCTTCGGTAACCACAAAATCTTCCGGATTGGCCTTCAATACGCCAGTTGCCTGAGGCTTACCGTGCAGCCAGGTCAGCGCTTGCCAGTCCATCATGCGTCAGCCTTAAACAGCAGTGCCACAGCCTCTGCGGCTATCCCTTCGCCGCGACCGGTAAAACCGAGCTTCTCGGTCGTCGTCGCTTTCACGTTCACATCATCCATGTGGCAGCCAAGATCTTCGGCAATAAATACACGCATCTGTGGAATGTGCGGCGCCATTTTCGGCGCCTGAGCGATAATCGTGACGTCTACATTACCCAGTCGATAGCCTTTTTCCTGTATACGGCGCCATGCCTCACGCAACAGGGCGCGGCTGTCAGCGCCTTTAAACGCCGGGTCGGTGTCCGGGAACAGTTTACCAATGTCTCCCAGTGCCGCAGCCCCCAATAAGGCGTCGGTCAGCGCATGCAATGCAACATCACCGTCAGAATGGGCCAGTAGCCCTTTTTCAAAAGGCACACGTACGCCACCGATAACAATCGGGCCTTCGCCGCCAAAAGCATGAACGTCGAAACCATGTCCGATACGCATCAGTTATTCTCCGTTTGTTGTAACCGGGTAAGGTAAAAGGCCGCAAGAGCCAGGTCTTCCGGGCGCGTGACTTTGATGTTGTCCGCACGCCCGCTCACCAGCTCAGGGTGAAAACCGCAGTATTCCAGCGCGGAGGCTTCATCGGTGATGGTTGCCCCGTCATCCAGCGCGCGAATAAGGCAGTCGCGCAGCAGCTCGAGCGGGAAAAATTGGGGCGTGAGCGCATGCCATAAATCATCGCGCGCGACGGTGTGGGCAATACGTGAGGCGGCAGGTTCACCGCGCTTCATGGTGTCACGCACAGGGCTTGCCAGGATCCCGCCGACGCGGCTGCGTTCAGCCACCGCCAGCAGGCGAGTAAGGCAGTCAGGGTGCAGGCATGGTCTGGCGGCATCGTGCACTAACACCCAGTCGGCATTATCTGCAGCGTTAAGGCCTGCCAGGACCGAATCGGCGCGCTGTACGCCGCCCGTGACTTTTTGCACCTGCGGGAGTGCTGCCAACGCCAGCGTATCAAACCAGCAGTCATCGGGGCTTATAGCGACAATCACCTTTTTTACACGCGGATGACGCAGCAGCGCCATGACGGCATGCTCAAGAATCGTTTTATCACCAATGGTGAGATATTGTTTAGGGCACTGTGCCTGCATGCGGCTGCCAATCCCGGCGGCTGGCACCACAGCGATGACATCCCTGGCGATTTCTGACATCTGTGAGGACCTGAGTCTGGTTATTGGTTATTTTGTCCTGACCGCCAGTTCCGCTTTGAGGAATCCGGCACCAGGCGATAAAACGTTTCCCCGGGTTTGGTCATACTCAGTTCGTTGCGTGCACGCTCTTCAATCGCCTCAATCCCCCCATTCAGGTCGTCAATTTCGGCAAAGAGTTGATCGTTACGCGATTTGAGTTTGGCATTGGTTTCTTGCTGCGCCTGAACATCTTCGCGCACGCGCGTGTAATCATGGACGCCATTTTTACCAAACCACAGTGAATACTGTAGCCAGGCCAATAAAGCCAGTAATAGCAGCGTTAGTTTACCCATTTTGCCCCCGGATTAAACGGCGCCATTATTCCATCACTCATCATCGGACTCTATCAGGCTCTGCAATATTCAAGAAGTGCGGCAGAATTTACCACAGAATACGCCTGGATGCGCGTCCTGCGCCTGCCGCAACGATTGGGCATAGACTGTTACGCTTTGAAGTATGTCAGCTCATCAGCCACAGGAAAAGTACGCCAAACATTATGCCAACACCACATAACGTGGCGATGCAGCTCAGTAACAGACGGCGCGCCAGCAACGAATGCAGCGCCACGCCAACCACGACAGCCACCGGCATCAGCGCCAGAAAAAAAGGCCAGGTATAGAGAAAGAAAAACAGGGCGTTAGAGCCGTATATCAGAAAGGGAAAAGCCAGCGCCAGCAGCCACGAGACAAAACCAATGATGCCACCGGGTAATGACCAAGCGGTATATTTTGTGTCTGATAAGGTGTCAGCCTGGGTGAGCAAAGGCTGGGAGCTATTGCGCATAACGAGTCCTGTAAACTGATCGGTCGGGCCAACGGATAGCCCGACCCGACTCTCAGGATTTGATGATATCGTCCTGACGCAACAGATCTAACAATTGGCGGGTTAAATTTGTTACTAATTGTTCACCATCAAGGTGAATTTCAGCCTTTTCTGGTTTTTCATACGCAGAATCGATACCCGTGAAATTACGCAACTCACCGGCGCGAGCCTTTTTGTACAGCCCTTTGGGGTCGCGGGCTTCGCACACCTCAAGCGGGGTATCGACAAATACCTCAATGAAGCGCCCTTCACCCACGAGTTCACGCACCATCTGGCGCTCGGCACGATGCGGCGAAATAAACGCGGTCAGCACCACCAGTCCGGCATCCACCATCAGCTTTGCCACTTCGCCCACGCGACGGATGTTCTCGCGCCGGTCGTCATCGCTAAAGCCCAGGTCCCGGCACAGACCGTGGCGCACGTTATCACCGTCAAGCAAATAGGTGCTGACACCCACCGCGTGCAGCGCCTCTTCCAGTGCTCCCGCAACGGTGGATTTACCCGAGCCAGACAGCCCGGTAAACCACAACACAACACCGCGATGACCGTGCAGTTGCTCACGGCCTTCGCGTGTGACCGGGTGCGGATGCCAGACGACGTTTTCGTCGTGCTCTGCCATCAGCTTTTCTCCAGCAGGTCACGTGCGTTCCAGTGCGGGAAGTGACGGCGCACTAACGCATTCAACTCCAGCTCAAAAGCACTGTACTCAGATGGGGCGCTCAGACGTTGTGCCTTAGGCGTCTGCACCAACCCAGCACCTACGGTAACGTTAGTCAGGCGATCAATGACAATAAGCCCTCCGGTCACCGGGTTGTCCTGGTAACGGTCCAGCACCAGCGGTTCATCAAACGTCAGCGTGACAAGGCCAATGCCGTTTAGCGGCAGGCTATTGGCACTACGCTTTTCAAGCGTGTTGATATCAATCTGATGCACAACAGCATCCACGCGCGCGCGGGTTTTCTTACCGGCAATTTTGATGTCATAACTCTGACCCGGTTGCAGCGCCTGCTCGGTCATCCATACCACGTTCACATCAGCACTCTGTACCGCCGGTACGTCGGCATCAGCGCTGACCAGCAGGTCGCCGCGGCTGATATCGATTTCATCTTTAAGCACCAATGTTACGGCCTCACCGGCACCAGCCTCAGGTAAATCACCATCAAAGGTCACAATTCGGGCAACGGTGGATTCCATGCCTGAGGGCAGCACTTTCACCCGCTCGCCCACGCGTACCAGACCAGAAGCCACCGTGCCCGCATAGCCGCGAAAATCCAGGTTCGGGCGGTTCACGTACTGCACCGGGAAGCGCAGCGGCTGGTTTTCCACGTCACGCTCAATATCAACGGTTTCCAGCACTTCCAGCAGTGTCGGACCGCTGTACCACGGCATACTCGCACTCTGGGCCGCCACGTTGTCGCCCTCAAGTGCAGACAGCGGCACAAAACGAATATCCAGCTTGCCCGGCAGTTGCTCAGCAAAGCTCAGGTATTCCTGCTTAATCTCTTCAAAACGATCCTGCGAAAACGCCACCAGATCCATTTTGTTCACCGCCACCACCAGGTGGCGAATACCGAGCAATGTTGAGATAAAGCTGTGGCGACGCGTCTGATCCAGTACACCTTTGCGCGCATCAATAAGCAAAATGGCCAGATCGCAGGTCGAGGCCCCCGTCGCCATATTGCGCGTGTACTGCTCATGCCCCGGGGTATCGGCAATAATGAATTTACGCTTTTCGGTTGAGAAGTAACGGTAAGCCACATCAATAGTGATGCCCTGCTCGCGTTCAGCCTGCAGACCATCCACCAGTAGCGCCAGATCGATTTTCTCTCCCTGGGTGCCGTGACGTTTGCTGTCGTTATGCAGTGACGACAACTGATCTTCGTAAATCTGACGTGTGTCGTGCAGCAGGCGGCCAATCAGCGTGCTTTTACCATCATCAACGCTGCCGCAGGTCAGAAAACGCAGCAGGCTTTTGTGCTGCTGCGCGTGTAAGTAGGCTTCTACGCCGCCCTGGTCGGCAATCTGTTGTGCAATAGTCGTATTCATCCGGCGGCTCCTCAGAAATAACCCTGGCGTTTCTTCAGCTCCATTGAGCCGGACTGGTCGCGGTCAATCACGCGCCCCTGTCGTTCGCTGGTGGTGGACACCAGCATCTCTTCGATAATCTCTGGTAGCGTCTGCGCAGTGGACTCGACAGCGCCGGTGAGCGGCCAGCAGCCAAGAGTACGAAAACGCACCATGCGCGGCGTAATTTCTTCACCTGGCTGCAAATCGATGCGGTCATCATCAATCATCATCAGCATGCCGTCGCGCTCAAGCACCGGGCGCTCGGCGGCCAGGTACAGCGGAACAATTTCGATGTTTTCCAGATAGATGTACTGCCAGATATCCAGTTCCGTCCAGTTGCTGAGTGGGAACACGCGAATACTTTCGCCTTTATTAATCTGGCCGTTATAGTTGTGCCACAGTTCCGGGCGCTGATTTTTCGGGTCCCAGCGGTGGAAACGGTCACGAAACGAGTAAATACGCTCTTTGGCGCGGGATTTCTCTTCATCACGGCGCGCTCCGCCGAAAGCGGCATCGAAACCGTATTTATCAAGCGCCTGCTTCAGGCCTTCGGTTTTCATGATGTCGGTGTGTTTGGCACTGCCGTGAGTAAACGGATTAATGCCCATCGCCACACCTTCCGGGTTGCGGTGCACCAGTAGTTCAAAGCCGTACTCTTTCGCCGTACGATCGCGAAACTCATACATCTCGCGAAACTTCCAGCCGGTATCAACGTGCAACAGCGGAAACGGCAGCGTACCCGGGAAAAACGCCTTACGGGCCAGATGCAACATGACCGAGGAGTCCTTGCCAATGGAGTACATCATCACCGGATTAGAGAATTCTGCCGCGACTTCGCGAATGATGTGGATACTTTCCGCCTCAAGCTGTCGCAGGTGAGTGAGTCGTTTCTGGTCCATAACCTTTCCTCAAACCGGTTTGCCTCTCAGCGGGCGCAGATAACCGGTCAATAAATAAAGCGAATGGTCGGACTATACGTCTCACGCTTATCTCTTATGAAATTCCTGATTGGAATGATTAGTTCCACAAAGGAATAAAGGATGAGAAAAGCTTCGCAAAAAAAGTGCTGAAGCCGCGTTTTTTCTGGTGTTTGAGAACAATTGAAATTGCGGGCGCGAGCGCCTCGTTTCATACTGCTCGCGCCTAATACTTTTTCTTTATGGATGAACTCGCTATGTTTCCCGCTCTGCGTCGCTCTGCCCTGTGTCTGACCCTGGGATTGAGCGCCGCATTTCCTGCTCTGGCGCAAACCACAGCGCCAGGCGTGACCGCCAGTTTCCAGGCGCGACATATTGCCACCGTCTTTCCCGGCCGTATGACTGGCACCCCCACAGAAATGCTTGCCGCAGATTATATTCACCAGCAGTTTCTTAAATGGGGTTATCAAAGCGATACCCGCCAGTTTCACAGCCGCTATGTCTACACCAGCCGTGACGGCGAGAAAATCTGGCAGAATGTGACCGGCAGCATGGTGATTGCCGCCCATGAAGGCCGTAGCGCACAGCAAATTATTATTATGTCACATCTGGATACCTGGTCACCGCTAAGCGACAGCGACAGCGATAAAAACTTAGGTGGTCTCGCTTTACAGGGCATTGATGATAACGCCTCGGGCGTTGGCGTTATGCTGGAACTGGCCGAGCGTCTTAAAGATGTACGAACCCACTACAACCTGCGTTTTATCGCCACCAGCGGTGAAGAGATTGGCATGCTCGGCGCTCGCGATATTCTTGAGCGCATGAGTGAGCAGGAGAAGAAAAATACCCTGCTGGTGATTAACCTCGACAGCCTGTATACCGGTGAGAAACTCTATTTTAACAGCGGCAAAACAACGCCCGTAGCTGTGCGTAAACTCACCCGCGACCGGGCGTTGTGGCTTGCACGCCACTACGGCATTGCAGCTGGCATGAACCCCGGTCTGAACCCTGCTCTGCCCAAAGGCACCGGCTGTTGCAACGACGCGGAAGTGTTCGATAGAGCAGGCATTCCAGTGCTGAACGTGGAGGCCACCAACTGGTCGCTGGGGAATAAAGATGGCTACCAGCAGCGCGCAAAATCTCCGGCCTTCCCGCAGGGAACAAGCTGGCATAGCGTGCAGCGCGATAACGTGCAGCATCTGGATAAATGGCTACCGGGGCAGATTGAAACGCGCAGCCGCGACGCTGTACGCGTGCTGCTGCCGCTGGTAAAAGAACTGGCAAAAGCCGACAAGTAAGCGTTATGCCTAAAGCATGGGCCAGCTCAGCTTACTGACAAAGCCGGTGAAAACCAGTGAATTGATTCTGCTTATTTGTTGGTATCCCCCATGCTGTCTGCGACAGAATGGAGTAAGGCATCAGTCTCAGCGGGCGCAGTATGCGCCCGCGTTGTCATCAGCCTTCGTGTAACCCACACTCGCGCTTAAGCCCAAAAAAGCGGGTCTCTTCTTCCGCCATACCCGGCTCCCATTTGCGCGTGGTATGGGTATCTCCCACCGACAGATAGCCCTCATCCCATAGCGGATGATATTTCAGGCCGTGCTGCGTCAGGTACTGATACACCGTGCGGTTGTCCCAGTCGATGATGGGCAGCAGCTTGAACACCCCGCGCTGTACACCAAGCACCGGCAAACTGGCCCGGCTCCCGGACTGGTCGCGGCGCAGCCCGGCAAACCAGGTTTGCGCCTTGAGATCTGCCAGCGCACGGTTCATTGGCTCTACTTTGTTAATCTCGTTGTAGCGCTCAATGCCCTCGACACCCTGCTCCCATAGCTTACCGTACCGCGCTTCCTGCCAGGCCGGGCTTTCGGGTGCGCGATAAACGTGCAGGTTCAGCCCCAATTTTTCCGTCAGCTCGTCAATAAAGCGGTAGGTTTCCGGGAACAAATAACCGGTGTCGGTGAGAATGACCGGGATATCAGGGCGCTCGCGTGTCACCATATGCAGACACACCGCCGCCTGAATACCAAAGCTGGAAGAAAGCACAAACTCGCCGGGCAGGTTATCCAGCCCCCAGATAACGCGCTGCTGTGCCGTCATCGTTTCCAGCTTCGCGTTGGTTTCCTCCAGCGCCTGCTGGCGTTCTTCTTTGGTCAGCGCATTCAGCGCCTGCAAACTGAGTTCACTCATGGTTACTCCCGGTGGTTAGTCCCAGAAATCACGAGCCGGATCGAGAACCGGACGAATGATACCTGCGCGTATGGTGAAATCACCAAAGCCTTCCCCCTCCTCACGCTCCTGCGCCCAGCGACCGACCAGCTCATCAATCACGCCAAGTATTTCAGGCTCGGTGATGTTCTCGCGATACATACGCGGAATGCGAGTACCAATGCGGTTGCCGCCGATATGCAGGTTATAGCGCCCCGGCGCTTTACCCACCAGGCCAATTTCAGCGAGCATCGCTCGCCCACAGCCGTTCGGGCAGCCGGTTACACGCAACACAATGTGGTCATCGCCCACGCCGTGGCTGGTCATTAGCGCCTCCACCTTATCAACAAACTGCGGCAGGAAGCGTTCGGCCTCGGCCATCGCCAGCGGACAGGTAGGGAAAGAGACGCAGGCCATCGAGTTCTCACGCTGAGGCGTTGTTGCTGCCATCAGTCCGTGCTCGCGCGCCAGCTTTTCAATTTTCGCTTTCTCTTTTTCCGGCACGCCCGCCACAATCAGGTTCTGGTTAGCGGTCAGTCGGAAATCGCCTTTATGTACTTTGGCAATCTCCAGCAAACCGGTTTTCAGCGGCTTACCCGGATAGTCGAGAATACGGCCGTTTTCAATAAACAGCGTCAGATGCCATTTATCATCAATACCTTTCACCCAGCCAATTCTGTCGCCACGCCCGGTAAATTCGTAAGGGCGCACCGGCGCAAATTTGATGCCCGCCCGGCGCTCAACCTCTTCTTTAAAGGTCTCCACGCCCACGCGCTCAAGCGTGTATTTGGTTTTGGCATTTTTACGGTCAGTACGATTACCCCAGTCACGCTGCGTTGTGACTACCGCTTCGGCAACCGCCAGCGTATGCTCCAGCGGGATATAACCCAATTCGCTGGCGGTGCGGGCATAGGTTTTCTTGTTGCCATGTTCTACCGACAGGCCACCGCCTACCAGCAGGTTGAAACCCACCAGCTTGCCGTTTTCGGCAATGGCGATGAAGTTCATGTCGTTGGCATGCAGGTCAACATCGTTTTGCGGCGGCACCACGACCGTTGTTTTGAATTTACGCGGCAGATAGGTCGGCCCGAGAATTGGCTCCTCGTCAGTGGTGGCGACTTTTTCTTTATCCAGCCAGATTTCGGCATACGCTCGCGTTCGCGGCAACAGATGCTCAGAGAGCTTTTTCGCCCATTCATAGGCTTCTGCGTGCAACTGCGACTCAATCGGGTTCGAGGTACACAGCACGTTGCGATTCACGTCATTCGCAGTCGCCAACGCGTCCAGCCCGACTTCATGCAGCATCTGGTGCGCTGGTTTCACGTTCTGTTTGAGAATGCCGTGAAACTGAAAGGTCTGACGGTTAGTCAGACGAATGCTGCCATAAATCGTGTTGTCAGCGGCAAACTTATCAATGGCCTGCCACTGCGTTGTGGTCATGATGCCGCCTGGCAAACGGCAGCGCAGCATCATGGCGTGGCGCGGCTCCAGCTTCTGTTCAGCACGCTCGGCGCGGATATCACGGTCGTCCTGCTGATACATGCCATGAAAGCGGATCAGCAGAAAGTTGTCACCGTTAAATCCGCCCGTCAGGCCATCGTGTAAATCTTCGGCGATGGTGCCGCGCAGGTAATTACTCTGTCCTTTCATGCGCTCGGCATCGGCCAGTTTGCCTTCAACCACCAGAGGTCCGGGATGTTTTTCACTCATTAGTAGACGTCTCGCTGATAACGGCGCTCTACGCGCAGCTCACTTAAAAATTCATCCGCCGTTTCGGTATCCATTTCACCAAATTCGGCAATCACTTCCACAAGCGCCTGCTCGACGTCCTTCGCCATACGATTGGCGTCGCCGCAGACGTAAATGTGTGCGCCCTCGTTAATCCAGCGCCACAGCTCTGCACCCTGTTCGCGCAGTTTATGTTGTACGTACACTTTTTCTTTTTGATCTCTGGACCAGGCAAGATCAATGCGCGTCAACAGGCCATCTTTAACGTAGCGCTGCCATTCCACCTGATAAAGGAAGTCTTCGGTGAAGTGCGGGTTACCAAAGAAAAGCCAGTTTTTACCACTGGCTCCCTGCGCTTCGCGCTCCTGCATAAAGGCGCGAAACGGCGCAATCCCGGTGCCGGGGCCAATCATAATGACCGGTGTCTCAGGGTTGGCAGGCAGGCGGAAATTGTCGTTGTGCTCAATAAAAACGCGCACTTCGGCGTCCTCTTCCAGCCGGTCAGCCAGAAAGCCTGATGCGCCACCGCTGCGTGCACGGCCTTCGATGTCATAGCGCACCACACCTACGGTGATATGCACTTCACTTTCAGCCTCGCTCTGGGAAGAAGCAATCGAGTACAGTCGCGGCGTCAGCGGACGCAGTAGCGCTATTAACTGCTGAGCTTCAAGCTGCGCGGGAGCAAAGCGAGCCATATCCACAATCGGCGTAGTGGCCGCATAGTGCTGTAATGTGGACTTATCGCCTACCAGCTCCAGGAGTTGCTCGTTACGGGTAAGTGTGGCGTAGTTTTCAACGATATTGGCGGTATTGACTGTCAGTTCAACGTGCCATTGTAAAGCTTCTGACAGTGTTAATGTCCTGCCCTCCAGCTCAACGGTTTCATCACCCTTAAGCCACAGTAGCTCCACCAGTTCCTGTACCAGCGCAGGATCGTTTTGATACCACACCCCAAGCGCATCACCCGGCTGATAGCGCAGACCCGAGTCACCCAAATCAATTTCAATATGGCGCACGTCTTTTTCAGAGTGACGGCCTGTAATTTTCTGGTTAACAGAGAGCGTTGCGCTTAGCGGCGCTTCTTTGGTATATGGACTTGAGAAGATGTCATTCACTGCGCCTGTCGCGCTACCGGGTACGCTGCTGGCCTTAGGCACACGTGTCTTCAGTACCTCCACCATGCGCTCACGCCAGGCTTGTGCAGCGCTCTGGTATTCCACGTCGGCATCGACACGGTCCAGCAGGCGCTCGCCCCCCAGCTCGGCCAGTTTGCTGTCAAAATCCTTTCCAGCCTGGCAGAAATGTTCGTAAGAGGTGTCACCCAGACCGAAAACGGCAAATGCGGTGTCGGTCAGTTTTGGCGCCTTTTTCGAAAACAGGAATTTGTGCAACGCAACGGCTTCTTCCGCGGGTTCCCCTTCCCCCTGCGTTGAGGCGACCACCACCAGCAGTTTTTCCTGGGCAATCTGCTTGAATTTGTAATCACCGGCGTTCACCAGAGTGACGTTAAGCTGCGCTGCCAGCAGATCATCACGCAACTGCTCGGCGATGCGACGTGCATTGCCGGTTTGAGAGGCGGATAAAAGCGTAATTGTCGCTGCCTGCTCAACGGGTGCGGCAACCACAGCCGCACCCGACTGCTGATTGATCATTCCCCAGAAGTAGCCGGACAGCCAGGCAAGCTGGTTGGGCGAAAAATCTTGTGTCGCAGCCTGCAGGCGCGCCAACTGCTCCGGGTTAAGCGGGAGCAGCGAGGTAGGTAAGACCGGTGTCGTCATGCGTCGTTATGTTCCAGTAGCAAGAAAGCGCCCAGACCGAACTCTACACGCGTGCATTTCACGCGCCCGAACCCGACACCAGGCGATCAATAACAAAAGTGAAAGTAAGGTTAACGGTGTGAATCATAACAATTAAAGAAGGGTTGGAAATATTAAATAACCAAATTGACTAACCGTTTTTCACGCTAACCGATAACGCTAAAACAGGTTAATTAACCCGCTGATATTTAATACATAAATGATATTCCATTAACGTAACTGGCAGCCTTAACGGTAAAGGCGGTTTTAGTTAATGCCAAAAAAAGCCATTTCCGTTACTATGCGGCGGTTTTTTGCCA
Source organism: uncultured Enterobacteriaceae bacterium (assembly GCA_966185765.1). GTDB lineage: Bacteria > Pseudomonadota > Gammaproteobacteria > Enterobacterales > Enterobacteriaceae > CBIFVZ01. The sequence continues at coordinate 5,703 of CBIFVZ010000066.1, read as the reverse complement.
CACTGAGACCCCATTATGTCTACCACTCTGTTTAAAGATTTCACTTTTGAAGCCGCTCACCGCCTGCCTCACGTACCAGAAGGCCATAAATGCGGTCGGCTGCACGGCCACTCTTTTATGGTGCGCCTGGAAGTGACCGGTGAGGTGGATGCCCATACTGGCTGGGTTATCGATTTTGCTGAACTGAAAGCAGCCTTTAAGCCAACGTGGGAGCGTCTGGATCATCATTATCTCAACGAGATCCCGGGCCTTGAAAACCCAACCAGTGAAGTGCTTGCGTCCTGGATTTGGCAGCAAATGAAACCGGTGTTGCCACAATTAAGTGCGGTAATGGTCAAAGAAACCTGTACCGCTGGCTGTGTTTATCAGGGCGAATAAGCCACACGATGAAAGGATGGCAGGGACGCCTGCCTCTAGCGCACCAGGTAACCGCCATCAACTACCAGCGCATGCCCATTCACCTAATCCGACGCCTTGCTGGCAAGAAATCCCCTTGTCCCCATTAAATCCTGCGCATCGCCCCAGCGCCCGGCGGGGATGTGATTACGTACTGGGTTATTCCAGCTCATGGCAGTAATGGCGGTTAAAAGATAGCAATATTACGCTCCCATAACGCCTTTTAACCAGCAATCATCAGGGCGTTATTTATAACCCCCTGGCACACCCTGAAAATATCACTGCGCCCCTTTTATCGTGGCATTGCAGTGCTCAAAATAGCGTTAAATACGTCAACCTGTCAGGGGCGTTTTCATTATTATTGCCCCTGTGTTTCTGCTGTATCAGGCTTCTTTGCGTCCTACCCAGCGTTCCTTCATTAAGGAAACCGACACGGCGGCATTAAGCAGCGGTGATGGTGGTAATACATTGGCGCGCCCCACGGCCAGCATATCGCCAATAAGCGGGTGATCCTGCTTCATCACGTAGTGAGCCAATAGTTCACCAGCAATCGTCTGGCGTGAAATACCCGCGCCATTACAGCCCGCAGCGGTATAAATATTGCGCCCGACCTTGCCCCACAGCGGTGCGCCATTGCGCGTGACACTAATGGTACCTGACCAGGTTTTTGCCAGTGTCACATCGCCACCCAACTGCGGATACATACGGCTGAACAACTTGCGGTGTAAACGTGCTGCATGGCGCGTTTGCTCGCTGCTGACGGCGCCGCGCAGTGCCGGGATCACATGCTGGCGAATTAAAAAGCGTCTGTCTGACGTAAAGCGCAGCGTCGCCCCTGCAATCGCGTTAACGGGTGTCAGCCCCCAGCTGCGCATCTCACGCGGTAGTCTGACCATCTGTTGCACGGTAAGCGGCTGTGTGAGACTCGCAAAGGTCGCCATTGACGCCTGGCGACGGAACAACCCCGGCATCAGCTCCGGTGAAAGCGCGTTGGTTGCCAGCATGACCTGCTGTGTCAACACTTCTCCCTGCGGGGTGAAAATTTGCGTTTCCTCACCGCTACGCATCGCCAGCGCAGGCGTATCATAATAAAGCGTGACGTTTTTCGGCAGTGCGCCAGCCAACCCACTAATAAGGCGCGCGGGATTGACCAGAATGGTACCCGGCGTGAAAATGCCTTTATGCCAGAAACCGCTGCCCAGCCGTTGTGTTAACGCCTCACAGTCCAGTTCTTCGTAAGGTTCTTCAATGCGCTCGAGACTTTCACGATAGGTTTTCAGTACGGCATCGTTGCCTTCGGCGACCTGGCAGTGATACTTACCGGCGCTTTTCCAGTCGCAGCTAATGGCATTGGCTTCAACCTGCTCCCACAGGCTATCAATGCCCGCCTGTAGCAGGTTGCGCCACGTCTGTGCCTTTTTAAGCTCCGCCATCGAACTGCCAATATTGTGCGGCAGACCAATAATAAAGCCCGAATTACGCCCGGCAGAGCCGTCCCAGGCCGTGCTGGCGGCATCAAGCACAACAATGTGCAAATCTGGCTTCAGCAGTGCCAGCGCACGCGCAAATGCCAGCCCGGCGTACCCTGCGCCAATAACGGCCCAGTCAGCACGAATTTGCCCTGTAAGCGGAGAGGAAGTCGAGGGAGGTTTTGGCGGCAACGGCCAGCCAACGATATTCTGATTATGCGGTAACGAAACGTATTTCATAAAATCCCTGCCAGTGTAGAGTCATTCCTTTATTTTGAGAAGATTCTATCACCGCTGACAGGGAATGTGGCATCGCAAATCAGGCAATATTGAGGTACTTGTGAGTTTGCATCGAAAGTCGCCAGTTACGTGCGATGCAGGCCTCAATACACAGGCGAGTTGCGTCGTCTTTCTGGCTTATCGGCTGGAGCGCAATGATGCGTTTTTTATCGTCGCTAAGCGTGGCGAGCAGCGCATCCAGTGCCTCAATATCACGTACACGCCCAACCGGATGCTTAATTTCGTCGGCGCGAACCAGGGCCTGGTTCAGTACATCATAACCGCCGCGCATGTTGACCTTTGGCGATACCGTCACCCAGGTCGTATCACTGCAACGCACCTCGTGCGTACCGCTGGTCTCAATCTGGCAGCTATAACCGTTATTTTCGAGCAATTCAGTAAGCGCACACAGGTCGTGTATACACGGCTCACCACCGGTAATCACCACATGGCGTGCGGTATATCCCTGACGGCCGATTACGGCCAGCAGATCCTCGGCGCTGGCATTGCCCCATTTGTCGCTTTCGCGAGTCTTTGCCAGCACGCTGAACAACGAGACTTCCCTGTCGGCGAGTTTGTCCCAGGTATGTTTAGTATCACACCATGCGCAGCCCACCGGGCAACCCTGTAAGCGAATGAAAATAGCGGGCACGCCGGTGAAATAGCCTTCACCCTGAAGCGTCTGAAACATCTCGTTAATCGGGTACTGCATAGGAAACCTGTCTGCCGTGAAAAAGGTATTATCGCAGATCTGACGGATGGGGTCATGTTCGTCAAATAACGCTTCTCGACACAATCGGCATCAAGCTTTCATTATCAGCGCTATCTTATTGATAAGGATTAACTTACGGCAAGTAAAATCGCGTATCATGCTCCCGTTCCTCTCTCCTTTAAAGACAAACTGGGCCGTTATAAGGACTGACCGTGCTGCGCGTGTTTTTTGCCTTGTTTATTGCTTTTACTCTCAGCGGCTGTCGTTTCTCCTCCGTTCAACACTATGACAGGCAAAGCGTTATTACCTGGCATGAAGTCATTAACCAGTATCAGCGCCGTGTTGATTTAATTCCCGAACTTATCAGCGTGGTGAAAAACTATATCGGCGACGATCTCCATGCACTGACTGTACTAAAACGTGCGAAAGACAGCGTGCATAACGCCAGCCTGACGCTCACCGAGCCTTCCGACAACATCGCTTTCATTACCCGCTGGCAACAGGCGCAGATAGACTTATCGCAAGCGTTGAATGAGACACTGGCGCTGTCGGTACAACATAGCGATCTGAGCGCAGATCAACGGTTTGTGAATTTGCTGGTCCAGCTTGAAAGTCGTACACACCGAATCAATGTCGCACGGGACAGGCACACAGAGGCTATCAAGAATTACAATCTGCATGTGCGTAAATTCCCCACTGTTTTTCTCGCCCGCGCGATGAATTATTCCCCCAGACTAAACCAGCCTGCATTGGCACCTGTTGAGACGCTTTATGTTTATGATATCGACTTTCACTTTAATTAACCGCAAGGCTTTTGTGTGGCTGCCTTTTTTATGTTGTTTTATCTGGCCATTATCCATTAATGCATCACAAAATATGTCACCTGAATCAGGACAATCATTAATTGATGAATCCGGTTTACTCACTCCCTACGATCAGCAAATAATCACCCATCTTCTCTCTGTCCTACCCCCAACCTCAGATCGTAAACTCGTCGTGCTGGTAGTCCCTGATACAGGAGAAGAAAGTCTGGAGAGCTATTCTGCTCGCGTTTCCAGTTTCTGGGAATCTAACAATCCAGGAAAAAACAACGCCTTCCTGCTCCTTATTGATAATAAAAAACAAGTGGGGTATATCGAAACAGGGTATATTCTTAACCCCCAAAATGAGCGTAGTTTTCGTTTCAATATGCAATATGCTTTTCACTCCAGTCGCCTGGCGGAAAATATTATCAAAGGTATTTACATAACTACGCATCTGAACCTTCCAGCAAATTCACCTTATATCAGAGGCGCTACAATCTCTCAGCCGGTTTCACAACCAACACCATCACACTCTGCTGCATCGGCAGAGCAGATGCCACTTCCTGAGCTGGTACAGCTGCTAACGGACATGACGGGTCTTCTTAATACGCAAGAAAAAGAAGATATTACGCATATTCTTTCCTCACTGGAGGAAATTATAAAACGAAAAGTCTTCATACTTATTACCCCTACAACCGGTATGCTCAGTATTGAGCAGTATGCCGCCCGCGTTTTTGACGAAGGAAAATTAGGCCCTGACACCAGTAACAAAATACTGTTACTCATCGACTCGGAAAAACGCGAGGGCTATATCAAAACGGGAGAAAACGCACATATTTTCAATGTGAGCAGCAAATTTATTAATACAGAGTACAAATTTTATGGCAGCGGGTTGATTGTAGGTATGCATATGGGTATTCGCACCTTATCTTCCCTTATCACTCAAGCTCAAAACCTGATAACTCTTCCTCCTGCCCCGGATGCTATTCCACCAGTAATGCCACAAATGTCAGTGCCGGGCATAACTCAGCCATTCACCGATATGACAGGACTCATCACATTACAGGAACAAGCGAATATCCTTAGTGCCCAGGCATACTGGGAGAAGCGAATTGGTTACAAAATAACAACCCTGGTCATCCCCACAGCCGGAGCAGAAAGCCTTGAACAGTATAACAACCGCATTTTTGCTCAGTGGAAAATAAAGCCTGAAGATAAAAATAATGCGATATTAATGACTATCTCCTTAAGAGACAGTGCTGGACATATTATGGTAGGGAATAACCTGAAAATTCTGCTTGATAATGCGCTGGATGCCACCGCTGTTAGTTCATTAACACCCCATGAGTTTCACAAATACGGCCTGGCAGAAAATGTCAGAAGGGGTGTTAATTTAACAGGCGAACTTATTGAAAAGGTCTTATTACAAAACCAGGCAACAACGCAGAAAATGGTATCACAGACCGATACATCTACGGTTCCAAAACCATCACAGGCCAGCTCATTTAAAGATAAACTGCCCTGGTTAATTTTAATTATTTCAGGACTCATCACTGTACGACTTGCTTTCAGTTTGGTAGCCAAACGATATTTTACAGCAAAATAAAATATCAGGGATATCAAGGTAATGGGCGTTGATGTACCCCGTGCATTAACGCTGCCAGATATATTTCCAGTCGTTTGAAGTTAATACCATGATATAAAAAAACCCGCCGAGGCGGGTTTTTTAACACGTTCAAAAAGTCAGGCGATTATGCCTGGCCTTTGATCTCTTTACGGCCGTTGTACGGTGCACGAGCGCCCAGTGCTTCTTCGATACGAATCAGCTGGTTGTACTTAGCAACACGGTCAGAACGGCTCATAGAACCGGTTTTGATCTGGCCTGCTGCGGTACCTACTGCCAGGTCAGCAATGGTCGCATCTTCGGTTTCGCCAGAGCGGTGAGAGATAACAGCGGTATAGCCTGCATCTTTCGCCATCTTGATAGCAGCCAGGGTTTCGGTCAGAGAACCGATCTGGTTGAACTTGATCAGGATGGAGTTAG
>CBIFVZ010000065.1:0-20737 GCA_966185765.1 uncultured Enterobacteriaceae bacterium | reverse complement strand
TTATCCTTCTCAAGGGATTTATCGTACAACATATCAGTGAACCTCCCCAGGCTCTGCGGGATTCCCGGTACCGATTGCGCGCGGGCGCAGCGAGGGTAAGGTGACGGAATGAAAGCGCAGCTCACACGCATCCGTTTCACCCTCCCTGAGACCTTCGCAGCGGCTATACAAGTATTGAGGACTTGCTTAGGGGGAATCTTTAATTACTGCATAAGTATGATGGAGAGAGCCTCCACCGAGATAGCTTCCAGTGAAATTCCAACTTATCGGGAAAGCGCACACAGGTCAAATGGCAACCTTATCGGTGTGCGGAGTTATGGTTTTTTATGTATCATGTTGTTTTTTATGATTTTAATTGTGTTTTGCTTCGAAAAGCACAGGCATTTTTCGCTGCGCATAATGTGATCTGACTCACTGTCTGAAAGCGCGGATAATATGAGGGAATTCTGGCGTTAGTTCATTGTGTGGTTTTTTATGCTGCTTTTCAACGTAAGCTTGCAGTATGGTTCTGTTTTTCAATGACGCAGAAATTCTTTATTTAGCTGTGCGGAGTATAAGTAAAAGTAATTACAAATGATGTGATTTATTTTGCATTTATAATGAATGGATATGCATAGTGTTTGCTGGGCGGGCGCTTGATCCAGGTCATCGCCGCAAAAGCACGGAAGTGGCAGGCTTGGCCCCTTTTGCAGGCCGGTCCAACAGATTATGCAGTTACAAAAATTAGTCAATATGTTTGGCGGCGATCTTGCTCGTCGCTACGGCGAAAAAGTCCATAAGCTGACGCTGCACGGTGGCTTTAGCTGTCCAAATCGTGATGGCACCATTGGGCGCGGTGGCTGCACCTTCTGCAATGTGGCGTCGTTCGCAGATGAGGCCGAGCAGCACCGCACTATCCGTGAGCAACTGGCGCATCAGGCCGGGCGTATTAACCGTGCCAGCCGTTATCTTGCCTATTTCCAGGCTTATACCAGCACGTTTGCAGAAGTGCAGGTGCTGCGCAATATGTATAAAGAGGCGGTGAGCCAGGCTGATGTTGTGGGGTTGTGCATTGGCACGCGTCCGGACTGTGTGCCAGACAGTGTGCTTGATTTACTCAGCGAGTACCGCCAGCAGGGCTATGAAGTCTGGCTGGAGTTGGGACTGCAAAGCGCGCACGATAACACCCTGCGCCGTATCAACCGTGGCCATGACTTTGCCTGCTACCAGCAAACGACACGTCGGGCGCGGGCACGTGGCCTGAAAGTATGCAGTCATCTTATTGTTGGTTTGCCCGGGGAAGATAAGGCCGCCTGCATGGCAACGCTGAGTGAGGTTGTTGAAACCGGCGTTGAAGGCATTAAGCTGCATCCGCTGCACATTGTTACTGGCAGCACGATGGCGAAGGCCTGGCAGGCCGGTCGACTTGCGGCGATTACGCTTGAGGAATATACCGCGATTGCCGGTGACATGATTCGCCATACGCCACCGGAGGTGGTGTATCACCGTATTTCTGCCAGTGCGCGTCGCCCAACGCTGCTGGCGCCGCCGTGGTGTGAAAACCGCTGGACCGGCATGGTCGAACTTGACCGCTGGCTGCAACAGCACGGCGCGCAGGGTTCAGCACTGGGGCGCGCCTGGCAACTTCCTGAATAATGTCCTCCTTTCCTCAGACCTGGGCGTCATCCCTTTTTTAGACGCCCGTCGCCGCGTTTTCTTGCCCCATGCCGCACGTTCTTGCTGCGCGCCTGCAACTCATCTTATTTTGAGTATATGATTGAGGGCTAAGAATCGGGTCGGCAACGCCATTCTCACGGTCATTGTGCGTCAGGTCCAGGCGTAATGGAGTCGCACTGTACATACCGACAACGGCTGTCTGCGAGCCGGTTGGCCCGTTCAGAATGCTGCCATCCTCACCTGCGGTTCAGGTTTATCACGCTGCAAAGGAATCTCAATGAAGCAAATTCGGAAACTGGCTCAGTATTATGTCGACTTGATGATGAAGCTGGGCCTTGTCCGCTTCTCGCTGTTACTGGCGCTGGCACTGGTGGTACTGGCGATGGTTGTGCAGATGGCAGTGACCATGTTGCTCAGAGGCCAGGTCGACAGTATCGACGTTATCCGTTCTATCTTTTTTGGCCTGTTGATTACGCCCTGGGCGGTGTATTTTCTTTCGGTGGTGGTTGAACAGCTTGAAGAGTCGCGCCAGCGGCTTTCAAGGCTGGTGGAAAAGCTTGAAGAGATGCGCGAGCGTGATTTAACGCTCAACATACAGCTAAAAGACAACATCGCGCAGCTCAATCAGGAAATTGCCGACCGTGAAAAAGCGGAGGCAGAGCGTCATGCCACGCTTGAACAACTAAAAGTTGAGATGAAGGAGCGTGAAGAAACCCAGATTTTGCTTGAACAGCAGTCCTCATTTCTGCGCTCTTTCCTTGATGCCTCGCCGGACCTGGTGTTTTACCGCAACGAAGATAAAGAATTTTCCGGCTGTAACCGTGCGATGGAGCTGCTCACTGGCAAAAGTGAGAAGCAGCTTATTGGTCTGAAGCCGCTTGATGTTTATGGTCCCGACATTGCGCAGAAGGTCATTGAAACAGATGAGAAGGTGTTTCGTCACAACGTTTCGCTGGCTTATGAACAGTGGCTGGACTATCCGGATGGCCGCAAGGCTTGCTTTGAAATCCGCAAAGTGCCGTATTACGACCGTGTGGGCAAGCGCCACGGTCTGATGGGCTTTGGGCGCGACATTACCGAGCGTAAGCGCTACCAGGACGCGCTTGAACGCGCCAGTCGCGATAAAACGACCTTTATCTCGACGATAAGCCATGAACTGCGCACCCCGCTCAACGGTATTGTCGGACTGAGTCGTATCTTGCTCGATACCGAGTTGACGCAGGAGCAGGAGAAATACCTGAAAACTATCCATGTATCGGCGGTTACCCTGGGTAATATTTTCAACGACATTATCGATATGGATAAAATCGAACGTCGTCGGGTACAGCTTGACAACCAGCCGCTGGACTTCACCAGCTTCCTCGCCGATCTCGAAAACCTCTCAGGCTTGCAGGCGCAGCAAAAAGGGCTGCGCTTTATGCTGGAGCCTGCATTACCGTTGCCGCATAAAGTCATTACCGACGGGACACGCCTGCGTCAAATCCTGTGGAATCTCATCAGCAACGCGGTGAAATTTACCCAAAGTGGTCAGGTGGTCGTGAGGGTGCGTTACGAACACAACGGCATGCTGTGTTTTGATGTTGAAGACTCAGGCATTGGTATTCCAGGCGAAGAACTGGATAAGATTTTTGCTATGTATTACCAGGTTACGGATAACCGTGGTGGCAAACCGGCGACCGGAACCGGTATTGGGCTTGCGGTCTCGCGTCGGCTGGCGAAAAACATGGGCGGTGACATCACCGTTGTCAGCAAGCCGGGTAAAGGCTCGACCTTCACGCTGACGGTGCATGCACCACGGGTTGCAGAGGAAGTGGAAGATGCGCTCGAAGACGACGATTTACCGTTGCCAGCGCTGCATGTGTTATTGGTTGAAGATATCGAACTTAACGTGATTGTTGCGCGCTCAGTCCTTGAAAAACTGGGCAATAGCGTGGAAGTGGCCATGACGGGGCAGCAAGCGCTGGAAATGTTTACGCCAGGTGAGTTCGACCTGGCGTTGCTGGATATTCAGCTGCCGGATATGACCGGGCTGGATATTGCTCGCGAGCTGCATAATCGTTTCGACAAAGCGTCACTGCCGCCGCTGGTGGCGTTGACTGCCAACGTGCTTAAAGACAAAAAAGAGTATCTGGATGCCGGTATGGATGACGTACTGAGCAAGCCGCTGGCCGTACCGGCACTGACGGCGATGATTAAAAAGTTCTGGGGTGCCAGTGCGAGTACCCAAACTGGTGGTGAATCATCGGTGCATCACCACGCTGGCAAGCATGAAGCGCTGCTTGATGTCGATATGCTGGAGCAGTATATGGAACTGGTTGGGCCAAAGCTGATTGTTGACGGTCTGGCGATGTTTGAGAAAATGATGCCGGGTTATCTGAGCGTGCTGGAGTCCAACCTGACAGCGCGTGACAGCAAAGGCATTGTTGAAGAAGGCCATAAGATTAAAGGCGCTGCCGGTTCGGTTGGCTTAAGACACTTGCAACAGGTTGCACAGCAGATTCAGTCTCCGGAGCTTCCGGCCTGGTGGGACAACGTAGGGGACTGGATTGAAGAGCTTAAACAGGAATGGAAACACGATGTGGATGTGCTGAAAGCGTGGGTGGACAGTGCACCAAAAAAATGACCCCGGCTGAGCCGGGGTGCGCGAATTCTGCGCCAACACCAGGGAAATCACTGCACCACCTGTTCATGTTATAAGGAGAAGTAAGCGGCAGTGCATAAGGAAGTGTTTTTGCACAGGCAATAAGATAGCAAATCTTCCGCTCTTTGTTACCTGAATCAGTAAAATATGTGAAGCATAGCGTCCTTATTAATAAAATTACTTTTTTTTGGCTGATTCGCAAAAAGGAATGATAACGTGAAAAAAATTGGTGTAGTTCTAAGTGGATGCGGGGTTTTCGACGGATCGGAAATCCATGAAACAGTCATTACGCTGTTAGCGATTGCGCGAAATGGGGCCGAAGCAGTGTGTTTTGCACCAGATAAAACTCAAGCAGACGTAATCAATCATTTGACGGGCGAGCCGATGGCAGAAAGCCGCAATGTCCTTATTGAGGCTGCGCGCCTGGTGCGCGGAACGATTCAGCCCCTTGCGAGTGCAAAGGCGCAGGAACTGGATGCGCTGATTGTACCCGGTGGTTTTGGTGCAGCAAAAAATTTGAGTAACTTTGCCACTCAGGGCAGTGCCTGTACGGTTGAGCCTGATCTTGTAACGCTTGCACGCGATTGCCACGCAGCAGGTAAACCACTTGGATTTATCTGTATCGCGCCTGCTTTACTGCCGGTTATTTTGCAGACACCGCTGCGCCTGACCATCGGGACAGACGTTGACACCGCCGACGTGGTTGAGGAAATGGGCGGCGAACACGTGCCGTGTCCGGTAAATGACATTGTGGTAGATGAAGAACAGAAGGTGGTAACAACGCCTGCTTATATGCTGGCGCAGCGTATTGATGAAGCCGCCGACGGTATCGAGAAGCTGGTGTCACGCGTGTTGGGGCTGTGTGCGGATGCGTAAACGGAGTTCCGGGGTGAAAGCCTGGGTGAAGCGCTGGCTATTGCGCATTGCGCTGGTGCTGGTTGTTCTCTGGGGGGGCGGTATCCTGCTGTTCAGCTTCCTGCCAGTGCCATTTTCGGCGGTGATGGCCGAGCGCCAGGTTAGCGCGTGGCTGCGGGGAGATTTTAGTTATGTGGCGCACTCTGACTGGGTTGCTATGGATGAGATTTCGCCCTGGATGCCGCTGGCCGTCGTAGCAGCAGAAGACCAGACCTTCCCCAGCCACTGGGGATTTGACGTGGCGTCCATCCAGAAAGTGCTCGAGCGTAGCGGTGAGGGCGCCCGTATACGCGGGGCTTCTACGCTGACGCAGCAGACGGCCAAAAATTTACTGCTGTGGGATGGGCGTAGCTGGTTACGTAAGGGGCTGGAAGCGGGGCTAACGGCAGGCATTGAACTGGTCTGGAGCAAGCGTCGTATTCTCACGGTATATCTTAATATTGCCGAATTTGGTGATGGTATCTTTGGTGTGGAGGCGGCATCACAGCACTATTTTCATAAACCGGCCAGCCGTCTGAGCCAGTCAGAAGCAGCGCTGCTGGCCGCTGTACTGCCAAATCCCATTCGCTTTAAAGTCAATGCACCTTCTGGCTATGTCATGTCGCGCCAGCAGTGGATTTTGCGCCAGATGCGCCAACTTGGCGGCGAACGCTTTCTTGCACAGCACCGCTTGCATTGATTTATCACCGGGATAAAGAACGATAACCCGCCGCCAGCACGTATCGTGAGGCACCGGGGTGATAGCAGGGAGGTTGTGGTTGGACAGTACGACAACGAGGGGTAAAAAAGACAACTAGTCTTCGTCAAATCCGGCGTTGAACAGCGCGACAACCGCGTCAAGCGCGTCCTGCTCCTGCGGGCCGCTTGCTTCCACTTCGATATGTCCGCCCTGTGCCGAATCCAGCATCAGCAGCGCAATGACGCTGCTGGCTTCTGCTTCGGTGCCACCTTCGTTTCGCAGCAGCACTTCCGCATCAAAACTCTGCACCAGTTCGAACAGTTTCATGGCCGGGCGGGCATGCATGCCCAGCCGGTTGGTGATTTCGACGGTCTGTCTGACAGTCATGTTTTGCGCTTTTCCAGCGTGCGGTGGCGGGACTGGACGTTTTTGCCGCGTGAGCGGAAGTAATCGGCAAGCTGCTCCGCGATATAAACAGAACGGTGCTTACCGCCCGTACAGCCAATTGCCACGGTCAGATAACTGCGGTTGTTGGTCTCCAGCATGGGTAGCCACAGCTCAAGATAGCTGCGGGTCTGGTAGATAAAGTTATGAACTTCAGTATGCCTGTCAAGGAAGGCCGCTACCGGTTTATCAAGGCCGGTCATCGGACGCAGCTTCGGGTCCCAGTGTGGGTTAGGTAAAAAGCGCACGTCAAACACATAGTCGGCATCAATAGGGATACCGTGTTTAAAGCCGAAAGATTCAAATACCATCGTCAGTTCACGCTCGCGCTTGCCAAGCAGGCGCGTACGCAGCATTTCAGCTAATTCATGCACTGACATTTCAGAGGTGTCGATAATCAGATCGGCGCGTGAGCGCAGTGGCTCCAGCAGGTCGCTTTCCTGGTCAATGGCACTTTCCAGTGACAGATTTTTGCTTGAAAGCGGATGCAGGCGACGCGTATCGCTGTAGCGGCGAATCAGCGTATTGCGGTCAGCATCAAGGAACAGCAGCTGTGGTGAAAACGCATCGGGCAGGTTGCCCATTGCTTGTTCAAAAATCTCCGGGGATTCCGGCATGTTACGCACGTCGATACTGACCGCGGCAGAAATTTTACGCTCAGCCAGCGTTTGGGCAAGCTCCGGCAACAGCACAACCGGCAGGTTATCCACACAGTAAAAACCCATGTCTTCCAGAGCTCGCAACGCTACAGACTTACCTGAACCCGAGCGACCGCTGACAATCATCAGCACCATGTACAGTCTCTCCCCACTGATTTACGCCGCACCCCGTGCGCGGCCGGACTTATTCACTGTCGTTTGTATTTTCTGTGATGATTTGCCACAGCGCTTCATCGGTCTGCGCCGCCCGCAGGCGGCGACAGATATTCTTATCGGCCAGGCGCTTCGCCACCAGCGACAGCGTGTGCAGATGCGTTTTAGTTTGATCTGCGGGTACCAGTAGCGCAAATAATAAATCGACGGGTTGGTTATCTATGGCGTCAAAAGCAATCGGTGTTTCAAGCTGAATAAACACCCCAACGGCTCTGAGCGTATCTTCTTCCAGTTTGCCATGAGGGATAGCAATGCCATTGCCGATGCCGGTACTGCCCATGCGCTCACGGGTGAGGACGGCGTCAAAAACAATCTGCGGGGCCAGCCCCAGTTGCTTTGCCGCCATTTCGCTGACAATTTCCAGCGCGCGCTTTTTGCTCTGGCAGTGGACGCCAGCTCGGGTACATTCCTGGTTAAGCACATTGCTCAGTTGCAGAGCCGAATCATTATTCATCATAATTTTACCTGAGTTTTACGCGCCGGACCGGGATCACGGCGCGCAAACGTCCGGATTATCAGTGTTGTTTTAATTTGTCTTTATGTTTATTTAGCTGACGGGCCAGCTTGTCGATCAGACCGTCTATGGCGGCATACATATCCTGACCTTCTGCACCAGCATGCAGCTCTCCGCCGTTGACGTGCAGCGTCGCATCCGCCACATGCGTCACCTTTTCCACTTTCAACACAATATAGACCTGATTGATCCGTTCAAAATATTGTTCCAGCTTGGCGAATTTTTTATCCAGAAACTCGCGCAGGGCATCGGTAATTTCGACGTTCTGTCCAGTAACATTGAGCTGCATAAGTGTCTTCCTTATCAGGTTGGGTCATACCAGCTGCTTGCGCTGGTTTGACGGAGGAATCGATAAAGACTCTCGGTACTTTGCAACAGTGCGGCGTGCCACCATAATTCCCTGGTTGGAAAGTAAGGTGGTAAGCTTGCTGTCGCTCAGCGGCTTGGCGGGATTCTCCGCAGCTATCAGTTTCTTCACCAGTGCACGAATTGCCGTGGACGAGGCTTCACCTCCGCCTTCGGTATTGACGTGGCTGGAAAAGAAATACTTCAGTTCAAAAATACCTCTCGGACTGTGAAGATATTTTTGCGTGGTCACGCGTGAGATTGTCGATTCGTGCATCTCGACGGCCTGAGCGATGTCGGCCAGTACCATCGGTTTCATCTGTTCTTCGCCGTGCTCAAAAAAATCCTGCTGCTGCTCAACGATGCAGCGGCTTACCCGCAGCAGCGTATCGTTGCGGCTCTCAAGGCTTTTTATCAGCCACTTCGCTTCCTGCAGATTGCTGCGAATAAACTGAGTGTCGGCTTCATTGCGCGAACCTGTCCCCATAGCAGCATACTGCTGGTTGATTTTAAGACGTGGAATACTGTCATTGTTAAGCTCAACGCTCCAGCGACCTTGCTGTTTACGCACCAATACGTCGGGAATCACATATTCCGGCTCACCGGTTTGAATTGACTGGCCCGGACGTGGATCGAGTGACTGAATCAGCGTAACGGCTTCTTTGAGTACGTCTTCTTTAAGCCGCGTCAGACGCATCAGCGTGCGAAAATCGTGGTTAGCCAGCAAATCGAGATGATCGGCGATGATAAGGCGTGCCTGTTTCAGGTAGGGCGTTTGCGGGCTGAACTGGGAGAGCTGGATAAGCAGACAGTCGCGCAGATCGCGCGCGGCAACGCCGACCGGGTCAAAGCGCTGGATGCGCTTAAGTACCGCTTCCACTTCTTCTGGCGTTACATCCTCATTACCGAGGCTTTCGAGAATATCTTCAACCGGTACTGTCAGGTAACCGGTGTCGTCAACGGCATCGACAATGGAGGTCGCAATCGCTCTGTCGGTATCCGAGAAGGGGGTGAGCTGAACCTGCCACATCAGGTAATCCTGAAGTGACTGCGTGGTTTCCCCCTGATAAACCGGCAGCTCATCGTCAAGGTAATCGGTGCTGCTGCCAGAAGGTGTACCGGCGGTATAGATTTCATCCCAGCTGGCGTCGAGCGGCAGCTCATCGGGCATTTCGCGCTGCTCGAGCGCTTCGCTGCTGTCAAGAGCTTCTCTGTCTGGCGTTTGCTGGGTATCGATTTCATCGTGAGGGTCGGTTTGTTCAAGCAGCGGATTGCTTTCCAGCGCCTGCTGTAGCTCCTGTTGAAGCTCCAGCGTAGAGAGCTGCAACAGGCGTATGGCCTGTTGCAGTTGCGGCGTCATGGCAAGCTGTTGGCTCAGCTTTAATTGCAAACCTTGCTTCATATTCAGAGCAAAATTCCTCAGAAGTTGTGCCTGTCAATCGCTTCCCTGTTGAATAACACTCCATGAAGGGCTGCGTCAGCGTGTAGCGATTAACGTGCCACACAACGATACCCTATCAAAGTCTGAACTCTTCCCCAAGATACACGCGCTTAACTTGTTCGTCCGCGAGGATATCTTTCGGCGAGCCGTGCGCAATAAGGTGGCCCTGGCTTACGATATACGCGCGTTCACACACGGCAAGGGTTTCACGCACGTTGTGGTCAGTTATCAGCACGCCCAACCCGCTGTCGCGCAGGTGTTCGATAATACGTTTGATATCAATAACAGAGATGGGGTCAACACCGGCAAACGGTTCGTCGAGCAGAATAAATTTGGGGTTGGCTGCCAGCGCACGGGCAATTTCCACGCGGCGACGCTCGCCGCCCGACAGCGACTGGCCGAGGCTGTTGCGCAGATGGTCGATATGAAACTCTTCCATCAGTTCTTTCGCGCGATCTTCACGCTGTTCTTCTGTCAGATCGTCACGGATTTGCAGCACCGCCATCAGATTGTCGTACACGCTCAGACGTCGAAAAATAGAGGCTTCCTGAGGCAGATAGCCGATGCCGCGACGCGCGCGCGCATGCAGTGGCAGCAGGCTGATATCTTCTTCATCAATGATGATATTACCCGCATCGCGCGGCACAATGCCTACCACCATGTAAAACGTGGTGGTTTTACCCGCGCCGTTTGGACCAAGCAGGCCCACTATCTCGCCTGACTTTACTGTCAGGCTGACATCTTCAACCACCCTGCGACCTTTGTAGGCCTTAGCGAGGTTTTTTGCTATGAGAGTTGCCATACCGGGTTATTTCTTCTGGCCAGAGTTGTTTTTATCCTGGAGCTGGGACGGCACCAGAACCGTAGTGACGCGCTTGCCTTTCTCGCTGAAGGCCTGCATTTTTTGCTCTTTTACCAGGTAAGTGATTTTGTCACCTTTAATGTTGCTGTCGAGCTGCTCCAGCCACGCGTTACCGGTCAGTACCACGTAGTCATTCTGCAGCTCATAACGCATTTTGCTGGCATGGCCTTTAACCGGCTTGCCGTTATCCTGCATCTGGTAAAACGTTGCCGGGTTACCGAAGCCTTCGACGACTTCTTTCCCTTGCTCACCGCCAGGACGGGTGACCACCACTTTATCAGCGTTGATCTTGATGGTGCCTTGCGTTACCACCACGTTGCCCGTGAAGGTCGCGACGTTGCTGTCCATGTCCAGCGATTGCTGATCGGAGTCAATATGAATCGGCTTGTCGGTATCGCCAGTGACGGCAAGAGCAGGAAGCGAGGCCGCAAATAGCGTACCGGCCATGACGACATTAAGGCTGTGTTTATTTATTCTGAATTTCATAGGAGGTTCTAACCTTTTCAATCAGCTCGGCCGTTTTTTTGCGTAAATTGCCACGCATTTTCAACCCTTGAGAATTAAATGTGGTTCCGTACAGCGTGACAAGATCTTCTGAAGTGACATCCTGCGTCACAAGATTTACCTGAGCATTATCTGTTGTGATTTTACGCAACTGTGCTTCGGCTGTCAGGGCGTTAACCTCGACGTTGCCATACAGATAAAGCATACGATCTTCGGTCAGTTTTGCGCGATCGGCGCTGACTGCCCAGGTTTCAATTTTATCAGCGTCGTACACCGTCATCACCGGTTTGGTAAACCATGACGTTGCAGATTCAGAAAAGTATTCAACATGCTCGGCGATAAGCCGGTAGTTGAGCGCGCCCGCCGGGTTGTACACCACTGTGCTGGAGTCTTCACTTTTATACGTGGGTTCGCTGGTGTTCTGCGCCACCGGGGCCTTATCGTCGTTATCGACCAAGTTGATGCCGATAAGAATCAGCGCCACCAGTGCCAGCAGGACTATCACCCAGCGCCTTGTTTTACTCATATTGATTGCCCTTTGGCCTCATCAAGCTTGCCTTGCGCCAGCAGCAGTAAATCACACATTTCACGCACCGCACCGCGCCCGCCGCTAATACGGGTGACATAGTCTGCGCGCGGTAGCAATAGCGGATGTGCATCAGCAACAGCTACGCTCAAACCGATTTGCGCCATCACCGGCCAGTCAATCAGATCATCGCCAATATAGGCGACCTGGTGCGGCTCAAGCGCAAGCGTCGTGAGCAGCTCGCGGTAGGCGATAAGTTTGTCGGACTGCCCCTGATACAGATGCTTAATTTTGAGTGTCGCGCAGCGGTCTTCCAGCAATTTTGCCTTACGACCCGTGATAATCGCTACCTCAATACCGCTTGTGAGCGCACAGCGGATGCCGTAGCCGTCACGTACGTTAAACGCCTTCAGTTCTTCTCCGCTGTTGCCCATGTAGATAAGGCCGTCAGACATGACGCCATCTACATCGAGGATAAGCAGGCGAATATCCCGCGCCTTCGCCATAACATGCGCGCTCACCGGTCCGTAACAGGTCGGGAGCATCGCTTGCGGGTTGCTCATTAACAATAATCCTTAAAATCAGACCACGCCTGCGCGCAGTAAATCATGCATATGTATCACACCGTGCAGCTGGTCGCCATCAGCGACGAGAACGGCCGTAATATGACGTGACTGCATCAGGTTAAGCGCATCTACCGCGAGTGTGCCGGGGCGAACGCGTATACCGCCTGCGGTCATCACATCGGTGATGCGTAAGTGGTTCAGGTCAACGCCCATATCAAACACACGACGCAGGTCACCGTCGGTAAAGATACCGGCAATTTTCATGTCATCGTCACAGATAACGGTCATGCCAAGGTTCTTACGTGTGATTTCCAGCAGCGCATCGCGCAGCGTCGCCTCTTTGCCCACGCGCGGAATCTCATCGCCCGTGTGCATAATATCGTTAACCCGCAGCAGGAGTTTGCGACCCAGTGCGCCGCCGGGGTGCGACAGCGCAAAATCTTCTGCGGTAAAACCGCGAGCTTTGAGCAGCGCTACTGCCAGCGCATCACCCATAACCAGCGTCGCCGTGGTACTGGTCGTAGGTGCCAGGCCCAGCGGGCAGGCTTCCTGCGGGACTTTCACGCACAGGTGGATATCAGCTGCACGACCCATTGTGCTTTCCGGGCGGCTGGAGATGCAAATGAGCGGCACCTGCAGACGTTTAAGCACCGGAATCAACGCCAGAATTTCATTGGATTCACCGGAGTTGGAAATGGCAATGACGATGTCTTTCGCCGTCACCATGCCCAGGTCGCCGTGGCTGGCTTCTCCTGGGTGCACAAAAAACGCGGACGTGCCCGTGCTGGCAAACGTAGCGGCCATTTTGCGCCCGATATGCCCGGATTTACCCATACCCATCACCACGACTTTGCCCTGGCAATGGAACATCATCTCACAGGCCCGTGAGAAATCATCGTTAATATATTGATCGAGCTGGGCCAGGCCTTCACGTTCAATATTCAACACGTCTTTTCCTGCCAGCTGGAAGTCAAAACCTGGCGGCAATGCAATGTGCGACATAATCTTTCCCAGTTCACCCTATGGAGTGCGCGGCGGTGATAAACACCACCAGAAGCCACGCGATAAAACCACAGATTAACAGTGCCCCGGCGCGTCGGCCGATGCCCCGAGGGCGTCGCCAGCAGAGCAGGGCGAAAATCGCGCTGGCTACCAGCATGACGCCGTAGTCCCTTGTCACCGCCTGCGGGTCAAAGGGACCAGGCGAAAGCAGCGCCGGAAGGCCAAGCACAATAGCGATATTAAAAATATTGGAGCCGATAATATTGCCGACAGCGATATCATTCTCGCCTTTACGCACGCCAGCAATCGCCGTTGCCAGCTCGGGCAGGCTGGTACCGATGGCGACAATCGTCAATCCTGGGATCAACTCACTGACCGAAAAGGTGTTTGCCAGCACGGTGGCATTATCAATTATCATCCGTGTGGCAACCGGCATAATGACCAGCGCGACGGCCAGCCAAAGAAAGGCCACTGGCTGGCTGCCTTCGCCAGGGAGTTCCGCAAGTTGCTCGCGCGTGAGCGAGTCGCTGCCCTGGCGTTCGGCAAGCCGTGCAATCTTAACGGTAATCAGTAAATAAATCACGGCGGTAAGCAGCAGCAACAGGCCGTCCATGCGCCCCAGGCTACCGTCCCACAACAGTACGCCACACAGCAGACTCATGATTAACATTAACGGCAATTCACGACGCAGGACATCGGAATGGATGACAAAAGGACTTAGCAGAGCGGCAAGACCGAGAATCAGTAAAATATTGGTGATATTGGAACCAATGGCGGTTCCTACGGCCAAATCAAGCTGACCGTTTAAACCTGCGGCAGTAGCAACAATGATTTCTGGTAGCGATGTGCCGATACTGACTATCGTCATACCGATAATCAGCGGGGGAATGCCAAGACCGCGGCACAGGATGGCAGCAGCAAATACGAGCCTGTCTGCGCCGTAAGCCACCATTACTAAACCGATTATTAACAGCGCCGTTGCTAAAAGCATGCCAGATCCTTTCGTCAGGTATAATCGCCGCTCCACTGGCTTGAAAGCACCGGGCACGCCTGGATTCTGAATCATTGTGAGGAATGCCTAATTTTGACTTTAAGCGGGGCAAAAGTAAAACAAATGCCAGCTTTCGCTAACGGGGTAAGTACTTATTCTGTAAAAATGGCGTGTTTATGGCCAGGCTTATGGTCCTGGCGCGTATTCTCATTAAATGGAAGACAAGATTGATGAGCCAGACGCAGACGAATCTGGTCGAAGTGCGGGGAGTGACCTTCTCCAGGGGAGAGCGACGTATCTTTGACGATATCTCGCTTTCAGTGCCGCGCGGCAAGATTACCGCGATAATGGGCCCGTCGGGCATTGGTAAGACAACATTACTGCGCCTGATTGGCGGGCAGATTCAGCCAGACGGCGGTGACATTCTGTTTGACGGTGAAAATGTGCCTGCCATGTCGCGCTCGCGCCTGTTTCAGGTGCGCAAGCGCATGAGTATGTTGTTTCAGTCTGGTGCGCTATTTACGGATTTGACAGTATTTGAAAACGTCGCCTGGCCGCTGCGTGAGCATACGCGCCTGCCGGAACCGCTGCTGTACAGCACGGTCATGATGAAGCTGGAAGCCGTAGGGCTACGGGGCGCAGCCCAGTTGATGCCCTCAGAGCTTTCCGGCGGTATGGCACGCCGTGCGGCACTGGCCCGCGCGATAGCGCTGGAGCCAGACCTCATTATGTTTGATGAGCCTTTTGTCGGTCAGGATCCGATTACGATGGGTGTACTGGTGAAGCTGATTTCTGAGCTTAACAGTTCGCTGGGTGTGACCTGTATTGTCGTGTCGCACGACGTACCGGAAGTCCTGAGTATTGCCGATTACGCCTACATTGTTGCTGACCAGCACATTGTGGCGCAAGGCAGCCCGCATGACCTTCAGAACAACGGCGACGCCAGGGTACGCCAGTTCCTTGACGGCATTGCAGACGGCCCGGTGCCATTCCGTTACCCGGCCGGGGACTATCAACACGATCTCACTGGAACAGGGAGTTAAGCCACTCATGCTTTTCAACGCACTGGCGTCACTGGGGCACCGCGGGTTGCGAACCTGCGCTTCCTTTGGCCGCGCCGGTTTTATGCTGTTTAATGCCATTATCGGCCGGCCTGAGTTTCGCAAGCACGCGCCGCTGTTGGTCAAACAGCTCTACAACGTCGGCGTTTTGTCGATGCTTATCATCATCGTTTCTGGCCTGTTTATCGGTATGGTGCTGGGGCTACAGGGTTATCTGGTACTCACGACCTACAGCGCAGAAACCAGCCTCGGTATGCTGGTGGCGCTGTCGCTTCTGCGTGAGCTGGGACCGGTGGTATCTGCATTACTCTTTGCCGGGCGTGCCGGTTCGGCGCTGACGGCGGAAATCGGCCTGATGAAAGCCACTGAGCAGCTTTCCAGCATGGAAATGATGGCCGTCGATCCGCTGCGCCGCGTGATTTCGCCGCGCTTTTGGGCGGGCGTCATTTCACTGCCGCTGCTGTCGCTCATTTTTGTTGCCGTGGGCGTCTGGGGCGGCGCGCTGGTGGGGGTGAGCTGGAAAGGTATCGACAGCGGTTTCTTCTGGTCAGCGATGCAGAGCGCCGTCGACTGGAAAATGGATCTGGTGAATTGTGTGATTAAAAGCGTGGTCTTCGCCATCACTGTTACCTGGATTGCGCTGTTCAATGGTTATGACGCGGTACCGACTTCCGCGGGAATCAGCCGGGCCACCACGCGCACTGTGGTACATGCATCGCTGGCGGTGCTGGGACTGGATTTTGTACTGACTGCACTGATGTTCGGGAATTGAATTCATGCATACGAAGAAATTTGAGATTTGGGTCGGGGCGTTCATGCTGGTTGCGTTGGCCGCGGTAGTGTTCCTTTGTCTGAAAGTGGCGAATGTAAGCGCCATCAGCAATGAACCGACTTATCGTTTATACGCCACGTTTGACAATATCGGCGGGCTGAAGGCGCGCTCTCCGGTGCGTGTGGGGGGGGTTACTATTGGTCGCGTTAGCGACATTGCGCTCGATCCAAAAACCTACCTGCCGCGTGTGACGCTGGAGATTGAGCAAAAATACAATCACATCCCGGACACCAGTTCGCTGGCAATCCGTACCTCAGGTCTTCTGGGAGAGCAGTATCTGGCGCTGAATATGGGATTTGAAGACCCGGAGCTGGGAACCGCTATTCTTAAAGACGGAGACACCCTTCAGGACACCAAATCGGCGATGGTGCTGGAAGACCTGATTGGTCAGTTCCTCTACAAGAGCAACAGTGACGACCAGAATAAGAATTCAGACGATGCCAACGCGCATCCGGTAGAGAATAATGGGGCGCAGGTACAGCCCGATGCAACGCATTGATTACTGGAGAAGAGAGCTATGTTTAAACGTTTATTGATGGCCGCCATGCTGGTGGTCGCTCCGCTGGCAATGGCTGCCGATCAGTCTAATCCTTACACCATGATGAATGAAGCGGCGCAGAAGACCTTCAGTCGTCTGAAGAGCGAGCAATCGCAGATTCGCCAGAATCCTAACTCGCTGCGCGATATAGTCGACCAGGAACTGCTGCCTTACGTACAGGTGAAATACGCAGGCGCGCTGGTACTGGGGCGTTATTACAAAGATGCGACGCCTGCACAACGTGAAGCCTACTTTGCGGCATTTCGCGAATACCTGAAGCAGGCGTATGGTCAGGCGCTGGCGATGTACCACGGTCAGACTTACCAGATTGCGCCTGAGCAACCGCTGGGTGATAAAAACATCGTGGCAATCCGCGTGACGATTATTGATGCGAATGGCCGCCCGCCCGTACGCCTGGATTTCCAGTGGCGTAAAAATACTCAGACCGGTAACTGGCAGGCGTTCGACATGATTGCCGAAGGCGTCAGCATGATCACCACCAAACAGAATGAATGGAGTGACCTGCTGCGCACCAAAGGCATTGATGGTCTGACTGAGCAACTGAAGGCGATTTCTCGTCAGCCGATCACGCTGGAACAGAGCAAGTAATGGCTGATGAATTGCGCTGGACGCGCGACGATGATGTGCTGCATTTGCAGGGCATACTTGAATATGAAACGCTGGAGCCTCTGTGGCAACAGCGTGCTGTACTGATGTCAGGACTTGCACGTATCGACCTGAGTGCGCTAACGCGTATGGATACCGCCGGGCTTGCGCTGCTGGTGCACCTGGTGGCGCTGGGCGTAAATGTGCGCATCAGTGGTGCCAGCCCAAGTGTTCGTACGCTTGCGAGCCTCTATAATCTTCCTGAAGTAGCGCTTCCATTGGCTTCCTGAGTTTTCAGTATGTTATCTACGCGGCCCGAGTGAATTATCACCTGGGCTGTTTTGCTTGTTTAAGCGCGCGCCACTTTCCTCTAAGATGTGATGCTGATTCCACAATCCCGATGAATACTTTCCATGGAAAATCATGAAATTCAGACAGTGCTGATGAACGCGCTGCCCCTCGAAGAAGTCTATGTCTCTGGCGATGGTAGTCATTTTCAGGTGATCGCGGTGGGCGATATGTTTGCCGAGATGAGCCGCGTAAAGAAACAGCAGGCGGTCTATGCACCGCTGATGGAGTTCATCGCTGACAACCGTATTCATGCCGTTTCCATCAAAACCTATACGCCTTCTGAATGGGAGCGCGATCGGAAACTGAACGGCTTTTAAGCTACGGGCGCATTGCCGGTAGCGTTTGACACTATTTAGAGAGCAGTTGAATGGACAAATTTCGCGTACAGGGGCCGACCCGGCTGAGTGGTGAAGTGACAATCTCCGGGGCGAAGAACGCTGCCCTGCCCATCCTCTTTGCCGCGCTGCTGGCAGAAGAGCCTGTAGAGATTCAGAACGTTCCCAAACTTAAAGATATCGACACCACCATGAAACTGCTCAGCCAGCTGGGCACCAAAGTGGAACGCAATGGTTCGGTACACATCGATGCAAGCCAGGTGAATGTGTTTTGCGCGCCTTACGATCTGGTCAAAACCATGCGTGCTTCTATCTGGGCGCTGGGACCGTTGGTAGCGCGTTTTGGCGAAGGTCAGGTTTCTCTGCCGGGCGGCTGTGCGATTGGTGCTCGTCCGGTGGACCTGCATATCAGCGGTCTTGAGCAACTCGGTGCTGAGATTAAACTGGAAGAAGGTTACGTTAAGGCCTCTGTGAAAGGCCGTCTGAAAGGCGCGCATATCGTTATGGATAAGGTGAGCGTGGGCGCCACTGTGACCATCATGAGTGCGGCAACGCTGGCAGAAGGCACCACGATTATCGAAAATGCCGCGCGTGAACCGGAAATTGTTGATACCGCAGGCTTCCTCAACACGCTTGGCGCGAAGATAACCGGTATGGGGACCGACCGTATCACCATTGAAGGCGTTGAGCGCCTGGGTGGCGGGACCTGGCGTGTTATCCCGGACAGGATAGAAACCGGGACTTTCCTGGTCGCCGCAGCTGTTTCTCGCGGTAAAGTCCTGTGCCGTAATGCTCGTCCGGACACGCTGGATGCTGTGCTGGCTAAACTGCGTGAAGCCGGAGCAGATATTGACGTGGGTGAAGACTGGGTGAGCCTTGATATGCACGGGCAGCGTCCGAAAGCGGTTAACGTGCGCACGGCACCGCATCCGGGTTTCCCAACCGATATGCAGGCGCAGCTGTCGCTCTTAAATATGGTGGCAGAAGGCACCGGTGTCATTACCGAAACCATTTTCGAAAACCGCTTCATGCACGTGCCGGAGCTGATTCGTATGGGGGCTCGCGCTGAAATTGAAAGCAACACCCTGATTTGCCACGGTGTTGAAATGCTTTCTGGTGCGCAGGTGATGGCAACGGATTTACGTGCTTCTGCAAGCCTGGTGTTGGCGGGCTGTATTGCTCAGGGTACGACGATTGTCGACAGGATTTATCACATCGACAGGGGTTACGATCGCATCGAAGATAAGCTGCGGACAATGGGCGCTAACATTGAGCGTATCTCTGGCGAATAAGCAGGAAAAAGTACAAACCGGGGCATGCCCCGGTTTTTTTATGAGCGCTGACGTATCGCCTGACGCCTGTCGATAAATTCATGCGTAATGGGATCGTAATAACGTGTAGGCCAGATAACCCAGGGATCAATGCCGATCGCGTCTGCGATCAACTGTTCGCCTTTGGGCCAGGGCCGCGTAAGCGCATTGGCAAGTGTGGAAGAGCTAAGCCCGGCACTACGGGATACCGCAGCCAACGATGTTCCGCGCTTGCGTAGTGCGGCGATGATATCAGCGTGATGCCAGTCGACATATTGACGTTCCATTTTTTCTCCCTGTCATGTCAGCGGTCAGGATTCCCGTTAAGGAACCGTTATAACACAAATGTATCTTAATGGT
This sequence comes from uncultured Enterobacteriaceae bacterium, assembly GCA_966185765.1. GTDB lineage: Bacteria > Pseudomonadota > Gammaproteobacteria > Enterobacterales > Enterobacteriaceae > CBIFVZ01. Next base: position 1,386 of record CBIFVZ010000065.1, on the reverse strand, counting down.
TCTTATTGTTTCCAGTAAATGACAGGATTGTGTGCTAATACACAAAGGTTGTGAAAAAAGGATGAAATGACAGGAAAGGCCCGCACGCCGCCAGAAGCGTGCAGGTAAGAAAACATGTTATGAATTAATGGCTGCGCTGAACGGCAATGTGGGCGAGGCCAATCAGCGCTTCTTTATGCGGAGAGTCCGGTAGGGGCGCCAGGGCCGCAATGGCTTTGTCTGCTTCTTCTTCTGCGCGCTGGCGAGTCCACTCCAGGGAACCACAGGCGGACATGGTTTCTAGAACCGGTTCCAGTAAATGGCGGCCGTTACCCTGTTCGATCGCTTCACGAATCATCTTTTGCTGCTCAGGCGTGCCGTTATGCATGGCGTGCAGCAGCGGCAGTGTCGGTTTGCCTTCGTTGAGGTCATCCCCCACATTTTTGCCAAGCGTTTCCCCATCAGCGCTGTAGTCCAGCAGATCGTCTATCAGCTGAAAAGCGGTGCCGAGGTAGCGGCCATAATCCTGCAAAGCCTTCTCTTGCTCAGCCGTGGCACCCGCCAGAATACCGGAACACTGAGACGCAGCTTCAAACAGGCGCGCCGTTTTACTGTAAATCACGCGCAGGTAGTTTTCTTCTGTGATGTCCGGATCGTTGATGTTCATCAGCTGCAAAACTTCGCCTTCCGCGATGACGTTAACGGCTTCTGACATCACCTCCAGCACTTTGAGCGATCCCAGGCGAGTCATCATCTGGAAGGCGCGCGTGTAGATAAAATCCCCCACCAGCACGCTGGCGGCGTTGCCAAAGGCGGCGTTAGCCGTTGCCTTGCCACGACGCATGTCGGACTCATCAACGACATCATCATGCAGTAACGTGGCTGTATGGATAAATTCAATCAACGCAGCAACGGCGATGTGGGCCGTACCCTCATAGCCGAGCGCGCGTGCCGCCAGCACGGCGATCATTGGGCGGATGCGTTTGCCACCGCCGCTAACGATGTAGTACCCCAACTGATTGATGAGCTGAACATCGGAATTAAGCTGTTCAAGAATCGCCGCATTAACACCCGCCATGTCTTGCGCGGTTAACTGATTAATATTCTCTAAATTCATCGCAAAAGTCTGGCTATCGTGCTGTTGACCACAAGTCCGTATGGGTAATGAAAGGCTTACGGATGGTAAATGTAGCTCAGATTGTACCGAAAAAACGCGCCAGATAAACGTTGTGTTTTTTTTCTGCGCGGACTCACAATCGGACTTGTCAAAGCCTCACGATTTGCGTAATATTCGCGCCCTATTGTGAATATTTATAGCGCTGCCTGAATCACACAACAGGGCATGCGCGGAATGCGGAGTTTTATATGTACGCGGTTTTCCAAAGTGGTGGTAAACAACACCGAGTA
>CBIFVZ010000064.1:0-21363 GCA_966185765.1 uncultured Enterobacteriaceae bacterium | reverse complement strand
TCCAGAGACTGGTCGGCATGTAAGATCACGTCCACGCGTTTCGCGTGGCCCGCCAGTGCTTCATCCACACTGTTATCAATCACTTCCTGTCCAAGATGGTTCGGACGGGTCGTATCGGTGTACATCCCAGGGCGACGGCGTACCGGCTCAAGCCCAGTGAGTACCTCAATGGCATCAGCGTTATAAGTTTGCGTCATGGTTTAAATAAGCAATTCGAATTGATCGTCAGAAACTGTGCAGTCCAAGGAAATCGACAATCGGGTTGAAATAATCTTCGAAGCCCGTGAATGCGTGGTTTCCGCCCTCAATAACTGTCTGACGGCAGGAGGCGTAATACGCCACCGCCTGGCGGTAGTCCAACACTTCATCGCCCGTTTGTTGGAGCAGCCAGATCAAATCCGGCGCTTCCAGCGGGTCAATCTGCATGACTTTAAGATCGTAAATATGGCGTGACTCTAGCACATATTGCTGCCCCGTGTAGGGGTTCTCGTTTTGACCGAGATAGTCGACCAGCAGTTCATAAGGCCGTACAGCAGGGTTCACCACCACTGCCGGCAGCATAAAACATTGCGACAGCCAGGTGGCGTAATAACCACCTAATGAGGAACCGACAATCCCCAACGACTCTCCGCCATGTTCAAGAATGATCGATTCCAGCATCTCTGCGGCCTGGGCCGGATACGGCGGCAACTGCGGTACGATCATCTCAACGTGCGGATGGTGCTCCGCCAACCAGTTTTTCAGCAAACACGCCTTCGCCGAACGAGGAGAGCTATTAAATCCGTGAAGATAGAGAAGCGTAGACATCAGTAGCCTTCTGAAGCGGTATCAGGGTGGAACCGATTACCCTGCAGACGACGTACCTGAGTCTGCAACGTCCCGTCAGCAAAAAGCTCCAGCGTCCGCCAGCCGGGGCTGATGGTATCCAATGTGAAGTTGGAACAGTGCGGCTTAAACTGCACGCAGGTCGATGGCGTCGCCAGCAGGCGGCGTCCGTTCCAGTCCAGATCCAGTTCCTGATGAATATGCCCGCACAGCAGATACTTCACGCGTGGATAATTCACCAGCACGTTATCCAGCTCAGCGGCATTGCGCAGGCTATGCTGATCGAGCCAGCTACAACCCGCAGGCAGAGGATGATGATGCAGAAGCAGCAAGGTATTACGCTCTGGTGCATCAGCAAGTTTACGCTCCAGCCATTCGAGCTGGAATTCACTTAATTCACCGTGGGGAACGCCGAACACCTGGCTGTCGAGCAGCAAAATTTGCCACTGTTCGCCGATGAAAACACGCTTGGCAGGGGAAATTCCCGCGTCCTGCAGCGCGCTGTACATTGCCGGCTGAAAATCGTGATTGCCCGGTAGCCAAACGCAGGGCGCACGAAAGCTTGCGATGCCCTCAGCAAAATGCTGATAGGCCGCAGCGGATTGATCCTGCGCCAAATCACCCGTCGCGACGATCAGATCGTACTCAGGCGACTCTGCATGTATGGCATCCAGTACGGATTGATAACTGTCCCAGGTATTCACACCCAGCAGCGTTTCATGCTTTTCGGCAAACAGGTGAGTGTCTGTAATTTGTAAGATCCTGACTCTGGCCTCACCAGCCAAAGGAAGGGTTAACAGGCTTTCCAAATGGTGTCCTTAGGTTTCACGACGCTAATAAACCGGAATCGCCATCGCTCCATGTGCTAAACAGTACCGTAACCAGTCGGCCAGAAACTGGTTAATTTGATGCTTTTCGTCGCGTTGATGCAACTTTTTATTTGGATAATCATAACGCGCTTTAAAGCGGAAGATCTGCTGGCTTGAACACACTTCCGCCACCATAGCATCGTGGTAAAGCCGCACTGTCATTGACGGCAGACTCCAGTAGCTTACGGCAGGCCAGGTCTGGTCAATTTCGACAAGCGTAGTGTAGCGCGTGGATTCAAGCACCGTTAAACGATACCTGGCGCCATTAACCTGATAGCTGATAGTGGCTCCCGGCTCGTCATCGCGCGGCAGCAGGCGACGCAGCTGGGCAAAATTAGTTTCACACAGACGCATCATTTCAGGAAAATCAGGCGTATAGCGCTTTGACATCAGGCATCCCACTCTTTACGTAACGTTTCATAATGAAGCTGTAGCCATTGCAGAGCGATGACAGAAGCTGCGTTATCAATCTTCCCTTCTTCTACCCAGCGGTAAGCCTGCTCCCTGCTTACCACGTGCACACGAATATCTTCGTGCTCATCCGCCAGCCCGTGAATGCCGTGTGCGCTGCGCGCGTCCACTTCACCGACGTGTATAAACAGACGCTCACTGGTGCCGCCTGGGCTTGCCAGATAGTTTATAATGGGGCGCATTCGCTTAACCTCAAGCCCTGCTTCTTCCTGGGCTTCTCGCCGCGCCACATCGTCATGCGTTTCCCCAGGCTCAATCATGCCCGCCACCAGCTCCATCAGCCAGGGGCTGGCGCTGGTGTCCCAGGCTGCAATGCGGATTTGTTCGATAAGGACAACGTCGTCACGTATTGGGTCATAGGGTAGCAGCACTACCGCATGGCCGCGTTCAAAAATATCGCGCTGCACTTCCTCACTCATTGCGCCATTAAATAAGCGGTGGCGAAAGCGATAACGTTCCAGCGAAAAAAAACCGCGATAAAGCGTATCCCGTGCAATAATTTCAACATCATTTTTAGAGAAAGTAACAACCTGTTCGGTGGTTTTATTCATTCTGGTATCTGCTCCCGGTTCAACTGGAATGGCTGATTCTAAGTCATTTGACTACCGTTTCATTAGCCATATGGTAGATTAATGTCTATTGCACACCAATGGCACATTACGCCAAGCCAGACGCCGGGCCTGCTCTGCTAAAATCGGCGATCATTTTCAATTACGTGTCAGCGCTAAACAAAATTAGGCTTCACCACAAGGAAAGCAAATGAAGAAACTGCTCCCAGTTTTAATCGGCCTGAGTCTTTATGGCTTCAGTGCCATGAGCCAGGCGGAGAACCTGTTGCAGGTTTACCAGCAGGCGCGCCAGAGCAACCCGGACTTGCGTAAGTCCGCATCTGACCGTGATGCTGCGTTTGAAAAAATTAATGAAGCACGCAGCCCGCTGCTGCCACAGCTCGGTCTGGCCGCAGATTACAGCTATAACAGCGGTTATCGCGATGCTAACGGCGTTGACTACAACAGCACCAGCGCTTCACTCGCACTGACGCAGACTCTCTTTGACATGTCAAAGTGGCATGCGCTGACCCTGCAGGAAAAAGCCGCAGGCGTACAGGACGTGTCTTACCAGGCCGACCAGCAAACGCTGATGTTGAACACCGCGACTGCCTACTTCAAAGTGTTGAGCTCGATTGACATTCTTTCCTATATTGAAGCTCAGAAGCAGGCGATTTATCGTCAGCTGGATCAGACAACCCAGCGCTTTAACGTAGGTCTGGTTGCCATCACTGACGTGCAGAACGCCCGTGCTTCCTACGACAGTGTGCTGGCAAACGAAGTGACCGCGCGTAACGATCTTGATAACGCGCTTGAGCAACTGCGCCAGATAAGCGGCATGTTCTACCCACAGTTGGCCTCTCTGAACATTAATAACTTCAAGCCCGGCAAACCGGAGCAAGTCAATAATCTGCTCAAAGAAGGCGAGAAGCGTAACCTGACGCTGTTGCAGGCGCGCCTGAGCCAGGACCTGGCTCGTGAGCAGATTCGTTCTGCACAAAGCGGACACCTGCCAACGCTGGGTCTGAGTGCCTCAACCGGTATTTCCGATCGCGATTACAACAACCGTGAACAGGCACTGGTCGGCAACACTCACACCGGCCAGAACGCTATCGGCCTGAATCTGTCGCTGCCTATTTACAGCGGCGGTGCGGTGACCTCCCAGGTTAAGCAGGCGCAGTATGCTTACGTTGGCGCCAGCGAACAGCTGGAAAGCGCCCACCGCAGCATGGTGCAGACCGTACGTTCCTCCTGGAACAACGTGAATGCGTCGTTAAGTAATATTCAGGCTTACGAGCAGTCTGTGGTCTCTTACCAGAGTTCTCTGGACGCGATGGAAGCCGGTTATTCAGTCGGTACACGTACCATTGTTGACGTACTGGATGCGACTTCCGCACTGTATAACGCACGCCAGCAGCTCTCTAACGCGCGCTACAACTACCTGATTAACCAGCTCAATATCAAATACGCTGTGGGCACGCTCAACGAGCAGGACCTGGCTCAGCTTAACGCGTCGCTGGGTAAACCAGTGCAGACCTCAGCCACAGCCGTGGCGCCAGAAGACGCACAGCAGAACGCCGCAGCTAACGGTTACGATACGGCTAACGCCGATGTCCCACCGCAGCCGATGACGCCGGTTGACGCAAAACCGCAGGTACAACCGACGGTTAGCTCTGGCCGTAACCCGTTTAGCGGTTAATCTTTACCGAAGGCGCTCAGTACCACGAGCGCCTTCTGCGTAAGGCAACGTAAATAACCCCGTAATCCCCTGCCGTTCCGCTTTAAATTCAACCATTCATCCCCTATCCTTAGCAGCATTATTTTGTATTACCTCTGGAATTCAGGAAGACAACGATGAAACGGACAAAAACAATCAATCATGCGTCGTTCCGCAAGAACTGGGGCGCTCGTCACTTAACACCAGTCGCACTGGCAGTCACCGCAGTATTTATGCTGGCAGGTTGCGAACAGAGCGATGAAACCGTCTCTCTGTATCAGAACGCTGACGACTGTGCCCAGGCAAACCCGGGCAAAGCGGCCGAATGCACCACGGCCTGGAACAATGCGCAGAAAGAAGCTGAGCGTACCGCGCCGAAATACGCCACCCGCGAAGACTGCGTGGCCGAATTTGGTGAAGGTCAGTGCCAACAGGCACCAGCTCAGGCAAGCATGGCCGGCGGTGAAAACCAGGCACAGGCCCAGTCCAGCGGCAGCTTCTGGATGCCGCTGATGGCAGGCTACATGATGGGTCGCATGATGGGCGGCGGTGCTTCGCAGCAGCCGCTGTTCAGCTCGAAAAATCCGGCAAGCCCTGCCTACGGCAAATACTCCGATGCAACGGGTAAAAGCTATGGCGCTGCACAGCCAGGCCGTACCATGACGGTACCGAAAACCGCGATGGCGCCGAAGCCTGCTACAACGTCAACCGTCACCCGTGGTGGCTTTGGCGAATCGGTGGCGAAGCAGACGATGATGCAGCGCAGCGCTACCAGTAGCAGCTCCCGCTCAATGGGCGGCTAATCTATGGAAAGGGTGAGCATTACCGAGCGTCCAGACTGGCGCGAAAAAGCAACGGAATACGGCTTTAATTTTCACACCATGTACGATGAACCGTACTGGTGTGAAGATGCGTACTACAAGTTGAGTGGCGAGCAGGTCGAAAAGCTTGAGGAAGTCACCGCCGAGCTTCACCAGATGTGCCTTCAGGTGGTGGAAAAAGTGGTCGACAGCGACACGCTGATGGATCGCTTCCGTATCCCTAAGCATACCCGTGAGTTCGTGCGCCAGTCGTGGAAGACCCAGCAGCCGTCGCTCTATTCACGCCTGGATCTGGCCTGGGACGGCACCGGCGAACCTAAACTGCTTGAGAACAACGCCGATACCCCGACCTCTTTGTACGAAGCGGCGTTTTTCCAGTGGATCTGGCTTGAAGATCAGCTTAACGCGGGCAACCTGCCTGCGCAGAGCGATCAGTTCAACAGCATTCAGGAAAAGATAATTGAGCGTTTTACTGAACTACGCGAAAAGCACGGTTTTGGGCTGCTGCACTTTGCCTGCTGCCGGGATACGCTAGAAGACAGGGGCACGGTTCAGTACTTACAGGACTGTGCCGCAGAAGCGAGCGTCGCCACGGAGTTTCTGTATATTGAAGACATTGGCCTGGGCGAAAAAGGCCAGTTTACCGATATGCAGGATCAGGTCATCAGTAACCTGTTCAAGCTTTATCCGTGGGAGTTTATGCTGCGTGAAATGTTCTCCACCAAGCTTGAAGATGCTGGCGTCCGCTGGCTGGAGCCTGCCTGGAAGAGCATCATTTCAAACAAAGCACTGCTGCCGATGCTGTGGGAAATGTTCCCGAATCATCCTAACCTGTTGCCCGCGTATTTTGCCGACGAAGCACATCCACCGCTGGATAAGTATGTGGTTAAACCGCTCTTCTCCCGCGAAGGGGCTAATATCCAGATTGTGGAAAATGGTCAGGAGATCGCGCGCGTTGACGGCCCGTATGGTGAAGAAGGCTCGATTATTCAGCAGTTCCATCCGCTACCGAAGTTTGGCGACAGCTATACGCTCATTGGCAGTTGGCTTATCAACGACCAGCCTGCGGGCATTGGCCTGCGTGAAGATAAAGAACTGATAACCCAGGATCTGTCACGCTTTTATCCGCACGTTTTTGTGGAATAAACAGCAATACCCTTTGGTGAGACAACTGACACTCGCCTATAAAAGCCGTCTTCCAGGGAAGACGGCTGAGACTGATGCCTTACCTCATCCTGTCTCAGACAGGGTGAATGACACCCAATAAAAAATAAGGAAAATCAATTCATTGATTTTCGTCTGCTAACCACAAAGAAGGAAAAACCCCGTTTTTTCCTTCTTTGTCAGCAATCTGAGCCGTCTTCCAGGGAAGACGGCTTTTTGTTTAGCCTACCTGCACCGACAGCATACTGAGCGATCCCATTTCTATGCCGTCAACCGGCACCGTTATCGGCTCGCTACCGTCCCAGGCACCCAGCGTATACAGCAAGGGCAGGAAGTGCTCCGGCGTCGGGTTGGCCAGCAGGGCATCTTCACGCGCCGCATAGCGCGCCAGCGGATGCCCGGCCGCATCACCGCGCCACGTCAGGTTCTCTTTAACAAACTCATTAAACGAGGTCGCCCACGGATAAGGCGCATTGCCACCTTCCCAACGCGCCGCTCGCAGGTTGTGCACCACGTTACCGCTGGCAACCAACAGTACACCTTCATCACGCAAGCTCGCCAGCTTGCGCCCGGCTTCGAGATGCCAGTGCGAAAGCTGATTGCCGTCTATACTGAGCTGAATCATCGGGATATCTGCCTGTGGATACATTTTAATCAGCACGCCCCACGAACCGTGGTCAAATCCCCAGGCCTGGGTATCGAGCGTAACGGGCGTAGGTGACAGCAGTTCCACCACGCGCTGTGCCAACTCTGGCGAACCGGGCGCCGGGTATTGTGTATCGTACAGCGCCTGCGGGAAACCACCAAAGTCGTGGATGGTCGGCGGTTGGGTCATTGCGGTCACGCCGGTGCCGCGGGTATACCAGTGGGCTGACACAGCAACAATTGCCTTCGGGCGCGGTAACGTTTCTCCCAAATTCTGCCAGGTACGGGTATATTGATTATCTTCCAGTACGTTCATCGGACTACCGTGGCCGAGGAAAAGTGCAGGTAATCGGCGGGTGCTCATCATATTGTCCTGACTTGAGAAGTGATAGCACTACCTTAGCGCCTTTTGTCGTACGACACAGGCGGATAACCATGACAGAGACTGTCAGAAAATTTGAATGTCAGCGTTGAGTAAAGCTCTCAGCAGGATATCGCTTTTTGCAGCATCGCTCATTAATATTAATGAGAATTATTATCAATATGGAGTTACTCATGTCAGTGCCTCTGATCCTGACCCTGCTGGCAGGCGGTGCCACCTTCATTGGTGCCTTTCTTGGCGTATTGGGCCAGAAGCCTTCTAATCGCCTGCTGGCATTTTCCCTCGGTTTTGCCGCCGGGATTATGCTGCTTATCTCACTCATGGAGATGCTGCCTGCCGCCCTCCATACAGAAGGCATGTATCCGGTGCTGGGCTACGGGATGTTTATGCTCGGTTTGCTGGGTTATTTCGCCCTCGATCGCGCACTGCCGCACGCTCATGCTCAGGACTTAACCGACGGCACGCTTAAAAAACGTAATATTGGCCGCACGGCAATGCTGCTCACGCTCGGCATCAGCCTGCATAACTTTCCGGAAGGCGTGGCGACGTTTGTCACTGCCAGCAGCGATCTTGATCTCGGGGCCGGAATAGCGCTTGCCGTAGCGCTGCACAATATCCCTGAAGGGCTTGCGGTGGCAGGCCCGGTGTATGCCGCAACCAACTCCAAACGCAAAGCCATTTTCTGGGCCGGTATCTCCGGTTTTGCCGAGATCCTCGGTGGGCTATTGGCATGGCTGATTTTGGGCAGTATGGTTTCCCCGGTAGTAATGGCGGCCGTTATGGCGGCCGTGGCGGGCATTATGGTCGCGCTGTCGGTTGATGAACTGATGCCGCTTGCCAAAGAAATTGATCCGGATAATAACCCAAGCTACGGCGTGCTGTGCGGCATGGCGGTGATGGGTTTTAGCCTGACGCTATTGCAAAGCGCTGGTATCGGCTAAAAGTCATAACGTAACGCATAAAAAAACCCGGCCTCGCCGGGTTATTTACATCTGTGCACCTGAAAACCGCTTAGCTCGCCTTGCGCTCATGCGCCTGACGATATGCCACCAGATCGTCAATCGTCACAACCGCCATATTATGCTCGCGGGCAAACGCCACACACTCCGTCGCACGCGCCATAGTGCCATCGTCGTTGGTCAGCTCACACAGCACACCTGCTGGTTTAAAACCTGCGAGCGTCACCAGATCAATCGTCGCTTCAGTGTGACCGCCACGGGTTAGCACGCCGCCTTCACGGGCGCGCAGCGGGAACACGTGACCAGGACGGTTCAGGTCAGCCGGTACAGCGCCATCAGCAATAGCAGCACGTACGGTGGTGATGCGGTCAGCGGCAGAAACACCGGTGGTCACGCCTTTTGCCGCTTCAATAGTCACGGTAAAACCGGTGCCGTAGGCGCTGGTGTTGTTGTCAACCATCATCGGCAGGTCGAGCTGTTTGCGGCGCTCCTCGGTCAGGCACAGACAAACAATACCGCTACCGTGACGAATGGTGAGCGCCATTTGCTCAACCGTCATGGTTTCAGCGGCGAAAATCATATCGCCTTCGTTTTCACGATCTTCGTTATCAAGCACCATCACACCGCGACCAGCGCGCAGTGCGGCCAGTGCGTGTTCAACGCGTTCAGAAGGAGTGCCAAATGCAGAAAGCAGCGTCTGATTCATGGTAAATTAACCTCATTAATATTATGGATTACCAGAACCAGGGCGGTCTTTGGGGGATGCCGTAAACGGCCATAACAACACGAACCCGGACGCATGCGCCCAACGTGAATCGTTATCCTCTCCCATCCGGACTATAACCGTCGGCCCCGGAATCTCACCGAGTCTGCTGACCTCCGACAGGTTAGCCGGAGCGCTCGCGGGCTTTCAGCGTGCGCTGATTTACCGCCGGTGGGGAATTACACCCCGCCCTGAGAATAAGCAAAATCACTATAACGCTAATTACTTTCTCCGGCAACGCCGTTTATTATCTATGCATATCCACCTGCTGCAATTGCCGGGGCCTGGACACGCTCACCACAATTCAGGTTTATCCCACGCAAATCAGGGATTACACTTAACAAACACCGTCCATCACAGGGAACTACCATGATTGACCCGAAGAAAATTGAACAGATCGCCCGTCAGATCCATGAGTCGATGCCGAAAGGGATCCGCGAGTTCGGGGAAGATGTGGAGAAGAAGATTCGCCAGACGTTGCAAGCCCAGTTAGGTCGCCTCGATCTGGTAAGCCGTGAAGAGTTTGATATCCAGACCCAGGTATTGCTGCGCACGCGTGAGAAACTAAGCGTACTGGAGCAGCGTCTGGCAGAGCTTGAAAGCCGCAGTACTCCGGTAGCACCCGCACCGGCCCCAACGCCTGCCGTTGAGATCCCGCCAACCGCCAAAAGCGACGACGTACAGTCCTGATAACAAAAACGCCCCAGTCGGGGCGTTTTTGAGACTGATGACAAACCGCATCCTGTCACAGACAGGATGGATAATACCCAATAAAAAATAAGGAAAATCAATTTATTGATTTTCGCCTGCTAACCACAAAGAAGGAAAAAACTGTTTTTTCCTTCTTTGTCAGCAGGATAAATAACTGCTTACTTATCTTTCTGGATTTTTTTGATGATGTTGGTGGTTGAACAACCGTCTTCAAAATTCAGCACCATCACATCACCGCCATTGGCCCAGACTTCTTTGCTGCCCGCAATATCTTCCGGCTTGTAATCACCGCCTTTCACCAGCAAATCCGGCAGAATTTCCGCGATCAGGCGCTGCGGCGTGTCTTCTTCAAACGGCACCACCCAGTCCACCGACTCCAGCGCACCCAGCACGATCATACGCTGATCCTGCGGGTTCACCGGGCGAGTTTCGCCCTTGAGCCTGCGGGTTGAGGCATCGCTGTTAACGGCAACAATCAGCCGGTCGCCCAGTTTGCGCGCGTTGGCAAGATAGGAAACGTGGCCCGCGTGCAGAATGTCAAACACGCCGTTGGTCATCACCACTTTCTCACCACGCTTACGGGCATCAGCAACGGCTTGCTTAAGCTCCTGCTCGTTCATCACACCAAAACCCGTTTCGGCGCGCCCGCGCACGGCGTTTTCAAGCTCAATGGGTGAGACGGTAGAAGTACCGAGTTTACCCACTACCACGCCCGCCGCCGCGTTTGCAAAATAGCAGGCTTCTTCCAGCGTCTTGCCGGAGGCAAGCGTTGCCGCCAGCACGCCAATCACGGTATCACCGGCACCGGTCACGTCGTAGACTTCCTGTGCCTGAGTGGGCAGATGGAACGGCGCTTTACCCGGCTGCAGCAGCGTCATGCCCTGCTCTGAGCGGGTAATCAGCAGTGCCGCCAGGTCGTAATCGGCAATCACTTTCATGCCGCGCTCAACCAGCTCGTCTTCACTGCGGCATTTGCCCGTTACCGCTTCAAATTCTGACAGGTTCGGCGTGAGCAACGTTGCACCGCGATAGCGCTCAAAATCCGTACCCTTCGGGTCGATAAGCACCGGCACTTTCGCCGCACGCGCCAGCTGAATCATCTGCTGTACGCTGTTTAATGCGCCTTTAGCATAATCAGACAGGACCAGCGCACCAATCTGCGGCAGTGCCTGAGTAATACGCTCATGCAGTGGCTGCGGGTCTATGCCCTCAAAACCTTCTTCAAAGTCCAGGCGAATCAGCTGCTGGTTGCGCGACAGCACGCGCAGCTTGGTAATGGTTGGGTGGGTCGCTACTGAAACAAAGTCACAGCGCACGTTTACGTCAGCCAATGCCTGGCTTAGCGCCCGCGCCGCATCGTCAATCCCGGTCAGGCCTACCAGACGTGAAGACGCTCCCAGAGACGCAATGTTCATTGCCACGTTAGCAGCACCGCCGGGGCGCTCCTCGATAGTATCCACTTTCACTACCGGCACCGGAGCTTCCGGGGAAATACGGCTGGTTGGGCCGTACCAGTAGCGGTCCAGCATCACATCGCCAACCACCATGACGCCAGCGCGGTTAAATTCGGGCAGCGTTACTTTCATTCCTGACTCTCCAGCGAGAAACTAAAATTTGCGCGCGATAATAGCATAATTACGCGCACGCCTGCGCCGCCCCCAGCCATTTTTGCCAGCTCTGCTGCACCTGCTCGCGCTCAGAGGTAAAGGCCGTTAGCGCGACATGGCCTGGCTGTTCCTGTAGCGCCAGATGATGTAGCTCGTCGCGTAGCGTGACGTAAGCATGGGTCAGCGCCCGCGCTTCGTCTTCTTCCATAATGCCGTTTTGTGCCAGAAGTTCGAGAATACGCACATTATCCGACCAGCGTGTCAATCCCGGAGCCTGATGCGCGTAGCGCAGCACCAGATACTGGGTGATGAATTCAATGTCGGTAATGCCACCCTCATCGGCTTTAATATCAAAGCGTTCGCGCTGCTTATTGCCCAGGTGCTCGCGCATCTTTTCACGCATTTCTTTGACTTCCACACGCAGCGTCTCGCCGTCGCGTTGTGTCGTGAGGATGTGTTTACGCACCGCGTCAAAGCGTGCGCACAGCGCCGGATCGCCATAAACCACGCGGGCGCGCACCAGCGCCTGGTGCTCCCAGGTCCATGCCTCGTTTTGCTGATAATCCGCAAAGGCATCGGCGGTCGTCACCAGCATCCCGGCCGCTCCCGACGGACGCAGGCGCGCATCCACTTCATAGAGAATGCCGGACGAAGTACGCGTGCTGAAAAGGTGCATGATGCGCTGCGCCAGGCGCAGATAGAACTGGCGACCGTCGATTTCACGCTCGCCGTCGGTCACAACATCGGTCGGGCAATCGTGCAGGAACACCAAATCCAGATCTGAGCTATAACCCAACTCCCAGCCGCCAAGTTTACCGTAACCCACTACCGCAAAACCGCGCCCACCGCGCTCGCGCAGGTGCTTTGGCTGGCCGTAGCGCGCCGCCATTTGCCGCCAGGCCTGCTGTACCACAGCATCTATCATCGCCTCGGCAAGCCAGGTGAGGTTATCGCTCACTTTCATGACCGGCAGCGTGCCTGCAATATCTGCCGCCGCCACGCGCAGTTGCTGCACCTGTTTGAACTGGCGCAGCGCTTCAAGTTGCTGCTCTTCGTCGTCTTCTGGTACACGCAGCAGGTACTGGCGTAGCTCGTCATGCCAGGCGCCAGGCGCGGGCGGTTGATAGAGCGTATTCGGGTCAAGTAACTCGTCGAGCAGCAGTGGATAATGCGCCAGCTGGCTTGCCACCATCGGTGAAGCAGCGCACAGGCGAATCAGGTGTTGTAACGCACCAGGGTATTCCACCAGCAACTCAAGGTAAGTGGTGCGGGTCACAATACCCACCAGCAGCGGCATAATGCGCGCCAGCGGCAGCGGCGCATCTGCACGCGCGCAGGCTTCTTTGAGCAGTGCTGGCATCAGTTGATCAAGCACCTGACGTCCGCGCGGGCCAATCGTACGCCGGTCGATATCGCGCTTAAAGTCGGTTATCTGGGCAATCACCTTCTGCCGGTCTTCGTCAGGCAGATGGCTCAGTTCAGGTAACGCGTCATCTACCTCAGGCGCATCCAGCCACACTTCACGCCAGACTTCCGGTGTTGCGTTTTCTTCGCCCTGCTCGTCGTCGTCGCCAATGAGATCATTAAAAATCTGGCGCACCTGCGCCATGTGATGCTGCAACTGTGCGCTCAGTGTTTCCCAGTCCGCTACACCCATGCCCCAGGCAAGCCTGGCGCGGTTAAGTGCATCAGCAGGCAGCGTCTGGGTTTGCTCATCGTTAATGCTCTGTAACAGGTTTTCCAGTCGCCGCAGGTAGAGATAGGCTTCCCGCAGGCGCGGCGCCTCACCTTCAGGCAGCAGATGCAGTTTGTCGATAGCCGCAAGCGTGGGCAGTAGCGCACGCCCCTGTAACTGTGGCTCGCGACCGCCGCGAATCAGCTGAAAGACCTGGACGATAAATTCGATTTCCCGAATCCCGCCCGCGCCGAGCTTGATATTGTCCGTCAAACCCCGGCGTCTGACCTCGCGCGCAATCATGCCTTTCATGTTGCGTAGCGACTGAATTACGCTGAAGTCGATATAGCGGCGGAACACGAACGGGCGCAGCATTGCCCGTAATTCCTGCGCCCATTTATCATCGCTGTCGCCCATGATACGGGCCTTGACCATCGCATAGCGCTCCCAGTCGCGTCCCTGCTCCTGGTAATAATCTTCAAGCGCCGCATAGCTCAGTACCAGCGGGCCGCTGTCGCCAAACGGGCGCAAACGCATATCCACGCGGTAGACAAAGCCTTCAGGCGTTATCTGGTCCAGCACTTTAATCAACCGCTGGCCTAATCGGGTAAAAAACTGTGCGTTATCCAGCTCGCGCCGCCCGCCCTGTGTGACGCCGTTTTCCGGCCAGGCAAAAATCAAATCGATGTCTGATGAGAAGTTAAGCTCCCCGCCGCCGAGCTTACCCATGCCCAGTACCAGCAGCGGCTGGGCGTCGCCCTGCGCATTTGACGGCGTGCCCCACTCCCGACAGCAGGCCGCCCACAGCCAGTCGCGGGCGGCCACTATCAACGTTTCAGCAAGCGTGCTCAGCTGTTGCAGCGTCTCTTGGGTGTCGACAAGATTCAGCGCCTGACTCCAGGCAATTCGCACCATGATTCGCCTGCGAAAGCGGCGCAGCGCCACCATCAGCCCGGCTTCGTCCGTTACGTCCGCCAGCGCCTGGGTAAGCCACTCGCCGTAATGCTGCCACTCCTGCGATAGCGGCGGCGAATGTTGCAACTCCACCAGCCAGTCCGGCTCGGACAGTATGGCTTCGCAGATAAAGTCGCTGAAAGTCAGCGCCGCTCTGGCCTCATCGCTAATCGTATCGGCATTGACAGACGCAGGCAGGCGCGCGGCCACCGCCTGCCATTGCTGCTGTAAAACGCAAGAGAGTGGCATCATTGGCTCATCCTTGTCAGACTTAGTGTTGCCCGCTGTGACGCCAGAACGGCGCGACGCTGAGCGCCTGCTTACGCAGCGGCTCAATCTCATGAATAAGGTTTGCACTAATAGCGCGTCTGAGCGCCTGCCAGCCATCTATCCAGGCCTGGCGTTCGCCACGCGGGTAAAAACCAGACAACACGCAGGCGGTATGGATAATGCGCTCAAGGCGCGGTAATTGCCCGGCGTAGCGCCCGGTCAGCGGCTGGCGGAAGGCCTCTTTGAGTTCGGCTGATGCACGTGAAAGGTGTGTGTCGGCAAACCGTTTGAGTGAACCGGCCAGTTTGCTGCGTGCGGCGTCGTCAAGAAACGCCAACCAGCCGCACGTAACCATCCAGTCAGTGAGGGTAAGTTTGGCGTTGCCGCTCAGCGCGCTCCAGGCCAGTGCATCGGTAGCACCTGGCAAAGCATCCGTAAGCTGGCTTAACTGCTCACGTAAGTGAGTGCTCGCCTTTCTGGGAATCACGCCGCCGAAAAGTGCCAGCGTATGGCGTACCAGCGCCACGGCTTCGGCCACCTGTGCCTGCGCGCCAGGCACACCGCGCACCCACAGTTCTTCATGATATTGCCAGTGTGCCAGTGCCAACTCCAGCGCGCCGCTTAATCCCTGTTCCAGCGTCGCTTTTGGCGCGGTTTCCAGTACGCCAAGCGGCTTAAGCTCACGCGGTGCGTTACCTCGCGCCAGATGATAACCACGCGCGGCTTTGCTCAGGCTGCCCTGGCGCAGGCCGTCACGCAGCAGGTGCTCACGCGCCAGACCCAGCACATCTTCCACCCGTCCTTCCAGCAGTTCAAGCTCCAGCTCACAGAGCGGCTCGCTGAACTCACCGCTGTGTATTTCGCCCTGATCCAGCGCAATTTCGATACGGCTTTCGCCGTAAGTAACTACCCACTTCTCTCTTTCGAAATCCGTACGAAATAACGGTGCCAACTGCGACTCCAGGGCTGCCACATCCATGCCCTCGGGCCACATATCCTGCGGAAAACGCGACAACGCCAGCTCAGGTTCAGAAAGTTCCACATTATATTCAGGGCGCTGATGTAAACCGCCCACCGTCGTGCCTGCCGTTTTCATCGTCATTTCGTAACGGCCATCAACACCGCGAATGCGTAAACCCATGTCCTGACGACGCAATTGCATATCAGGCGTTTCATAATAGATGTTGAGCAGCTTGCATGGGATGGTATGATCGCCCGGTAGTGTATTGAGTACCGTGCGAAGCGCATCTGGCGCGCTCGGATGAACGAGAAATTTTAGTTCGATTTCTTGAGACATGTTCTGTTTTTTACCGTGATAAAGCGGGCTGTGACAAATTCCGCGAACTTACGAAACGAATGTGTGTCAGTAGATAATATTTTGCGTCAAATTGCCATGTCATGAGCAATTTGACGGCTCAAAACCGCAAGCAGTGGCACCAGCGGGGATAAGACTACACCTGGATAATTCTCATTCAGGTTTATCAGTCGGCTCGTCAGACTGGTTCCACATTACTGTTCCACGCTTAATGATGACAATAACGACATTCTGATGCAGAAATTACGCCTGATTAGCTTTGCTTTACTTTCTCTTAGCGTTACCGCAGTGGCTCATGCGGACGAAAAACGTTACGTTTCTGACGAATTAACCACCTGGGTGCGCAGCGGACCGGGAGATAACTACCGCCTGGCCGGTACAATTAAAGCCGGTGAAGAAGTCGCGCTTATACAAAGCAACGGCAAATACGGCCAGGTGCGCGACAGCAACGGCCGTGTCGCCTGGATTCAACTGAGCGATCTGAAAAACACGCCCAGTCTGCGTACCCGCGTGCCGGATCTTGAAAACCAGGTCAAGACCCTGACCGACAAGCTCAACAATATCGACACTACCTGGAACCAGCGCACCGCTGAGATGCAGAAAAAAGTGGCCGAGAGCGACAGTGTTATTAACGGTCTTAAGCAGGAAAATCAGCAGCTAAAAAACCAGCTGGTGGTCGCGCAAAAGAAAGTGAATGCCGCCAATATCCAGCTTGACGACAAACAGCGCAACATCATCATGCAGTGGTTTATGTACGGCGGTGGTGTAGCTGGCGTGGGTTTGCTGCTCGGCCTGCTGCTGCCTTATATGCTGCCAAGCCGCAAGCGTAAAGACCGCTGGATGAACTAATCGCATTAACCGGGCGGCAGCATGCCGCCCGCACCTTTCCTTAGCCTTCTCCTCTACACTTACGTATTATTCCCCGCTTATCGACAGTTCAAGGAGAAACGCAGGGTGAAGATTTATCTGGTCGGCGGTGCAGTCAGAGACGGGTTGTTAGGTCTGCCGGTTAAAGATAAAGACTGGGTAGTGGTGGGCGCCACACCGCAGCAAATGCTGGAGGACGGCTATCAACAGGTCGGCCGCGATTTCCCCGTGTTTCTCCATCCAGAGAGCCATGAAGAATACGCACTGGCGCGCACGGAGCGTAAATCTGGCCACGGTTACACCGGTTTTGTCTGCCACGCCGACCCGGACGTCACACTGGAGCAAGACTTACAGCGCCGTGATCTGACCATTAACGCTATCGCCCTTGATGAGAACGGCGGCTACGTCGATCCCTGGGGCGGACGCGAGGATCTGGAACGCCGCATTCTGCGCCACGTCTCTCCCGCATTTAACGAGGATCCGCTGCGCGTACTGCGCGTGGCGCGCTTTGCCGCTCGCTACGCGCATCTCAATTTCCGTATTGCCGACGACACCCTGTCGCTGATGCGCGAGATGGCCGCACGTGGTGAGCTGGCGCACCTGACGCCCGAGCGCGTGTGGAAAGAAACGGAAAACGCCCTTAGCGCCCGTAATCCGCAGGTGTATTTCCAGGTACTGCGTGACTGCGGTGCACTGGCTGTGCTGTTCCCGGAGTTAGACGCGTTGTTTGGTGTGCCCGCCCCCGAGAAGTGGCACCCGGAAATTGACACCGGCGTACATACGTTAATGACGCTCACCATAGCGGCACAACTCAGCCCGGATGTGGACGTGCGTTTTTCAGCACTCACTCACGATCTCGGTAAAGGGCTTACGCCAAAGCATCTGTGGCCACGCCATCACGGCCACGGCCCGGCGGGCGTAAAACTGGTTGAGCAGCTGTGCCAACGCCTGCGGGTGCCCAATGAGATTCGCGATTTGGCAAAACTGGTGGCTGAATTCCACGACCTGATTCATACCCTGCCCATCCTGCGCCCTGAAACGCTGGTAAGACTGTTTGATTCCCTCGATGCCTGGCGTAAACCACAGCGCGTGGAGCAACTCGCCTTAACCAGCGAGGCAGACGCACGCGGGCGTACCGGTTTTGAAGCAAGCGATTATCCGCAGGGCCAACTGCTGCGCGACGCCTGGCAGGTCGCACAGAGCGTGTCGACGAAAGAGGTGGTCGCGCTGGGTTTTAAAGGTGTGGAAATTCGTGAAGAGTTGACGCGCAGGCGTGTTAAGGCCGTTGCGCACTGGAAATCGCAGGCTTGCCCTCAGCCCAAAAGCTGAGGGCAATAGGTGTCAGAAGAACACCACGTACACCGCTGCCGCCACAATAAAGCGATAGATAGCAAACGGGATAAAAGAGATACGCTTAATCAATTGCAGGAAGGTCTTGATAGCAATTAACGCAACGATAAAAGCGGTGACAAATCCCACCGCAAACATCGGCAGGTCAGCCAGGGTCAGGAATCCCCAGCTTTTATAAATATCCAGCGCGGTTGCGCCCATCATCATCGGCACAGCCAGCAGAAATGAGAACTCTGAGGCCGCATAGCGGCTCACCCCCATCAGCATACCGCCGGAAATGGTGGCACCGGAGCGTGAAAAGCCCGGCCACAGCGCCAGACACTGAAAACAGCCAATCATAAACGCCTGACGATACGTCATATCGTCAACGCCAACGGCACGTGGCTCTTTAGGCTTGAAGCACTCGGCCGCAATCAACAGTAAGCCGCCCACTACCAGCGCATACATCACGTTTACCGGGTTAAACAGCGACTTAATGGTATTGTGAAAAATAAGTCCCAGTACCACTGCCGGGATCATGCCAAGCAGGATATGAATCAGCGACAGTCGCCCGGTCCCTTCGCCCTCATGTGGCTTCGGCCCAAAATGAATGCCGATCAGGCCAAACAGACGACGCCAGAACATCACCACCACAGCGAGAATGGAGCCAAGCTGAATCACCACTTCGAATGTTTCTGCCGTATCCCCCTCAAACCCCAGCAAGTGCCCAACAATAATCATATGTCCGGTGCTGGATACGGGCAGGAACTCGGTCAGTCCCTCGACAACCCCAAGAATGGCGGCTATCACCAGTGAATGCACATCACCCATCAAAAAAACCCTCTGAAATCCTTAAAGGAAAAACGGCCCACAGGCCGGAAATGTTCACGCAGTATGACCCGGCATACCGCGTTTGGTTTAACCTACGCGCGGTTATTTTTATGCTTTCGGAAAATTGCCACGTTCAATGATAACGCCTACGCTTGCCGCACGAGCTACGGCGCCGGGTTTGCTGACTTTGATACGTACCCACGGCGAGCGAAAACGGTTTTGTAACAGCGCAGCCACTTCTTCTGCCACACGCTCGACCAGCGCAAAACGCCCACCTTCAACATGTGCGACAATCGCGTCACATACGTCGGCATAGCTCAGGCAGTCGTTAACGTTATCGCTCATGGCGGCAGCGCGGTTGTTCCAACCCATTTCGATATCGAACACCAGTTTCTGTTCAATAGTCTGTTCCCAGTCATAAACACCGATGGTGGTGATGACCGAGAGCTGCTCAATAAATACAATATCCATCACAATTTACCTGTTTTTATGTGTACCTGGTTTAGTCTGGAACAACGTTATCTACACTGGCTAACGCGCGGTTTTGCTCGTATAAACAAATAAACGGCAGTTCAACGCTGCTTTTCGCAAGTCAGTCTGGGGATACCACTTGCCAGTAAATATGCGTATTATCCTTTGATGCAGAAAATTACACGACATTTTCACAACGGAACAGCGTTATGAGTGCAATCGCGCCTGTGATGATTATCCTCGCGTACCTTTGCGGCTCTGTTTCCAGCGCCATTCTGGTTTGCCGCCTTGCCGGTTTGCCAGACCCACGGGAGAGCGGTTCACGTAATCCCGGTGCCACCAATGTCTTGCGCATCGGCGGTAAAGGCGCAGCCGTAGCGGTGCTCATTTTCGACGTACTGAAGGGCATGTTGCCGGTATGGGCTGCATGGGCGCTGGGCGTCACGCCGTTCTGGCTCGGGCTTATTGCGATTGCTGCCTGTCTGGGCCATATCTGGCCGGTATTTTTTGGTTTTCGCGGTGGTAAAGGTGTGGCAACGGCATTTGGTGCTATCGCGCCTATTGGCTGGGATCTTACCGGTGTGATGGCGGGCACCTGGCTGCTCACCGTGCTTCTGAGCGGCTACTCTTCGCTTGGCGCTATCGTTAGCGCACTTATCGCCCCGTTCTATGTCTGGTGGTTTAAGCCACAGTTCACCTTCCCGGTGGCCATGCTGTCATGCCTGATTCTCTGGCGCCATCACGATAATATTCAGCGCCTGTGGCGCGGCCAGGAAACAAAAATCTGGAAGAAACTGCGTCGCAAGAAAGCGACCGATGAGGAAAGTGGAGAGACAAAGTAGGCACTTTGCCTCTCGCGTAGATTACACTGCCGCAGGTAGCTCAGACAGCGGCCAGCGCGGACGCACGCTCACGCTCAAATCCGTCACGCAACCTGCCTTAAGGCGCACCATTCCCGCATACGCAATCATCGCGCCGTTATCGGTACAAAACTCAGGACGGGCGTAAAAGACTTCACCACGGCGTTTTGCCATCATTTCAGCAAGCTTTGCCCGCAGGGTACGGTTAGCGCTCACGCCACCCGCCATCACGAGACGTTTAAAGCCAGTCTGGTCCAACGCACGTTTGCATTTGATCATCAGCGTGTCCACCACTGCGTCTTCAAACGCACGGGCGATATCAGCACGCGTTTGCTCGTCATTGTCGCCGCTGCGAATAGTGTTAGCAGCAAAGGTTTTCAGGCCAGAGAAGCTGAAGTCAAGCCCGGGTCTGTCGGTCATCGGGCGCGGAAACACAAAACGCCCTGGCGTACCCTGGGCTGCCATTTTAGAGAGCATCGGACCGCCCGGATAATCCAGCCCCAGCAGTTTGGCGGTTTTATCAAACGCTTCGCCTGCGGCATCGTCAATAGATTCACCCAGTAGCTGATACTCACCGATGCCGGTCACGCTGATAAGCTGCGTGTGCCCGCCGGAAACCAGTAGGGCGACAAACGGAAACTCAGGCGGGTTGTCTTCAAGCATAGGCGCCAGCAGATGGCCTTCCATATGATGCACCGCCACCGCAGGCACATCCCAGGCAAACGCCAGCGCCCGCCCAACGGTCGCCCCAACCAGTAACGCACCAACCAGGCCAGGACCTGCGGTATACGCCACCGCGTCGATATCCGCGTGGGTAAGATTTGCTTCTTTCAACGCCGCCTGAATCAGCGGGACCGTCTTGCGCACGTGGTCGCGGGAGGCCAGTTCAGGAACTACGCCGCCATAATCGGCGTGCAGTTTTACCTGACTGTACAACTGGTTGGCTAACAGCCCCTGTTTATCGTCGTAGATGGCGACGCCGGTTTCGTCGCAGGATGTTTCTATTCCCAGTACACGCATGGTTTTACTTTCTGCCTCTGTTGATACCGCGCAGTGTATGCCCGCAACGCGGCGAAGTAAAACTTTGCTCACTCCAGCGCCAGAGCTGGTGTATACTATTTCGTCCTTATCGGGGCCTGACAAAAAGCAGGGTTCAGGCTCCGTTGCTGCTTTACAAAGCAGCGGCTGTTGAAGTAAAATTCCGCACCATTTTGAAACAAGGCTGGCGCCATGCCAGCGGCAAACCGAATTAATAAAGGTGAGAGGCACATGCCGGTAATTAAAGTACGTGAAAACGAGCCGTTCGACG
>CBIFVZ010000063.1:0-22762 GCA_966185765.1 uncultured Enterobacteriaceae bacterium | reverse complement strand
TTTCTTTATTATCATACAGTTTCATATGCAAACCAATTACACACAGAAACTGTATTTTAAATTTTTCCAGGTAAGCAATGTCACATTTACGCCAGGAGATAAAAATGATGATTTCCACAAGATGGCAAGGGGTTATCGCGTTACTTTTATTAATTGTTATTTCCTATGTGGATCGAGTGAATATTTCAGTCATGATTCTCAATCCCGACTTTGCTTTACACTTTCGGCTAAATGATAACAGGTTGTTACAAGGAACATTAATGACCATGTTTCTCATTGGCTACGGCGTTTCGGCACTTTTACTAACGCCTGTTTTAGAAAGTAAACTCCATTGCCGTCAGGCCTTGCTCATCAGTGTGATTTTCTGGGCGCTTATCTGTGCTTTGTCACCCTTTCTTGGGTCCTTGTTTGGCCTGTTGCTGGCACGCCTGGCACTTGGCGTGGCAGAAGGACCGTTGTTTTCACTCAAAACACGCTACATCAACGATCATTTCGCGCCACGCGAATTAGGTAAACCAAATGCAGTGAGCGCACTGGGAGTGTCGTTGGGACTGGCGGTAGGTTTTCCACTGGTCACCTGGCTTATCAGCGCCTTTGGCTGGACCGGTTCTTTTCTGGCACTGGCGCTGATGAATATACTGCTCGGCGGTGGGCTGGTGCTGGGTTTCATTCCCCGAAGCCCGCATCCACGTCCACTGAGTAGATTGCGATTTCGTTCCACGCTTGTCTGCGCCTGGCGCACGCCGTTGCTGGGCTGGATGCTACTCATTGAAATCGCTACCCTGAGCTATCTGTGGGGGAACACCGCATGGCTACCAGCCTGGCTGCGTGATGAACACGGTTTTTCCCTGCATGCCACCGGCTGGCTGGCGGCAGTGCCGTTTCTGATAAGCCTCGGTTCGAAATACCTCGGCGGCGTGTTGCTTGACCGGCTGCGCCCGGCACAGGCGCCCCTGCTGTTTGTGGCTGGCGGTGGTGCCACCGCCTGCGCCATGGCCGGACTGATGGTGAGCCAGCAAGTCGGTTGGCTTACCTTTTGGTTACTGGCGGCGAACGCCTGCTGGGGGTTGCAGGGCGCGGCTATCCCGGTGGTCGTGCAGCATCACGCGCGCAGCGAGGCAGTAGGCAGCGCCTACGGCATTATTAATGGCATCGGCAATCTGTGTGCGGCGTTTATTCCGCTGCTGATGGGCGCTGTTATGGGGTGGGTTGGCACAGTCAGCTCCGGATTTGCCATACTGGCAATATCTCAACTGGTGACGTTTTTCGTTGGCAGCGTGTTACTGCTGAAGATGCGGCAAGTACAGGCGTTGCCTGTACGGCAGTGAACGTGGTTAGTTAATCTTGACGAGTAGATGTCGACTTCTTAACTGCCTGTACGGCAGTGAACGCGATATCGTCCGCACCATTGCTGCCGACAATCTTCTTAACTGCCTGTACGGCAGTGAACGCTTTTTAGCTGCGGGTTTAGCAGCTTTCTCTCTTCTTAACTGCCTGTACGGCAGTGAACGAAGCAACAGCGATGGCAACTGCATCAGTCGCCTTCTTAACTGCCTGTACGGCAGTGAACGTAAGGGAATTCCGACCGCCTGGCCGCACGATCTTCTTAACTGCCTGTACGGCAGTGAACAGCGCGTTTATGGTCAGTCAGTCAATGACGCTCTTCTTAACTGCCTGTACGGCAGTGAACATCATGATTGACCGCGGTACATTTGAAATGGACTTCTTAACTGCCTGTACGGCAGTGAACATTTGATATAGGTAAAAAAATGGTAATGGTTTCTTCTTAACTGCCAGTACGGCAGTGAACGTCGAACGATTGAAACTCTTCCTGTCACTCCCTCTTCTTAACTGCCTGTACGGCAGTGAACATGCGTATGTGCGTTGCGTTACTTCCATAACACTTCTTAACTGCCTGTACGGCAGTGAACAATAATATTTAAACGTCACATTATTACTTTGACTTCTTAACTGCCTGTACGGCAGTGAACAAACGCCTTCAAATGGTGCCCGACAGAATTTTCTTCTTAACTGCCTGTACGGCAGTGAACGCCTTTACTGGCAACATAGGCCATGAGTCGCGGCTTCTTAACTGCCTGTACGGCAGTGAACAAATTCCCAGTCCATCTGGTGCCACAGGCCGGCTTCTTAACTGCCTGTACGGCAGTGAACCAATGGGCTTTGTGGTGATGCAGGCCCAGCAGCTTCTTAACTGCCTGTACGGCAGTGAACTGAAGCAAAATCAACTTATCCTATTGAGTACACGATAAAAAGCATCATTTTTATCCTCAAAACCCTTTTTTTTACCTGGTTTTTTACATCATTAAAAATCAATGCGTTACAAACAAGCCGAAAAAAAGGGTTCGCAGCGGCAGATCGGCAAACAGCAAGCGGCCAGCCAGTAACAGGCAAGCCCGGCTGAAAATCGCCAGGCCGTTACAACAAATCCAGAGAGAGCCATCAAGTCGCATCAGGAAACAAAGAGGCCCGATAAATCGGGCCTCAGAATTCGTCTGTGACTCGCCCTGATACCTGCGCGTGCGTTTCATACATCGATATGAATCGTTGTTCATACCGATGCCAGAGCGCTTCGCATCAATCCTGAGCCTGTCATCGCCTTAATCTCACTCGCGCTCAACGTGGCGGCGGTCAATCTGGAATACCGCGACAGACTGCTTAAGACGTTCTGCCTGCTCTTCGAGTGCCACAGCCGAGGCCGCCGACTCTTGTACCAGTGACGAGTTCTGCTGTGTCACCGTATCGATTTCTGACACAGCAATACTGACCTGGCTAATTCCCCGGCTCTGTTCTTCCGACGCCGAGGCGATTTCACCCATGATTGTATTGACGTTGTCAATTGCCTGCACAATATTGCCCATCGTTTCCCCGGCATTTTCAGCCTGCTGAGAACCCGTGGACACTTTGCTGACTGAATCCTCTATCAGGATTTTAATTTGTTTTGCTGCATCGGCACTACGCTGTGCAAGGTTCCTGACCTCACTGGCTACTACCGCAAAGCCGCGTCCTTGCTCGCCAGCGCGCGCAGCTTCAACAGCGGCATTCAGCGCCAGTATATTGGTCTGAAAAGCAATACCGTCAATCAGACTGGTAATGTCGGCAATCTTCTGCGAACTACTGGCAAGCTCATTCATAGTCGACACCACATCCCCGACCACCTGGCCGCCCTGGCGTGCGGTGTCTGAGGCCGTGAGCGCCATTTTCCGGGCGCGTTCGGCATTATCCGCATTCTGTTTAACCGTTGCGGTTAGCTCTTCCATACTGGCTGCTGTTTGCTCAAGCGCCGCAGCCTGTTGCTCAGTTCTTGCCGATAAATCGTTGTTTCCTGATGAAATTTCACCCGATTTAGCATAAATGGCATCGGCCCCCAGACGCACATCCCACACCGTCTGTACAAGTGAGTTCTGCATCTCACGCAAGCTCGCAGCAAGCTGCCCCATTTCGTTAGTGCCTTCGACCTCAATTTTTTTCACCAGATCGCCACGTGCAATGCTGCGAATGTTATCAATAAGCTGATTGAGCGGCCTGAGCAGGATATGTTGAAAACCAAACCAGACGGCGCAGATGACCAACGCAATAACCACGAAGACCACAAACATCATGCCCAGGGCAAAACGAATTGACTGTTCCAGTTCCGCTCTGGCGACCTGATAGACATGATCGACGTCGTCCTGATAGGCGTTGTAAAGCGCTTCCAGGCTGTTCTGATGGCGCTGAGTGGGCTGGGCAATCACGCCGTCAATATCGGCCTGTGTCAGCATGCGGGCAAACTCTTTGAGGACCAGGTCGTAACTGCGAAATTCAGCCAGCATTTTATCAACAACAGCCGAGTTCAGACGTGGGTTACGCTCAACCTGATTGAAGCGATTAATACCCTCTTCAGCAGCTTTGAGCGTGGTATAGGCACTGTTTACAAGTTCTGTGACGCTGGTGTCCGTAGCAAGATCATGCTTTTGCATCATTAAACGCAGTGAGGCACGACTCAGCGTAATGCGGGTCTGTAACATTGCAGCCCAACTGTCATCAATAAGCGATTGTTGCTGATTGAGATGCTGTAATTCGGTGAAGCCCTGACCGTCACTTTCCAGGGCTTTATAAAAGAACGTTGCAGATACAAACTGCAGCAATCCAAACAACAACAGCGCAGCCAACAGGCAGCGGATTACCGTCATTTTTTTAAACATAGTTCCTTCCCGTTTTGCGTTGCCAACATAACGGTTATCGGTGCCCAGACATCAAACTTGCCGTGTGGCAGGAAATAAAAACGCGACTTTATTCGCGACGTTAAAAAAGAGAGGAGAAAGACAGCGTTTATGGGAAATTTTTGCCGTTACCCGGCCGTTGCTTGTTGAGCTGCTTTTGGCGGTAAATCAGCTATGAAAAACCGGCTTACGGACTTAAAAACATAAAAAGAAAGGGGGGAAGCTATAGTCACGCTGGCTGTAGATACAAAAACAAACGCGGCAATATTGTGAAGCGGAGTAGAATGTAAAAAAACAGGCGGCGCTCAGGCCGCCTGGTTCACCCTTACTCGCCTTTTTTTGCGGCCTGGATATAGAGCATTTCCAGTGCCAACGTGGCGGCGGCAAGTGCCGTGATATCGGACTGGTCATAAGCCGGTGCAACTTCCACCAGGTCCATACCCACAATGTTAAGATCCTTAAGACCGCGCACCAGTTTGAGCGCGCGGTCAGTGCTAAGCCCACCAATCACCGGCGTTCCGGTCCCCGGAGCGTGAGCCGGATCCAGACAGTCGATGTCAAACGTCAGGTAAACCGGCATGTCGCCCACAATCTGCTTCACCTGCGCCAGAATGTCATCAACGCTGCGATCGTTTACTTCAGGCGCGCCGAGCACGGTAAAGCCGTTATCCTTATCAAACTCAGTACGAATACCAATCTGCACAGAGTGATTCGGGTCAATCAGCCCTTCTTTTGGCGCGGTGTAAAACATGGTGCCGTGGTCAAATTCACAACCGTTGGAATAGGTGTCGGTGTGGGCATCAAAGTGCACCAGCGCCATTTTACCAAAGTGCTTTGCGTGAGCGCGCAGCAACGGCAGTGTGACGAAATGATCGCCACCAAAAGAGAGCATGCGTTTACCAGAGGCCAGCAGGCGTTCAGCATGGGCCTGGAGGTTCTGACTCATTTCACGCGCGTCGCCAAAGGCATAAACCAGGTCACCGCAGTCCACCACGTTCAGACGCTCGCGCATGTCGAAATCCCACGGGAAACGGCAGTGTTCCCATGCCAGGTTGGTGGAAATCTGGCGGATTGCCCCTGGCCCGTGGCGGCTGCCCGCACGCCCTGAGGTCGCCATGTCAAATGGAATACCGGTAATGACCCAGTCAGCGTCACTGTCATACGGCTGGAAATTCAGCGGTAAACGTAAAAAACCAAAAGCGTTGGATACCAAGGAGTTATCGTACTGATGGCCTAAGGTGCTCATGGTCTGCCCTCTTAATCGGTTTGAGTCGCATGGTCCCGCTATGCCCGCCCTGTCGCATCCGCGCAGCCTGAACAATAACGAGAGAGATAAAAAAATCCCTTCCGCGTCGTTAACCCGACGAGGAAGGGACTGGATTACGTATTACCCCATACCGGGGGATGCTGTGCGCGGATTATCCCCTTAATAATGACCGGGTTCAAGCGTCCACGCCTGTAGTTACTCGTCTTCGAGATAGGTGTAGCCGTACAGTCCTGCCTCAAACTCCTCAAGGAACTGCTGCTGAAGCGTACCATCAAGACCGGTCTGTTTAACCTGGTCACGAAAACGGGTCAGCAGCGTGTCCGGGTCAAGCTGCACGTAACGTAACATGTCTGCAACCGTATCCCCTTCGTCGGACAGCTCCACTTCCACTTTGCCGTCTTCAAACACAAAGACATTGACCGCCTCGGTGTCGCCAAACAGGTTATGCATGTTGCCGAGGATTTCCTGATACGCACCCACCATGAAAAAGCCCAGCAGCGGCGGGTTGTCCGGGTCATAATCCGGCAGCGGCATAGTGGTGGCAATACCGTCGCCGTCCACATAGTGATCGATAGCGCCGTCGGAATCGCAGGTGATATCCAGCAGCACCGCGCGGCGGCTCGGCGCATGGTTCAGCCCTTCCAGCGGCAGTACCGGGAACAGCTGGTCAATCCCCCAGGCGTCCGGCATTGACTGGAACAGCGAGAAGTTAACGTACAGTTTGTCGGCCATACGCTCCTGCAACTCGTCAATGATCGGTCGGTGCGCGCGGTTGGACGGATCGAGTTGCTTTTGAATTTCATGGCACATATTCAGATACAGCTGCTCGGCCCAGGCACGCTGTTGCAGGCTGTAGGTGCCTGCTGAGTAACCGGTGTGGATGTCGTGCAAGTCCATCTGGCTGTCGTGCAGCCATTCGCGCAGCGAACGACGGTTATCCGGTTCGTGCATTTCCTGCCAGGTTTCCCACATGCTCGCGAGCGCTCGCGGCGCATCATCTTCTGGTGCCACGGAAACGGTATATTCGTTACGCTCGACGCCAATCACGTTAGACACGAGTACAGTATGGTGCGCGGTAACGGCTCGCCCGGACTCGGTAATCACAGTTGGGTGCGGCAGGCCGTTTTCTTCGCAGGCATCGCCAATAGCCCAGATGATGTTGTTGGCATATTCATTCAGGCCGTAGTTAACCGAGCAGTCAGACTGCGAGCGTGTGCCTTCATAATCCACACCCAGACCACCGCCTACGTCGAAACACTGGATTTTTACGCCCAGCTTATGCAACTCAACGTAAAAACGCGCCGACTCGCGCACGCCTGTTGCGATATCGCGAATATTGGCCATCTGCGACCCCAGATGGAAATGGAGCAGTTGCAGGCTTTCCAGACGATCGGCGGCACGCAGTTTTTCCACCAGCTGTAGCACCTGCGTCGCCGCCAGGCCGAATTTTGATTTTTCACCGCCGGAGGACTGCCATTTACCGGAGCCCTGAGACGCCAGGCGAGCGCGTACCCCCAGGCGTGGCACCACGTTCAGACGCGCCGCTTCTTCAAGCACCACGTCGATTTCCGTCATCTTTTCGATGACCAGATAGACTTTGTGGCCCATTTTCTCGCCAATCAGGGCCAGGCGAATATATTCACGGTCTTTGTAGCCATTACAGACAATCACCGAACGGGTCATGCCTGCATGAGCCAGCACGGCCATTAGCTCAGCTTTGGAGCCAGCCTCCAGCCCCAGCGGCTCGCCGGATTGAATCAACGATTCGATCACGCGGCGATGCTGGTTGACCTTGATGGGGTATACCAGGAAATAATCGCCGTTATAACCGTAGGACTCACGCGCACGGCGAAAGGCGGCGTTAATTGAACGCAGGCGGTGTTGCAGAATCTGCGGGAAGCAAAACAGCGCTGGCAGACGCTGTCCCTGGGCTTCGCGCGCTTTGACCAGTTGCGCAAGGTCAACGCGCGCTTCTGGCTGGTCCGGGTCCGGGCACACGGTAATATGGCCCAGTTCGTTCACGTCGTAATACGAGTTGCCCCACCAGGCAATGTTATAAGTACGCAGCATCTTGCTGGCTTCCTGAGAGTTCATTGCCACCTCCTGCATTGAACGCAGTGCAGTTTGTTCGCCTGCTGACGAACCCGAAACAGAAAAAATGTCGTCAGACATTGCGAACCTCGCTGTTGCCGTAATAGAAAAAAGAGTTCACTACTATCGCAGGGGAAATTTGCGATAACAACCCAATCAGTGCGCGTTCTATCAGCATAAGACGCTGCGTAACGCACCACAAACGTGGTTCCATGTTCATATTCAGTGTAAAACACTCACCCGGTGCTGCCACGATGGCCGGATTACGTCTTTAAGACGCGCCCTTTGAAATGTGAAAAATCAGAGAGAGTGGATGCGACCCGCCCGAGAATCCTGGGACGCGGCGCAGGAAGAACGCCTGACACAAAGCGGTGAGATAGAGAAGAAGGACAGCAAAAACACGCCAGAGCGGCGTGATAATGGACAGAAAACACGGTTATTCATTACCAATCGTATCACCTCCACGCCTTCTGAGCGCCGCTCTGACGGCACCAGAAAGACGGCTGTCTTTATCTGTTAATAACGGGTTTCACGCACCTGGAAGCACAGGCTTTTCAGCGCTCATCACGCGCGCCGTTTATACCGACAGACAGGGGAAAAAGCAAAATAAAATACGTGAGCCTGACGACGACGCCAGGGCGGTGAGTTGGGAAAATGTTTATCACAATGTGTCCTGCATCAAAAATGACTGGAAATCCGCTCAGGGATTAACCTAGAATAGACGTCCAGAAGTTAATCCATCTATACCGATTAACATTCAGACTGCCTGTGGTTTTTTACCTACACTAAACTCTCTTCCCGGCACCTCCTGCCGCGAGGGTTTTCTGTTATCGCAGTCCATCTCACTGATTTCCTTTAGGGTGAAGAGAACATGGCTAAACACCTTTTTACGTCCGAGTCTGTATCAGAAGGGCATCCCGATAAAATTGCTGACCAAATCTCCGATGCGGTGCTCGACGCCATTCTGGAGCAGGACCCGAAAGCACGCGTTGCCTGTGAGACTTACGTAAAAACAGGCATGGTGCTGGTCGGCGGCGAAATCACGACCAGCGCATGGGTCGACATTGAAGAAATTACCCGCAAAACCGTGCGTGAAATCGGCTACGTGCATTCCGATATGGGCTTTGACGCCAACTCCTGCGCAGTACTGAGCGCTATCGGTAAGCAGTCCCCTGACATTAACCAGGGTGTTGACCGTGCCGATCCGTTGGAGCAAGGTGCGGGCGACCAGGGCCTGATGTTTGGTTACGCCACCAACGAAACCGACGTACTGATGCCAGCACCGGTGACCTACGCACATCGCCTGGTACAGCGCCAGGCCGAAGTACGTAAAAACGGTACGTTGCCGTGGCTGCGCCCGGATGCGAAAAGCCAGGTCACCTTCCAGTATGACAGCGGCAACATTGTCGGCATTGATGCCGTGGTGCTGTCCACTCAACATGCTGAAGATATTGACCAGAAATCGCTTCAGGAAGCGGTGATGGAAGAAATCATTAAGCCGGTACTGCCAACTGAATGGCTGAACGCGTCCACTAAATTCTTCATCAACCCAACCGGTCGCTTTGTTATCGGTGGGCCGATGGGTGACTGCGGCCTGACCGGGCGTAAAATCATCGTGGATACCTACGGCGGCATGGCACGCCACGGCGGCGGCGCCTTCTCAGGCAAAGATCCATCCAAAGTGGACCGTTCTGCTGCCTACGCTGCCCGCTATGTGGCGAAAAACATCGTCGCTGCCGGTCTTGCTGACCGTTGCGAAATCCAGGTTTCTTACGCCATTGGCGTTGCCGAACCGACTTCCATCATGGTGGAAACCTTTGGCACCGAGAAAATCGCCCCGGAGCAACTGACGCTACTGGTGCGTGAGTTCTTTGACCTGCGTCCGTATGGACTGATTCAGATGCTGGATTTGCTGCATCCTATCTACAAAGAGACCGCTGCTTACGGTCACTTTGGTCGTGAGCACTTCCCGTGGGAAAAAACTGACAAAGCAGCGCTGCTGCGCGAGGCCGCTGGTCTGAAGTAAGTTTTTCTTCCTGCACAAAGGCCAGCCCCTGCTGGCCTAAGACTGATGACAAACCGCATCCTGTCACAGACAGGATGGATGACACCCAATAAAAAATATGGAAAATCAATTCATTGATTTTCATCTGCTAACTACAAAGAAGGAAAAACCACGTTTTTTCCTTCTTTGTCAGCAATCTGAGGCCAGCCCCCGCTGGCCTTTTTTATTCCAGCCCTTTCACGGCGCTTCCCTTCTCCCGCTCTCGCCGCTCAGGGATATCCCCAGGTACGGTTAACATAATATGCCAACGACCTGGAGCATTCCGATAATGGCTGCTATACCGCCTCCTGCCCGTATTCATACCGTAAGCAGACTATAGTTATTGCGTCACCAATATCGGGTGTGGCTTCTCCTGTAATACCCTCTTCGACATTAATCAGGCCCCAAAAATGTAATCGATTACACCAGGGGACAGGAGGTATTCATGGCAGCACCGGAGATAAAATGGAACTGCAGCAACAGCATTACATCATCATTCAGCTTCTTCTGAAACTATGCCGCCATCATTGATATAAATAGCGATAATTATCTGTTTTCTCACAGCATATTGTACCGTCTGAGAAGAGGTGAAATGTAACCGATTACACCATTGTGATTATCATCACATAAATTTACCTGACACTCACCTACCCTTAACATCGTTAAACGTGATAATCCAAACGGAGGGCCGCATGCCTGACAATAAGAAACAGGGGAGTTCAAACAGGGCCATGACATTTTTTGTCTGCTTTCTCGCCGCCCTTGCGGGATTGTTGTTCGGCCTTGATATTGGCGTGATTGCGGGTGCGCTACCCTTCATCGCCCAGGATTTTCAGATCAGCGCACATGAACAAGAGTGGGTGGTCAGCTCCATGATGTTTGGTGCCGCCGTAGGTGCCGTCGGCAGCGGCTGGCTTTCGTTTCGTCTCGGACGCAAGTACAGCCTGATGATTGGGGCGATATTATTCGTCATCGGCTCACTCGCCTCCGCCTTCGCCCCTAATTCCGAAGTACTGATTATCTCTCGTGTTTTGCTCGGCCTGGCCGTAGGGATTGCGTCGTATACCGCTCCGCTTTACCTGTCTGAAATAGCCCCCGAGCGCATCCGTGGCAGTATGATCTCTATGTATCAGTTGATGATAACTATCGGGATCCTTGGAGCCTACCTTTCCGATACCGCTTTCAGCTATAGCGGTTCGTGGCGCTGGATGCTGGGCGTTATTACTATTCCGGCTATCCTGCTGCTGGTTGGAGTGTTCTTTTTGCCAGACAGCCCACGCTGGTTTGCTGCCAAACGTCGCTTCCATGACGCCGAGCGTGTGCTGCTGCGCCTGCGCGACACCAGTGCCGAAGCCAAACGCGAGCTAGATGAAATTCGTGAAAGTTTGCAGGTCAAGCAAAGCGGCTGGACGCTGTTTCGTGAAAACAGCAACTTCCGTCGTGCAGTGTTTTTGGGCGTACTGTTACAGGTGATGCAACAGTTCACCGGTATGAACGTCATTATGTACTACGCACCGAAGATTTTTGAAATTGCAGGCTACAGCAATACAACTGAGCAAATGTGGGGAACTGTGATTGTTGGTTTAACCAACGTGCTGGCGACCTTCATTGCCATTGGTCTGGTGGACAGATGGGGACGTAAACCTACGCTGGTGCTGGGATTTATGGTGATGGCAGTCGGCATGGGTACACTTGGTACCATGATGCACATCGGTATTGCTTCCCCTGAGGCACAGTACGTTGCCGTCGCCATGCTATTGATGTTTATCGTTGGCTTTGCCATGAGTGCTGGTCCACTGATTTGGGTGCTGTGCTCCGAAATACAGCCGCTCAAAGGCCGTGATTTTGGCATCACCTGCTCAACAGCCACCAACTGGATTGCCAATATGATTGTGGGTGCGACCTTCCTGACCATGCTCAATACGCTTGGCAACGCCACCACCTTCTGGGTTTACGCAGGGTTGAACCTGTTCTTTATCATACTGACTCTGGCGCTGGTGCCTGAAACGAAGCATGTCTCTCTGGAACATATTGAACGCAATTTGATGAAAGGACGCCCGTTGCGGGAAATAGGCTCCAGCCGCTAAACGGCTTTACCCAGGAGCTGTTCACACGGCTCCTGTTTTTATCAGACGATATGCGCAACCCAGGATCATCTCCGAACACATCTCATCGCTCATCTCAATCAGAACAAAAAAGCAAAAATTTAATTAAATTAAATACAACAAGCCATAATAAAAATTAAAGCCAAATCATAATTCCGCAAATATGATGAAAAAACACTTAACCCACTAAGTAAAAAATATCAATATCTTTGTAGGCCTATACCAACGGTATTGTCCTGCGCCATCCATACTCCTTACCCGAGCATACTCGCTAAGAACCTTAAAGTGATCCTTTCGTGCGTCTACATGCTGACTTTACCGATACCCTATGACCGAAAGCGAGTATCATCATCCAACACCAGGTTATAATATAGCTGGTCAGCGGTATAATTTTGACCACATACACTCAAAACGGTCTTTACAATTATAAATATGGATATTCAAAAGCGTACTGAACTACTGTTCAGGCAATGTGAGCAATTAAAATCTATGCCCGGATTTTATGATGCGATCGCTCTGCATTATCAACTAAACCTTGATAGTTATAAATTGCAGCCACTTTTTTACAAAATCATCCTTCAGGAATCGCGTTTTAATATTGTACTGGCAATATGCTGCGTCATTTTTGGTCAAACAATACACTCAGTCTCTGAGATTAAGGAAATCTGTACCCGCTATAAAATAGCCAGCCCGAATAGCGTCATTGCCATTGTCACCCTGCTTAAAACAGGTGGGCGTCTGAGTACCGTGCGTGACGAAAGCGATCGCCGCAAAGTTCAGCTGGAAGCCACAGAAAAAGGGATGCAGGACCTGAAGCTTTATTTAAAAGGCGCATTTAGTCCCCTCAATATTCTCTATCCTCAATTCAATCTCTCCGAAAATATTCTGGACAAGAAAAACATCCGCCGCATGTTTTTTAGCCGTGCTGCCGATATGATGTTTGCCGGGATCACATATCCGAATTTACTGCCAACCGCAGGTGTCTTCGTCAATAAAGACGGTGGTCGCCTGATGATGCTGCATTTATTGATTGAAGCCCGTAAACGCAGCAGCGCGAATACGGTCACACTCGACTATTCCCAAAAGAAGCTGGCGCAGATGTTTGCCATCTCGCGTACTCACGTACGCCGTGTTTTAAACGATGCTATTGAATGCGGATTAATTGAAGATGAAGAGGGTAGTAAGGTTACGCTGTTGCCTGCCTTTTTCGATATGGCGGAAACCTATGTAGGGCTATATTTTGCATGGGTACTCGATTATCTGGATCTGAATCCGCAGACCTTAAATACAGACGAGGCATAAACCTCGTCTACAGGTCGATTAACGCTCGCGCAGTGCCTCTTTCGCTTTGTTCAGCGGCTTGAGCAGATAATCCAGTATCGATTTATTCCCGGTTTTAATATCTACCGTCGCAATCATGCCTGGGAAGATAGGGAACTCGTGCATATCTTTGTTTGTCAGATGGTTACTGTCAGTGCGGATATAAACCCGGTAATAGTAAACATCACGCTTCACTTCATCCTGAATGGTATCCGGTGAAATCATTGTCACTTCACCTTCCATACCGCCGTAGATGGAATAATCGTAGGCCGTGATTTTTACCAACGCCTTCTGCCCTGGATGCACAAAGGCCACATCACGCGGTGAGATTTTTGCTTCCACCATCATTTGATCGTCAAGTGGGACCAGGCTCATCAGTTTGCCATTTGGCGGGATTACGCCACCTACGGTTGTCACCTCAATATCTTTCACAATCCCACGCACCGGCGCAGTGAACGTCAGACGCGTCAGCGAGTCTTCACGTCCGCGCATCACTGAACGCTGCGCTTCAATTTCTGCGTTGGCTTTTGACAACTCTTCCCGGGAACGCACGTAATACTGGTTCTGCATTTCCGTGATTTTGTTTTCCAGTTCGTTTTTCTGGCGCTGAAGACGCAGCACTTCAACATCGCTGGCAGCGCCAGCTTTTATCAACGGCGCCGTCATTGACAGCTCACGCTGGACCAGCGCTACCGCGTGACGCAGCCCCTCCAGCCCTTTTTGCAAACTGTCACGACGTGAGCGCCACAGCTCTGTCTCTTCACGCACCAGCTCAACATCATCATCCAGTTCTGGGGGGAAAACCGGTTCAGTGTTGGTAACCTCCGCTTTCAGGCGTGCAGCTGTGGCCAGTGCGGCATTGAGACGTGACTCACTTTCCAGTACGCTCGATTCGGTTTTCGTTCTGTCAAGCTGGGCCAGTACCTCGCCACGCTCAACAATATCCCCTTCTTTCACCGCCAGTTTGTGAATAATCCCTCCTTCCAGCGACTGAATCGTCTGCTCGTGGGATGACGGTGTAATTTTGCCGTTGCCGGTTGTGACTTCATCCAGGTGAAAATAATTCGCCCACACAACAAACGCGCCTACCAGCGCCGTCAGCAACCAGATAATTAACGATGAACGTGGCAGGCCTGGCTCCTTCAGCCGACTGTTGTACCGAGTAATGTCGCTCATACCTTCGCCTCCACCTGACCATCCTTATTAACCTGCGCCATTGTTGCAGGCTGCGGGGTAACGCTGGGGCGTGAGCCAGCACCCGGCACGTTCAGACCATGCTTTTGCAACATGCCTTCTCGTGGGCCATCCATCACAATACGGCCGTTCTCCAGCACGATGATGCGGTCGACCAACTCCAGAATAGGCAGACGGTGTGTGGACACCACCAGTGTGCGGTGAGTACCCAACCAGGCGCCGAGGTGGGCGATAAACCGTTTTTCACTCATTTCATCCAGCCATGCGGTCGGCTCATCAAGCAGCAGAATGTTTGGCTGAGTGATAAGGGTTCGCGCCAGCAACAGCGACTGGCGCTGGCCGCCTGAAAGCCCGGCGCCGCCCTCAGTAATCTGGTAGTTAAGACCGTCTTTCTGCTTACGTACAAACTCGTCCGCACCACTGATAATCAGCGCCTGCTGAATCTCTTCGTCAGACGCCAGCGGACGCCCCAGTGTGATGTTTTCACGCACGGAGCCAAAGAATAAACGCGCCTGCTGTGTCAGACACTGCACATCGCGGCGTAAATCATGTGGGTCAAGATGAGACAGCGAAATGTCATCCAGCAGGATTTGCCCCTGCTGCGGCTCGTGCAAACCGGCCAGCACCTGCAACAATGTACTTTTTCCTGAACCATTTCGCCCGAGAATCGCAATGCGCTCTCCAGCTTTGATATTCAGGTTCGCAATCGTCAGATCGTTCACCTTCTGCTCTTCGTTGTAATAAAAACCAACTTCTTTGAGCGAATAGTAACCACGTAAATGTGATTTATGTACGCGCTTACCACGACCCGGATCGTCAATCGGCTTTTGCATCAAGTCATCAAGCCCTTTACGCGCGACCTTAGCCGACTGCCAACGTGACAGGATCCCGGAAATCTGCGACAGCGGCGCAATAGTGCGCGAAGCAAGAATAGAGGTTCCCACCAGTGCGCCAGTCGTCATATCGCCTGCAATCACCATGTAACAACCCACCAGTAACACAACCGCATACACAATAGATTGCACTTCCTGGGTCCAGGTCATCAGCATGCCAGTCAGCCAACGCTGCTTCATGCTTATCGTGGCAGAGACGTCATTAGTGTTGTTCCACTGGTTCTGAAAGCGCTGCTCTGCACGCATCAGTTTGATGTCATCAAGCCCCTGAACCGCTTCGACCAGCGTGGCATTACGAATGGCGGACTCGCGCATCCCTTCACTTGAGAGTTTTGCCAGCGGGCGCTGGATAAGTAACCCCGGAATGAGAAGTAACGGCAGAGCCAGCAAGACGACAAAGACCAGCGGTCCGCCAATCATCCACAGGATGAAGACAAACAGCAGGAAAAACGGTAAGTCAGAAATGGCACCGATGGTGGTTGAGGTAATCAGTTCGCGCACTGATTCCAGTTCGCGAACCTGCGAGATAAAGGAACCCGTAGATTTAGGTCGCGCATTATTTTTAATGCGCAGTGCGTGGGCAAATACCCGGTCGGAGATGCGTAAATCCGCGCGCTTACCGACCACATCGGATACATGCGCGCGCATCATACGCATAATAAATTCAAACAAAATCGCCATCATGACGCCGCCAAACAGTACCCAGAGCGTTGGCTCTGACTGTGACGGCACCACACGATCATAAACTTGCATGGAAAATAGCATACCGCTCAGGGCAAGTACGTTGGCAACCATCGCAGCCAGCATAATATCGCCGTAGCGCCGCCAGTCCTGAAGCGCAATGCTCCAGAACCAGTTCTTTTTCCACGGTTTAACGTAATCGTCGACACGGGCATCCGGAATGGATTCCAGCGGACGTAATACGACCAACCCTTTCAGACGCGAAGCCAGCTCGTCACAAGACAGTTTGCTTTCCAGGCCGCCGTCACCGTTAAGCTGCAGCATGAGGTTCCCCTCACTGTCCATCTTCGTAATGACCGCCAGTTGACCGTTTTCCAGCTCAGCAATCAGCGGCAAACGCCAGGGGTCAATCAGAGAGATATCGGCGGGCGCCATGCGCATACCCAGCCCAAGCTGACGCGCCATATCTTCCAGCACCAGCCTACGGGGGGAGCGGGTTTCATGACTGATAACGGTGCGCACATGCTCCTGCGAGAAATCAAGCATATAGTGGCGCGCAACGCTAAGCATTGCCTGTAGCCAGGGCTCATAAAAGGGATGTGTTGTACTCATAGTTCACTTCCTGTGAGCAGACGGTTTGTGATGTTGCCAGGTCAGTTGTCACCCCAGGCGGGATGTCTGAATCATTCAGATTATTCACAAAATAACAGAATTAATCTGTAGTTGTCGCCCCTCACGTAAAAATGCGAAAAGACCCGCGCAAAAGCGCGGGTCTTATGGGCGATAAAACTACACTATCAGCAGCTGATGGTTAGCCAGGAGCGTTGCCAGGTCGGTCTGGACACCGTTAAGTGTCACAACCGTCGTCGAATCGAAGTTCCCGCCATTACCGTCGCGGTCAATACGAATCTCCGTGCTACTACCATTCTGAACCACACTGATGTAGTCAGACAGATTGCCGATATCCTTATCCAGCGTCGCGACACCATTAATGTAGGTTGCCGAGCCGCTGCCGGTATAACCGGTATCTGCCAACAGTTCACGCAGGTCAATGCGATCGGAATCTGCCGTACCTTCCCAGGTCCCCACTGAGAACCCGTTCACCACATCGCTACCATTACCGCCAGTAGCGTCAGAGGCGTTCAGCAGTTTGTACAGCAGGGTATCCTGACCACCCTTACCAATATTAAAGGTGTCGTCACCGCCACGACCTTCAAAGATGTTATCACCGCTGTTGCCAGTGAAGACATCATTGCCGCTTCCGCCTGCAACCCCTTCAATATTCACGAACGTTGCCGTACCGAAACCGGTGTCCTGAGCGCCTTTCTTGCCAAGATCGATAGT
The DNA here is from genome assembly GCA_966185765.1 of uncultured Enterobacteriaceae bacterium. Lineage (GTDB taxonomy): Bacteria > Pseudomonadota > Gammaproteobacteria > Enterobacterales > Enterobacteriaceae > CBIFVZ01. Next base: position 5,603 of record CBIFVZ010000063.1, on the reverse strand, counting down.
CAGCGCCGCGTCACCTGCCAGTTTATAGTCAACGATATCCATACCACCTTCAGATACCCACACGTTGGTGTCGGAGACCACAGTACTCCCGCCCCCACCATTATAAACGTGGGTACCTGCCGTTGCGTACAGCGTATCGTTGTAACCCGTACCGACAATACCTGTCGTGTTGGTCGCATCGGTCGCGGCAATGTTGCTATCCATTGCGGTCTCACCTTTTTCTGCGGTCAGCACGTAGGCATGGTTCTTCTCCACCGCTTTCAGGCCCCCCCAACTGGCGTTGACGTTGCTGATGTCGCGTACCAGACCGGAGTCAAAGGTCGCTGAGTTCAGACCGCCATACCCACCGTTGTTGGTCAACAGCATCGCACTGTACGACTTGCTGGCATCCAGGCCGTAGAAGTACACCAGGCCGGTGGAGTCGTTCATGTTAACCCCACCCTGAGCGTTAATCACCTGCGAACTCACCACTTTACCTGTGCTTTCATCGACCAGCAGCACCGTATTCCCGTAGAAGGAGTTAATGCCGTTAGCATCAGAGATACGCAGAATAATGCTGGTACCGTCCTGAATAACGCTCTTGTTCTCAACGTACGTCGTCTTACCACCAGCAGCGCGGAATACTACCAGGTCTTTATCACCGTCGTAGTCGAGGTCGAGACTCAACGCACCGGTCACAAAGTTGGTATTACCCTGGTTTGCGCCAGACAGTAAGGTTTGCTGAGTCCAGTTCACCTGACCGTTGCTGCCTGTTCCGCCGTTAAGCCACAGTGCGCCGATATTGCTGGCGTCATTGGGACCTGTAGACCCCATAATGCCGGCAACTTCAATAAGATCCATCTTACCGTCGCCGTTCCAGTCCACTGCAAGAGAGGCGCTACTGTTGATGGTGTCTGTAAATTTCTGAACGTTAGCGCCAGTACCAACGCCGTTGGCTGCTGCTGTCAGGTTACCCTGGCCATCGTTGTAGTAAATCGCACTCGCCGCGCCCCAGGTTCCGCCCTGACCACCATAACCGCCAATGAACAGGTCCATATAACCGTCGCCATTCAGATCGGCCCAGGTCATGGTGGTGTACCAGTTAGTTGCACCGGTATCGCCGAAGAACACGCCGTTCACGACCTGAGTGTTAGTCAGCGTGACGTTACCATTCTCATCGACACCGTTGGTAACAACGACCAGACGCGTGGGTGACAAACTCGAACCACCGGCGGAAGTACGGTTTGTTCCTTCCGTACCGTGATACGTGATGTCAACGAAACCATCGTTATTCAGGTCTACGCCTGACACCTCGCGGTCAGGTGTAGGGTTACCTGAATTTTTCGCCGGTACACCGTCCTGATTGGTCTGGGTATAAACATACGCGCCGGACTTATCAAACCCGACAATCGTACCGTCGGTATTCATTACAAACGCGGTATCATAACCCCCTGCAGATTCAGCATCGTTTGGTGACTGATCGCCATAGACCAGGTCTACGTAACCGTCACCATCAATATCAATGCCCATGAACCCGCCGTACCATACCCAGGTGTTACCATTCGGATCGTTGGTCTGACCAGCTACACCGTTCGCCCCCACCTGAAAGGTGGTGTAGGTCCCATCGGCGTTGTACTTGAAGGACTGCTGACCGTTCGCATACCCAGTATCCGCCCCCATGATGTCCATTAAACCGTCACGGTCAAAGTCGATAAACGACGACTGCTGCTGGGTATCAATCCCCCTGATTACGGTCTGACCAAACGACCCCAGCGTGGAAGAACTGGTTCCGTTCTGGGTAAACACCGTCGAGTTAGACAAAATACGCCAGGTGCCATCTTCGCTCAGCGTCAGCGCCGTACTGGTATCATTAGTACTTGCCGCCGTCGAGGTGAAGTTAATTTCCGGCGCAGCCGAAACCGTCAACTCGCTGTTAGTGACATCCTTCGTGATAACAGAGCCATCTTTACCGTACAGTGTCGCGCTCACATCGTACTTACCAAGGTTAAGCACGTCCTCATTCGGGATCTGCACATACCAGGTGCTGTTGTTCGGGTCGATAACTACCTGACCGGTACGCGAACTATAAACCACGTTGTTAACCGTGACCTCGACGTATTCACCTTCAAGGATTTCGAAGTCAACGCGTCCTTTGATGATAGGCGTGTTGTCCAGCGTATCCTGGGTAGAGATGAACATCTCCAGGTTTACGGTGAAGTTAAAGTCTGCAGACGGCTTGCCTTCATTGCCCGCCGCATCGACGACCACAGCGTAAATATGAACCACATCACCGTCGATAAGCGGGGCGTCAAGCTCGTAAGTCCACGAGGTACCGTCAACAGATGCTTCACCAAGATAGGTTCCATCTGCACGATAGATGCGCACCAACTCGCCTGCCGTCAACGCGGCAGACAGCGTACCGTTCAGCGTCGGAGTACGGTCATCGGTAACAGTGCCCGAACCAAATACGCCACGGTCAGAGCCGACATCATCGGTATAGTTGACGATTGTCGCGATGTTCGTCGGCGGTGCAGTATCAATCGTCACCACCTGCTCGGCGGTGTGACCTACGTTGCCGGCTTTATCAATAACGCGTACCTGATAGGTGTTTGGACCATCTTTAAGCACGCGAGTATCTTCATAGCTCCACTCGTCGCCAACAACCGAAACGTAAACCCAGTTGATGCCGTTATCGACACTAATCTGTACGTATTCGCCATCACCCAGCGGACGCCCCAGAGAACCATGAATGGTCAGACTGGTGTCGTTGGTCAGGAAGTCACTGTTACTGTAACCCGTATCGTCAGAAATGCTGTCGATTGAGACCGTCAGTGAGTCATCTGGCGGCGTCAGGTCAACGGTGACAGTCTGCTTGATGGTATTACCGACGTTACCAGCGGTATCCACCACGCGCACCCAGTAGTCGTGATCGCCTTCTTCCAGCGTACGGCCATCGGCAAAGTACCAGGACGCTCCCACCATCGTTACGTTCTGCCAACTGGTGCCACCGTCCAGACTAATCTGAACAAACTCGCCTTCAGTCAGTGCGGTAGTCAGCGAACCGTGGATGGTCAGCGTTGTGTCACGCGTAATGAAGTCGCGATTGTCAATACCAGTGTCGTCGCTGATGCTGTCAACAGTGAGCGTCGGCGTCGGTGCAACAGTATCCACCGTCACCACTTTATTAGTGGTGGCGCTGATGTTGCCCGCATCGTCAATCACACGCAGCTGATAGTTATAGTCACCATCTGCAAGCGTCCGAGTATCCACCCAGCTCCAGCTGGTGCCGCTAACGTCGACATCAATCCAGGTTTTACCACCATCAATGCTTATCTGCGCATGTTCACCTGCCTTCAGTGCCCCACTGAGGCTGCCGTTGAGCGTCAGCGTGTTATCACTGGTGATGAAATCATCACCTGCCAGACCGGTGTCGCGAGAAATGTTATCAACGGTGATCGTTGCTACTTCTGGCACTTTCGTATCCAGCACCACATCCTGGCTGTCGGTGGCGCCAACGTTGCCCGCCTTATCGATAACACGTACCTGGTAGTTCCAGGTACCGTCCTGCAACGCACGGCCATCGGCGTATGTCCAGGTCGTGCCGGTTACCACCAGATCAATCCAGGTGTTCCCGCCATCGAGGCTTATCTGGGCTTTCTCATCGCCACCTAACGCTGCCGTTAGCGACCCTTTCACCACAATGTTGCTATCGTTGGTGATAAAGTCCGTGGTGCTTAGGCCTGTGTCGTTTTGCAGTGAATCGATGCTAATACCCATTGATGGCGCGGAAAGGTCCACGTTCACCGTGTGTTCAGCATTCGCCGGGTTACCAATAGTGTTGGTCACCTGCGCTGCAATGGTGTAAGACTTACCGTCAACCAGTGCAGCAACGTCTGCGCTACCCACCGAGGTACTCCAGGTACCGTCAGCCTGCACTTTCGCATAATAGGTCTGGCCGTTAAGTGTAACGGTAACCTCTTTGCCAGCAGGCGCCGTCGTTGTACCGCTAATCAGCAGCGGCGTGCCGTGCTCCAGCGCGTTGACGATATCGTCTTCAGCAAAGGTATTGATGCTGATAGTCGGTACTTCACCGTTCAGCGTCACCTCATGGGTGGCACTGCCCGGGTTACCGGCTTTATCGGTCACAGTCGCGCTGATGGTGTAGCTGCCGTCAATCAGGCCATTGAAATCGACCGCTTTGACATTCACCGACCAGACGCCGCCCTCACCCACGGTCGCCGAGTAGCTGCGCTCGTTGAGAGTGATAATCACAACCTGACCCACTTCGGCAGTCGTGGTACCGCTGATGATGACACCCGCCTGCTGTTCCAGTGCGTTGATGATGTCATCATCGGCCACGGTGTCGAATGTGATGGTTGGCTTCACAGTATCCACGAGCAACGTGCCGGTTTCGCTAATGCTGTTGCCCGCTTTATCGCTAACGGTCGCCGTTATGACGTAGCTGTCGTTGTCAAGCAGCGCCAGATCTTCCGGTTTCACCTCAACCGACCAGCGGCCATCTGCGCCAACCTGCGCTCTGTAGGTACCGTTGCCGAGCGTTACCGTGACGACCTGTCCCGGCTCGGCGCTGCTCGCCCCCTGAATCACCAGCGTTTGCTGTTGTTCAGCGGCGTTCAGCACGTTATCGCTGGAAACAGGCGCGATAGAGATTGTCGGCGCGCTGGTATCCACGCTGATATCACGGCTCGCGCTGGCGCTATTGCCTATGCTGTCCTGCGCGGAGACTTCAATGCTGTATTGGCCGCCGTTCTCAAGATTGCCGACTTTATCTGCCGGAACGTTAACGCTCCAGCTGCCGTCGCTCTTGATCTTCGCTTCATAGGTTTCGCCATTGAGCTTAACGTAAACCACAGTATCGGTTTCCAGGTTAGCGCTGTTGCCACTGATGGTCAGCATTTCACCATGCTCTGTACTGTTAATCACGTTATCGCCGCTGACGACGTCCACACTGATGCTCACCGCTGCAGTATTGACGGTAATGATGTGCTCTTCGCGGCCCTCGTTGCCCGCCTGATCAGTGACCGTAACGGTAATACGAACCGGACCATTTTCCAGTGCCGTCACCTGCTCTGCCGTCATGCCGATGCTCCAGTTACCTGCCGCATCCACCGTAGTCGGGTATTCCACATTGTTAATGGTGACCATCACCCTGTCGCCCACTGCCGCGCCCGTGGCTTTGCCGCTAACGATTTGCGCCTGACCGTGCTCGGTAGCATTAATCACATCATCGCCCGCCACCGTATTGAAGGTGATGGAAGGCGCGATGGTATCAACCAGCAGATCATGGCTTGTCGTACCGGTGTTGCCCGCTTTATCGCTAACTTCTGCACTGATAACAACGTTGGTATTGCTCAGTGCCGCCAGCGCTGCCGCGTCAACCTCCACGCTCCACGTACCGTCCGCCTGCACGGTGCCGGTGTAGGTCTTCCCGTCCAGCGTCACGGTCACGGTCTGGCCCGCTTCTGCGTTGCTAATGCCGGTAATGATCAGCGGCTGTGCGGCTTCTGCGGCGTTCAGGATGTTATCGTTCGCCACGGTATCAATGGCAAGCGTCGGCTTCGTGGCGTCCACGCTGTAGCCGTGTGACGCTGACGCGCTGTTGC
>CBIFVZ010000062.1:0-22813 GCA_966185765.1 uncultured Enterobacteriaceae bacterium | reverse complement strand
CGGGTACTGTTTGGTCAGGTCTTCCAGGAAGTGAGTGAACTCTTCAGAAGTGAACGCTTTGTTGCCTTCGCCTGCCAGCACATATTTGCCGTCTTTGTAGAATTCAGATGCCGCGCAGTCCATCGCCAGAGTGATGTCTTTGCCCAGCTCATAGCCCGCCGCTTTAACCGCTTCAGCGATGACAGCCAGTGCTTCAGCGTTAGAACCCAGGTTCGGTGCATAACCACCTTCGTCACCCACAGCGGTGTTCATGCCTTTGCTCTTGAGCACTTTCGCCAGGTGATGGAACACTTCAGAACCCATACGTACAGCTTCTTTCAGCGTCGGAGCGCCAACAGGCTGAATCATGAATTCCTGGATATCAACGTTGTTATCCGCGTGCTCACCGCCGTTGATGATGTTCATCATCGGAACCGGCATTGAGTATTTGCCCGGGGTGCCATTCAGTTCAGCGATGTGCTCATACAGCGGCATACCTTTAGAGGCAGCAGCCGCTTTAGCAGCAGCCAGAGAAACGGCCAGGATCGCGTTTGCGCCGAAGTTAGATTTGTTATCGGTACCGTCCAGATCAATCATGATCTTATCGATGCCAGCCTGATCTTTAGCGTCTTTGCCAACGATAGCCTGAGCAATCGGGCCGTTAACTGCGCCAACGGCTTTGGTTACGCCTTTGCCCAGGAAACGAGATTTGTCGCCATCGCGCAGTTCCAGCGCTTCGCGGGAACCGGTGGAAGCACCTGACGGCGCAGCAGCCATACCGACAAAACCGCCTTCCAGGTGAACTTCAGCTTCAACAGTCGGGTTACCACGAGAATCGATGATTTCACGACCGATGACTTTTACGATTTTGGACATTTAGGTTTTCCTCAAGTCACTAGTTAAACTAAAACTCCGGACGGACAGTGCGGCTGCTCGCCTCTTCTGTGCCCTTTACAGTATTAACCCGTTTACCACCGTGAACACCAGGCTCAGAGGGATTATCACAGGTTACTTATGCTGCATACAAAGGCGCTGTAGCAAAACACCACCGCACTTGCCGTTGCTAACTTTTTTCTTACTTCTCCAGGCGTTTCTGGTACTCGCTCGCGGCTTTCACAAAGCCTGCAAACAGCGGGTGCCCATCACGCGGCGTAGAAGTAAATTCCGGGTGGAACTGACAGGCAACAAACCACGGATGATTCGGCACCTCAACAATTTCAACTAACTGATCGTCCCCGGAGCGGCCTGCCACACGCAGACCCGCCGCTTCAATCTGTTTCAACAGCAGGTTGTTGACTTCGTAACGATGGCGATGACGTTCAGTAATGGTCGGCTCGCCGTACAGCTGGCGTACCAGGCTGTTGTCGGTCAACTGGCACTGCTGTGCGCCAAGGCGCATGGTGCCGCCGAGATCGCTCTTCTCAGAACGCACTTCCACATTACCGTCTTCGTCACGCCACTCGGTGATGAGTGCTACCACCGGATACTTACAGTCTGGCACAAATTCAGTTGAGTTGGCGTCCGCCATTCCCGCGACATTACGGGCAAACTCAATCAGTGCAACCTGCATTCCCAGGCAAATGCCCAGGAAAGGAATATTGTTTTCACGGGCATAGCGCGCGGTAGCAATTTTGCCTTCCACGCCGCGGTAGCCAAAGCCGCCCGGGATCAGAATCGCATCAAGCCCTTTGAGCATTTCTACGCCACGGGTTTCAACGTCCTGGGAATCAATCAGGCGGATATTGACCGTCTGACGGTTTTTCAGCCCGCCGTGTTTGAGCGCTTCAATCACAGACTTATACGCGTCCGGCAGCTCAATGTATTTGCCGACCATACCGATGGTCACTTCCCCGGCAGGATTGGCTTCTTCGTACAGCACCTGTTCCCATTCTGACAAGTCTGCCTCAGGACACTGCAAGCTGAATCGTTTACAAATATAATCGTCAAGCCCCTGGGATTTCAACAGGCCCGGGATTTTATATATGGAATCCACGTCTTTAAGTGAGATAACCGCCTTCTCCGGCACATTACAGAACAGCGCGATTTTCGCACGTTCATTGGCCGGTACAGCGCGGTCAGAGCGGCAAATCAGCATATCCGGTTGGATACCAATAGAGAGCAGCTCTTTAACAGAATGCTGAGTCGGTTTAGTTTTCACTTCACCGGAAGCAGCCATGTACGGCACCAGCGTCAGGTGCATATACAACGTATGTTCACGGCCCACTTCAACCGCCATCTGACGGATTGCTTCCAGGAACGGCAGAGATTCGATGTCGCCAACGGTACCGCCGATTTCAACCAGCACGACGTCATGGCCTTCGCCGCCTTCGATAATGCGTTCTTTGATAGCGTTGGTGATGTGCGGAATGACCTGCACGGTGGCGCCCAGGTAGTCACCACGGCGCTCTTTGCGCAGAACGTCAGAATAGATGCGGCCAGTAGTGAAGTTGTTGCGGCGCGTCATGCGGGTGCGGATAAAACGCTCGTAGTGACCCAAATCCAGATCGGTTTCAGCACCGTCTTCGGTCACAAACACTTCACCATGCTGGATTGGACTCATGGTGCCCGGATCGATGTTGATATACGGATCCAGTTTCATCATGGAAACGTTTAGCCCGCGGGCTTCGAGAATGGCTGCGAGAGAGGCTGCGGCAATGCCTTTACCCAGAGAGGATACGACCCCGCCGGTCACAAAAATATAGTTCGTTGTCATGCTGAACCTGAGAAGTTAGGTTTAAAGACGATGGAATAACCAGGACGGGAAAGTAGTATACCCGAATCGACAGGGCCTCACAAACCATTCCTGCTCCGCACGTCGGCGACGTCACGCATTGCCACGGTGGGCAAAATAGCCGTTATGGCAGAAATGTTCTTGATACAAATCAACCCAACCGCTGTTCGTTGGGCCATCAACTGCGGCAGTCGTCAGAAAGAGCAAGAAAACAGGCCGTTAAAAAAATAAAATAGCGCAGACCTTTTATTATGACGTTAAAATAAACATTTGTCCTTTTATTACAGGACAATAGCAATCAGCTATTTTCAATTTATCTATTATCGTGCCAACGACGGGAGGCGGTCAACGCCACCTCCCGTCGTGCTATTCAATACACTTACCCCTGCGCTTCCTGCCGTTTTACCTGCTGCCAGGCCGCTTCCATTTGCTCCAGACTTGCCTGCTCCATTGTCAGCCCCCTGGCTGCAATCAAACGCTCCACTTCACGAAAGCGGCGCTCGAATTTGATATTTGCCTTTGCCAGCGCCATTTCTGCTTTTACCCCCAGGTGACGTGACAGATTGACTGTCGCAAACAGCAAATCTCCCATCTCTTCTTCAAGCTTTGCGTCATCCACTGTGGCCTGTTGCGCTTCGTGCATCACTTCATCAAGCTCTTCATGGACTTTATCCACGACCGGCCCAAGCGTCTGCCAGTCAAAACCCACCGCCGCCACGCGTTTCTGAATTTTATGGGCGCGCATCAACGCAGGCATGGCTTGTGGAATATCGTCAAGTGCAGAAAACTGCGCCTTTTGCGCTCGCTCCTGGCTTTTGGTGTGTTCCCAGCGCGCCAGCGCCGCCCCACTGTCAGTCAGCGTGGCTTCATCACCAAAGATATGCGGATGACGGCGCTCCAGCTTGTCGCTGATGGCCTGGCAAACGTCGTTAAAATCAAAACGCCCTTGCTCCTGCGCCATCTGTGCGTAAAAAACCACCTGGAACAGCAGATCACCCAATTCACCACGCAGATCGTCAAGATCATCACGGGCAATGGCATCCAGTACTTCGTAGGTTTCTTCAAGCGTATAAGGGGCAATGGTACTGAAAGTTTGTGCTTTGTCCCACGGGCAACCCGTTTGCGGGTCACGCAGGCGCTGCATAATGCCAAGCAGGCGTTCAATGTGATTCATATTACTCCCTGAAAAGTGCGCTCCCCGCAATCGGGGAGCGCCGGCTTCAACCGTGCAGACGCCGTGCGTCAATAATATCGGGTACCTGGTTGAGTTTGCCGAGAACCCGCCCCAGCACCTGGAGGTTGTAGATTTCGATATTCATATCGATGGTCGCCATCTGCTGTTTGGTATCGCTACGGCTGGTGACACCCAGCACATTCACCTTCTCGTTAGCCAGAATCGTGGTGATATCGCGCAGCAGACCACTGCGATCGTTAGCCATGACGCGCACCACCAGCGAGTAGCCTGCCGAATAGGTTTCTCCCCATACGGCATCCACAATGCGTTCCGGTGCGTGCGAACGTAGCTCTGTGAGCTGATCGCAGTCAGCGCGATGAATCGAGATCCCACGTCCCTGGGTGATAAACCCAACAATTTCATCGCCCGGAATAGGCTGGCAGCAACGGGCAATGTGATGCATAAGGTTGCCGACACCTTCAACCACCACGCGACCATTGTCTTTGGCGCGCCCCTGCGGCGAGTAGCTTTTCTGCTTAAGCTGGCGTAGCGCCTCGGCATCCTGTTCAGCAGCACTCGGTTTGTTAAATTGCGCCTGCAGGAAGTTCACCATCTGGTTAAGACGGATATCGCCGCCGCCGATAGCCGCCAGCAGCTCTTCCATTTCGTTGAAGTTGTAGCGCGGCAGCAGGTGTTTTTCCGCTTCCTTCAGACTGATGCCCAGGTGTTCCAGCTCGTTATCAAGAATTTGCCGCCCGGCGAGAATGTTTTTGTCGCGGTCCTGCTTGCGAAACCAGGCATGAATTTTTGACCGCCCGCGGCTGGTGGTGACATAGCCCAGGTTCGGGTTGAGCCAGTCGCGGCTTGGGTTGGGCTGCTTCTGGGTGATTATCTCAACCTGGTCGCCCATCTGTAACTGATAGGTAAAAGGCACAATGCGCCCGCCAATTTTGGCGCCAATGCAGCGGTGACCGACATCGCTGTGAATATGGTAGGCAAAATCAAGCGGCGTAGAGCCTGCGGGCAGGTCCACCACATCGCCTTTGGGCGTAAACACGTAAACCCGGTCATCAAACACCTGGCTTCGCACTTCGTCGAGCATTTCACCAGAATCCGACATCTCTTCCTGCCACGCAATGAGCTTACGCAGCCAGGCAATGCGGTCTTCGTGACCCGAGCGTCCCTGTGTGGCCGCCCCTTCTTTGTATTTCCAGTGCGCGGCAACGCCCAGTTCAGACTCTTCGTGCATTTGTTTGGTACGAATCTGGATTTCAACGGTTTTACCGCCCGGCCCCAGCACCACCGTGTGGATAGACTGGTAGCCATTGGGTTTCGGGTTTGCCACGTAATCATCAAACTCATCGGGCAGATGGCGATAGAGCGTGTGCACCGTACCGAGTGCTGCGTAGCAGTCCTGCAACCGCTCCGCCACAATGCGCACGGCGCGCACGTCAAACAACTCATCGAATGCCAGATGTTTTTTCTGCATTTTGCGCCAGATACTGTAGATGTGCTTCGGACGGCCATAGACTTCGGCCTTCACACCTTCGGTTTTCATCGCCTGGCGCAGGTTGGAGACAAACTCATCAATGTAGCGTTCACGGTCGATGCGCCGCTCATGGAGCAGCTTCGCAATGCGTTTATATTCGGCAGGATGCAGATAACGGAAGCAGTAATCTTCCAGTTCCCATTTAAGCTGACCAATCCCCAGCCGGTTGGCAAGCGGTGCGTAGATGTTGGTACATTCTTTGGCCGCCAGCACGCGCTCGTCTTCTGGCGCGTCTTTCACTTCACGCAAATGGGCGATACGTTCAGCAAGCTTGATCACCACACAGCGGAAATCATCCACAATGGCCAGCAGCATACGGCGCACGTTATCCACCTGCTCAGACGATACGGCATCATCGGTGTGGGTCGCTTTAAGCTGGCGAATGGCATCCATATCGCGTACGCCGTGGATCAACTGCACAACCGACTTGCCGACAGTTTCGAGCAGTACTTCTTCGGTCACGACCCCGCCGTCTGCAAGCGGGAACAACAGTGCCGCACGCAGCGTGTCGATATCCATACTCAGCATGGAAAGGATTTCGACCATCTCCACGCCGCGCCACAGCAGCAGATCCGCCTGCGGATGCCCTTTTATCTGTTGTTCGCAATACTGCCAGGTTTCGGCTAAGCGCTCGCAAGACTGCGGGTTAATTCCCAGACTCGCCACCCACTTATCGATGGCGAACTCACCAGCTCTATTGAGATGTGCACTTCTTACCGCAACCATATCCTCTCCTCTCGGCCCTGCCTGGCCGCGACATAGCGCGACCACTTTTATCCGTTAACGTCGTTCAAATAACGCCATTGACTCCAGATGCCCGGTATGGGGAAACATATCCAGCATTGTGAGGCGCGTAAGCATATAGCCCGCTGCCTCCAGCTCAGCGCTGTCGCGCGCGAGCGTACTCGGATTACAGGAAACATAGACCACGCGGGACGGCGCCAGCTTGCCAATGTGACGCATTACGCCTGCGGCGCCGGCACGTGCCGGGTCCAGCAAGACCTTATCCACTCCCTGAGCCGCCCAGGGCTGGCGCGTGACATCCTGCTCGAGATCCTCATGCCAGAATGTTACGTTTTTCAACCCATTGTATTCAGCATTATATTTGGCTTTTGCCACCAGCGCAGCCACACCTTCCACACCAATCGTGCGGATAGCCCGTTTTGCCAGCGGCAGTGTAAAATTACCCATGCCGCAGAACAGGTCGAGGACCCGGTCACCAGGCACAATCTCCAGCCACGCCAGCGCCCGGGCAACCATTTGCTGATTCACGGCGTCGTTAACCTGAATAAAATCGCGCGGGCTGAACGTTAAGCGTAGACCGTCCGACTGATACCAGGGCATCTCACCGCTGACCTGCACCAGCTTATCGCTGTCACCTGCAAGATACAGCGCCACATCTTCAGAATGCGAAAAGCGTTCCAGCTTTTCTTTATCGCTGGCACTCAGTGGTGCAAGATGGCGCAACACCATCAATGGGCCGTTGTCTGCCAGCACCAGTTCAACGTGCCCGAGTTTGCGCACGCTTTGTAGTGATGACAGACACTGGTGCAATGGTAAGAGCAATGCCTCAAGTTGGGGCGCCAGAATGGGGCACTGACGAATATCCACGACATCGCTGGAACTGGTCTTACGAAAGCCCATCTGTAATGTTTGGGTTTTTGATTGAAAAGAAAGGCTAAGACGCGCACGACGGCGGTAACCCCACGCCTCACCCGCAATGACATCATCAACCGGGTGCTTCATCATGCGCGAGAGCGCCTGCGCTTTGCTGGTGCGCTGGAGTTCTACGCTTGCATGCTGCTGCTGGCAACCGCCACAGGTGCCAAAATAAGGACAGCGCGGCACGACGCGCTGCGGGCTGTCGTTAAGACGCCGCTTAACCCGCGCCGTAGCGTGGCTGCGTTTTTCGCTTTCAAGAACAGCGTCTACCTGCTCGCCGGGCAATGCGCCCGTCACAAACAATGTCTTACCGTTATGGCGAGCAACGCCCTGTCCGAAGGGATCCAGGTCACGAATGTCGAGTGTTATGATCTTACGCGTCGTCACGCGCCGCTTTGCAGAGTAGAATTGCGCCATTATGGAGTTATGTCTTAGCCGTTTACTGTTTGTCTTATTGTCCCATATCGGAACCCCATGACCAACTACAGCCTGCGGGCACGCATGATGATACTGATTCTCGCCCCAACGGTGCTTATCGGCCTGTTGCTCAGTATCTTTTTCGTTGTGCACCGTTATCACGACCTGCAACGCCAGCTTGAAGATGCCGGAGCCAGTATTATTGAACCACTGGCGGTCTCAAGCGAATACGGAATGAGCTTTCATAACCGTGAATCCATCCGCCAGTTGGTGAGTGTGCTGCACCGCCGCCATTCAGAAATCGTGCGCGGTATTTCCGTATATGATGAGAACAACCGGTTGTTTGTCACGTCAAACTATCAGCTCGACCATTCGTTGCTGCGCCTGCCTGACGGTGCGCCCATGCCGCTGGCGCTGACGGTGTCCCATCGCGGGGATTACCTGGTGTTGCGCACGCCAATTATTTCCGAGCGCTATTCACCAGACGAATCCGAAGTCACTGAAGCCAAACCCACTAACAACACAATGGGTTATGTAGCACTTGAGTTGGATCTGCGCTCGGTACGGCTACAGCAATATAAAGAGATTTTCACCTCCACGCTGCTGGTGCTGTTTTGCGTGAGCGTTGCGTTAGTGTTCGCCTGGCGACTGATGCGTGATGTGACAAGCCCGATTCGCAACATGGTCAATACCGTTGACCGTATTCGTCGCGGCCAGCTCGACAGCCGCGTTGAAGGCTTTATGCTCGGCGAACTGGATATGCTTAAAAACGGCATCAACTCAATGGCGATGTCACTTACGGCATACCATGAAGAAATGCAACACAATGTCGACCAGGCCACATCGGATCTGCGTGAAACGCTTGAGCAAATGGAAATCCAGAACGTCGAGCTGGATCTGGCAAAAAAACGCGCGCAGGAAGCAGCCCGCATCAAATCTGAATTCCTCGCCAATATGTCGCACGAGTTGCGTACACCGCTCAATGGCGTAATTGGCTTTACGCGACTGACGCTGAAAAGCGACCTGACCAACACGCAGCGCGATCATCTCAATACCATTGAGCGCTCGGCGAACAACCTGCTGACTATCATTAATGACGTACTCGACTTCTCCAAGCTGGAAGCAGGCAAGCTGATTCTCGAAAGCATTCCGTTCCTGTTACGCACAACGCTTGATGAAACCATCACGCTGCTGGCCCATTCGGCGCATGACAAAGGTCTCGAGCTGACGCTCAATATTAAAAATGATGTGCCCGATAACGTGATTGGCGACCCGCTACGTTTGCAGCAGATTCTGACCAACCTGATTGGTAACGCTATCAAGTTCACCGAGCAGGGCAGCATTGATGTCATTATCGACAAACGGGCGGTAAGCAATAACAAGCTGCAAATTGAGGTACAGATCCGCGACACCGGCATTGGTATTCCGGAAAAAGATCAGTCACGTCTGTTCCAGGCCTTTCGTCAGGCAGACGCCAGCATTTCGCGGCGCCACGGCGGTACCGGGCTGGGACTGGTCATTACGCAGAAGCTGGTCAATGAAATGGGCGGTGATATCTCGTTTCATAGTCAGCCGGGCAATGGCTCTACCTTCTGGTTCCACATAAATCTCGACCTGAACCCTAACGCGGCGCTGGATATTCACGCGCTGGATGCGCTCACCGGTAAGCATATCGGTTACATTGAGCCAAACGCCGCTGCCGCACAGGGCACACTGGATATGCTGTCGGGAATGCCTATGCGCGTTACCTACAGCGGCTCGCTCAATGCCCTCCCGGATGACCACTATGACTTTATTCTGCTCGGCGTGCCGGTTGTCTTCCAGGAGTCCTTCTCCATTGAGGAGGAAACGCTCCATCAGGCTGCGGCCATGACTGAATGCCTGCTGCTGGCGCTGCCGTGTCACGCCCAGGTGAATGCTGAGCACTTTATCCGTAATGGGGCTAAAGCCTGCCTGCTCAAACCCGTGACACAGACACGTCTTACGCCGCTTCTGCTCGAGCATGGTGGCGAGCGCTGTATTCTGCCAGGCGAAAATGAGGCCAACGACAGATTACCAATGACCGTGATGGCGGTAGATGACAACCCGGCGAACCTGAAGCTGATTGGCGCTCTGCTTGATGACCAGGTACAGCATGTCGTGCTGTGCGAAAGCGGCACCCAGGCGATTGAAAACGCACGCCAGATGGCTTTCGATCTGGTGCTGATGGATATCCAGATGCCTGATATGGACGGTATTCGCGCCTGCGAGCTTATTCGCCAGTTACCGCAGCACCATTACACGCCCGTGGTCGCTGTCACGGCACATGCGATGGCCGGTCAAAAAGAGAAGCTACTCAGTGCCGGTATGAACGACTATCTGGCAAAACCTATTGCCGAAGAGAAACTGCATGCGCTGCTGTTGCGCTACGGTCCCGGCAGCGGCATGGCCATTCCTGCCGCTTTGCCGGAACCTGGCACACCAAAGGTAAACCCTAACGCCACTTTTGACTGGCAACTTGCGTTACACCAGGCGGCTAATAAGCCCGATCTGGCACGCGATATGTTACTGATGCTGGTGGATTTCCTGCCGCAGGTGCGCAATACCGTTGAAGAACAACTTTCTGGTGAAGCCCCTGAAGATCTGCTGGCCGTTATCCATAAACTGCACGGTAGCTGTGGCTACAGCGGCGTTCCACGCCTGAAAAACCTCTGTTATTTGCTTGAGCAGCAGATGCGCAGCGATATCCCGCCGGAACAGCTGGAGCCAGAGTTACTGGAACTGCTGGATGAAATGGATAACGTGACGCGCGAAGCGTGCCAGTTTCTTCAATAACACAACGACATCGGGGCCAGACTGGCCCCGATGGTTGTTTTACCCTGCACCTGCGCAAAGCGCATCCTGAGTTGATAACATCAGCCATACCACAGTAACGTTCTGCCATGCGGCAGCCGCTTAACCCTGGTAGCCTATCTTTAACACCGAAGCAACATTACGCGCTGCACGGCATACATTCTGGGCTGCGTTTTCCAGTGCCTGCTCCAGCGTACATACACTGTCTATCACGCTGAAAACCGCATCAATGCCATGCTCATGCACCACGCCCACATCGGGCGTCAGACTACCGGCAATCCCAATGACGGGTTTATTGTGCCGTTTGGCAATGCGTGCCACGCCGACTGGCACTTTGCCGTGAATCGACTGGCTGTCGATGCGCCCTTCGCCGGTAATCACCAGATCCGCATCATGCAGCTGTGCTTCAAGATTCAACGCACCGGTTACAATATCAATACCCGGGCGTAACTCAGCGCCGCAAAAAGCGTATAACGCCGCCCCCATTCCGCCCGCTGCCCCGCCGCCCTCAAGCGCCAGCACCTCTTTGCCCACATCGCGGGCAATGACCTGTGCAAAATGTGCCAACGCCTGATCCAGTTGCGTAACCATCTGCGCCGTGGCCCCTTTTTGCGGGCCGAAAATTGCCGAGGCCCCGTGCTCGCCAGTGAGTGGATTGGTAACATCGCAGGCGACATCAATGCGACAGCGCGCAATACGTGCGTCAAGCTCCGTCACATCAATTTTCGCCAGCTGCGCTAACGCCGCGCCGCCGGGCGCTAATTCGTTACCGTTAGTGTCGATGAGGCGCACACCCAATGCCTGAAGCATGCCCGCGCCGCCATCGTTGGTCGCACTGCCGCCAATACCGATAATGATGTGCTCCACACCGGCGTCCAGCGCATGGCAAATCAGCTCGCCAGTACCATAAGAGGTAGTAATGCGCGGATCGCGCTGTGCGGCACTCAGCAATTCCAGCCCACTCGCCGCCGCCATTTCGATAAATGCACTGCATCCATCACCAGAAAGGCCGTAAAATGCCGTCACCGGCTGACCCAGCGGACCGGTCACCTCCAGCTCAAGGCGTCGCCCGGCGGTGGCCGCAATCATTGCTTCAACGGTGCCTTCACCGCCGTCGGCCATCGGCACCTTCACATATTCTGCCTCGGGAAAGACGGCGCGAAACCCCTGTTCGATGCAGTCGGCAACCTCAAACGCGCTCAGGCTTTCTTTGTATGAGTCCGGTGCGATCACTATTTTCATCGGCGATCCTTATTATCAACAGATCCCCACTTCGCCGAAGTGGGGAGGTCCATCATTGCCCGTATTATGAAAGTGGACAACGCCGTACATCAACGCACCATACAGGGACGCTTGTTGTCAAAGCGCCAGTCAGGAATCAGATACTGCATGCCCTGCGCATCGTCACGTGCACCTAAACCATGCTTCTGGTATAGCGCGTGCGCCTGCATAACACGGTCCATATCCAGCTCAACGCCTAACCCAGGCGCTTCTGGCACTTTCACTTTACCGCCCTGAATCACAAACGGTGCTTTCGTCAGACGCTGGTTGCCTTCCTGCCAGATCCAGTGGGTATCTATCGCGGTGATATTACCCGGCGCGGCGGCGGCGACATGGGTAAACATCGCCAGCGACACGTCGAAGTGGTTATTGGAATGCGAGCCCCAGGTCAGACCAAACTCATGACACATCTGTGCCACACGCACCGAGCCTTGCATAGTCCAGAAGTGCGGATCCGCAAGCGGAATATCCACCGACTGAAGCGACAGCGTGTGACCCATCTGCCGCCAGTCGGTAGCAATCATGTTAGTTGCCGTCGGCAGACCGGTTGCACGACGGAATTCCGCCATCACTTCTCGCCCGGAATAGCCCTGTTCTGCCCCACACGGATCTTCTGCGTAAGCCAGCACGCCACGCAGCTGTTTACCAATGCGAATCGCCTCGTCAAGCGACCATGCCCCATTGGGGTCAAGTGTGACTCGCGCCTGAGGGAAGCAGGTGGCCAGTGCGCTAATCGCCTCGGCCTCTTCCTCGCCTGCCAGTACTCCGCCCTTGAGTTTAAAATCGTTAAAGCCGTATTTTTCATAGGCTGCTTGCGCAAGACGCACAATGCTCTGCGGCGTCATCGCCTCATCATGGCGCAGGCGATACCAGTCGCAGGCCTCATCCGGCTGGCTCTGGTAAGGCAGCGGCGTGCGCTTGCGATCGCCGATGTAAAACAAATAACCGAGCATCTCTACTTCACTGCGCTGCTGACCATCGCCCAGCAGGCTTGCTACGTTGACGCCCAGGTGCTGGCCCAACAGGTCAAGCATGGCAGATTCAATACCGGTCACCACATGAATGGTGGTGCGTAAATCAAAGGTTTGCAGACCACGGCCGCCCGCATCACGGTCGGCAAAACGGCTGCGCACGTCATTAAGCAGATTTTTATACTGGCCGAGCGTCTTGCCCACCACCAGCGGGATAGCGTCCTCCAGCGTCTGGCGAATTTTTTCACCGCCGGGAATTTCCCCCACGCCTGTGTGGCCCGCGTTGTCTTTAATAATGACAATATTACGGGTGAAAAACGGCGCGTGAGCACCGCTCAGGTTCATCAGCATACTGTCATGACCGGCAACCGGAATAACCTGCATGGCGGTAACAACGGGAGTTTGTGTGCTCATATCCAAATCCTTTCTCATTAATTATCCGCGACCGAAAGCCGGACGCTTGCGGTCAAATGTCCATCCCGGCACCAGGTAGCGCATGGCGCTGGCGTCATCACGCGCGCCACCGGGCAGCGTTTTATAAAGCTGGTGCGCCTGCTCGATGCGTTGCCAGTCAGGTTCCACACCCAACCCTGGCGACTGTGGTACCGCGATTTTGCCGCCGCGAATCTCCAGCGGCTCGTGGGTCAGACGCTGGTCGCCCTCCTGCCAGATCCAGTGGGTATCAATCGCTGTCGGCATACCAGGCGCCGCCGCGCCCACATGGGTAAACATGGCAAGCGAAATATCGAAATGGTTATTGGAGTGACAGCCCCAGGTTAGCCCCCAGTCGTTGCACAGTTGCGCCACGCGCACCGCGCCGCTGAGCGTCCAGAAGTGTGGGTCCGCCAGTGGAATATCTACCGCGTTGAGCATGATGGCATGACCCATTTCGCGCCAGTTAGTGGCTATCATGTTCGTGGCCACCGGCAGCCCTGTGGCGCGGCGAAACTCGGCCATCACCTCGCGTCCGGAGTAGCCCTGCTCTGCGCCGCAGGGATCTTCGGCGTAACTGAGCACCCCGTTCATGCCCTTGCACAACGCAATGGCTTCATCAAGTCGCCAGGCGCCATTGGGGTCAACGGTAATACGCGCAGCGGGAAAGCGTTTTTTCAGCGCGCAGGCCGCCTCAAGTTCCTGCTCGCCAGGCAGCACGCCACCTTTAAGTTTGAAATCCTTAAAACCGTAGCGGTCCTGTGCGGCTTGCGCTAACTCAACCACCGCCTGCGTACTGAACGCCTGCTGGTGGCGCAAATGATACCAGGCGTGCGTGCCTTTCTGACCTGCCAGATAGGGCAAATCCGTTTTATTGCGATCGCCGATATAGAACAGGTAGCCCAACACGGTAACCTCGTCGCGCTGTTTGCCCGGCCCCAGCAGCTCACACACCGGTACGTTGAGCGCCTTGCCAAGTAAATCCAGCAAGGCCGCTTCCAGTGCAGCAACGGCGTTGACGCGCAGTTCAAAGGTCCATGCGCCTTTGCCGAAGGTATCAAAATCCGCCGACTGGTTACCCCTGTGCACGCGCTGCACCAGCTGATTCATGCGCGCGACCTCCTGCCCTGTGACCTGCGGGATGGCATCAACCAGCGTCTGATAAATCACCTCGCCACCGGGCGCTTCACCCAGACCGGTATTACCGGCATTATCGGTTAGCACGACAATGTTGCGGGTAAAGAACGGCGCGTGCGCACCGCCGATGTTAAGCAACATGCTGTCATGGCCCGCAACCGGGATCACACGCATCTGCGTAATAACCGGGCTGGATTGCGTGCTCATGAACGTACTCCCTGGACCGGTTTGAGTTCAATACGCTTGATGTCACCCACCAGTACCAGATAGCTGAGGATGGCGACAAAGGCATGGATACCGACATAAACCAGTGCGCCGTTAAAGGAGCCAGACACGCCCACGATGTAGCCGATAGCAATTGGTGTGACGATACCGGAGATATTGCCGAACATATTGAACAGCCCGCCGCTGAGACCGCTTATCTCTTTGGGCGCGGTATCTGCCATCACGGCCCAGCCGAGCGCACCAATGCCTTTGCCGAAGAAGGCCAGCGCCATAAAGCCCACCACCATCCATTCAGCCTGTACGTAATTACAGAACACCATGCTGATTGAAAGCAGCATACCGATAACAATGGGCGTCTTGCGTGCAATATTCAGCGAACCACTGCGGCGCATCAACCAGTCAGAAATCACGCCGCCCAGTACACCGCCAATAAAGCCGCATACCGCTGGCACCGAGGCAATGAACCCGGCTTTAAGAATCGACATACCTCGCGCCTGCACCAGATAAACCGGAAACCAGGTGATAAAGAAGTAGGTCAGCGCGTTAATGCAGTACTGGCCGATATAGATGCCAATCATCATACGTGAACCCAGCAGCTGTTTTATCTGGCCCCATTTTTGGGAGAACGGCACCTTCTCTTTGCTGCTTTGCTGATCCATGTTGATAAGCGCACCGCCTTCTTCGATATAGTCCAGCTCGGCTTTGTTAACGCCCGGATGGTTACCCGGATCGTGAATCATCTTAAGCCAGACAAAGCTGATGATGATGCCAAGCCCCCCCATGAAGAAGAACACGTGTGACCAGCCTACCGCGTGAGTGAGCCAGCCCATGATCGGCGCGAAAATAACGGTCGCAAAATACTGGGCTGAGTTAAAAATGGCTACCGCAGTGCCACGTTCCTGCGCCGGGAACCAGGCGGCTACGATACGGCTGTTACCGGGAAAAGACGGCGCTTCAGCAAGGCCGACCAGAAAGCGCAGCGTGAACAGCGCGATAATGATGCCAAAGCCGCTAAAGATATCGACAAAGCCTTGTAGCAGCGTAAACATCGACCAGATAAAAATGGACCAGAAATAAACACGCTTGGATCCAAACCGGTCCAGCAGCCAACCGCCGGGGATTTGCCCAATAACGTAAGCCCATGAGAAGGCGGAAAAAACGTAGCCCATGCCAACCGGATCGAGGCCAATATCCCGCGCCATTTCCGAACCAGCAATCGACAGCGTTGCTCTGTCGCCGTAGTTGAATGAGGTGACAATAAACAGCATCACCACTATCCAGTAGCGGGCGTTTGTGCGTTTTTCAACAACGCTCTGCGCCTGGCTGAATGTGTTCATGTTGTACTCCTGAATAATAGCCCGTGGCTACATCCATTCTGAACAGCACAACCCCTGGGTTAATCAGAATGATATGCCGTGACAATCCGCAGCTATTTGTAGGTTGAAAGCGTGGCTGCGGTTTTATGAACTGACACAGACAGTATAAAAATGCCCCGGCGCGCTCTCACCGTGCAGGAATACAACTTTCGGGGATACTTAAAACGGGATTTAGGGCATCGGCACAAACGACTGGGCGATGCTTCACGAAATAGCGGGAAATGAGAAAGGTGAGCGTTTTTTAACGCACAGGATAAGCCCCTCGCAGGCGCGAAGGGCGACGGCTTATTTAATCAGCGTCCCCCAGTGTTCAATCCAGGGATTAGACACGCTTTCAGGCTCAGTGGTTTCACTGGCGTCAATGGTCAGCACCTCCCCCAGGCGAGTGGCGCCCTGCTCCTGCAACAGCGCATCAAACTGCTTGCCGCCACCGCAAAAGTTGTCGTACATGCTGTCGCCAAGCGCAATCAGGCCGTATTTCAGGTCTGGATGCCAGCCAATGGTTTTAATTGCCTCAAACAGGGGAACAATGCTGTCAGGCAGGTCACCCTGACCGGTGGTTGACGTCACCACCAGCGCGTAACCGTTGCGATAGCGCTCCCAGTCAGTGGCCTGCGGGTCTTCAAATACTTTTGCGTCGTGCCCCAGGCGCGTGAGTATTGTCTGAGCCTCTTCTGCTACCAGCAGCGCGTTTCCGTAAATGGTTCCAACAAAAATGCCCACGTCAGCCATAGCCTGTCACTCCTTATACGTAGAATCGTTAACATCCTGGACGCAGTCAGGGCCAAAGGCAACCCTTTCAATTCCGGGGAGAATTCCACGCCAGCCGAAGTCTGTCAGCGCCTGCATCCAGACTGCGTCCAGCCCGGCTTCAATACGCAGCGCTTCGCCTGTCACCGGGTGAACAAACTCAAGGCTGCTTGCATGGAGCATTAACCGGTTGCAGCCAAAATGCTCTGCTGCTGCCCGGTTCTGGCGCAAATCACCGTGTTTGCTGTCACCAATGATCGGATGGCGTAAATGCGCCATGTGGCGGCGTAGCTGGTGCTTACGCCCGGTCTGCGGTGCCATCTCCACCAGGCTGTAGCGTGCGCTGCTGTAGCGCCCAATGGCAACCGGCATTTCACAGGTGGCAATGCCGCGATAGTGCGTCAGCGCAGGTTGCGGTTCTTTATCAGTACGGCTGAACTTATCACCGATTTTATCCAGTTCTTCCCGTAATGGATAATCCAGCGTGGCCTCACCTTCCAGCCAGCCGCGCACAATGGCGTGATAATGTTTGTGAATTTGATGTGATTCAAACTGCCGGGATAAAAGCCGCCCAATCTCGCTGGATAAGCCCATTAGCAGCACGCCAGACGTTGGCCTGTCCAGGCGGTGCACGGTAAAAACGTGCTGACCAATCTGGTCGCGCACGGTCTGCATGACCACCACTTTTTCATCGCGATCGAGCCAGCTTCGGTGTACAAGCCAACCAGAAGGTTTATTGACCGCCACCAGCCACTCATCCTGATAAAGGATTTCCAGCATCAGGCGTCCCCGGCAAAGAGTTCATCGAGTGCCGCCAGCGCAGCCAGCAGAGCTTCACGCTCAGGCCAATCCGCCTCAAGCGCCATCTCATAATAAGGAGCGACAGCCAGGGCCTGCGGTAGCGGATGCTGGCCATCAAGCAGCGCGTGCATACGCGGCAGTAGCACCCACTGTAGCCATTCGTGCGGCGCCAGGGTATCCATACAAAAGGGCTGATTGCTTGCAAAAGCGCTGTCTGCGGGGGACGAAGACTGCCAGTGCTGGCCATCGCGCAGGACTTGTTCAATATGCAGGAGCCGCTCGCGCACGGCATTGTGGCGTTCCATGAGAACCTCGTGAGGAAAATCAGAAGGGCGCAAGAATATCACGGCAGCGGGCGAGGCTAAAAAGCCTCCATAAAAAAGTAGGGGCACTGCTTTCACAGTGCCCCTGGTTCGTTTTGCAGCAATCCAGCTACCTTCAATGCTCCCTGCTCGTCCTTGACAACTTTTCCCGTGGCCATCCTGACCTACGTTCCTTCGTTACTGCTCCGTGCCATCATCCTAATGCGAGTGACGCCATCCTGACGTTCACCTTGGTCTTCATGACCCGCCTTCTGTCCCGTCCGGCTCTCGGTCTCCTTCCTGGAGGTGTCCTTTTACGCTATCCTGCGTTATCCTCTTGCTTCTTCCTGAAGCCTTCCTTGTAGCGCCATCCCCGGCGTGTTCCTGATTCCAGAAGAGGCATCATCCTGATACCGCCTTCTTTGTTTCGACTCCCTGTCGATGGACATAGAATCCCCTAAATCGGTCTGGCTTACAACCTACGCACCGTAGCGAAAACCATGTACCTTTCGTTCGTAAGCTTTCTACAGAGACCTTAATCCCATGATAAATAGAGTATTATCAGTAATGGTGTGGGATTGATTCTGCATATCAAACAGCGATGTCCTACAGTTGTTGTAAGAGATCTCTCACACAACTGTAGTCAAAAGTCTGTCACAGGATCCGTGGCGTGAGCTGAGTCAGAAACGTTCCCAACCCAGGAGCCAAAGGCGTGTAGCGTGAAGTGCCCAATGTTTCAAGGCGTACTTCGCCCGTTACATTAGAAACCGAGATAACGTCCAGCTCGCTGTCCAGCGTAGCGATAAATAGTGTAGGTGATAATTTCAGACGTCGCTGAATTAATAAATGTCCAATCTGATTTTCCTGCACGCGGCGAAAATCATCCGCACTCCAGGTTTGCAGCAATGTAAAACAGCGCTCGCCAAGCGTAACTGTCATATCACCTGCAAATTGTGTCGTATAAAAGTCATGAATCTCCTGACGGATGACAATATCCAGCGCCTTTTCTACGCCGCGTAAATCCGCCTGTGGGGCAAAGGGCTGCGCCTGCCAGAACACACAGTCTTCACCGGTTGCCGTAATGCAGGGCGACGGCACGCCATACAGTTCTTCACTGCGCGGCCCACGGCCATTTGCCTGCTGCCAGGCCTCACAATAGCGGCGGGTAAAATCCGTTAAGGCCTGCTTTACGTCGTTCAATTTCTTTCTCCTTACGCGGTGAGCTACACTACGCGGCTGATTGTACCTGCTTTACAGAGGCGAAACACATGTCCGGTTACGATAACCACCAGGCACTCAGCGGCCTGACGCTTGGCAAAACCACCGAGTACCGAGATACTTACGATGCATCGTTATTACAACCGGTGCCGCGCAGCCTCAATCGCGACCCGCTGGGGCTGCACGCTGATAACCTGCCGTTTCATGGCAAAGATATCTGGACACTGTACGAACTGTCCTGGCTCAATGCTCATGGGCTACCCCAGGTCGCGGTCGGCCACGTGGAACTGAATGCCACCAGCGTGAACCTCGTAGAGTCCAAAAGCTTCAAGCTCTATCTCAACAGCTTTAACCAGACACGTTTTGCTGACTGGCAGCAGGTGCATGCTACGCTTGAGCGCGACCTGCGCGCCTGTGCCCAGGGCGATGTGAGCGTAGTACTGCATCGCCTGAACGAGCTTGAAGGCACCCCTGTAGCTGCGCTGGCGGGAGAATGTATTGACGAGCAACCCATCACTATCGACAGTTACGAATTTAGCGCCGACTATCTTGCCGAGGCTGTAAGCCAGGAAGAAGTGGAAGAAACGCTGGTCAGCCATCTGCTTAAATCGAACTGCCTGATTACCAACCAGCCGGACTGGGGTTCAGTACAGATTCACTATCGTGGCCCACGCATCAATCGCGAAAAGCTGCTGCGTTACCTGGTATCGTTTCGCCACCATAACGAGTTTCATGAGCAATGCGTTGAGCGTATTTTTAACGACATTCAGCGTCTGTGTGGCCCGAAAAGCCTTAGCGTCTACGCACGCTATACCCGCCGCGGCGGTCTGGACATTAACCCCTGGCGCAGCAACAGCCTGTTCACACCCGCAACCGGTCGCCTTGCACGCCAGTAAACAGGGGCAATTTGTGCCGCAGGGTTGTTAAAGCGAGACGCCCGGGGCTATTGTAAACACCAGGGGCGCTGCACTATCGCCCATAAGGAGCTTACTTGATTACACATATCAGTCCTCTTGGTTCTATGGACATGTTGTCGCAGCTGGAAGTCGATATGCTTAAGCGCACCGCCAGCAGCGATCTTTACCAACTGTTTCGCAACTGTTCACTTGCGGTGCTTAATTCCGGTAGCCAGACCGACAACAGTAAAGAGCTGCTGTCGCGCTATGAAAATTTCGATATCAACGTGCTGCGTCGCGAACGCGGCGTGAAGCTGGAGCTGGTCAATCCGCCGGAAAAGGCATTCGTTGACGGCCAGATTATCCGTTCACTGCAGGCTAACTTGTTTGCCGTGTTACGTGACATTCTGTTTGTAAACGGACAGATTGCCTGGGCCGGGCGCTTCCAGCATCTGAATCTGGAAAACTCCATCCACATTACCAACCTAGTGTTTTCTATCCTGCGTAACGCTCGCGCACTGCACGTTGGCGAAGCCCCCAACATGGTAGTGTGCTGGGGCGGCCACTCAATTAATGAAACCGAATATCTCTATGCGCGCCGTGTCGGCAATGAGCTGGGACTACGTGAGCTGAATATCTGTACCGGCTGCGGTCCGGGCGCAATGGAGGCTCCCATGAAAGGTGCGGCGGTTGGCCACGCCCAGCAGCGCTATAAAGAGGGGCGTTTTATCGGCATGACGGAGCCGTCCATCATCGCGGCCGAGCCACCTAACCCGCTGGTGAATGAACTCATCATCATGCCGGATATTGAAAAACGTCTTGAAGCATTTGTGCGCATTGCCCACGGCATTATTATTTTCCCGGGCGGCGTTGGCACCGCAGAAGAACTGCTTTATCTGCTCGGCATCCTGATGAATCCGCACAACCACGATCAGGTTCTGCCGCTCATTCTCACAGGCCCGGGTGAAAGCGCTGATTACTTCCGCGTACTGGATGCGTTTATCGTCAACACGTTGGGAGAACAGGCGCGTCGTCATTACGAAATCATCATCGACGATCCCGCAAAAGTGGCCCAGCACATGAAAAAAGCCATGCCACGGGTGAAAGAAAACCGCCGTGAAACGGGGGATTCTTACGGATTCAACTGGTCAATTCGCATCGCCCCTGATTTGCAGGTACCGTTTGAGCCTACGCACGAGAACATGGCAAATCTGGGTCTTTACCCCGACCGCCCGGCAGAACAATTGGCCGCTGACCTGCGCCGGGCGTTTTCCGGTATTGTCGCTGGCAACGTTAAGGAAGTGGGTATTCGCGCCATAGAAGCGCGCGGACCATACAAAATTCACGGCGACCCTAAGATGATGAAACAGATGGATGATTTGCTACAGGGTTTCGTGGCGCAGCACCGCATGAAACTCCCTGGCAGCGCCTACATTCCTTGTTACGAAATTATCACCTGAATCGCGTTTGAGCAGCCTTCGGGCTGCTTTCTTTAACATCTGTACGTAAACGGTTGCGCTTAATTTCATCCTGTCACTCCGGCACATCATCAGATAATTCGCCATTAAATCCCGCGTTACTGTCTTTTTTCAGCATTGAATATGATACTACGTAAACCATGATTCAAAGCAAAGTACAGCTGTGCTAGTTTGGCCGCGAAATTCACCATGCAAAGGTTTCTCACCAGTACAAAATCCCACCAATTTAATCTCATAAAGTTGATTAATGTAATTGCGATCGCGATCACTGATACATAAACGGCGCCAATGTATCTTTGCGCCGCATAATCAAGCCGTGGGCAAAAATTACAAAAATATCGCTCTGAGCAGTATTTCCTATTA
Organism: uncultured Enterobacteriaceae bacterium; assembly: GCA_966185765.1. Lineage (GTDB taxonomy): Bacteria > Pseudomonadota > Gammaproteobacteria > Enterobacterales > Enterobacteriaceae > CBIFVZ01. The sequence goes on along the minus strand of CBIFVZ010000062.1, from coordinate 1,239 downwards.
CCGTCAAGCACTTTAACAATGTGATTGACTAATTATCTGGCATATTTCGTTCCTCCAGGAGATCGATTCATGGATACCACCCAAACCAGCACGCAGGCTTACGTCGAAAAGCGCAGTTCCTGGCGCAGAACCGACACTATCTGGATGCTTGGTCTTTATGGCACTGCCATTGGCGCAGGCGTGCTTTTCCTGCCTATTAACGCAGGCGTTGGCGGTCTCATTCCGCTGTTTATCATGGCGTTACTGGCATTTCCGATGACTTTCTTCGCCCACCGAGGTCTGACGCGCTTTGTTCTGTCAGGCAAAAATCCGGGTGAAGATATTACAGAAGTGGTAGAAGAACACTTCGGCGTAGGTGCCGGTAAGCTCATTACCCTGCTCTACTTCTTTGCCATTTACCCCATTCTGCTGGTCTACAGCGTGGCTATCACCAACACCGTTGAGAGTTTCCTTACTCACCAGCTCGGCATGCAGGCACCACCACGCGCCATTCTGTCGCTGATTCTGATTGCCGGTATGATGACGATTGTGCGCTTTGGCGAGCAGATGATTGTTAAGGCAATGAGCGTACTGGTATTCCCGTTTGTGGCAGCACTCATGCTGCTGGCGCTCTACCTGATTCCGCAGTGGAACGGCGCAGCCCTGGAAACCCTGAGCCTGAGCAGCAGTGCAACCACCGCAAGCGGCCTGTGGATGACGCTGTGGCTCGCGATTCCGGTCATGGTCTTCTCCTTTAACCACTCACCGATCATCTCGTCTTTCGCCGTTGCCAAGCGTGAAGAATATGGTGCAGGTGCTGAGAAGAAATGTTCTAAAATCCTTGCTTACGCCCACATTATGATGGTGCTGACGGTGATGTTCTTCGTCTTCAGCTGCGTACTGAGCCTGTCTCCGTCCGATCTCGCCGCGGCAAAAGCACAGAACATCTCCATTCTGTCTTATCTGGCAAACCATTTTAATGCGCCGCTGATTGCCTGGATGGCACCGATTATCGCCATTGTTGCTATCACTAAGTCATTCCTGGGCCATTACCTGGGCGCGCGTGAAGGTTTCAACGGTATCGTGATTAAACAGCTGCGCAGCCGTGGCATGAATATTGAAATCAGCCGTATGAACCGCATCACGGCCATTTTCATGCTGCTCACCACCTGGCTTGTGGCGACACTGAACCCGAGCATTCTCGGTATGATTGAAACCCTGGGCGGCCCGGTTATCGCGATGATTCTGTTCCTGATGCCG
>CBIFVZ010000061.1:0-24324 GCA_966185765.1 uncultured Enterobacteriaceae bacterium | reverse complement strand
TCACAGCAACAGCTTCATGCGCCCAAGCCCGCGCGTGCTGGTGTGTGTGCCGGTGGGGGCGACCCAGGTTGAGCGTCGTGCTATCCGTGAGTCTGCGCAGGGCGCAGGCGCACGTGAAGTTTTCCTGATTGAAGAACCGATGGCTGCGGCAATCGGCGCAGGCCTGCCGGTCTCTGAAGCAACCGGTTCTATGGTTGTTGATATTGGTGGTGGTACGACAGAAGTTGCAGTTATCTCTCTTAACGGCGTGGTCTATTCTTCTTCGGTACGTATTGGTGGTGACCGCTTTGATGAAGCCATTATCAATTACGTGCGCCGTAACTACGGCTCACTGATTGGTGAAGCGACCGCAGAGCGTATCAAGCACGAAATAGGTTCTGCCTACCCGGGTGACGAAGTTCGCGAAATCGAAGTGCGTGGTCGTAACCTGGCAGAAGGTGTACCGCGTGGTTTTACTCTGAACTCAAACGAAATTCTTGAAGCGCTGCAGGAGCCGCTGACCGGTATTGTGAGCGCGGTAATGGTGGCGCTGGAGCAATGCCCGCCTGAGCTGGCGTCCGATATTTCTGAGCGCGGTATGGTCCTGACTGGCGGCGGTGCGCTGCTGCGTAACCTTGACCGTCTGCTGATGGAAGAGACGGGTATTCCAGTGGTTGTGGCAGAAGACCCACTGACCTGTGTGGCACGCGGCGGCGGTAAGGCGCTGGAAATGATTGATATGCACGGCGGCGACTTGTTCAGCGAAGAGTAATGTGTCGCTGCAGGAAGGGGGCTTCGGCCCCCTTTTCCGGATCCGGGAAACGCACAGCCTATGAAGCCAATTTTTAGTCGTGGCCCATCGCTACAGATTCGCCTTGTTCTGGCGGTAGTGGTGGCGCTCGGCGTGATTATTGCCGACAGCCGTCTGGGTACGTTCAGCCAAATCAGAACGTATATGGATACGGCCGTCAGCCCTTTCTATTTTATTTCGAACGGCCCACGCGAACTTCTCGACAGTGTGTCTCAGTCAGTCTCGACTCGCGATCGTCTGGAAAAGGAAAACCGGGCGCTGCGCCAGGAACTGTTGCTGAAAAACAGCGAGCTAATGATGTTGGGCCAGTATCGCCAGGAGAACGCGCGCCTGCGTGAACTGCTGGGGTCACCGCTGCGTCAGGACGAGCAGAAAATGGTTACCCAGGTCATTTCCACCGTTAACGATCCTTACAGCGATCAGGTGGTGATTGATAAAGGCAGCGTCAACGGCGTTTATGAAGGCCAGCCGGTTATCAGCGATAAAGGTGTCGTTGGCCAGGTGGTCGCCGTTGCCAGGCTAACCAGCCGGGTGTTGCTGATTTGCGACGCCACACACGCGTTGCCCATCCAGGTACTGCGTAACGACATTCGCGTCATTGCGGCCGGTAACGGTTGTACTGACGATCTCCAGCTAGAGCATTTACCGGCAAATACTGACATTCGTGTGGGCGACGTTCTTGTTACGTCCGGTCTGGGCGGGCGCTTCCCGGAAGGTTATCCGGTTGGCGTCGTGTCATCTGTGCGTGTGGATAACCAGCGCGCTTACACGGTTATCCAGGCGCGTCCAACAGCAGGATTGCAGCGCTTGCGTTATCTGCTGTTGCTATGGGGAGCCGACAGACAGGGCCTGAATCCGATGACGCCGGAAGACGTGCATCGCGTGGCGAATGAACGCCTGATGCAGATGATGCCGCAGGTGCTGCCTGCACCGGATGCGATGGGGCCGCCAGCGCCGATGCCTGCGCCAGCGACCGGCATGGCAACGCCGCCAGACAGTGCGCCGGTCGCGTTGCCCACGCCAGCAACGAATCCGGCGACGGTTGCGCCGCAGGGAGGCCGCTAGTGGCAAGCTATCGAAGCCAGGGCCGCTGGGTTATCTGGCTTTCCTTCCTGGTGGCGTTGTTGCTCCAGGTTATGCCCTGGCCAGATCAGATCATCGTTTTCCGCCCTAACTGGGTGCTGTTGATTCTGATTTACTGGATCCTGGCGCTACCGCATCGGATCAATGTGGGAACTGGCTTTCTGCTAGGCGCAGTGCTTGATCTTATCAGCGGTTCGACGCTTGGCGTGCGTGCGCTGGCCATCAGCATCGTGGCATACCTGGTGGCGCTTAAGTTTCAGCTGATGCGCAATCTGGCACTCTGGCAGCAGGCGCTGCTGGTGATGGTGCTGTCACTTGCCGCAGATGTCATTGTCTTCTGGGCCGAGTTCCTGGTTATTAACGTGTCGTTCCGCCCGGAAGTGCTCTGGAGCAGTCTGGTAAATGGCGTACTCTGGCCGTGGCTTTTCCTGCTGATGCGTAAAATCCGCCAGCAGTTCTCCGTGCAATAAGGTCTCTTATGTTCACTCTCTGGCTTGCCTCAGGTTCACCGCGCCGCCAGGAGCTGCTCACGCAGCTCGGTGTAACGTTTAGGCGCATCGTTCCCGGTGTGGAAGAAGTGCGCCGCGCGGGTGAAAGCGCCCGGCAATACGTTCTGCGTCTGGCGCAGGATAAAGCGCGGGCAGGCGTGGCGTTAGCAGATAACGACTTGCCGGTCCTTGGCGCAGATACCATAGTTATCCTCAATGGTGAAGTGCTTGAAAAGCCACACGATGAAGCGCACGCTGCGGATATGTTACGCAAGCTGTCGGGGCAAACGCATCAGGTGATGACCGCCGTCGCGATTGCCGACAGGCAACAGTTGCTGGATTGCACGGTGGTGACAGACGTAACGTTTCGCCTTCTGACAGAGCAGGATATTGCCCGCTATGTTGCCAGCGGTGAGCCGCTGGATAAAGCGGGCGCATATGGTATCCAGGGGCTGGGGGGCTGCTTTGTCAGAAAAATAAGCGGCAGTTATCATGCCGTTGTAGGTTTGCCGCTGGTAGAAACCTGGGAGTTGCTGAGCCATTTTCACGCATTGCGTGATGAACGAGGACAACATGACGGCTGAATTGTTAGTAAACATCACCCCTTCTGAAACGCGGGTGGCTTATATTGACGGCGGGATCCTTCAGGAGATCCACATCGAGCGCGAAGCGCGGCGAGGGATCGCAGGCAATATCTACAAAGGTCGTGTCAGCCGGGTTTTACCGGGCATGCAGGCGGCATTTGTAGATATTGGGCTTGATAAGGCCGCATTCTTACATGCCTCAGACATCATGCCCCACACCGAATGCGTGGCCGGGGATGAGCAAAAAAACTTCACCGTACGCGACATTTCCGAACTGGTTCGTCAGGGCCAGGACTTGATGGTGCAGGTGGTGAAAGACCCGCTTGGTACCAAAGGCGCACGCCTTACCACTGACATCACGCTACCCTCACGCTATCTCGTTTTTATGCCCGGTGCGTCGCATGTGGGGGTTTCCCAACGTATTGAAAGCGAAGAGGAGCGCGAACGCCTCAAGCAGATTGTGGCAGAGTACTGTGATGAGCAGGGCGGCTTTATCATCCGTACCGCCGCCGAGGGCGTTAGCGCAAAAGAGCTGAGTTCAGACGCTGCCTATCTTAAACGCGTGTGGAACAAGGTCATGGAGCGCAAAAAACGCAACCAGACGCGTTGTAAGCTTTACGGCGAACTGGCGTTAGCACAGCGTGTGCTACGTGATTTTGCTAATGCCTCCCTTGACCGCATTCGCGTGGACTCGCGTCTGACCTATGACATGCTGCTGGAATTCACCTCCGAGTACATCCCGGAGATGGCGAACAAAATCGAGCACTACAGCGGCCGTCAGCCCATCTTCGATTTATATGATGTTGAAAACGAGATTCAGCGTGCGCTCGAGCGCAAGGTTGAGTTGAAGTCTGGCGGTTATCTCATCATTGACCAGACCGAGGCGATGACGACGGTGGATATCAATACCGGTGCGTTTGTTGGCCACCGTAACCTTGATGACACGATTTTTAACACAAATATCGAGGCAACCCAGGCAATTGCTCGCCAGCTGCGTTTACGTAACCTGGGGGGCATCATTATTATTGATTTTATCGACATGAGCAGTGATGACCATCGCCGCCGGGTGCTGCATTCGCTGGAGCAGGCGTTAAGCAAAGACCGCGTTAAGACCAGCATTAACGGCTTTTCACAGCTTGGCCTGGTGGAAATGACGCGTAAGCGTACACGAGAGAGCGTAGAGCATGTGCTGTGTCATGAATGCCCGACCTGTCATGGCCGCGGTACGGTCAAATCGGTGGAAACCGTGTGCTATGAAGTCATGCGTGAAATTGTGCGTGTTCATCATGCCTACGATACCGATCGTTTCCTGGTCTATGCTTCTCCCACAGTTGCAGAAGCGCTGAAAGGTGAAGAGTCCCATGCACTGGCAGAAGTTGAAATCTTCGTGGGTAAGCAAGTCAAAGTTCAGATTGAACCGCTCTACAATCAGGAGCAGTTTGACGTCGTCATGATGTAATGCGGCATTGCCGCAGACAAGGAGTACAAGGGTGAGGCGACTGCCGGGCATACTGCTACTCACAGGCGCAACGTTGGTTGTTGTTGTCGCGCTACTGGTGAGTGGCCTGCGTTTGCTGTTGCCGCATCTCAATACGTGGCGGCCTGCGCTGGTGGAAAACATTGAGCGTGCTGCGGGCGTGCCGATTTCTGTCGAGCGCGTGGATGCTGCCTGGCAGAATTTTGGTCCAACACTGGACGTGCGCAATCTGCGTACCGGGCTTAAAGACGGCGGCAGTCTTGAAGTCCAGCGTGTCACGCTGGCGCTTGATATCTGGCAGAGCTTACTGCACCTGCGCTGGCAGTTTCGCGATCTGACCTTTTACCAGCTGCGTATGCATATCGTTGAGCCGCTGGCGCAAAATAACGACGGTGAGATTGAACCTGGACGCATTGCCGATCTGTTTCTCAATCAGTTTGACCATTTTGACCTGCGCGACAGCAACGTCAGTTTTGTCACTCCCTCCGGCCAGCGCGCCGACCTTGCCATTCCTCAGCTTACCTGGCTCAACAGCCGTAATCGTCACCGTGCCGAAGGGCAAATCAGCTTATCGAGCTTAACGGGTCAGCATGGCATTGTGCGCATGCGCATGGACTTGCGCGATGAGCAGGGGCTGCTCAGCAACGGTACAGTGTGGATGCAGGCAGACGATATTGACGTCACGCCGTGGCTCAGCCGCTGGCTGAATGAAAAAATCGAACTCAGCGACGCGCGTTTTAGCCTTGAAGGCTGGATGCAGGTAGAAGGCGGCAAGCCGAGCGGTGGTGACCTGTGGCTTAAGCAGGGCGGCGCCAACTGGCCGGGTAGTGAGAACGCACACCGTCTTACTGTTGATAACCTTACCGCGCACGTCAGCAAAATAGAGGGCGGCTGGCAGGTCGCCGTGCCGGATACGCGTATTGCCATCGACGGACAAAAATGGCCGCAAGGCTCGCTGACGCTGGGCTGGCTCCCGGCGCAGCAGGCCGGTGGTCCGAACGGTGAGCGCAGCGAAGAGTTGCGCGTGCGCGCCAGCAATATGCAGCTGGAGAAGCTGGGGCCATTGATGCCTGTGGCAGAGAAGTTTGCACCGAGGGCCACGGAGATCTGGAAGACCATGCAGCCTGAAGGCGAGGTAGCCACGCTGGCGCTGGATATCCCTCTTAGCCAGCCGCAGAAGACGCGCCTGCAAGGGCAATGGAAAGATGTGACCTGGCAGCAGTGGAAACTCCTGCCAGGAGTGCAACATCTGGCCGGTAGCATCAGCGGCAGCCTGGAAAACGGGCAGCTGAAGGTTGCTATGCAAAATGCGCACATGCCTTACATCGGTGTGTTTCCTGTACCGCTGGAAATTGCTTCTGGCAAGGCGACGGTGGGCTGGCTTAACAATGAGCGCGGATTTAGCCTTGCGGGTAAAAACATTGATGTGCAGGCCAATGCGGTCAGGGCCAGCGGCGATTTTCGCTATGTTCAGCCAAAAGATGATGTACCGTGGCTGGGTATTCTCGCGGGTATCCGCACCACCGATGCCGGTCAGGCCTGGCGCTACTTCCCTGAAAATCTGATGGGGAAGAAGCTGGTGGAGTACCTCAGTGGCGCCGTTCAGGGTGGGCAGGTCGATAACGCCACGCTGGTCTACGGCGGCAACCCTAAATTATTCCCGTACAAGCATAACGAAGGGCAGTTTGAAGTGCTGGTGCCGCTGCGTAACGCCACCTTTGCCTTTCAGCCCGACTGGCCTGCGCTACAAAATCTCGACATTGAGCTTGATTTCCTTAATGACGGACTGTGGATGAAAGCCCCCGCCGTCATGCTGGGCGGCGTGAAGGCCACCGCTCTGAGCGCCGCTATTCCTGACTATGCCCGTGAAAAACTGCTGATTGATGCTGATATCAATGGCCCCGGTAGCGCCGTCGGTCCTTACTTCAAAGACACGCCGCTGGATGATTCACTCGCTGCCGCGCTTGACGAGCTGCAAATTGGGGGCGATGTGAGCGCTCGCTTACATCTTGATATTCCGCTCGACGGCAAGCAGGTTACGGCAAAAGGTGATGTGCAGCTTCGTAATAACTCGCTGTTGATTAAACCCATCGACAGTACGCTTGAGAACCTCAGCGGTAGCTTTAGCTTTGAAAACGGCAATCTGGTGAGCAAACCGTTGACAGCACGCTGGTTCAATCAACCATTAAACCTCGATTTCACCACGCGTGAAGGGCCTGAAGTCTATGAGGTGGGGGTTAACCTTAACGGTAACTGGCAGCCAGCGGCCACCGGCGTTTTGCCGCCAGCGGTGAATAAAGCACTCACAGGCAGCGTGCCCTGGAAAGGTAAAGTGGCTATCAGTCTGCCTTACCATGCAAGCCCTGGTTATAACGTTGAACTGAGCGGTGACCTGAAGAATGTGAGTAGTCACTTACCCTCTCCGTTGGATAAACCTGCGGGTGCCGCGTTGCCGGTCAATGTGGTTGCTAAAGGCGATCTGAAGCATTTTGATTTAACCGCTCGCGCAGGCGACGGCGGGCGTTTTAACAGCCGCTGGTTGTTGGGCGAAAAATTACGCCTCGACCGCGCCATTTGGGTGACTGACAGCAAAACGCAGCCAGCACTGCCACAAAATGGCGGTATTGAGCTGAACCTGCCGCCGCTTGACGGTGGTGAATGGCTGGCACTGTTCCAGCAGGGCGCGGCGCAGGAAGTGACTCAAAGTACTCAATTGCCCAGGGCTGTCACGCTGCGCACACCTGCGCTGATGCTCGGTGGGCAACGCTGGAACAACCTGAGCCTGATGTCGCAGTCGGTAAGCGGCGGTACGCGAGTCAGCGTGCAGGGGCGGGAGCTTAACGGCACGCTCACCATGCGCGATAACGCCACCTGGCAGGCTGATATCAACTATCTCTATTACAACCCTACTCAGGACAGTACCACCGCTAACGGTGCCACGCCGTCAGTATTTGCAGGTAACTCGCGCGTGGATTTCAGCCGTTGGCCAAACCTTGCGTTACGCTGTGCTGAATGCTGGCTGTGGGGGCAGAAATACGGGCGTGTGGATGCTGACATTACCATAAACGGCGATACGCTTAAGCTCAGTAACGGCGTGCTTGATACCGGCTTTGCCCGACTGAATGCCGACGGTGAGTGGGTGAACCGTACTGATGGTCAGCGCACGTCGCTCAAGGGCAAGCTGAAGGGAAAACGCATTGATTCGGCGGTGAATTTCTTTGGCGCGAATAGTCCCATTCAGGGGTCATCGTTCGATGTGGATTACGATCTGCACTGGCGCAATGTTCCCTGGAAGCCTGAAGAGGCTTCGCTTAATGGCATATTACGCAGCAACCTTGGCAAAGGTGAAATTGCTGATTTGGGAACCGGCCACGCGGGTCAGGTGCTGCGTCTGTTGAGTTTTGATGCACTGATGCGCAAGCTGCGTTTTGACTTCAGTGATACGTTTGGCGATGGCTTCTATTTTGATGGTATCCGCAGCAATGCCTGGATTAAGGACGGCATCCTGCATACCGATGATACGTTGATCGATGGTCTGGAAGCGGATATCGCCATGAAAGGCACCGTTAACCTGGTGAAACGTGAGCTGAATATCGAAGCCGTTGTCGCCCCCGAAATTTCTGCAACGGTGGGCGTGGCGGCGGCTTTTGCGGTGAACCCGATAGTTGGCGCTGCTGTGTTTGCTGCAAGCAAGGTGCTTGGGCCGCTGTGGAGCAAAATTTCGGTGTTGCGTTATCGTATTACCGGGCCGATTGACCAGCCACAGATTAATGAAGTATTACGCCAGCCGCGTGAGAGTGGCGCAAAATAGCGCCGATGTGGCTGCCTTACCCACGCTTTTCAGGGACGGCAGGCGGTTTACGTTTTGTCGTTCCTGTACCTTATGCCGCGTACAGTACGTAAAAAACGCGGCAAAATGCCTGGGCGCGCGTGCTTTAAGTTGACGCGAGCCGCGGATTATCCCAGGCTCACCAGATACCCCATCGCTGGGACAATAAAACGTATGAGTAATGAATAATGAGTCTGACGCTGGTTAGTGAACAACTGCTCGGGGCGCACGGCCTGAGCCATCAGGATCTGTTTTCCATTCTTGGGCAACTTTCCGAGCGCCGTCTTGACTACGGCGACCTCTATTTTCAGTCCAGCTACCATGAGTCCTGGGTATTAGAAGACCGCATCATCAAGGACGGTTCTTATAACATCGACCAGGGCGTGGGCGTGCGGGCCATCAGCGGTGAGAAAACCGGTTTCGCCTATGCTGACCAGATTAACCTGCAGGCGCTGGAACAAAGCGCACAGGCCGCGCGTAGTATTGTGATGGAGCAGGGCGAAGGTCGCGCCCGTGCGCTTGGCGAAGTTGCCCATAAACCCCTGTACACCTCCGTTGACCCGCTCACCAGCCTGACGCGTGAAGAGAAACTGGATATCCTCAAGCGCGTTGATGCGACAGCGCGTGCCGCCGACAGCCGCGTGCAGGAAGTTAACGCCAGCCTGACGGGGGTCTACGAACTCATTCTGGTGGCTGCCACCGATGGCACGCTTGCGGCAGATGTGCGCCCACTGGTACGCCTGTCTGTGAGCGTGCAGGTTGAGCAGGACGGTAAACGCGAGCGTGGCTCGAGCGGCGGTGGCGGTCGTTTTGGCTACGAATGGTTTCTGGAAACCGTAGAAGATGGCGACGTGCGTGCTGATGCCTGGGCTAAAGAAGCCGTGCGCATGGCGCTGGTCAACCTCTCTGCCGTCGCGGCGCCGGCCGGTACGCTACCGGTGGTGCTGGGCGCAGGCTGGCCGGGCGTGCTGCTGCATGAAGCGGTTGGCCACGGGCTGGAAGGCGACTTCAACCGCCGTGGTACCTCGGTATTCAGCGGCCAGGTGGGCGAGCTGGTGGCATCTTCGCTGTGCACGGTCGTGGACGATGGCACCATGCCCAACCGCCGTGGCTCCATCGCCATTGATGATGAAGGCGTGCCGGGTCAGTATAACGTCCTGATTGAAAATGGCGTGCTGAAAGGCTACATGCAGGACAAGCTTAATGCCCGTCTGATGGGTGTTGCCCCTACCGGCAATGGTCGTCGTGAATCCTACGCGCATCTGCCGATGCCGCGTATGACCAATACCTACATGCTGGCCGGGAAATCCACGCCGCAGGAGATCATTGAGTCGGTCGATTACGGTATTTTTGCCCCGAACTTTGGCGGTGGTCAGGTGGATATCACCTCCGGCAAGTTCGTGTTCTCCACCTCTGAGGCTTATCTTATTGAGAAAGGTAAAGTCACTAAACCGGTGAAGGGCGCCACGCTTATCGGATCGGGTATTGAAGCCATGCAGCAAATCTCGATGGTGGGCAACGACCTGCGCCTGGATAACGGCGTGGGCGTATGCGGCAAAGAAGGCCAGAGCCTGCCGGTTGGCGTAGGTCAGCCGACGCTGAAGGTCGATAACCTTACCGTTGGCGGCACCGCCTGATGTATCTGTCCCCCTCGCGCCTGCGAGGGGATTATCCTTCTACCAGGCTACCGCTGTGCCCGCGCATGTCCTGGTATAGCTTCGCCACATTCACAAAATACTCTGTCAGATAGTTGATACACACCTGTACCTTCAACGGTAGCTTGTCTTTTTCCGTATACAGCGCATACACCGGGCGTGGATCGGACTGATAGCGCGGCAGCAGGATCTCCAGTTCACCACGATTAACCTGATCGATAACCCACATCAGCGGCACATAGGCAATCCCGGCGCCAGCGGAAATCCAGCGTGTCAGCGTCATCGGATCGTTGGTGATAAAGCGGCCGTTGGGCGTCAGGCGGGTGGAGATCCCTTCCGGGGCGATAAGTTCAAACTCATTATCCGGGCGCACGCTGTAGGTAAGCCAGGTATGGTTAGCCAGATCGGCGGGTTTTTCAGGTGCATCGTACTGCACCAGATAGCTTTTTGCCGCACACACTACCATTGGCATTGCACCGAGCTTGCGCGAAAAAAGGCTGGAGTCCTGAAGGGTTCCGACGCGAATCACCAGATCCAGCCCGTCGGCAATTAAATCCGGTGCCGGGATCCCGGTCACCAGGTTAACGGTAAGCCCCGGGTATTCTTTGAGCATCTCAGCGGTCATGCCTGCCAGCACATTCTGCGCCATGGTTGAAGAACTACCGATGCGCAGCGTACCGGTGGGGGTATTGTTAAAGGCATAAAGCTGTTCGTGGACATCCTGCACTTCGTGCAGCATTTTGCGGCAACCCTGGTAGTAAATCTTTCCGGCTTCAGTCAGGCCGATACTGCGCGTGCTGCGGTTAAGTAGCTTGACCTGTAGCTCGTCTTCCAGTCGTGAAACCGTCTGGCTGATAGAGGAGACGCTCATTTGCAGTTGTCTGGCAGCGGCCGTAAAGGAGCCTTGTTCGACCACTTTTGCAAAAACCGACATGCGTTTTAATCGTTCCATTATTCACTCTGGCTTAAAAGTGATTTAGATCACACATTATAGATAACACGCTCACAGTTACGGTAATATATTATTATTAACAAAACCAACACCGCACTCTCGCCCGGCCGATCCAGGCCATTATTAAGCTGTGGTGAGTGGTTAACAAGAAATTATCACCTGCTTCTCTTCCAGGATTAACATGAGCTTATTTCCGGTTATCGTGGTGTTTGGCTTGTCCTTCCCACCGATATTCGTTGAGCTGCTGCTGTCGCTGGCGCTGTTCTGGCTGGTCAGGAGCTTGCTTACCCCTACGGGGATTTACGACTTCGTCTGGCATCCGGCGTTGTTTAACACAGCGCTTTACTGCTGTCTTTTCTGGCTGGTCTCGCGCCTGTTTGTCTGAGGTTGATGTGAAAACACTAACAAGAAAAATCTCCCGCACGGCGATTACGCTGGTGCTGGTACTGATTGCCTTTATCGCAATTTTTCGTATATGGAGCTTTTATACCGAATCGCCCTGGACCCGTGACGCGCGCTTTACCGCAGATGTGGTCGCTATCGCGCCAGACGTGGCGGGGCTTATCACTGATGTGAAAGTGCATGACAACGAGCTGGTGAAAAAAGGTCAGGTGCTGTTCACCATCGACCAGCCGCGTTATGAACAGGCGCTGGCCGAAGCAGACGCCGACGTGGGTTACTACCAGTCGCTGGCAAATGAAAAACGCCGCGAAGCCGGACGTCGCAACCGCTTAGGCATACAGGCGATGTCGCGTGAAGAAATCGACCAGTCTAACAATGACTTACAAACCACGCTGCATCAGTTGGCCAAAGCGCAGGCCACACGCCAGCTCGCAAAACTCGACCTTGAGCGTACCGTGATTCGTGCGCCAGCCGATGGCTGGATAACCAACCTCAACGTTTACGCCGGTGAGTTCATTACGCGCGGCGCTACCGCCGTGGCGCTGGTAAAAAAAGACACCTTCTATGTACTGGCGTATATGGAAGAGACCAAGCTTGACGGCGTGCGTCCTGGCCATCGTGTGGAAATCACGCCGCTTGGCGGCAATGATGTGTTGACCGGCACGGTTGAGAGCGTGTCTGCGGGCGTAACAAACCCCAGCAGCACGCGCGACAGCAAAGGCATGGCAACGGTGGATTCCAACCTTGAATGGGTGCGTCTGGCACAGCGTGTGCCGGTTCGTATCCGCCTTGATAAGCAAACGGGCAATCTCTATCCGTCGGGTACCACCGCGACCGTTGTCGTCACCGGCAAGGATCGCGCCCGTGAAGATATGTCACCGTTTATGAAACTGATGCACCGCCTGCGTGAGTTTGGTTGATTAACATGGGTTCTTTCGCCATCTCCCATCTGCATCTGCGCTTTGCGATTAAGCTTGCCTGCGCTGTGGTGCTGGCACTGTTTGTCGGCTTCCACTTCCAGCTGGAAACGCCGCGCTGGGCGGTCATGACCGCAGCCCTGGTTGCCGCAGGTCCGGCGTTCGCGGCTGGCGGTGAGCCGTACTCCGGTGCGATTCGCTATCGTGGGATGCTGCGCATTATAGGTACATTTATTGGCTGTGCTGCCGCACTTATCATTATCACCTCGCTCATTCGTGCGCCGGTGGTGATGCTGCTGGTGGCCTGTATCTGGGCGGGTTTTTGTACCTGGATTTCCTCTCTGGTGCGCGTTGAGAACTCCTATGCGTGGGGGCTTTCCGGTTATACCGTGCTCATTATTACTATCAGTATTGAGCATGCTCCGCTGACCACACCACAGTTTGCCATTGAGCGCTGTAGCGAAATTGTTATCGGGATCGTGTGCGCGATTATCGCCGATCTGCTGTTCTCTCCGCGATCGATTAAGCAGGAGATCGACAAAGAGCTGGATGCGTTGCTGGTGGATCAATACCGGCTAATGCAGTTATGCATTGCGCACGAAGATCGCGAAGAAGTGGACAAAGCCTGGAGTGGGCTGGTGCGCCGCACGGCCGCCCTTGAGGGGATGCAAAGTAACCTGAATATGGAGTCGTCACGCTGGGTACGCGCTAACCGTCGTTTGTCCGTTATCAACACGCTATCGCTGACAATGATAACGCAGGCCTGTGAAACCTTCCTTATCCAGAACACTCGTCCGCAAGCGATTGCTGACGAGTTTCGCGAACTGTTTGCCGAGCCTGTTGAAACGGCAGCGGATGTCCACAAGCATCTTAAGCGTATCCGGCGTATCTTTTCCTGGACCGGGGAGCACGGTACGCCGATAACGCTCTACAGCTGGGTTGGGGCGGCAACGCGCTATCTGCTGATTAAACGTGGCGTTATCAGTAACACGCGTATCAGTGCGGTAGAAGAAGAGGTGCTAAATGGCGAGGCCGTGGTCAAGCCGGAATCTGCCGAACGCCACCACGCCATGATTAACTTCTGGCGCACCACCGTCTCGTGCATTCTCGGCACGTTGTTCTGGCTGTGGACCGGCTGGACTTCCGGCAGTGCAGCGATGGTGATGATTGCGGTGGTGACATCGCTGGCGATGCGTCTGCCAAACCCTAAAATGGTCGCGCTGGATTTTGTTTACGGCATGCTGGCCGCCTTGCCGATTGGCACATTCTATTTTCTGGTGGTCATGCCTAACACACAGCAAAGTATGCTGCTGTTGTGCATTAGCCTGGCGCTACTGGCGTTCTTTATCGGTATTGAGGTGCAAAAGCGGCGTCTCGGCTCCCTGGGCGCGCTGGCGGGTACCATTAACATACTGGTGCTGGATAATCCAATGACCTTTAAGTTCAGCACCTTCCTCGACAGCGCACTGGGGCAGTTGGTGGGCGTGGTACTGGCGATGATGGTTATCCTGCTTATCCGCGATAACTCGCGTGAGCGCACGGGGCGCACGCTACTCAATCAGTTTGTGTCGGCGGCGGTATCGGCAATGACCACCAACCAGGCGCGGCGTAAAGAGAACCATCTCCCTGCGCTGTATCATCAGCTGTTTTTGCTGCTGAACAAATTCCCTGGCGATATTGCGAAGTTCCGCCTGGCGTTGACGCTGATTATTGCGCACCAGCGTTTGCGTGATGCCCCCATCCCGGTCAACGATGACCTGTCCGCCTTCCACCGTAAGTTACGCCATACCGCTGACCGGGTAATCAGTGCGAGTAGCGATGAGAAGCGTGCCTTGCGCTTTCAAAAGCTGCTGGATGAGCTGGTTATTTACCAGCAAAAGCTGCACTACTGGGATGCACCACTGCAGGTCACTGAACCCGTTGAACGCCTGACCAGTATCCTCAATAAGTACAAACACGCTCTCACCGAAAACTGATAACGCCGTGAATGCGCCGACGCTCTGCGTCGGCTCAGCTCGCAGACAAAGAAGGAAAAAACGTGGTTTTCCCTTCTTTGTGGTTAGCAGGCGAAAATCAATGAATTGATTTTCCTTATTTTTCTGCATGTCATTCATCCTGTCTGTAACAGGATGAGGTTTGTCATCAGTCTCTGCCGACGCTCTGCGTCGGCTTTTCTATACTTATTGCCAGACAACGGCGCTATCAGTCAGGAGGAGAATATGGCACTGACAACATTGACGGAGCACACGCTGTTTCGCACCGGCTATCTGGTTAACGGCGAATGGCATTCGCTCAGGGAGACATTTGATGTCCTCAACCCTGCCACCGGCGAAGTGATTGCAAAAGTCGCGAAGGCCGGTAAGCAGGAGACACAGGCGGCCATTGAGGCTGCTGCCCGCGCTTTTCCCGGCTGGCGAGCAAAGACCGCGAAAGCACGCAGCGAAATCCTTCACCGCTGGTATCGGCTGATTATCGACAATAAAGACTGGCTGGCGCAGTTGATGACCGCCGAGCAGGGCAAGCCGTTGAAAGAGGCGGCAGGTGAGGTGGAATACGCGGCAAGTTTCATCCAGTGGTTTGCCGAGCAGGCGAAACGTGCCAACGGTGAAATCATCCCGCCCGTGCAAAACGGTACGCGCATTCTTGCTACCCGCGAACCCGTTGGGGTGGTCGCGGCCATCACGCCCTGGAATTTCCCGATGGCAATGCTGACCCGCAAGCTCGGCCCGGCACTGGCGGCGGGCTGTACCGGCGTTATCAAACCTGCGAACAACACGCCACTAAGCGCATTTGCGCTACTGGCGCTGGCGCAACAAGCGGGCGTACCAGACGGTGTGCTTAACGCCGTGGCGGGCAATACATCGCAAATCAGTGATGCGATTATGGCAAGTCATGAAGTGCGTAAAATATCCTTTACCGGCTCTACCGAAGTGGGCAAAACGCTGATGCGTAACGCGGCAGACACGGTGAAAAAGGTGTCTCTGGAGCTTGGTGGTAATGCGCCCTACATCGTTTTTGACGACGCCGACCTTGATGCGGCCGTTGAAGGGGCGATTGCCAATAAATTTCGCAATGCCGGACAAGTGTGCGTGAGCGTTAACCGTTTTTTTATTCAGGACGGAATTTATGACCGCTTCGTGAATCAGCTTGCGCAGGCGGTGAAACAACTGAAGGTGGGCGACGGCACGCAAGAAGGTGTCGTTGTCGGGCCGTTGATTGAACCTGCGGCGGTGAAAAAAGTGCAGCAACACGTTGACGATGCGCTCAGTAAAGGCGCTCGCGTGTTGGCAGGAGGGAAACCGCATGCGTTGGGCGGCAATTTCTGGCAGCCAACGGTACTGGCCGATGCCCGTGACGATATGCTGCTGGCTCAGGAAGAAACATTTGGGCCGGTGGCTGCCTGCCTGCGTTTTCAAACGGAGGAAGAGGTTATTGAGCGTGCTAATGCAACGCCGTACGGGTTGGCGGCCTATTTCTACACGCAGAATTTGCAGCGTGTGTTCCGCGTTGCCTCTCAGCTTGAAAGCGGCATGATAGGCATTAACGCCTGTGCGGTTTCTACCGAGCTGGCGCCGTTTGGTGGCGTAAAGGAATCAGGCCTGGGGCGAGAAGGCTCGGTACTGGGGCTTGAGGAGTTTCTTGAGGTGAAAACATTACATCTCGGTGGGCTTTAGTCTCCGGGGCAGCATTGCTGCCCTGTCACAGAGCGGCTGTTCATGAATATATCGACCTTCGATTTTCAGCAAATTGCGTCAAAAGAGGATTTTTACCGTGCCTTTTCTCAGTCGTTTGGGATGGCGCATCGCGCTATCAACGATCTGGATACGCTCTGGGATGTGGTGATGAGTGGTGGCATACCGTTGCCGCATGAAATCGTTTTTACGCATCTTTCAGGGGCTGAACGCCGACGCTTTGGCGCGCTGATTCTGCTGTTTGAAGAGGCGGAAGAAGAGCTGGAAGGGCAGTTGCGTTTTAACGTATGTGAGTCACCATAAAAAAGCCCCCGCATCCGCAGGGGCAAGTCGTCAGTTAACGACGACGAGGGATTATTTGTACAGCTCTGCTGTCGCATGCCAGCTGTCGCCGGTGCGTGCTTCAACAACGCGATAAGCCGATGCACCTTCTTTCTGCGCTTTTTTACTCAATTCCTGCTGCATATCCATCGGCGCACTGCCAATCTGGGATACAGAAATGGTGCCTATGGATTGCATATTTTGCGCTTGTGCAGCGCTGACTTGCTGCGCGGCCGCGCTGGCACCAAAAGACATGACAGAAGCGAGACCGAAAGCGGCGAGAGTTGCGATAGTTTTCATACCTTTATTCTTTCCTTTTTTGCGCCCGGTAGCGGTCAGGGCTGAAAAGCGTTTTTTGTTTATGAGGCCACCGGAACGAATAATGACTGCACCAGAGCGTATTCTTCTGCCTTAAGGCAATTATTTGTACAGTTCAGCGGTGGCGTGCCATGAGTCGCCAGTGCGAGCTTCAACAACGCGGTAAGCAGATGCACCCGCTTTGTCAGCTTTTTTACTCAGTTCTTGCTGCATATCCATCGGGGCGCCGCCCACTTCGCTGACGGAAATAGAACCCATCGCCTGGCGGCCCTGAGCCTGTTCTGCGTTGATGGAGGTTGCGGCAAATGCGCCGAATGACAGTACAGACAACAGGCTCAAAGCGGTTACGGTAGATTTCATATTCATGGTATTCACCTCGTCGTATTCTTTTATGTTTGTTTGTTCGGGTCTTGTTGTGTGACCCTCATCACAAAATCAAGTATACACTAATAACGCGTGAAATTAATACCCAGCAAATTATACCCAATGAGACTTTGTTCTTTTGAAACGATTCCATTATTCTATTTGGTTATTAAAATGCTGTTTTTATCGCACGAATTAAATATTTTTCTTTTAAAATCAAATGGTTGTGAAAGTTAAACAAATTGTGCGTTTGTTTGAGCGGGAAAAAACCAGGTTAATCTGAACGCAGAGGAGCAGAGGAGCAGAGGAGCAGAGGAGCAGAGGAGCAGAGGAGTAGAGGAGCTTACGTGAAGGGCTATGACGCCCTGAATATCAGGCATAAAGCACCGCCCTTGCGGGCGGCGGGCGATCAGAGTTCCTGTTCGAACAGCACCAGAATAGCTTCGTAAAGCTGTTGAACAGTGAAGTTGCGCGAAGGCGTGGTAAATATCGTGTCATCACCGGCAATGGTGCCCAGAATACCTTCAGCCTTCCCTAGAGAGTCCAGCAGGCGGGCAATCAGCTGTGCGGCGCCAGGGCTGGTGTGAATAACCACAACAGCGGCGTTGTAATCAATATCCAGAACCAGGTTTTTAAGCGGGCTTGAGGTTGTCGGGACGCCAAGCTCTACTGGCAGACAGTACACCATTTCCATTTTCGCGTTGCGCGTGCGTACAGCGCCAAATTTGGTCAGCATGCGGGAGACTTTCGACTGGTTAATATTGTCGAACCCCTGTTCCTGCAATGCCTGAACAATTTCACCCTGGGAGCTGAATTTTTCTTCTTTAAGCAGCGCCTTGAACGCTTTCACCAATTCTTCTTGCTTTGAGGAACTTCGCATAGGTAGTTACCTGTTAAACGGCATACGCCATATTATTATGCATTTAGATGAATTTTTATGCAAACCTGGCCCGTGGAACGGCCAAATTCAGGAGAAAGCGCGGGATTTTAGCAAAAGTTGCCATTAATAAACACGCTTTAAGGGTTTGAATGGTTCCTGAAAGTGCCAGTTATCTTTTTTAATCACTGAGTGTAGCGGTTTGCAGCCTGTACAACAGAAGAAATGTGGTTGCGATCAAAGTTAATAAAATGTTATGGAAATGAGGTTGTTTTGCCAACCTCTGCGGGTGTAATGTAGCCAGCTATCACCCGCCTGTTTTTCAGGCAAGCAGTGTGGTGAGCGCTGATTTTCACGCCAGGATGAGAGCAGGATTGCAGCTAAGTTATTGCGTAGCTTCGCATTACAGGTTTGCAAGGATTGTAATTACCTGCTTCGTAGATTATGGTCGCCCGCCACAGCCAGAAATACCGGCAAGACTTAGCTAACCATAATAAGGAGTTTAGGATGAAAGTTGCAGTCCTCGGCGCAGCTGGCGGCATTGGCCAGGCGCTGGCCCTTCTCTTAAAGACCCAGCTGCCCTCAGGTTCAGAACTCTCCCTCTATGATATCGCTCCCGTAACGCCCGGTGTTGCAGTGGATCTGAGCCACATCCCAACTGATGTGAAAGTAAAAGGTTTTTCCGGTGAAGATGCGACACCTGCGCTGCACGGTGCGGACGTGGTGCTGATTTCAGCGGGTGTTGCCCGTAAGCCGGGCATGGACCGCTCTGACCTGTTTAACGTCAATGCCGGTATTGTTAAAAATCTCATTGAGCAGGTTGCGAAAACCTGCCCGAAAGCCTGCATCGGTATTATCACCAACCCGGTGAACACCACTGTTGCCATTGCGGCAGACGTGCTGAAAAAAGCGGGCGTGTATGATAAGAACAAACTGTTCGGCGTGACAACGCTGGATATTATCCGTTCTAACACCTTTGTTGCTGAGCTTAAAGGTAAGAAAACTACCGAGCTGGAAGTACCGGTTATTGGCGGCCACTCCGGCGTGACCATTCTGCCGCTACTGTCGCAAATCCCGGGCGTGAGCTTTAGCGAGGAAGAAGTGGCAAGCCTTACCAAACGTATCCAGAACGCGGGTACGGAAGTGGTAGAAGCAAAAGCCGGTGGCGGTTCTGCAACCTTGTCTATGGGTCAGGCTGCGGCACGTTTTGGCCTCTCTCTGGTGCGTGCTCTGCAGGGCGAGTCGGGTGTGGTGGAATGTGCATATGTTGAAGGCGACGGTAAATATGCGCGCTTCTTCTCGCAGCCGCTGCTGTTAGGTAAAGACGGCGTTGCTGAGCGTCGCGACATCGGTAAGCTGAGCGCATTTGAAGAAAAAGCGCTGACCGAGATGCTTGATACCCTGAAAAAAGATATTGCGCTGGGCGAAGAGTTCGTTGCCAGATAATGGCGCTATGCCCTGACGTAAAAAGCCGGAACGCAGGTTCCGGCTTTTTTGTTTCTGGTGGCATCCGCCCGATTCGCGCAGCCAGCCCCCTTACTCAATAACAGGAATAGCAAGTGGGGCTGGGGGAGTAAAAAATGCCGCTTGCTCGGCTTTTGTCAGTAACATTTTCAGCTACTGAACTCGTATTCCTGAATTGTTACCTGGAACGTTATCTTGCGATCTTCACGCATGACTTCAACAGGGATAACCGAGCCAGGGCGGATTTCAGCCACCTGATCCATAGTTTCAAGGACCGAAAGCGCGGGTTTGTTATTCACAGAGACAATCACGTCGTTAGCCTGAATACCTGCGCGTGCGGCCGGACCATCCTGTGCGACTTCATTGACAATAATGCCCTGAATCTGGTCGATACCCGCACCGGGGCCGTGGATTGATGGGCTGTCACGTCCGGTAATGCCGATATAGCCGCGAATCACGCGGCCATCGCGAATGAGCTTGTCCATGATTTTGGTGGCAAGTTGCACCGGAATGGCAAAGCCCAACCCTTCAGGGGTTTCGCCGTCATTACTCTTGTCGAAAGAAAGCGTGTTAATGCCCATCAGTTCGCCGAGCGAGTTCACCAGTGCACCGCCCGAGTTACCGTGGTTGATGGAGGCATCGGTTTGCAGGAAATTCTGTCGCCCGGAAGGATTGAGTCCTACGCGGCCTGTGGCACTGATAATACCCTGGGTAATGGTTTGTCCGAGGTTATAGGGATTGCCAATGGCCATCACCACATCGCCAACGTGTGGTGTGCGTTTAGCATTGATGGGAATTACGGGCAGATTTGTGGCGTTGATTTTCAGTACGGCCAGGTCGGTGAGGGCATCCGAACCTACCAGCAACGCTTCAAAAATACGTCCATCCTGCAATGCCACGATTATCTGGTCTGCATCGTTAATAACGTGCTTATTGGTAATGATATAGCCGCGGTCATCCATGATAACACCGGAGCCAAGCGTGCGGATTTCCAGCTGATTACGCGATGAGCTGTTTACGCCGCGATTATAAACATTAACCACGGCCGGTGCCGCGCGACGAACCGCCAGGTTATAGCTAACCGGCGTTTCATCTGCACTGTAACTCTGAGGCACAGTGAACGGACTCTGCTGGCGCAGAGACGGGATAAAGGCCAGCAGCAGCCCCGCAACAATCAATCCGACGATAAGCGGACGTAACAGTTTCAGAAGCATGGATACGAAATAACCAAAAGGGTGAACGCAGGGAGGATAGCATGAGTTCAGCGGACATCACATGCGGATGTCCGCTGAATTTTAGGTTAACGCAGCAACAGATAAAGGTTTTCCGTACCGCGAATCACATTCAGTGCAATGATATCGGGTTTGGATTCCAGCTTTTTACGCAACTCAGCAATGCTGCGAACACGTTCGCGGTTAACGCCAACAATCAGATCGCCCTTATGAAGACCCGCTTGTGCTGCCGTACTGCCCTGCGCCACGGCATCGGCTTTAATACCCTGCGTGCCGTCTTTTAACTGCCCGTCGCTCAGCGTTGCGCCTTTCAGTGCCGGAATAATCAGTTCTGCACTTGAGGAGGAGGACGCGTTGTTATCCAGGGTCACCTCCACCTCTATGGGTTTGCCGTTACGCAGCAAGCCCAGTTTCACTTTGGTGCCGGGTTCAGTGGTGGCTATGCGCGAGCGCAGCTCGGCAAAACTACTCAATGAGCGGCCGTTAAGCGAGGTAATCACGTCGCCTGCCTTAATACCCGCTTTGGCAGATGCAGAGTTTGGCAGGACTTCACTGATAAACGCCCCGCGCTGGGCGTCGAGATTAAACGCTTTAGCGATATCCGCGCTCATTTCGGTGCCGCGTACGCCCAGTAGCCCGCGCTTCACCTCACCAAACTGAATCAGCTGTTTTGCGAGCGTCTGTGCCATGTTGGACGGAATGGCAAAGCCGATACCCACGTTGCCGCCGCTCGGGGCAAGAATAGCGGTATTAATACCGATAAGCTCACCGTTGAGGTTGATCAGCGCGCCGCCGGAATTGCCACGGTTAATTGAGGCATCGGTCTGGATAAAGTTTTCCAGCCCTTCCAGGTTCAGGCCGCTGCGACCCAGCGCGGAAATAATCCCGGATGTGGCTGTTTGACCCAGACCAAACGGGTTGCCAACGGCGACGGCAAAATCACCAACGCGCAGTGTGTCGGAGTCGGCGAATTTGACTTCAGTGAGTTTCGACGCGTTCTGCAACTGCAGCAAAGCAATGTCACTCTGCTCGTCGCTGCCGATGAGTCTGGCGCTAAATTCGCGGCCATCACTTAACTGTACGGAGATTTTTTCGGCCTTGTTGATGACATGATTATTGGTCAACACGTAGCCTTTTTCGGCATTGATGATAACGCCGGAGCCCTGGCCTTCAAATTCACGCGGTTGTCTCTGGCCAAACTGGTCACCAAAGAATTTTTTCAACTCAGGTGGAATTTGCAGATTTTGTGCCTGTGCAGCAGAACCTTTCACTTTGACGCTGACAACTGCAGGCAGCACTTTTTCCAGCATCGGCGCCAGGCTTGGCATAGCCGGTTGGCCTGGAACCTCCTGCGGCAGTGCAGCGTGGACAGGTAACGTTGCCGACAACGTCAATCCAATACTCAGCGCAACGGCGCTGAAAAGCTGTGTGGGTTTATTCATCGGTAAAATATCCCGTAACCTGGATTTAACAACCTGCCGACAGGCGGCAGAGAAAAAATCGGGGCGCATCGCGCCCCGTTGAATGGTGTCTCAATCGCGGCGGCGGCTGTCTGAGCGCAGCAGGCCGGAGGCACCGTCTGAATAATCGCGTGGCATCTGTACCGGCGCCTGATCGTTACCGGCTTCGGATTCGCTCAGACGATGGCGAAACGGGTTAGTCTCGGCTGACAGTTCCGGCAGCAGCGTACTGGAGCTTTTTGCCATGTGCTGATAGAGCTGACGATAATCCTGCGCCATTTTATCGAGCAGTTCGGCGCTCTGTGCAAAGTGGCCGACCAGTTCTTCACGCCAGGTTTCCAGTTCTGCCTTTTTCTGTTCCAGCTCATACTGCAGGGCCTGTTGCTGGCGTAGTTTACGGTTGCCAAAACGCATCGCAGCAGCGCCGATAATGATGCCGACGACTAAACCAACGACAGCGTATAACACGTATTCCCAGGTCATGAACGACTCCCATTGTTTTGTTGTTCCGTAGGGTGCTTAGGACCGGACGTTTGCCCGAGCCTCTGCCTGTTAGCCACTATAACTGTTAATCCACCAGAAGTGGAATCCTGCGCACACATCGCTTAATGTAGAACGGACTTTTTTTCGCCAATTGCTAACGGCAGTAACTCACTTAAATAGAACGACAATAACACCATGCAAAGCCTTTCTCCGACATCGCGCTATCAACAGGCCCTCAGCGAGGGTAGCTACCAACCTGACGACGTCCAGCGGGAAGCCATCTCCCGCCTCAACCTTATCTGGCAGGAGTTAACCGCCAGAGATAATCCAACGCCTGCCGCCAGCGGTGGACTGATGGCGCGCTTTGGCAAGCTGCTTGGCAAGCGTGCCAGTGAGAGCGTTCAACCGGTTCGCGGGCTGTATATGTGGGGCGGCGTCGGGCGCGGGAAAACGTGGTTAATGGACATGTTTTTCCAGAGTATTCCGGGCGAGCGCAAGCTCAGGCTGCATTTCCATCGCTTTATGCTGCGTGTGCATGAGGAACTGACAACATTGCAGGGCCACAGCGATCCGCTTGAGAAAGTGGCCGACGGGTTTAAGGCGCAGGCGGATGTTATCTGCTTTGATGAATTTTTTGTTTCCGATATTACCGACGCTATGCTGCTGGGCAGCCTGATGCAGGCCCTGTTTGCACGCGGTATTACGCTGGTTGCCACCTCGAATATCCCGCCGGATCAGCTGTACCGTAACGGTTTGCAGCGTGCGCGTTTCTTGCCTGCCATTGAGGCGATTAAACACAACTGTGACGTGATGAACGTTGATGCGGGGATTGATTATCGTTTGCGCACATTGACCCAGGCACATTTATGGCTGGCACCGTTAAACGATGACACGCAACGGCAAATGGCGAAGCTATGGCAAGCGCTGGCAGGGACTCCTGAACAGCGGCCTGAAACGCTGGAGGTCAACCACCGTCCGCTACCGATTGCAGCCAGCGCCAACCAGACTCTGGCGGTGACGTTTACCGCGCTTTGTGTGGATGCCCGTAGCCAGCACGATTATATTGCCCTTTCCCGGCTCTTTCACACCGTGTTGCTTTATGATGTGCCGGTGATGACGCCGCTAATGGAAAGTGAAGCACGGCGCTTTATCGCGCTGGTGGATGAGTTTTATGAGCGCCATGTGAAGCTGGTGGTGCTGGCGCAGGCGCCGTTGCTTGAGATTTACCAGGGGGAGCGACTGAAATTTGAGTTCCAGCGCTGTCTGTCGCGCTTGCAGGAGATGCAGAGCGAGGATTATCTACAACGTCCCCATATGCCGTAACCGACAACATCAAACTATTTTACTTGCCATTTTGGCCTCGGGCAGTGCTCGCAATCCTCACGTACTTCAGTACGCTGCGGTTGCTGTGCGCTGGCCGCGACCAAACTGGCGGCAATGATAACGTTTGATAATGCCGGTTAGCCGTCATCCTTCGCGCCACAGGTGCGTTGGCTGCACTTACTCGCCCGGTCACTGACTTGAGTAAGCTCCCGGGCCTCGTGCGCTTGCCGCCTTCCTGTGGCACGTATTATTCAGGGTGTCGCTCCTTTTACCCTTACGTTATCTGCCGCTCCGGGCCTACAAGGCATGTCGCGTGCAGCCATGTACGCCTTAACAGTAAAAAGGGGTCGATCTTTATTCGCGACTTCTCTATAATCCTGCGACCCCACGTTACAACAAAGTTTTTTTCCCGAAACTTTAGAGTGCCGGTGGAAACTATCCGAGGGGGTAGGTTTACTGGACAATGTCGTGTGAACCTCAACTGATTTGAAACGTTTGGGTGTTCACCAACGTGTAACTTATATTTGGGTAAGCTTTTAATGAAAACTTTTACAGCTAAGCCAGAAACCGTAAAACGCGACTGGTATGTTGTTGACGCGACCGGTAAAACTCTG
>CBIFVZ010000060.1:0-25346 GCA_966185765.1 uncultured Enterobacteriaceae bacterium | reverse complement strand
GAATAAAATATGTAACGTTATAATTAATCATTTTCAGAAAAAGACTCAATAAATACCATATATACCCACTGGCGCTATTTTTCTTCAGCTACCATTACACCCCTTCAATAAAAATCCATAAATACCGTTTAAGTCACCAGGGTAACACAGTAAAAAAACACCACAAAAATATCAGGATAAAAATGATGTTAAAGCGAACATTCTCACTCAAAAAAAGCCCTCTTTTTTCTGGCGGGAGAACCAGTAAGCAACTACCTTAAAAATCATAAACATGATAACAAAGAAATAAAAATCAATAATAATAAGGCTATGACAACAGAATGATTAACACCAAAATAATCGTTTATTTACTACGTCAAAAAATTAATTGGACAGGGTAAAGCAGCAATACATCATTACTAGCCACACAAATAAGACCTTAAAATTCAATGAGCGCAAAGAAAATCACTTGCCGCCCCCTCTTGACACCCCCAGGCAAATACTTAGAAAATACCCGAAAATCCACTTAAGCTTTACTTAAGATAATGCAATAAATACACGTATCTCATGCAGGACTCAGGAAAACGATGCTATTTCCAACAGGATGAAATGCCACGCCCACCTCTACTTAACGTTAAGTATGAATAATGCGGCGTCACTAATAAGCGCCCCAAAATCAAATAAGTCGGTAAGTACTTTCCTCAGGACGGTAAAATCTGACTTATTCAGACGTTGCTGTTGTACCCAGTCGGTCAGCAGCACATCGTAATTCTGGGCGGTCATTCGGTCGACTAAAGTATAAGAATGTCGCTCCAGAAGATAAAAGAGCCTTTTTTTCAGGCTCTCGTGATTGCCACGACAATCCACCCAGATGCAATTATCAATAAAGCAGAGGATATAATGGAAAAACGTCACTATCAGCACGGATTAGCTAAATTTAATCCGATTGTTACCGCTATTTTACTGACTCTTCCTGCCATTTCGCAGGCAGCCGACCTGAGTATTAAAAATGCCTCCACGGGCATGGCGAATGGCGTGCCGGTTGTGAATATTACTGGTGCAAACGCTAACGGTATTTCTCATAACATTTATGACAAACTGAACGTGGGTAAAGAAGGCATTATTTTCAACAACAGCAAAGATGGCGCGACTAGTCAGCTGGCAGGACAGATTGCCGGCAACAATAATCTCGCCAACGGTACTGCCAAAGTCATTCTTAATGAGGTGACGTCTAAAAATAAAAGTGCACTTAATGGGATGATGGAAGTCGCCGGTGATAAAGCGCACCTGATCATTGCCAACCCAAACGGCATCACCTGTGAAAGCTGTGGCTTTATCAACACCGATAAAGTCACCATGACAACCGGCAAACCGGATATGCAAAATGGCGAACTCAAAGGCTACTCAGTCAGTAGTGGCAGCATCACTACCAATGGTCTTACCAATGACTCGCCGACTAATATTCTGGCACGTTCTGTCGTTATCGAGGGTGATATCAACTCTCGTTCCGATGTCACTGTGATTGCAGGTAATAACGCTATTAATGCTGATGGTCAGGTGACTGGAACTGTTAAAACAGCCTTCCTGAGCACACCCACCTATGGCATTGATGTTGCGAAATTAGGCGGTATGTATGCCAACAAAATTAATCTGATTAGTACCGAAAGCGGTGTGGGCGTGCGCAACCGTGGGAAAATCATGGCAGGAGATGGTGGTATCCAGATTGACAGCAAAGGCCGCCTGCTAAATAACAACGCCACGCTTCAGGCCACCGGCAATATCGCCATCAAAACCAATAATGCGCTGGAAAACGAAACCGGTACCCTTGCCAGTGAAAAAGCGATTTCCATTGATACCAACAAAAATACCATCAGCAACATTAACTCCGGCAAAATAACCAGCGGCTCTGACATCACCATTAGCAGCGGAAAGTTCAATAACTCGCAAGGTAAGGTCGCTGCCACCAATTCAGTTGCCATCGATACCAATGGCAACAGCCTGAATAATACCGGTAAAAGTACGGATGCAGGCATCAGTGCCGGCGCCGTCTTCCTGAAAACGGGCGAGCTTAATAACAGCGGTGGTCAGATTACGGGTTATTATGTGGGTACCACCTCCACAACGTTTGATAACAGCAAGGGGAAGATTGATTCCTGGGGAGACGTGGATATCTCCACCTCTAAAGCTCTCGATAACTCAACAGGCCTTATTCGCTCTGCCGATGGTCATGTAAAAATTGACACAGCCGGAAATACGCTGAACAACAATAACACCAGAACCGCCGATACCATTAGTAAAGATACGCTGGGGATTGTCGCGGGTGCGGGGGGTATTCAAATTACTTCTGGCGCTATTAAAAATGAGGGGCAAATTGTTTCTTCAGGCAACATCGATATTGACAGCACTGGCAATGTTAAAAGTGTTTCCGGGAAAGTGCTTTCCGGTAAAAATATCTCCATCAAAGCCGCCAGCATAACGAACGATAAAGGTTCTATGGTTGCTGAAGATGACGTTAATTTCAACGTAAGCGGCGAAGTGCAAAACAATATCGGCGCACTCAATGCTAAAAATGGCACCATGAATATCAAGGCCAAAACGGTGAATAACTACTCTGGTCTGTTGCTCGGTCACGATATTAAAATCGAAACAACTGGCGAAGTGGATAACAGCGCGGCACTGATGGTGGCGACTAATGATATCACCATTAACACAACGGGCACTGTGTTAAACCAGTACAGTAATCTTTTTAAAAACATGTATGCCCAGTATTTTGGTATGTCAAGTCAGGAAGGGGGAATGATTGCTAAAGGCTCAGCTGATATTAAAGCCAACCGTATTTATACCAACAGCAGCCGCCTGATTGCTGAGAATGGTTCGCTGAACATTGATGCGACTAAGTCATTGTCTAATGATTTCGGTCTTATTTCAGCTGCAAAAGGCATCATGGTGAATACGGACTCAATGGTCAATAACTTCGCCACCATCCACACTGCGGGTGATATCACGATTAACACTGGATGGCTCGACCAGTTAGCCAGCGGTTCTGCTGATAAAAACACTGCAGCGGGCATAATTAGCTCTGGCAATAACCTGACGCTGAATGTTGGCAACGATTTCTCGAACTTTGGCTGGATTACGGGTGCAAACAGCACTTCTGTCACGGCGACAGGCACGCTGTATAACCACAACACTATTTACTCACAAAATAGCACCACTGTTTACGGTAAGGCTGGTGTACACAACCACGGTACTCTTGTCGGCGATCGTTCACTGACTGTCGGCACCACGGGTACCGTTTACAACACCAGCGACCTCTTCTCTGAGGGAACCGCTCGTATCAGCGGCAAAACGCTGTACACCACGTTGACAGGTGTTACCGGCGCAAAGCAAGGTCTGGAGTTAGATGTGAAAACCCAAATGGGTCTTGGTAAGACAGTAGGATTGTGATTATCTGAATACAGCTGCTGCGTTACCCGCTCTTTTCCGGGCGCAGCAGCCCACAGAAAAAACAAAAAACCGGCTTATTGCCGGTTTTTAACATTCCGCTGCGCTGTTACTGAAAGACTTTCTTCTGCTGCGGCGCCTGCGGATCGGTATCATACTCAGCACAGCTCTGGTAGCCGGAGTTCATTACACGACCAGCATCGTCGAGTGCGACAAAGTAAGTTTCAATCTGGTTGCCGCGCTGACCCAGAATATAGGTCTGGCATGTACCACGTGCGTGTACCATTGAAACTTCAGATGACGGCTGGCCCGCTATCTGGCGCACCTGCTCGCGAGTCATCCCCTTTTTAACGTCTTTGACTACCGGTTGCGTAAACTGATCTTTCGTTCGGTCATAAGCCGTACATCCTGCCAGCATAGCGAGAACAGCCGCTGCACCTACAATTCCTGCAAGTTTGTTCATTTTACATCCTCTTTTTATTTCAGCGTGTTGAATAAGCCTGGAATATAAATCACTTTTTTTCAACTTGTTAACGCATCATGCGCACGCATAGCAAATACCACTGACACGGTTGTGCGTAATACGGCATAAAACAGCATCAGCCGCGCTATGCTGCATCATGTTCGCTTGTCGTTTTATGCCAGGCAGGTTAATTTTAAGAAACTTTTCGCCCGCCTGACGCGGGCGCGTTATTTTACGGAGGAGTACATGAGCCTACAGCAAGAGATTATCCGCGCACTTGGCGTACAACCTGTTGTTGATGCCGAATCTGAAGTGCGCCGTAGCGTCGACTTTCTCAAGAGCTACCTCACGCGCTATCCGTTTATCAAAACGCTGGTGCTTGGCATTAGCGGCGGGCAGGACTCCACCCTTGCCGGTAAACTCTGTCAGCGCGCTATCAGCGAAATACGAGCGCAAACCGGCAACAGCGACTATCAGTTTATTGCTGTGCGCCTGCCCTACGGCAACCAGGCCGATGAACAGGACTGCCAGGATGCACTGGCATTTATTGAGCCTGACCGCGTGCTGACAGTAAATATTAAAGGTGCGGTGCTCGCCAGCGAACAGGCGCTGCGCGAAGCTGGCATTGAATTGAGTGATTTTGTGCGCGGCAACGAAAAAGCTCGCGAACGGATGAAGGCTCAGTACAGTATCGCTGGCATGACCCACGGCGTGGTGGTTGGCACCGACCATGCCGCCGAGGCGCTAACCGGTTTTTTCACCAAATACGGAGACGGCGGCACGGACATCAATCCACTGTTTCGCCTGAACAAACGTCAGGGCAAGCAGCTGCTAAAGCATCTCGGTTGTCCGCAGCACCTCTATGACAAAGCACCTACAGCCGATCTGGAGGATGACCGCCCGTCTCTGCCCGATGAAGTGGCACTTGGCGTTACCTATGAAGATATCGACAACTATCTGGAAGGCAAATCGCTGGACGCTAAAACCTGCACCATCATTGAAAACTGGTATCAGAAAACCGAGCATAAACGTCGTCCACCCATCACGGTGTTTGACGATTTCTGGAAGTAAGCCCCGCTTGCGGCAACTGGCCCTGCTGATGCAGGGCCGTGTTATCTGATGAAGACCGTTATGCCTTCAACAACCTCACGCGCCACATTGCTCGGGCTGGTGGCCATTCTTTTATGGAGTACTTCCGTTGGCCTTTTTCGCAGTCTGTCGGAGTATTTCGGTCCGCTGGGTAGCCCGGCCCTCATCTACACACTCAGCGCCATCCTGTTATGCCTGACACAGGGCCTGCCGCGCCCGGCCTCACTGCCGCGTCGCTACCTGTTTATCGGCGGGGCGATGTTTGTGAGCTATGAAATCTGCCTCGCGTTGTCCATCGGGCTTGCGCAGGATCGTGCCCAGTCGCTGGAGCTTGGCATGATTAACTATTTATGGCCGTGCCTGACCGTGGCACTGGCGACAGTAATCAACGGACAGCGGGCAGCATGGTGGCTATGGCCCGGTCTGCTGCTTGCGCTCGGTGGCGTGATGCAGGTGCTGCGTGGTGACGGCAGTGGGTCACTTGTGCAGATGTGGGGAAATATTCTGAGCAATCCTCTGGCCTACGGACTGGCCTTTTTCGCGGCATTAATCTGGGCGCTGTACTGCAATCTCACCAAACGCTGGGGCGGTGGCAAGAATGCCGTCCCGCTATTTTTCTGTGCCACGGCGCTGGTGCTGTGGGGGAAATTCACACTGGCGGACACTGCCCCACTGGATTTCACGTTCGCGTCGGTACTGCAGCTGTGCTTTATGGGTGGGTCTACTGCGCTTGCCTACACCGCCTGGAATCATGGCATACAGCATGGCAACATGACGCTACTGGCAACAGCGTCTTACTTCACTCCCGTTTTTTCCGCACTCCTCGCCAGCCTGTGGCTGGGTCTCACGCCTGGCTGGTCATTCTGGCAGGGTGTCATGATGGTGGTGACAGGCTCACTGCTGTGCTGGCTTGCCATTCGTCGCTATGGATAAAGGCTTTTTGAGTACAAACCGCGCCATAAATCACGCAAAGAAAACCGCCGGTCATGCCCACTGTACAACGCAATGTGGGCATGACCGGCGGTCTTTAAGCGTATTACCTGTTCGTCAGGCCTGAATCAGAGATTATTCAGCAGCAGGCTGTTTCATACCCGGGCCGCGCGGCTCTTTAGGCTGTTTCTGCATGTTGGCAACGTACTGTTTTTTCTGTTCCGGCGTCAAAATGTTGTAGATTTTATTCTGCGTTTCCATCATGGAAAGCATGCGTGCTTTATGGTCTGCAGCGCCTTTTTCGACCAGCGCTTCGGCTTTCGCACGGTCAAAGCTGTCGCTGGCGATCACGTCCTGCATGGCTTTGCGGTCATCCAGGGATGGACGCGGCATCTTCTCGCGCTCGGCCTTCATGATATCGCGCACCTGCTGCTTCTGTGCATCGGTCAGGTTCAGGTTTTTAAACATCATCATCTGCGGGCCGCGCGGACCTTTGTGCGCATGAGTTTTGGCGGCATCTTCTTTCACCGGCGCGGTCGTGTCAGCAGCGTGTGCCAGATTCGCGGCGCCCAGAGCCAGAGTGGAAGCGACAACAAGTGCAGTTAATTTACGCATAGTATCTTATCCTTTTTCAGTTAATCCGCGAGTGATTCATCGCGTTGACGGAAATGAGTTTACGGGACCAGGAGTCAAGTAATTATAGCCGTGGTAAAACAATGAAAGCGTAAAAAACAAAAAAGCGGCAATTATGGAGAAAATAAGAAGAGATGAAGAAGGTTTGAAAATTAAATTAATATCTGGCTGATTAACAGGGAATTATGGAGAAATTTTATAACAACAGCAGAATAAAATAAAGCATCACACCTGGAATTATCCGAATAAATAACCTCCACAAGAAAATAAAAACGATGGGAAGACGACACACCAGGAAATAGCGGCGCCCGCAGCAGTCACTGACCGCAATAATTTATACTTCGACCAACATCAATCCAGCACGTAGCCCCGTCGCCACCGAGGCATTGGGAAAGAGCACATATTCACACGCGTGTTGTACCTCGTAGCGTGTTTCTGCGTCCTGCGCCAGCAACGCGCCGCGTGGGAAAGCGGTGAAATTACGCACCTGTGCTGACATATTCAACACAAACGCCTGACTCTGCTTCGTCAATTGCTGTGCCACCTGATAGCGACGCGGCGGCGGTGCGCTGGCGGTCGGGGTAGCGCTGAGCAGGGCACGTAGCGCCTCTGCGGTGATAGCAAACTGCGATAAATCATTATGTCCAAACGCCTGCGCTTTACCCAACTCCAGCGTACAGCTGAGCGCACCAGCCTGTTCACAGCTAAAGTGCGTAAACGTGCCGCCAGGTGTCTGGTGAAACACCAGCGCCTGTAGTCCGGCGTCACCCAACCAGCGCAAAAAATCGCTGTTCCACTCTCCTTCTTTCGCAGGCAGCACGCCAAAACGCGGATAATATGACTCACGCAGCGCAGTATGCATATCAAGATGCCAGCGCTGTTTCTGCGGTTGGGCATCAAAAAACGTCAATACTATCTGCTCCAGGCGCGCGGCACGCTGCGTTTCACTACTGAGCGGCATACTGCGCCAGCGCCCACCAAATAGTCGGTTCATGTCGTTATCGATATAACGACAATCGGCGCGCAGCGCCGCCGGGTTACCCAGTATCACCAACAGTCGCCAGCGCAGTGGAATCTCACCCTGTGCCAGCGCCTCAAGGAGTGCGGATAACATCTCAACCGGTGCGGTTTCATTACCATGAATGCCCGCACTAAGTACCAGCGCGCCGCAAGTCGCCCCTTGCGGCGTCACTGTCAGTACGCCGTTATCCAGCCAGTGCCAGTGCAGCCCGCCACACTCGCCCGTTATGCAGGCAGGCTTCTCTCCTGCCAGTGTTTGTTGTAAAAAGTTTCTCATATACCCTCACGCTGGAACGGATAAAGCGAGCCGAGTTGCAGGATCTGCGTTAACTCATCGAGCGCACCACGGCTTTCCTGCAACAACTGTGGGTCGCGCAGGTCGTCTGTCGTGAGCCGGTCGCGATACCAACGCCCCACCCAGTGGTTTAACGTGCTGAAAAGGGTGTCGTTCATCAGCACCGCCGGATTTAGCGCCTGCATTTCTGCCTGCGTGAGTACCACGCGCAGTCGCAGACAGGCAGGCCCCCCACCGTTAGCCATGCTTTCGCGAAGGTCAAACACCTCCAGCGCAGAAACCGGGTTGTCTGCTGCCAGCAGGCTGTTAAGCCAGCGCCAGACGCCGCTGTGGCTACGCGCTTCCTGCGGCAACAGCAGCGTCATTTCCCCGCCCGGTTGACTCAGTAGCTGGCTGTTAAAAAGATAAGTCTGCACCGCCTCTGCCACTGAAATCACACGTTCCGGCACTTCAATCAGCGTAAAGCCTGGCACTTTCTCCCGCAGGCGCGCATACAGTCCGGCCGCATCCATAAAAGCCTGCTCATGGCAGAACAGCAACTGACGGTTCGCAACGGCAATCACATCGTTGTGAAACACACCCGCGTCAATCACCGCTGGGTTCTGGCGCGCAAACAATGTGCGCTCTGCTGGCAGTTGATTGAGACGCGCAACGGCCTGACTTGCCTCCAGGGTTTGTCGCGCGGGATAGCGTGTCGCGCTTTCAACCACCTGCTCGCGACCATAAATAAAGAGATGCAGCCCGGCCTCGCCATAATTGCCGCATAGCCTGCTGTGATTTGCCGCCCCTTCATCGGCAAACCACGCCGCCTGCGGGAGCGCGCCATGCACTACAAAGCGGTTATCATCACGAAAAATAGCCCGTAAAATACGCTCAGTGGTCTGCGCCTCACTTGCCCGGTGAAACTTGCTGTTGAGGTTTGCGACTGTTAAATGTACACGACCATCAAGCGTATCTGCGGATGGGGCGACCGTTGCGGCATTCGCCACCCACATCGCTGAGGCTGAGCTTACCGCCTCTAAAAGTCCGGGTGCCTGGTGACAGACCGCATTCAGAATCTCTGCCTCACTCCCCTGCCAACCCAGCTGGCGCAGCAGCGGTAAATTTGGGCGTTCGTGAGGGGGAATCACGCCCTGAACAAATCCTGCATCCGCCAGTGCTTTCATTTTCTGCAAGCCCTGCCGAGCTGCCAACGCCGGGTTAGAAACACGATGGCGATGGCGCATAGAAGCTTCATTACCAAACGACAGCCCAGCGTAATGGTGTGTCGGACCTGGCAACCCATCAAAGTTAGCTTCGTATACGCTCATACGCCGACCTTTGAAAAATCAAGCCCGGGATTCAGTTGCTGCGGCAGCGCACAATCGGGGCTTTCGAGCGTAGCCATTGGCCACGCACAGGCGTCGGCCATGTACCACGCTCCAGGCCGGTGGTTGCCAGATGCGCCCACTCCACCAAACGGCGCGCTGCTTGCCGCCCCGGTAAGCGGCTTGTTCCAGTTGACAATGCCAGCACGCGCCTCAATCAACAGCCGGTCAAACAACACGCGCTCGGCAGAGATCAATCCTGCCGAAAGCCCATAGCGCGTAGCATTAGCAAGCCGTATCGCCTCATCAAAATCGTTGTAGCGCCATACTCCCAACAGAGGACCGAACACTTCTTCATCCGGCACATTACGGGCGTGGCTCAGCTCAATAATGCCTGGCGTTAATAACGAACTCTGTTGGTCAATAAATGCTGGTGTCAGAAGCGCAGAGCCACCACATGCCAGCCGCTCCTGCCAGGCATCCAGCACTGTCTGTCCCGCGCCACGGGAAATCAAACCACCGTAAAACGGTTGTGGCTCGGCGTCCCACGCGCCCGGCTGCAATCGCCCTGCAACGTCCACCAGACGCTGTAAAAACGCATCTCCGCGCTCGCCGCGCTTGACCAGCAGACGGCGTGCGCAGGTGCAGCGCTGCCCGGCGCTAATAAATGCCGACTGAATGGCAATGTGTACCGCACCGTCGATATCCTGCGGCTCGTCCACAATCAGCGGGTTATTACCGCCCATCTCCAGCGCCAGAATCTTTTCCGGCTGCCCGGCAAACTGGCGATGCAACGCAAAGCCCGTCGCCGCACTGCCGGTAAACAGTAATCCGTCAATGCCCGGATGTTGCGCCAGTGCCTGCCCGGTCTCACGTCCGCCCTGCACCATATTCAACACGCCCGGAGCGAGCCGGACCTGCGCCCACAGTTTCATCACCGCTTCAGCCGTAGCTGGCGTCAGTTCGCTGGGTTTAAACACCACGGTATTCCCCGCCAGCAGCGCAGGTACAATCTGCCCATTCGGTAAATGACCGGGAAAGTTATACGGGCCGAACACCGCCAGCACGCCGTGGGGTCGATGGCGCAGGCTGGCGGTTGCTCCTGGCAGCGGCGCACTCTGCTCACCGGTACGCGTCTGATAAGCCCGAACCGAGATGGCGATTTTGTTCACCATCGCACTCACCTCAGTCAAGGCCTCCCAGCGCGGTTTACCGGTTTCCCGGGCTATGGTTTGCGCCAGCCCATCCTGATGTTGTTCCAGCAACCCGGCAAAGTCCTCCAGTAATGCCTGGCGCTCACTTAACGGGCGTTTCGCCCAGTCAGGAAACGCCGCACGCGCGGCTGCCACAGCAGCCTGTACCTGCTCGCCGTCAGCTGCATAGCCCTGCCAGAGCATCTCCCCCGAAACCGGACAGTTTTTTTGCATCGCCTCGCCATGTCCGGGAACCCGGTCGCCGTTAATCCACTGTGTCATACGCGTTTCTCCTCAGCAATGAGCCGTACCAGGCGCAGCAACTCGCCCTCTCGCCACTTCAGGGCGTCTGCGGTTGGCGCATCAAGCACCAGTGTCTGTGCCTGCGGGGAGGCGGGCATCAGCACGGCACGGAAATCGTGATAGTTTTCATTTGCCACCAGGCACAGCGGTAATTCGCCGCTCGCACGCTCGCCAATACACACGTTCACCCGCCGACTGTCGTGCACTGCCCGAATCTTATCCGTCTCGCCTTCAAGGGTCGGGCCGCCATCAAAAATGTCGATATAATGACTGTAGTGAAGCCCTTCAGATTCCAGCACGGCCCGCGCGGGTGCCGTTTGCGGGTGAACCTGACCAATGACGGCCTGTGCCTCTGGAGTGAGAAAATCGATATACAGCGGGTGCCTGGGCATCAACTCAGCAATAAAGGCTTTCTTGCCAGTGCCACACAAACGATCGGCGTGGCTAAATGACATCGAAAAGAAGCGGCTGCCAAGACTGTCCCAGAACGGGGAGCGCCCTTGCTCATCAATGACGCCGCGCATCTCTGCCACCAGCTTGTCACTGAAATGCTCACGAAACGCGGCAATAAATAAAAAGCGTGATTTTGACAGCAGATGCCCGTTCCCCTCCTTACGCCACTCCGGGTCAAGAAAAAGCGTACACAGCTCGCTACAACCGGTGTGATCGTTACTGAGCGACAGCGTTGGCAACGCGTTGTAGACACCCAGTTCTTTTGACGCATGTACCAACGTCCCCACTCGATAGTTGTACCAGGGCTCGGTTAACCCGACGGCAACTTCGATGGCGCAGATACCCACCACGCGCCCCGATGCGCTTTCTTCCATCACGAAAGTGTAGCCCTGCTCACCCGGCGGTAATTCGCCACGCCAGGTACGCAGTGAACGCTCAATACGTGCGGCAAGTGTCGCCTCGTCAGCAGGTAACGAGGTCAACCCACCGCCGGTTTTGTTTGCTAATGCCAGCAGTGCCGCAGCATCCGCACAGGCTACCGGGCGCACCGTCATCATGATGGCATCTCCGCAACAAAACGTTCGCAGGCACGGGTAAATCGCGCCAGCCCTTCATCTATGTCACGTTCATCAATAATCAGCGAGGGCGTGAAACGCACCACATCTGCCCCGGCAATCAGCATCATCAGCCCTTCTTCTGCCGCCATTTGCAACAGCGCCTTTGCTTTACCGGCGTACGCGGGTGCCAGAACGCCGCCTATCAGCAGCCCCAGGCCGCGTATTTCACTGAATAAGCCCAGCCGCTCTGCAAGGGCATTGAGTTGCGACACAATCCGGTCATGACGTGCACCGACGCCTGCCAGTACGTGCGGCGTGTTGATGATGTCCAGCACTTTGCCCGCCACAGCCCCGGCCAGCGGGTTGCCGCCCCAGGTGGTACCGTGCGTCCCCACGCTCATACTTTTGGCAATACCCTCAGTCGTTAACATCGCCGCCACCGGGAAACCGCCGCCGAGCGCCTTGGCGCTGGTGAGAATGTCGGGCGTCACGCCATAGTGCATGTAGGCATAGAGATGTCCGCTGCGGCCCACGCCCGTCTGAACTTCATCAAAAATGAGTAAAGCCCCGTGGCGATCGCAAAGCTCGCGCAGACCTTGCAAAAATTCAGCGCGCGCAGGCAACACCCCGCCTTCGCCTTGCACCGGCTCAACGATGACCGCACAGGTGTTATCAGTAATCAGTTCAGCGGCAGAAGACAGATCGTTAAAACGCGCATGCTCAATTTGCGGCGGCAGCGGCGCAAAGTCGCGCGAGTACGCAGGCTGGCCGCCCGCCGAGACGGTAAACAACGTGCGACCGTGAAAAGCATTGCTGAACGCCACAATGCCGCTTTTGTGGGTGCCTACGGTATCGTGCGCATATTTACGTGCCAGCTTAAGTGCCGCCTCGTTAGCCTCAGCACCGGAATTGCAAAAGAAGACGCGCCCGGCAAACGTGGCATCAATAAGTTGCTTTGCCAGACGCAGAATCGGCTCATTGGTATACCCGTTACCGGTGTGCCACAATTTTCCTGCCTGTTCCTCTAACGCTTTACGCAATTCAGGGTGTGCGTGTCCCAACGCGTTAACCGCAATACCACCGGCAAAATCGATATATTCCTTACCCGCCTGATCCACCACACGCGCCCCCTCAGCGTGCACCGGGATAAACGCGGCCGGGGCGTACACCGGCACCATCCAGCTGTCAAAATCCTTACGGGACACATGTTGAGACATAGCCACCTCGGCAGGTTAATTCATGGTAAGTGGAAAGTTAAAAAACGCATTAACTTACTGTGACTGTAGATTGCAGTGTTCATGCCAGCCAGGGGGGGATACTGCATAAAAAAGATGACTCAACGGAATATCAATAAGTTAAGCGAAGTGATTATTCATTTTCAATGCATATAAAGTGCATAACATCAGGCAGCACCGCCTTGCGCAGCACGAAGAACAGAGGATTTATGCATTCACGGAATATCATTCTGGAAATGTGATCGGTAATAACATTCAGGTATGTTATTTGCGCCATTTACGCGCATGGCGTGCTGAAAATGTGCGCACATCGCCTCAATTATGTGCAGCAATCGCAACAACAGTGGCAAGCTTCACTCGCCGGGCAGCACTGCGCGGGCTTTTCTGCTACCATCCAGCCACTATTCACCTTGCACAGTGTCGCGACTATGAAATTTGTCTCTTTTAATATCAACGGCCTGCGTGCCCGTCCTCATCAGTTACAGGCGCTTGTTGAGCAGCATCAGCCCGACATCATTGGGCTTCAGGAAACCAAAGTTCATGACGACATGTTTCCGCTGGAAGACGTCGTAAAGCTCGGTTACAACGTGTTTTACCACGGGCAGAAAGGCCACTACGGCGTCGCCCTGCTGACCAAAGCCACGCCCGTCTCAGTCCGTCGTGGCTTTCCCGGCGATGGTGAAGACGCCCAGCGTCGTATCATCATGGCTGAAATTCCCTCCTCCCTTGGCAATATCACCGTCATTAACGGCTATTTCCCTCAGGGTGAAAGTCGCGATCATCCGTTGAAATTCCCGGCGAAAGCGAAATTTTATCAGGACTTGCAGAACTACCTCAGTAGCGAACTGAAGCCTGAAAATCCCGTGCTCATCATGGGCGATATGAATATCAGTGCCACCGACTACGACATTGGCATTGGTGAAGAGAATCGCAAGCGCTGGCTGCGTACCGGTAAGTGCTCCTTCCTGCCGGAAGAGCGTGAATGGATGGACCGCCTGCTGGGCTGGGGGCTGGTTGACACTTTCCGCGCCGCCAATCCGGAAGTTCAGGACAAGTTTTCGTGGTTTGACTACCGCTCTAAAGGCTTTGATGATAACCGCGGTCTGCGCATTGATCTGCTGCTGGCAAGCCAGCCGCTGGCGGCACGCTGTATTGATACCGGCATCGACTATCAACTGCGTGCAATGGAAAAACCGTCTGACCATGCGCCAATATGGGCAACTTTCGATATCTGATCCCACTGCGCAGAGATTGATGACAAACCTCACCCTGGCGCAGTCAGGATGGATAACAGCCATTAAAAAGAAGGAAAAACTTTTTTTCCTTCTTTGTCAGCAACTTGCTCGCCCCGCGCGGGGCGCGCGCTTCAGAGTAGCCAATGAAAACGCTTAACGTTGTGGCCGCCATTATTGAACAGCATGGCAAGATTTTACTGGCACAGCGCCCGGTGAGCGGCGACCAGGCCGGTCTGTGGGAATTCCCGGGCGGTAAAGTCGAGGCGGGCGAAACCCAACCTCAGGCGCTGGCGCGCGAGCTGGAAGAGGAACTGGGCATCATCGCCTGCTTCGGGGAATATATCGCAAGTCATCAGCGTGAAGTCAGC
The DNA here is from genome assembly GCA_966185765.1 of uncultured Enterobacteriaceae bacterium. Taxonomy (GTDB): domain Bacteria; phylum Pseudomonadota; class Gammaproteobacteria; order Enterobacterales; family Enterobacteriaceae; genus CBIFVZ01. Next base: position 10,842 of record CBIFVZ010000060.1, on the reverse strand, counting down.
GGGCGGTTGATACACCTTCACGCCTGGCACGTAACGGATTACCACGGTGATATGCGTGCCTTAAATCACAGCGCGCTGGTGTGGTGCCCTCCCTCCCGGGCGTTTGACTGGAACCTGGCACCTGCGGATGTGCCGCTACTTGAGGCGTTTATGGCGCTATACGCTGCCAGATAAGCGGGTTAGTGCCTGTCGTACCCGCTTCGCGCCGACACTGCAGTAAATGGCCTTCTACGTTAATAATGGCCCCTTCACTGTAACTGCTATTGTCATAGATACAGCAGCGCTGACAGGGCACCGGTTTTTGACGGCTTTGAGAGAAAACTTCTTGTGGGACATCCACCCTTACCTGAGCTCCATGTGCCGCAGCCGCAGGCAGCGTACTGAGCAACCCCAGCGCACCCACCAGAAAATATTTTTTCATCATACTCATTTTTTTAATATCCGAATTATTCTGCCGCTTATGTTAATGGGCTGCAAAGATAATGTAAAAAAACAACCATCATGTTGCGTATTATCAGGCTGATTTAATATGCCAACACCGAGAAATATGTGAATATCATTAATGATAGTATCGCGTTGTCTGCACGAAAATAACGTGTCATCGTCATACTGATAATCAATAACTCATGCCCATGCACCACGGCCTTCCCCTCAGCGTTTTTGCCTAATCGATAAAGCACGCTGGCGATCGCATCACGGTTGTGACATTCATCTAAAAACAGTCAGTTAAATTCCTTCGATACGACAAACGGATAATAATAAGCTCTTCCTTAATCAATAATAAACATAATATTTATTAATCAGCGCGGCAGGCAGAACAACATATTTTAATAACGCACAGAGTACCCGACGGATATGAACATTTCGACTTGCCGAAACAACCCCTCCTGGTGTTATAGTCAGAAAATAATCAAATTTACATCACAACCTTCTTCTTAATTTTGACGCTATGGACAGGAGTCTTCAATGACACAACAGCCCACGCTTGAGCAGTTCCTTACCCGTGCCTTGCAGCGCGATCCGCACCAGCCTGAGTTTGCCCAGGCGGTGCGGGAAGTGATGGTTTCGCTATGGCCTTTTCTGGAGCGTAACCCACGCTATTTCAACAACGCGCTACTCGAGCGTCTGGTTGAACCAGAGCGCGTGATTCAGTTTCGTGTGACCTGGCTTAACGACAAAAACGAAGTGCAGGTTAACCGCGCCTGGCGTGTGCAGTACAACTCTGCCATCGGTCCGTACAAAGGTGGCATGCGCTTTCACCCCACTGTTAACCTGTCGATTCTGAAATTCCTGGGCTTTGAGCAGACGTTTAAAAACGCCCTGACCACGCTGCCTATGGGCGGCGGTAAAGGCGGCAGCGACTTTGATCCTAAAGGTAAGAGCGACGGCGAAATCATGCGCTTTTGCCAGGCGCTGATGAGTGAACTGTGGCGCCACCTCGGGGCGAACACCGATGTACCGGCAGGTGATATCGGCGTTGGCGCCCGTGAAGTGGGTTATATGGCAGGGATGATGCGCAAACTCAGCAACAGCAATGAGTGTGTGTTCACTGGCAAAGGTCTGAGCTTTGGTGGCAGCCTGATTCGCCCGGAAGCCACAGGCTATGGCCTGATTTACTTTGTTGACGCCATGCTGCGCCAGCACGCAATGGCGCTTGAAGGCATGCGAGTCTCTGTCTCCGGTGCAGGTAACGTGGCGCAGTACGCTATCGAAAAAGCCATGAGTAAGGGCGCGCGCGTGATTACCGCGTCTGACTCCGGCGGCACCGTGGTTGACGAAGCAGGCTTTACGCCAGAGAAACTGGCTCGCCTGATGGAAATCAAGTCCAGCCATAACGGCCGCCTTGTGGATTACGCGCGTGAGTTCAACTTGCAGTGGCTGGAAGGCGAGAAGCCGTGGAATGTCCCGGTGGATATCGCACTGCCGTGCGCAACGCAGAACGAACTTGACCTGGAAGACGCGCAGCAGCTGATTGCCAACGGTGTGCGTCTGGTCGCCGAAGGCGCCAACATGCCAACAACATTGTCTGCAACCGAGCTGTTGCTCGAAGCGAACGTACTGTTTGGGCCGGGTAAAGCGGCAAACGCCGGCGGCGTTGCCACCTCTGGCCTTGAGATGGCGCAAAACGCCGCGCGTATGAGCTGGACTTGCGAAGAAGTGGACGCACGCCTGCACGCCATTATGGAGCGTATTCACGCCGACTGCGTGACGCACGGCGCCAGCGAAGATGGCAAAACGCCGGTTAACTACGTGCGTGGCGCCAATATCGCAGGCTTTGTAAAAGTGGCCGACGCCATGACGGCCCAGGGCGTTATCTGACGGTTAGACGGTGGGCGCTGGCTCTGTGCCGCTGCGGCGAGGCCCGCGCCCTTTTCCCTTCCCACCACCGCGTTTCGCCTGCGCAGGCTGTTGGGCAATAATCCCTCTGAACTGACGTACCGGAGCGCTGCGGGCCTGGGAAATCAAATCATGCAACGTGTGCACCAGCGGCTGCATAAAGTCCTGATAGCGACACTGTTTCTCGCTGATTTGCGTAAGTACCGATTCCCAGTGGGCAGTCATATCCGGTCTGCCCGCCATCTCCGGCAGTGCGTGAATCAGCGCACGTCCCGCCTCGGTAGAGTGGATGTAACGCCCTTTTTTGACCAGAAAGGTGCGTTTAAATAACAGCTCAATAATCCCGGCTCGCGTCGCCTCGGTTCCAAGCCCGTCGGTGGCACGCAGCACTTTCTTGAGATCTTTATCCTGCACAAAACGCGCGATGCCCGTCATGGCCGACAGTAACGTGGCGTCGGTAAAGTGGCGCGGCGGCTGAGTCTGGCGCTCCACCACTTCCCCTTTTTCACACAGCAGCTCATCACCTTTTGCCACCACCGGCAGTGGTGTACCGTCGTTATCTTCATCACGCTCTTTAGCGCCTAATAACGTACGCCAGCCCGCTTCGGCCAGAAAACGCGCTTTCGCAATAAACTTACCACCTGCGATATCGAGGTTGATGGTGCATTTGCGATAGACCGCATCCGGGCAAAACTGCATCAAATACTGGCGACCAATCAGCTCATAGATATTGCGCTCGTTTTCAGTCAGCTTCACCTGGGTACTACGCGCGGTCGGAATAATGGCATGGTGGGCATCAACCTTTTTATCATCCCAGCAGCGGTTACGCCTGTCTGGCTCCACCACCGGCTGCGGCAGTAGCGCCGGTGCATGTACGCCAATGGCATTCATCACCGCATGACGTCCGGCAAAATGCTCTTCGGGCAGATAACGAGAGTCAGAGCGCGGGTAGGTAATCAGTTTGTGGGTTTCGTAGAGTTTCTGGCAGGTATCAAGCACCGTTTGTGCGCTCAGACCAAAGCGCTTTGCCGCTTCAATCTGCAAACTGGACAGTGAAAACGGCAGCGGTGCCGCTTCTGACTCGCGCTTGTCGGCATAATCGCTCACCAGTGCGGGCTGGCCGGTAATGCGTTTGACCACGTGCTCGGCAAGTGGACGGTGCAGCAAGCGCCCTTCTTCATCCTGATATGGCTCGCAGGACTCGCTCGGCTGCCAGGTCGCAACGAAGCGCTCATCGGCCGGCGTCACAATATGCGCTTTCACTTCAAAGAAGTCTTTCGGGATAAAGTTTTCGATTTCTTCATCCCGGCGCACCACCAGCCCCAGTACCGGCGTTTGTACACGGCCTACGGAAAGCACGCCCTGGTAACCCGCGTTGCGCCCCAGTAACGTCCAGGCGCGGGTCATGTTGATGCCGTAGAGCCAGTCGGCACGAGCGCGGGCCAGCGCTGAGACGCACAGCGGCACAAATTCGCTGTTGGCACGCAGCCGTGAAATGGCCCGCTCTACCGCCTGTGGGTTGAGATCGTTAATCAGGCAGCGCTGCACCTGCTGGCGTTTTTCCGGTGCCAGCGCCAGATAATCCAGCACTTCATCCACCAGCAGTTGTCCTTCACGGTCCGGGTCCCCGGCGTGTACCACTTCGCTTGCCTCAGTCAGCAGTTTTTTGATGACGTTAAGCTGCTTTGCCACCGAAGGGCGCGGCTGTAGCCGCCATTTTTCCGGCACGATGGGTAAATCGGCGAGGCTCCAGCGCGCGTAACGGCTGTCGTAGACATCCGGCTGCGCCTGCTCCAGCAGGTGGCCCACGCACCAGGTCACGACCTGGCCGTTGCCACACTCAATAAAACCGTCACCGCGACGGTGCGGTTTGGGTAACACGTCAGCAATAGCACGCCCGAGACTCGGTTTTTCTGCAATAAACAGCCGCATGTTTTCAGCGAATCTCAATCATTGGGCGGCCCGCCTGGGCGGCGTTGAGTTCGCCAATAGCGGTAAGCGTCAGCCCCAGCGTTTGCGCCTGTGCCAGTACGTCGTGCTCTGCCTCTGGCGTTACCGCCAGCAGCAGGCCGCCGGAGGTTTGCGGGTCACACACCAAATCGCGCCATGCCTGTGGCATATCACCAAGCAGATGGCCGTAGCTGGCAAAATTGCGTCCGGTACCGCCAGGCACACAACCCTGAGCAATGTAGTCTTCCACGCCCGGCAGCTTCGGTATGCTGTCATACCAGACGTCGGCCTGCACGCCTGCCCCTTCGCACATTTCGCTCAGGTGGCCCATCAGGCCAAAACCGGTGACATCGGTCATTGCTTTCACGCCTTCCAGCTCGGCAAAAATCGCCCCTGCGGAGTTCATACGACACATAACTTCCGTTGCCAACCCGGCGTGCTCTGGCTTAAGCAGCGATTTTTTCTCAGCGGTGGTGAGCACGCCAATACCCAGCGGTTTGGTGAGGTAAAGTTTGCATCCAGCCTGGGCAGTGCTGTTCTTTTTGACCCGTTCAGTTGGCACGATGCCGGTGACGGCAAGGCCAAAAATTGGCTCCGGCGCATCAATAGAGTGACCGCCTGCGAGCACAATACCGGCCTGACGACAGGCATGGCGCCCTCCTTCCGTTACCTCACGGGCAATTTCCGGGGCAAGTTTATCCAGCGGCCAGCCAAGAATGGCGATTGCCATGATGGGTTTACCGCCCATCGCGTAGATATCGCTGATGGCATTGGTGGCGGCAATGCGGCCAAAATCGAACGGTGAGTCGACAATCGGCATAAAGAAATCGGTGGTGCTGATAACGCAGGTGCCATTACCGAGGTCATAAACGGCGGCATCATCGCGCGTCTCATTGCCTACCAGCAGTTGCGGATCGGTAAACTTCGCCTGTTCGCTGTGCAGGATAGTTTCAAGCACTTTAGGGGAAATTTTGCATCCGCAGCCGGCACCGTGGCTGTATTGCGTCAAACGAATAGCTTGCTCGCTCATGGACCTCTCCTGTCATTGGCAATGTGACATATGGTAGCGCCAGAATCGCAGACTGGTAAGAGCGGCGGTCTGAATTGCCCCGCAACCGGTCACAATCCAGACAGCTTTTCGAGCAAGAATCAGAATCGGCGCACGAACGGCGCAGTATCCGGCACGCTGATAGTGGTCGAGGCTTTAAGTTGTGGTGTTCCCAGATAAAGGAAGCCCACTATCTGGTCCTGCTCACGGCATTCAAATGCCGCACGCACTCTGGGATGGTCAGTCCAGGGACCGCTGCGCCAGATACCATTGTAGCCTTGTGCAACGGCAGCCATCTGCATCTGTACTACCGCACAGCCCGCAGAAACCACCTGCTCCCAGTGCGGTACTTTCGGGTGCTCAGTACAGTGCGCTACCACAGTTATAATCAGCGGTGCGCGAAACGGCGACGTGCGTGCTTTTTCACGCGCCTTATCATCCAGCCCGCTTTCCAGCGCGGCAGCGTCCAGCAACTGGCTAAAACGCTCTCGCCCTTCCCCCTCAATCAGGAAAAAGCGCCAGGGTTGCAAGGTGCCATGATCCGGCGCGCGCATGCCCGCACGCAGAATGTTTTCCAGTACCTCACCGTCTGGCGCAGGCTCCGCCAGACGTGACGCGCTGCGTCGGTTAATGAGCAGTTCTAATGCATCCATTGACAGACTCCAGTCGAAAATGTGGTCTCGAAACTAACACAGCGGCAACAATTGTTACAGCGGGTGCGGCAATTCCTGCTGACTTTTGGCCGATGGATATTTAGGATAACCACCATTCTGGCCGCGATTTGGCCATTCATCCTGTAATGGAGAAGACATGCGCACACTATGGCGAGGTATAGCCAGCATTTTCAGGTGGAGCTGGCGACTGCTCAATTTCGTCAGAAACCTGGTGTTAAATCTGTTTTTTATATTCCTGGTGCTGATTGGCCTGGGTATCTGGGCGCAATTTAGTAGCAGCGGTTCCTCACAGCCGGTAAGCCAGGGTGCCCTGCTGCTGGATATCACCGGTGTGGTAGTTGATAAGCCCTCCGTCAGCAATAAACTGGGCATTATTGGCCGCCAGCTGTTTGGTGCAAGCTCTGATCGCCTGCAGGAAAACTCGCTGTTCGATATTGTGGATTCCATTCGCCAGGCGCAAGGGGATAAAAACATCACCGGCATCGTGCTGGATCTGCGTAATTTTGCCGGTGGCGATCAGCCGTCGCTGCGCTACATCGGTAAAGCGCTGCAGGCGTTTCGCGACAGCGGTAAACACGTCTATGCTTACGGCGATAACTACAGCCAGAGTCAGTATTATCTGGCAAGCTTCGCCAATACGGTCTGGATGGCACCGCAGGGCGCGGTGGATTTGCATGGTTTTGCCACTAACGGTCTGTACTACAAGTCGCTGCTCGACAAGCTGAAGGTCACCACGCACATCTTTCGCGTAGGCACCTACAAGTCTGCGGTTGAACCTTATCTGCGTGACAATATGTCTGACGCCGCGCGTGAGGCCGACAGCCGCTGGATTGGCCAGTTGTGGAGCGGCTATCTCGACACTATTGCCGCTAATCGCCGCATTACGGCCCAGCAGGTGTTCCCCGGTGCGCAACCGATGATTGATGCCCTGAAACGCAACGGCGGTGATACCGCGAAATATGCGCTCGACAATAAACTTGTCGATAAGCTCGGCACGGCAGCGCAATTCAGCAAAGCGCTGGTTAAACAGTTCGGCTGGAGTGCGAAGGATAAAGATTATCGCGCCATCAGTTATTACGATTACCAGGTGAAAAGCGCACCGCAAACCGGTGGAGCTATTGCAGTCATTTACGCCAACGGCGCCATCATGGATGGCGAAGAAACACCGGGCAACGTGGGTGGCGACACTACCGCCTCACAGATTCGCGATGCGCGTCTTGATGCGAAGGTGAAAGCCATTGTGCTGCGCGTCAACAGCCCCGGCGGCAGCGTCAGCGCCTCAGAAACCATCCGTGAAGAACTGGCGGCGGCCAAAGCGGCAGGTAAACCGGTTGTGGTGTCGATGGGGGGTATGGCGGCCTCCGGCGGCTACTGGATTTCCACCCCTGCGGACTACATCGTAGCCAGCCCGACGACGCTTACTGGCTCTATTGGTATCTTCGGCATTATTAATACGGTTGAGAACAGTCTGGACAGCATCGGCGTCCATACCGACGGTGTTGCCACCTCACCGCTGGCGGACGTGGCGGTGACGAAAGCATTGCCAGACGAAGTACAGCAACTGATGCAACTTAGTATTGAAAACGGCTATTTGCGCTTTGTTAAGCTGGTTGCTGATTCACGTAAAAAGACAGCGGAGCAGGTTAACCTGATTGCTAAAGGCCGCGTCTGGACCGGTCTTGATGCCAAAGATATAGGGCTGGTAGACAGCCTCGGTGATTTTGATGATGCTGTGAAGAAAGCCGCCGAGCTTGCGAAGATGAAAAGCTGGCACCTGAGCTACTATCAGGACGAAACGAGTTTCATGGATATTGTGTTCAGTAGCCTCAGCGGCTCAGTACGCGCCATGCTGCCCCAGGCATTGCAGGCCTGGCTGCCCGCGCCGCTGGCCCAGACCGCCGCTGCACTCAAAGCTGAAGGCGACAAACTTTCCACGCTTAACGATCCGCGTAATCGCTACGCGATTTGTCTGCGCTGCGCCGACGTGCGCTAACCGCCTGAAACGGCCCGCTCGAGCGGGCTGTTTTTTTCCTGCTGTACCACTATACTCAGCGCCTGTTTCTTTGCGCGCAGAGTTTTTCATGAAAAAAAAATCCATTTATGTCGCCTATACCGGCGGAACCATCGGTATGCAGCGCTCTGAGCAGGGGTACATTCCGGTGTCCGGTCATCTGCAGCGCCAGCTGGCGTTAATGCCTGAATTCCACCGCCCGGAGATGCCTGACTTCACTATTCATGAATATCAGCCGCTGATGGACTCCTCCGACATGACACCGGACGACTGGCAGCATATTGCGGATGATATTCGCGCTCATTACGACGACTACGACGGCTTTGTCATTCTGCACGGCACCGACACGATGGCGTTTACCGCTTCAGCCCTTTCCTTCATGCTGGAGAACCTTGCTAAGCCTGTGATTGTTACCGGCTCACAGATCCCGCTGGCAGAACTGCGCTCTGACGGACAAACCAACCTGCTCAATGCGCTGTTTGTGGCGGCAAATTACCCCATTAATGAAGTGTCGCTGTTTTTTAATAACCGTCTCTATCGGGGTAACCGCACCACTAAAGCGCACGCTGATGGTTTTGATGCCTTCGCCTCGCCCAATCTTGCCCCGCTGCTTGAAGCCGGCATTCATATTCGCCGACTCAATACGCCGCCAGCACCTAATGGCCAGGGCAAGCTTATCGTGCATAACATCACCCCGCAGCCGATTGGTGTAGTGACGATTTATCCGGGTATTTCCGCCGATGTCGTGCGTAACTTCCTGCGCCAGCCGGTGAAGGCTCTGATTTTGCGCTCCTACGGCGTAGGTAATGCGCCGCAAAACAGCGAGTTTCTCAATGAGCTTAAAGAGGCCAGCGCACGCGGCATTGTGGTGGTTAACCTCACGCAATGCATGTCCGGCAAGGTGAATATGGGCGGTTACGCCACCGGCAACGCGCTGGCGCACGCAGGCGTAGTCGGCGGTGCAGACATGACAGTCGAAGCGACACTCACCAAGCTACACTGGCTTTTGAGTAAAGGGCTGGATGCGGACGGTATTCGCCAGGCAATGGCGCAAAACCTACGCGGCGAACTGACCCTGGATGAATAAGGAGCAAACCATGATGCGACGTGCCCTGCTGCTGGTGGATTTACAGAATGATTTCTGCGCGGGTGGCGCACTGGCGGTCGCCGATGGCGACAGCACTATAGACATTGCCAATACGCTGATTGGCTGGTGTAAAACTCGTGGTGACGCGATACTGGCAAGTCAGGACTGGCATCCGCATAACCACGGCAGCTTTGCCAGCCAGCAACAGGCCGAACCCTATACTCAGGGCGAGCTTGATGGGTTACCGCAGACCTGGTGGCCCGATCACTGCGTGCAGGGCACTGACGGTGCAGCGCTGCATCCGCTACTCAGGCAGTCCGCCATAGATGCAGTGTTCCACAAAGGCGAAAACCCGAATATTGACAGTTACAGCGCCTTTTTCGATAACGGCCAGCGCCAGGAAACCGCACTCAACGGCTGGTTACAGCACCACGACATCCGCGAGCTTATTGTGATGGGGCTTGCTACGGATTACTGCGTGAAATTCACCGTGCTGGATGCGCTAGGGTTGGGCTACGCGGTGAATGTGATAACCGACGGCTGTCGTGGTGTAAACCTTAACGCCGACGACAGCGCCCAGGCGTTTATGGAAATGGCGGCTGCGGGCGCCACCCTGTATACGCTCGACGACTGGATTGAAACGCACAATTAAAAACAGGCCGCGGATTTACGCGGCCTGTTATTGCCGATGTGCTTCACTGCGCATCTTACTCTGGTTTGAGCGTCGCAATCGCGGGCGGCACAATACCAAACTCTTCTTTAAGCTGCTGCTTGCTCTTCATGACAATCTGTCCGTCGGTACCGACCGTCATATGCTGGGGCGTGCTGTTATGGCGCGCCTGCCACATCATGACTAACTGCAGCGAGTTTTCTTTTTGCTCTGGCGTCAGTGCAACACCATCGGGCCATTTACCAAGCGCCACTGCCGTTGCCAGACGCTCATAGACTTCCGGCGTCATTGAGCCAATCAGTTCATCAATATTCACGCGTAGGTTTCCTGAATGGAATAACAAGCTGAATCGTTTCTTCAGCCTTTTACCTGATCACTGCCGTCATCGCCTGAGAAGCTCAGGGACGCGGAGTTAACGCAATAACGCTCACCCGTTGGCTGCGGGCCGTCCGGGAATACATGCCCCAGATGGGCATCACAGTTGCCACAGCGAATTTCAATACGCTGCATGCCGTGAGAGTTATCTTCAATATAGCGAATAGCGTCATCGCTGACCGGTTCGTAAAAGCTTGGCCAGCCGCAGCCTGAGTCATATTTACTGTGTGAGGTAAACAGCGGCGCATTGCACACCAGACAATGATAAATACCTTCATCTTTGTTATGCAGCAACTTACCGGTAAACGGGGGTTCAGTCCCACGTTGCTGGGTTACCCAGAACTGCATTTCCGACAGGCTATTTTTCAACTCTTCAGGGGATTTTTTATCAGACATCATACACCTTCTTAGCGTGTGCCTTTTTGCTCACAAGATAGTTCAGATTCTAACAAAACATTAACAGCGGGGTGTCAGGTTTTGTTCTAAACTGCTCCAACAGGAGTAACCAGGGTAGCATTTGTGACAAGAATCACAAAATTGTCTTCCCTGCCCTTTAAAATCTTCATCTCTACCCCCATGTGGGTTGCAGCTGACAGGAAAAGTGGAGGCAAATCGGACGCAAAATGCTGACCCAGCGGATTGATTTGTCGCAATGATTGACACGATTCCGCTTGACGCTGCGTAAGGTTT
>CBIFVZ010000059.1:0-25932 GCA_966185765.1 uncultured Enterobacteriaceae bacterium | reverse complement strand
GCCACGTTGAGTCTCTGCTGTCCAGCAACCAGAAAGACGTGCTGATGGAAGAGATAATTGCCAACTACCACGCCAACACGCAAGACGCGGAAGTGGTGCTGGTTGAAGGTCTGGTACCGACCCGCAAACACCAGTTTGCCCAGTCTCTGAATTTTGAAATCGCCAAAACCCTGAACGCAGAAATCGTCTTCGTCATGTCTCAGGGTACCGATACGCCAGAGCAGCTCAAAGAGCGTATTGAACTAACTCGCAGCAGTTTTGGCGGTACGAAGAATACCAACATCACTGGCGTTATCGTTAATAAGCTGAATGCACCGGTAGATGAGCAGGGCCGCACCCGTCCGGACCTGTCTGAGATCTTTGATGACTCCAGCAAAGCTAAAGTCGTGAAGATAAGCACAGAACAGCTGCAGGCAGCCAGCCCGCTGCCGGTTCTGGGTGCCGTGCCGTGGAGCTTTGACCTGATTGCCACGCGCGCTATCGACATGGCTCGCCATCTTAACGCCACCATCATTAACGAAGGCGATATCAAAACGCGCCGCGTGAAATCCGTCACCTTCTGTGCACGCAGCATTCCGCATATGCTGGAGCACTTCCGCCCGGGTTCGCTGTTGGTGACCTCTGCTGACCGCCCTGACGTCCTGGTTGCTGCCTGCCTCGCCGCCATGAACGGCGTTGAGATCGGCGCCATCCTGCTGACCGGTGGTTATGAAATGGACGAGCGCATCAGCAAGCTGTGCGAGCGTGCATTTGCGACCGGTCTGCCGCTGTTTATGGTGAACACCAACACCTGGCAGACGTCCCTGAGCCTGCAAAGCTTCAACCTGGAAGTACCGGTTGATGACCACGAGCGTGTTGAGAAAGTGCAGGAATATGTAGCTGGCTTTATTGACAGCGACTGGATTGATTCCCTGAGTGCCGCCTCTGAGCGTAGCCGCCGTCTGTCTCCGCCAGCGTTCCGTTACCAGCTCACTGAACTGGCACGTAAAGCGGGCAAGCGTGTCGTGCTGCCGGAAGGCGACGAGCCGCGTACCGTGAAAGCAGCGGCCATCTGTGCCGAGCGCGGCATCGCCACCTGCGTGCTGTTGGGTAACCCGGATGAAATTAACCGTGTTGCGGCCGCGCAGGGCGTTGAGTTGGGTGCAGGTATTGAGATAGTCGACCCGGAAGTTGTGCGCGAAAGCTACGTTGGACGTCTGGTTGAGCTGCGTAAGAGCAAGGGTATGACCGAAACCGTCGCCCGTGAGCAACTTGAGGACAATGTGGTACTCGGCACACTGATGCTGGAGCAGGACGAAGTTGACGGTCTGGTATCCGGTGCGGTTCACACGACCGCCAATACTATCCGTCCGCCGCTGCAGCTGATTAAAACCGCGCCGGGCAGCTCGCTGGTGTCTTCCGTATTCTTCATGCTGCTGCCTGAGCAGGTGTACGTGTACGGCGACTGCGCCATCAACCCAGACCCGACTGCGGAGCAGCTGGCAGAAATCGCTATTCAGTCTGCCGACTCTGCGATTGCCTTCGGTATCGACCCGCGCGTTGCAATGCTCTCCTACTCCACCGGCACCTCCGGTGCGGGCAGCGATGTGGAGAAAGTGCGTGAAGCGACCCGTCTGGCGCAGGAAAAACGTCCGGACCTGGTTATTGACGGTCCGTTGCAGTATGACGCTGCGGTCATGGCCGATGTTGCTAAATCTAAAGCGCCAAACTCACCGGTTGCAGGTCGCGCTACCGTGTTCATCTTCCCGGATCTGAACACCGGTAATACCACCTACAAAGCGGTGCAGCGTTCTGCTGACCTGATTTCCATCGGGCCGATGTTGCAGGGTATGCGTAAGCCGGTTAATGACCTGTCCCGTGGCGCCCTGGTAGACGACATCGTTTACACCATCGCCCTTACCGCCATTCAGGCTACTCAGCAGTAACCTGACGAGCGTTGAATAATCAGGCCACCTTCGGGTGGCCTGATTTTTTTGTGCCTGAGAGACGCCCCATCACACAGTGTTACCGGTCACATTTTTCACTTCCGATACTCTGATACACCACAGAACATGACCTGAGTCAGCTTTCCTGAACCGTGACTGCCGTAAATAGTTGCGCCTGATGATTATTCAGTTTTTAAAAGGAAATCCATGACTACTCCTGATTCAACTCTGGCGGAGCGTGTCGGCCCGGGTGCCTGGCTGGCGCTGGGCTTCGCTATTATCTTTTTCTCCGGCATGTTAGGCGGCAACCAGTGGTATGGCGTCTTCGACTTCACCACACTTAATGGCGCATTTGGCCGTGTGGTCAGCAGCGCCAGCCTTGATGGCGACACGCTAACCACTACAACCAGTGCATTTCGTGGCACCGGTGGTCACGGTGCTATGGACGGTTTCCTGTTCGCGCTGGGCCTCATCCCGGCGGTCATGTTCGCACTGGGTATGATTAACGTACTGGAGCACTACGGTGCGCTAAAAGCAGCGCGTCGCCTGCTCACGCCGTTGTTGCGCCCTTTACTGGGCATTCCGGGCAGCGCTGGGCTGGCGATGATTGGCAGCCTGCAAAGCACCGATGTAGGCGCATCGCTCACCCGCAACCTGAAAGACGAAGGTGAAATTAACGAGGATGAGCGTGATGTGTTCAGCATGTTCCAGTTCTCAGCAGGCGGCATGATTACCAACTTCTTCTCCTCTGGTGCCATTCTCTTCACGCTCATACTGGTTGATGGCAGCGCCGCAGTGCCCACCTCTATCGGTGCCTGCATTGCGGTGATGTTCATCATGAAAATTGTCGGTGCCAACATTCTGCGCCTCATTCTTAAGATTAACCGCCGTCGTAACGCACAGGGAGATGCCGTATGAGCCAGCCTGCCACCAAACCTGTCATCACCGATGTCTTCGTTGAAGGTGCACGCAAAGGCTGGACTATCGCTACCACCAGCACCCTGCCCAATGTAGTAATGGCGTTCATCATCATCAAAGCACTGGAAATCACCGGCGCGCTAAAAGGCTTAGGGTTGCTTTTTGCCCCGGTAATGGGCCTGTTCGGCCTGCCCGGCGAAGCGGCGGCAGTCCTTATCGGCGGCTGGATGTCGATGGGCGGCGGCATTGGCGTGGCAATTGGTCTGTTTGATAAAGGCATTCTGACCGGCGAACATCTGGCTATCATCGCCCCGGCTATCTACCTGATGGGTTCGCAGGTGCAATACATCGGCCGCATCCTCGGGGTCATTGGTACTCGTGCCACGCGCATTCCGCTGATGATTGGCATTTCTGTTATCAACGCTTTCCTGGCCATGCTGCTGATGCGCGTGATTATCTGAGGACAACATAATGAATCTGGACAACTATTTTGCCGAACTGGCACAACTGGTTAATGTAGACTGCGGCACTCATACACCGGAAGGTGTAGCACAGGTAGCAGAAATTATCAGTGGCTTCTGGCGTGCCGAAGGCTGGCAGGTACAACACGTCAATCTCGGTACAGAAGTCGGCCCGGGTGTACTGGTTACCAACAAGCCTGATGCGGGGCATTACGACGTGCTACTGGTGGGCCATCTCGACACCGTCTTCCCACCCGGCACCGTGGCTGAGCGCCCGATGAGCCTCAGCACCACCCGTGCAATGGGGCCGGGCGTGTCCGATATGAAAAGCGGTTTGCTGAATATATTGTGGGCACTGCGCGGGCTTGATGAGGCGCATAAATCACGCCTGAGCATCGCTGTTGCGATGAATCCGGATGAAGAAACTGGCTCAGAGCACTCCAGCCAGTGGTTAAGCGAGCTGGCGCTGCGCGCGAAAGCTGTGCTGGTATGTGAAGCCGCCCGTGCCGACGGCTCGCTGGTGAAAGCCCGTAAAGGCGTCGCAGGTTATCGTCTTACTTTTAGCGGTAAAGCGGCCCACGCGGGCAACGAGCCGGAAAAAGGCCGCTCGGCAATTAACGCGCTGGCAAAGGCGATTGGCGCTATTAATGCCCTGGCAAACGCAGAGCTGGGCACCACGTTGAACGTTGGTGTCGTGCACGGTGGGGATGCAGCAAACGTCGTGCCTGCCTTTGCCGAAGCCGAGCTGGACGTTCGCTTCTGGCGCAATGAGGAATATCAGCGCATCAGCGAACAGTTACAGACGCTGTGCGACCGTGGTTTTCTCGACGGTGTCACCACGACACTGGTGCGTACCACCCATAAACCGGCGATGGCCGCCGATGCCGCCACCCAGGCGCTGATGCAGCTGGTAGAGCAGGCAGGCCGCGAAGAAGGTGTGATAGTCAGCTGGCAGGCGGTAGGCGGCGGTAGCGACGCTAACCTCACCTCCTCGCTGGGGATTCCCACGCTCGATGGCTTCGGCCCGGTGGGGGCGGGTTTCCACGGCCCGGATGAGTATCTGGAAATTGACTCTATCGAGCCGCGTATTCGCCTGTTAAGAAGGGTGATTGCCTCGTTGTAAATGCGCCACTGTTTTACAACAGAACGACCATGAAAAAGCCACTTCTGCATGAAGTGGCTTTTTTGTCTGGGTTTGCAGGAAACCGCCCCAGGAATGATTATCACGCGTTATTCATTATCACGCCGTATCAACAACCCAACCGGCGATGCGACTGGCGCTAGTCTTTTACTGCACGTCGCGGCTGACCTCGGTGTTGCCCGGTTTACTCTCCGGCTTCACCGCTTCGTCTTTTACCGCACTGACTTTATCCGCTTTGGCTTTTTTCGCTTTCGCCGCGCTCTCCTGCCCTGCCCCTTCAGTTTTGCGCGGTTCGTTTCCAGCATTGCGGCTCATCCACAACGCCAGCGCTTTCAGTGAATCCGGCGTAAATTCATCACAGCGTGCGGTAATTTCTTCCGGCGTCAGCCAGCAGACTTCACTAATTTCCTCTTCCTGGAGCGCAAACGGCCCGTGCGACACGCAGCTGAACAATCCGCCCCAGACACGACAGTTCGGGTCTTCAAAATAAAACTGACCATGCTCAGCAAACGGTACGCCCGCAATACCCAGCTCTTCTTCCGCTTCACGGCGCGCTGAATACAGCAGCGGCTCATCAGCCTGTACCACACCGCCTGCGGTGGCATCCAGCATTCCGGGCAGGAAATCTTTCGTCTCAGTCCGTCGTTGTGCCAGAATTTTTCCCATTCCGTCATGCACTACGATATAGGTCGCGCGGTGACGCAGGCGCTGCGCCCGCATTTGCTCACGGCTGGCCTGCGCAATGACATCGTTATCTTCGTTAACGATATCCACCCATTCAGTACCAGTTTGACTCTGCTCCACCATCGGGAAACCTTCTTTGTCTCGGGCGCTCTGATGGCGCATTGATGTTCAGGACGCGGCTCGCTCAGACCATGAAGCCAGGCGCTGTCCGGTGTAACTTACGGCGTAATCTCAACGCGTGCAATAACTGCGTCGTCTTCCAGAGCGTGAACGCTCAGAACAGCACCATCAAGCATACCGTAGCTGGCGGCAAAACCACCTTTTGGGATACTTACCGAGCCGGGGTTAAACAGCGTGATGCCATCATCACGGCGTTCGGCGAGCGGAATATGTGTGTGACCATAGACCAGCGTATCGCCAGCAGCGAGCGGTGGCAGACTCTCAGGGCTGTACAGATGACCGTGGGTAAGAAGCAACCTCCCCTGCGCCAGTAAAACCTGCTGCCAGGGGGCCGTGATGGGAAAGTGCAGTAGCATCTGGTCCACTTCACTATCACAGTTGCCGCGCACTGCAATAATCCGCTCTGCCAGCGTATTCAGGCGCTCGGCCACCTGCGCCGGATGATAACCCTCAGCAAGCGCATTACGTGGGCCGTGATTGAGCACGTCGCCCAGCAGTACTAACCAGCGCGCACCACGTTGCGCAAAGCGTTTTAGCAGTTGCTCTGTGGCGGGTAGCGAGCCATGAATGTCCGATGCGAACATCAGTTTCATTCGTCAATCTCCAGGTAAATCAGATAGTTCGCAATAATAACGGATTTACGACTGAGGTTCAGCCTTTGCTGACAAGGCCGCGTAGCGTTGTACCGATGCGCGCTGCCACTGAAAGTCGGCGTAATCGGCAAGGTGCTGTGGCACGTCGTCACCGTTGCATACGAGCCGGTTTAGCATCAATGCCAGGTCAGTATCGGCAATGCACCACTCACCAAACAGGTTAAGCTGCCCATGCGCCAGCAGTCCCTGTGCCAGTGCAAACAATTTCTGTGCATCTCGCTGCCCGGCATCACTCAGTGCAGGACGCTTTTCACCGGCAAAGACCACTTCCGTTGGGCGCTCACTGCGAATAGCCATCAAATCGCTTCGCAGCCACGCCTGCACCTGGCGCGCACGCGCGCGTTTTTCAAGCTCATGCGGATACAGGCGAGTAAAAACCGGCGGCGCAAATCTTTCTTCCAGATATTCCGCCATCGCCGATGATTCACTCAGTGCAAAGCTGTCGACTTCCAGTAGCGGTACCCGGCGTGTCGCGCTGTATCCTCGCCACTGCGGCGATAAGTGTTCCTCTTTTGCCAGACTTACGCGCTTAAAGGTAAAACTCAGTCCCTTTTCCATCAACGCTACATACACCGACAGCACATACGGGCTAAATGCGTTTTCATCGCCCCACAACGTTATTTCGGTCTGACTCATGGACACCTCTTTTTATGTTCCGCAGGTAAAAACTATACTCAAAATCTGACCTCTGCCACGTACTTTTGCGAGACGGCGCTGGCCCACTCTTTTGTTGACCGGGGCAGGCGTGGGCGGCTGCGTGAACCTCATGTATGATATTGCACTCAAACCTACCGGGAGCACCTGCATGTCACATCAGCCAGACGCCATTATCCGCATTAAAAATCTGCGCCTGCGCACCTATATCGGCATCAACGAAGAAGAGAAAGCCAACCGCCAGGATGTGGTGATTAACGTTGAACTACGCTACCCCGCCGATAAGGCGCGCGTGAGTGAAGACATCAATGATGTACTTAACTATCGCACCATGACCAAAGCCATTATTCGCCACGTCGAGGAAAACCGCTTCGCGCTGTTAGAAAAATTGACGCAGGATGTGCTGAATATCGCATGCGAACATCCCTGGGTCACCTATGCTGAAGTAGAGATAGATAAACTTCACGCGCTGCGTTACGCCGACTCAGTATCTGTAGTAATGAGCTGGCAACGTTAGCGCTAGCGGAGGATGCGCATGAAGATAGTCATTACCGGCGCCACGGGACTCATCGGTCAACATCTGGTGCCACGCCTACTGGAACTGGGCCATGAGGTCATTGCGGTCACACGCGATCCCACTAAAGCCCGGGCCAGGCTCGACCCTCGCGTCGAGATCTGGAAAGGGCTGCATGAGCGTGAGAACCTCGACGGTATTGATGCAATCATCAATCTGGCAGGCGAGCCAATCGCTGACAAGCGCTGGAGCACCGCTCAGAAAGAGCGATTGTGTCAAAGCCGCTGGAAAACCACCGAGCGGCTGGTTGAGCTGGTTAAAACCAGCCAGACGCCGCCTGCGGTGTTCATTTCCGGCTCCGCGACGGGCTATTATGGCGATCTCGGTGAAGTGGTCGTCACCGAAGAAGAGCCTCCCCATAATGAGTTCACACATAAACTGTGCGCTCGTTGGGAACAAATCGCCAGCGCAGCACAAACCGAACACACTCGCGTGTGCCTGTTACGTACCGGTATTGTGCTCGCCCCAGACGGCGGCATCCTGGGCAAACTGCTGCCGTTATTCCGCTTAGGGATAGGTGGTCCGAGTGGCAACGGGCGGCAATATCTGCCGTGGATCCACATTGATGATATGGTCAGCGGCATTATCTGGCTGTTGAGTCACGATCTGCGCGGTCCGTTTAACATGGTGTCGCCTTATCCGGTACGCAATGAGCAGTTTGCGCACACGCTGGGTCACGTGCTACACCGCCCGGCATTTATGCGCCAGCCTGCTGCCGCGCTGCGTCTGGCAATGGGTGAGTCCGCAGTCTTAGTGCTGGGTGGTCAGCGAGCGCTACCTAAACGGCTGGAAGCCTCCGGTTTTATCTTCCGCTGGTTTGATCTCGAAGAGGCGCTGCACGACGTAGTGCGCTAATACAGGTCATAAAAAAACGCCGAACAATGTCGGCGTTTTTTTATGTCGGTAAGCCAGAGGCTACTTCAGTGATCCCGACAGAAACTGCTGCAGGCGCGCGCTCTGCGGATTGTCGAAGATCTGCTCCGGCGTGCCTTCCTCTTCAATCTTACCCTGATGCAGGAAAATAACGTGGTTTGATACGTGGCGCGCAAAGCCCATTTCATGCGTTACCACAACCATCGTTTTGCCCTCTTCCGCCAGTTGCTGCATGATACGCAGCACTTCGCCCACCAGTTCCGGGTCCAGCGCCGAGGTTGGCTCATCAAACAGCAGCACCTCTGGCTCCATTGCCAGTGCACGAGCAATAGAGACGCGCTGCTGCTGTCCACCGGACAAGTGTGCCGGATACTTCGCCTGCTCACGCGCGTGAATACCGACTTTTTCCAGATACATCAGCGCCCGCGCTTTGGCTTCTGCCTTGCTCAGGCCCAGCACCTGCACTGGCGCCTCCATCACGTTTTCGAGCACTGTCATGTGGCTCCACAGATTGAAGTGCTGGAACACCATTGTCAGGCGAGTACGCAGCAGGCGCAGCTGGTTTTTATCTGCCACTTTAAGCTGGCCATCTTTGTCGCGCACCAGGTTGATATTCTGGTTGTTCACCACAATCGAGCCTTCGCTCGGCTTTTCGAGAAAGTTAATACAGCGCAAAAAGGTGCTTTTGCCGGAGCCGGACGAACCGATGATGCTTATCACATCACCCGCGTCAGCCTTAAGCGACACACCCTTTAGCACCTCATGCTCACCGTAGCGCTTGTGCAGATCAATTACGTTTAATTTATTCTCAGACATCGTTTACTCAGTGCACAGAGGAGGACGGACTCATATGCCGCAACCAGCGCTTCTCCGCCTTGCGAAAGAGGCTAATCAGCCCATATGAAATGATAAGGTACAGTAGCGCAGCAATACCAAACGCGGTAAACGGCTGATAGGTGGCGGCGTTGATATCACGGGCAATCTTAAGCAGATCCGGTACGGTGGCCGTAAACGCCAGTGCAGTGGAATGCAGCATCAAAATCACCTCATTGCTGTAGGCAGGCAGAGAAATACGCAGCGCCGACGGCAGAATAATGCAGCGATAAAGTTTAACGCGTGAAAAACCGTAGGCCCGCGCCGCTTCAATTTCACCGGCCGGCACCGAGCGAATAGCGCCGGCAAAAATCTCTGTGGTATAAGCGCAGGTGTTAAGCGTAAATGCCAGCATCGCGCAGTTAAGACCGCTGCGAAAAAAGGCATTCAGAAACTCGTTACCTTTCACTATTTCCAGTGTGTACATACCGGAGTAGAACACCAGCAGCTGTACATACAGCGGTGTACCGCGAAAGACATACGTAAAAAACCAGACGGGCAGCGAGATAAATTTATTGGGCGAGACGCGCGCAATGGCGAGAAACAGCGCCAGAAAACCGCCCATTAACACCGAACCAATCAGCAGCCACAGCGTAATTGCCACACCGGTAAAACGGTAGCCGTCAGTCCATAGCAGTGATTTCCAGTACTCCTGAATAATCTCAATCACAGTTCGGCCCTCTTCACGCCAACTGAATAGCGACGTTCAAGCCAGAACAACACGCCGTTGGAGACGGTGGTAAACATCAGGTAAATCACGCCACACACCACAGCAAAGTAGAACGGCTCCCAGGTACTTTTCCCGGCAAGCTGAGTGGCCTTCACCACATCTTCCAGCCCCAGTAACGAGACCAGTGCCGTGGCTTTGAGAATAACCTGCCAGTTATTACCGATACCGGGCAGCGCAAAGCGCATCATGGCCGGAAACAGGATGCGGCGAAAGGTTTGCGCACCCGTAAAGCCATACGCGGTGGCCGCTTCTGTATGGCCCTTTGGCACCGCCATATAGGCACCCCGGAACGTTTCTGTGAAGTAAGCGCCGTAGATAAAACCCAGCGTAACAATACCGGCTGCCATTGGGTCGATATCCCACTGTGCAACGCCAACAGCATCAGTAATAACGTTGAGGGCCATTTGCAGGCCATAGAAAATGAGCAGCATCAACACCAGGTCGGGTACGCCGCGAATCAGGGTGGTATAGGCTTCAGAAAGTAATGCCAGTAGACGGTTGTGCGAAAGCCTGGCCGCCGCGCCCGCAAGGCCAATGATGACGGCAAGAACCAGAGAGCTGAGCGCCAGCTCCAGCGTCACCAGCGCCCCTTTAAAAATGACTTCGGAAAACCCGTGCAGCATGGCGTCAGACTCTCTTTACTTGCGCTGCGCCCCCGCAGGTACGCAGCGCATAACAGTTAACGTTAGCCGCCATAGACGTCAAAATCGAAATATTTCTTTGCGAGCGTTTCATAGGTGCCGTCGGCGCGCATCTCGGCAAACGCTTTGTTGAGCGCTTCGCGCAGTTCATTATCGTCTTTGCGAATGCCCATGCCGGTGCCCACACCAAACAGTTTTTCATCCGCGATAGACGGACCACCAAACTGGTAGTTTTTACCGGCTGCCGCTTTCAGGAAACCTTCGCTGGCGGCCACTTCGTCCTGGAACGCAGCATCAATACGCCCGGCGGTTAAATCCGCATAGATATTGTCCTGCCCCTGATAAGAGACAATTTCAATCCCCTTCGGCGCCCAATGGATATTGCCGTAAGTTTCCTGCGTAGTGCCCTGCAATACCCCCACGCGCTTGCCCTTCAGGCTCTCAATAGTCGGCTGAATGGGTGAACCCTTTGCGACCACCAGGCGAGAGTTTGCCGCGTACAGTTTGTCGGTAAACGCAATTTCCTGCTGGCGTTTCTCCGTAATAGACAGCGAGGACATGATAGCGTCAATTTTCTTCGCTTTAAGCATTGGGATAAGCGCATCGAGCGGGCTTTCCACGAACGTACATTGGGTTTTAATACGTTTGCACAACTCTTTGGCAATATCGATATCAAAACCTACCAGCTGGCCGCTGGCATTTTTAGATTCAAACGGCGCGTAAGTCGGATCAGTGCCGATACGCACGTTTTTCGGCAATGCGGCAAATGCTGTAGAAACGCTGGAAAACGCCAGCACCAGAGAAAGAGATAACACCAGCTTTTTCATACTTATCCTCAGGAGAGTTATCATTATAGGCAAAACGTTTTAAATGTTGTGTTGGCAAGTATCGTGCCATTTTTCAGACCTCTAGGCCAAAACTTTTACGGTCCAGAAGCGTCATTTTTTGCAGATTCACTGGGTAGTTATGCATCCAAAGCGTGCACCATCGCCGCGTATGCACAATATTGGGGCGCCAACGCACCATAATGATGCATCAGCGCCTTTAGTCTTAATCACCGTAGACGTTAAAGTCGAAATATTTTTTCGCCAGTTTATCGTAAGTGCCATCAGCGCGGATTTCTGCCAACGCCTTGTTAAACGCAGCCTTCAGCTCGCCATCTTCTTTACGCAGCCCAACCGCGGTCCCCATGCCAAAGTATTTTTTATCAATGACAGCAGGCCCGGCAAAAGCAAATGCCTTACCCGCCGGGCGCTTGAGGAAACCTTCGCTTGCCGCCACTTCATCCTGCAATGCCGCATCAAGACGCCCGGCATCAAGGTCAGAATAAATCAAGTCCTGGTTCTGGTATGGCACAACCTCAACGCCCTGCGTGCGCCACTTATCATTAGCATAAGCTTCCTGAGTGGAGCCTTGTAACACCCCTACCTGTTTGCCTTTAAGCCCTTCCAGCGTCGGCGTGATCGGTGAACCCGCACGGGCAATCAGACGCGAATTAGCGCTGTAGAGTTTGTCTGAGAACGCAATTTCCTGTTCGCGCTTTTCGGTAATAGACAACGAGGAAATGATTCCATCAATTTTACGTGCTTTAAGCTGCGGAATGAGCGCATCAAAATCACTACCCACCCAGGTGCAATGAAGCTGCGCCCTTTTACACATCTCATTGCCCAAATCGATATCAAACCCGACAAAATCCCCTTTTGCATCTTTTGATGAAAATGGCGCGTAGGTCGCATCGGTGCCAATACGCACCGTTTGCGGCAATGCGGCCAGCGCCGAACCGGCAGAAAAACCCAGCAGTAATACCAGTGTCAGAACCTGCTTTTTCATAGTTAACCCTCAGAGAGCGGATTTTATTATCGGATGTGTGTTGTGCTGAGCGCCCAGGCGCTCACGGCTGCGCTGCACTTCTCATGCCATGTCTGCAGACCAGAATGATAATCAAAGGGTAGCGGCAGACAAAAAGATATCAGCGCCACGTTGCGGGCGTAACAAAAAGAGGAAAGGAAAGTTGGAGAATACGACAGCGCCAGCAGTTTTTGCCCCGCAATGGGGCATCAGCGTGCGGCGTCGGGGCCAGGCCAGCGGGTAAACAGGTCGTGAGGCAGTTCGATATCAAATTGGTCCAGCACGCGATTAACCGTTTGATCAATCACATCCTGTATGCTCTGCGGACGATGATAAAACGCCGGTAGCGGCGGCATAATAACGGCCCCCATTTCCGCAGCCTGGGTCATCAGCCGCAGATGGCCCAGGTGCAAAGGCGTCTCACGCACACATAATACCAACGGACGGCGCTCTTTGAGCACCACGTCAGCACTGCGGGTCAACAGGCCGTCGGTGTAGCTGTTAACAATGCCGGAAAGGGTTTTCATGGAACACGGCAAAATCACCATACCGTGAGTGCGAAACGACCCCGAGGAAATACTGGCCGCAATGTCGCGGGCATCGTGCACCACATCGGCCAGCGCCTGCACATCACGCAGCGCATAGTCCGTTTCCAGCGCCAGCGTCTGGCGCGCAGCCTGACTCATCACGAGATGGGTTTGCACATTCTCCAGTGGCTTGAGTACTTCGAGCAGCCTCACGCCATAAATCGCGCCGCTGGCACCGGAAATTCCCACAATCAGTCGTTTCATCTTATCTGCCTGTTTCATCACTCAGGACAAACTTTGCCGGATTATGGCGACAGATACAAGACGGCCCCCTTAATGGGGGCCGTCTGGCGCTTAACCTTCGTTATGCATTTCAAGATTTTCAACTTCGTTCTGACGTTGAATAGCTTTAGCGTCATCGCTGCGCAAGGACTCCAGATATTCCAGATACTGCAGATCAACGTCCTTCGTGACGTAAATACCGTCAAACACTGAACATTCAAACTGTTGAATATCCGGGTTTTCAGCGCGTACCGCGTCAATCAGGTCACTGAGATCCTGGAAAATCAAACCATCAGCGCCGATTATCTGGCGAATTTCTTCCACTTCTCGGCCGTGAGCGATAAGCTCATTAGCGCTCGGCATATCAATGCCGTAAACGTTCGGGAAGCGCACTTCCGGTGCCGCTGATGCCAGATAGACCTTTTTCGCACCCGCTTCACGGGCAATTTCAATAATCTGCTCAGACGTGGTGCCGCGCACGATTGAGTCATCGACCAACAACACGTTCTTGTCACGAAACTCCGCACGGTTGGCGTTGAGCTTGCGGCGCACCGATTTACGGCGCTGCTGCTGACCGGGCATGATAAAGGTACGGCCAACATAGCGGTTTTTGACAAAACCCTGGCGATAAGGCTTGTTGAGGATATGCGCGATTTCCAGCGCGATATCGCAGGAGGTTTCCGGGATGGGGATAACCACATCAATATCCAGGTCTTCCCACTCGCGGGCAATTTTCTCACCCAGCTTCTTACCCATGCCGACGCGGGCGCTGTAAACGGAAATCTTATCAATAAAGGAGTCCGGGCGCGCAAAGTAAACGTATTCGAACAGGCACGGCGTGGTGGTCGGATTATCGGCACACAGGCGGCTAAAAAGCTGGCCTTTTTCAGTAATGTATACCGCTTCGCCAGGTGCCACGTCACGCAGGAACTCAAAGCCCAGCGTATCAAGCGCAACACTCTCAGAAGCGACCATATATTCAGTGCGCTCACCCACTTCACGCTTGCCCAACACCAGCGGACGGATGCCGTTCGGGTCGCGAAACGCCACCATGCCGTGGCCGATAATCATCGCAACACAGGCATACGCACCGCGAATCTGGCGGTTAGTGGCAGCAACGGCGGCAAAAATGTTATCGGCTTGCAGCGGATAGTGACGAAATTCGTCCAGTTCGCTGGCAAAGATATTCAGCAGGATTTCGGAGTCAGACGTAGTGTTGATATGACGGCGCTTTTCCTCAAACAGCTTCTTGCGCAGTTCATGCGCGTTAGTGAGGTTACCGTTATGTGCAAGTGTGATGCCGTAGGGCGAGTTGACGTAAAAAGGCTGGGCTTCAGAGGCGCTGGAACTGCCTGCCGTCGGATAACGCACGTGGCCAAGCCCCATGTTACCCTGCAGGCGCTGCATGTGGCGTGCTTCAAATACATCGCTCACCAGACCATTGGCTTTACGCAGACGAAAGCAGTTGTTCGCATCAATAGTAATGATGCCTGCGGCATCCTGCCCGCGGTGCTGAAGCACCGTTAACGCGTCATAAATCGACTGGTTTACCGGCATAACACCGGCGATACCGACAATACCGCACATGTTGTCTTTTCCTCATTAAGCCTGCAACCCCGGCGCTGTTACCGGGGTAAGAAACTTGACGAGCTTTGCAGATAGTCAAAAAACCATCTGATGATGAAACTGAACTGTGGGACAAGCTGAGACTTTTGCCAGTCATCACTCTTTGCCATGCTGGTAAACGTATCGAGGAAAAACAGAATCGCGGCGACGATAAGTACGCCCCTGAGCGCGCCAAAGCAGATGCCCAGCACTCTGTCCGTTCCTGAAAGGCCGGTTTTCTCAACCAGTTGGCCAATCACGTAGTTCACCACCGCACCGACGATGAGCGTCGCGATAAACAACACCGCAATAGCTATCCCGTTACGTACCAGTTCATCTTCAAAGCCTGTGAACCAGGTTGCCAGGTAAGTGTAGTAGTGGCTTGCGACAAAGAAAGCGCAGCCCCAGGTAACCAGCGAGAGCGCCTCGCGCACAAACCCACGAATCAGGCTTACAAGACACGAAAAGCCAATCACAGCGATAATGGCGTAATCAATCCAGACCATATAAATTCCGCGCTAACTTGCCCTGACATCCTGTTCGGGGCGCATTCTAACAGAAAAAGAAAACGTTTGCGTAGGGATTTCCTTCCCATGCGTAAAAAGAAAAAGTGGACAAAAAAAGCACAGCTTTTGTTGCCCACCTTCATCGCTCTGGTTCATACAAAGCCGCGCCAGGCGTGGCATTGTACACTGACCGTTACGGCGTATAGTTCATAACTACGCCGTTGAGACCCGATAAACTATGCAGTTCTCCCAGAGAAGACTTGAGCTTGTCTTTCGATGCATCCGGCCCGACCAGAATGCGGGTGATTTTACCCTGTACTGGCGTAGAAGGAATAGTGTAAGCACGATAGCCCGCACCACGCAGCTTATCGACAATCTCACTGGCTTTGTCCGCATTTTTGAGCGCACCCAGCTGCACCACATAAGCTTTACCGACGGGTGCCGCGTTATCCTGTGTCGTCTGCGTCGGTTTTGGCTGCGGCTCTGCGACAGGTTTCGGCTGTACCGCAGGTTTAGGCTGAACTACGGGTTTGGGTTGCGGAAGCGCATCAATTCCCGCTCCGGTTTCATCCGGTAGCGTTGTGGGGTCAATGCTCGGTGCCGTGCTACTGGCTCGCATTTCCTCAGCGGCCCCTTCCGGCGGCTGCGCCGGTAGGGACTGACTGGCAGGCGGCAGCATGTCCAGTTCGTCATTATCGCCAGGTTTAGGTACCAGAGGAATGGCGGCAAACTCGTCCTGGTAATGCTTTTTCTGACCATCAAGCAGGCCCGGCAGCACAATCACCCCCAGCGCCACCAGCACAATCGTGCCGACTAATCGGTTCTGAAACTTACTCGCCACCGTTATCCTCCGCTTCCAGGACTTCCATTACGTGTGCCACCGTGTGAAATGAACCACATACCAGCACGGTATCAGCTACGTCAGCCTCTGCCCGTGCCGCTTGCCAGGCCTCGGCTACGCTGCCAAACGCCCTGCCCTGCCCCAGGTGCTTAAGCAACTGTTCTGCACTGGCGCCACGCGGCCCTTCCAGCGGCGCGCAATACCAGCTATCCACCACACTCTTCAGGCAAGCCAGGGTACCCGCTATATCCTTATCATGCAGCATCCCGATTACTGCCAGTATTTTTCCATCCTGCGCTTCACGCCTGAGGCGCTCTGCCAGGTAAGCGGCGGCATGGGGATTATGCGCTACGTCCAGGATAACACGCGGCGACGCGCTTAAAATCTGAAACCGTCCCGGTAACTGCGCCTGGCGCAAACCTTCGCGCACGGCGGTTTCGTTCACCGGCAGACGACTGGCGCGCAGCGCTGCCAGCGCAGTCGCAGCGTTGGGCTGTGGCACCTGTGGCAACGGCAGGTTATCAAGCGCACCTGCGGCATCACTAAAACGCCAACCGCCGTCTGTCATCTCATAATCCCAACGCACACCACGACGCAGCAGATACGCGTCTTTTTCCTGCGCCACGGCTTCAATAGAGGCTGGCATATCCGGTTCACCCACAACGGCCGGTTTACCGGCGCGGAAGATTCCCGCCTTCTCGCGCCCAATGCTCTCCCTGTCTGAACCCAGCCAGTCAATATGGTCAAGAGCGATGCTGGTGATAACACTCACGTCGGCGTCCACAATATTTGTCGCGTCCAGTCGACCACCCAGCCCCACTTCAAGAATCACCACATCCAGCGAAGACTGTTTAAACAGCCACAGCGCCGAGAGCGTGCCGTATTCAAAATAGGTCAGCGAGATGTCGCCACGTGCCGCTTCAATCGCGGCAAATGATGCCGTGTGACGCGCTTCGGGTAGCTCTTCACCCTGCACCCGCACACGTTCGGTATAACGTACCAGATGCGGTGAACTGTAAACCCCCACGCGCAGCCCGGCCGCCATCAGCATCGCTTCAAGCGTGCGGCAGGTCGTGCCTTTACCATTAGTTCCGGCAACCGTGAACACAAATGGCGCAGGTTTGAGCACATCCAGCGTCGCCGCAACGGCGCTTACACGCTCAAGGCCGAGATCGATAGTTTTGGTATGCAGATTTTCAAGATAGGAAAGCCACGCGGCCAGGGGCGACGTGGCTTGGGGAATGCTTTTTTCCATGATGCCCTTCGGGTTCAGAAATACGAAGGGCAGAACCCTGCGGCCCTGCCCCGTTGCACTGTCAGGCTTCGCTGCCCTGTTCCGGCGCGTCCGGCACGACAATCGGCTCATGCGGCGCATCCGGGTTCGGCGCAGGCTGATTGGTCAGCTTCGCCAGTACGCTGGCAAGCTTCAGTCGCAGCTCAGGGCGACGCACGATCATGTCGATCGCGCCTTTTTCAATCAGGAATTCACTACGCTGGAAGCCCGGCGGCAGTTTTTCACGCACCGTTTGCTCGATAACACGCGGACCGGCAAAGCCGATAAGCGCTTTCGGCTCGGCGATGTTCAGGTCACCCAGCATGGCAAAACTTGCAGAAACCCCCCCCATAGTCGGGTCGGTCAGCACGGAAATATACGGCAGACCACGCTCCTGCATTTTCGCCAGCGCAGCACTGGTTTTCGCCATCTGCATCAGCGACATTAGTGCTTCCTGCATACGCGCACCGCCAGAGGCGGAGAAGCAGATAAGCGGGCAACCGTCTTCCAGCGCCTGCTCAACAGCCCGCACGAAACGCGCGCCCACAACAGAACCCATTGAACCGCCCATGAAGGCAAATTCAAACGCCGCAGCCACCACTGGCATACCGTGCAATGTACCTTTCATCACCACCAGCGCGTCTTTCTCACCGGTTTCTTTCTGAGCGCTCGCGAGACGGTCTTTATATTTCTTTGAGTCGCGGAACTTCAGAACGTCTTTCGGCTCAAGCTCGCTGCCTAATTCAACCAGCGTGCCTTCATCAAGCAGGCTGTGCAGGCGCTCACGCGCACTCATGCGCATGTGATGATCGCATTTTGGGCAAACCTGAAGGTTCCGCTCCAGCTCGGCGCGGTAGAGGACCTGCGCACAGCTGTCACACTTGGTCCACACCCCTTCCGGAATGCTCGCCCGGCGCGTCGGGGTAATATTGCTCTTATTGAGAATTCGTTCAATCCAGCTCATTGATAACCTTTCTGCCTGAACCTGGTTGGTGCCAGTTTTTCTGTGAGCGGCATCTTGCCATTTTTGCCCCCCACAGACCATAAATGTCGCTCATTAAATCACAACGCCCGAGCACTTTGGACAAAAAACTGCTCTGAGCACTGAATTATCACTCTTTTGCCTGGCGTGCAGCGGCACGTTTATGACGAATAACCTCCACCACACCAGGTAAAACTGACAGCACAATAATTGCAACAATCAGCAGCTTAAGATTTTCCTGGATAATCGGCAGGTCGCCAAACAGATAGCCCGCATAGGTAAACAGCAATACCCACAGCAGCGCGCCAATGACATTGTAGGCGGCAAAATGGCGATACGACATATGCCCCATTCCTGCCACAAACGGCGCAAAAGTACGTACGATTGGTACAAAACGCGCCAGGATAATGGTTTTACCACCGTGTTTTTCATAAAACGCATGGGTTTTATCAAGATAGCTGCGGCGAAAAATCTTTGAGTCCGGGTTACTGAAAAGTCGTTCGCCAAACACACGGCCAATGGTGTAGTTCACGGCATCGCCAATAATGGCAGCAGCGACCATTAACGCTACCATCAGATGCACATTCAAATCATTGCCCGGCAGCGCAGAAATCGCGCCTGCGACAAACAGCAGCGAATCCCCCGGCAGGAACGGCGTGACAACCAGCCCCGTTTCGCAAAAAAGAATCAGGAACAGGATTGCGTAGACCCACACACCATATTGCGCCACCATTTCGGCCAGGTGCACGTCGATATGCAGAATAAAATCAATAACAAAGCGGATAAAATCCATCGTAATGCTTTCCTCTGAAAACGTCAGTCTGCCAGAAAAAGTGGCCCCATCGGAGGCTGTGGCAGTGCAAATTCTGCTGGATAATCCACCGATACCAGGTACAGCCCCTCGGCGCGTGCCGTGGCTGCCGCGAGCGTGCGATCTTTTGCCGCCAGCAGTTCGGCCATCCATTCCTCGGGCCGGTTACCACAACCAATATCCATCAGACTGCCCACGATATTGCGCACCATATGATGGACGAAAGCGTTAGCTTTAATATCCACCACCACGTAATTCCCGTAGCGTGCCACATCGATATGCATCAGGTTGCGCCACGGCGTGCGTGACTGGCACTGCACGGCGCGAAA
The DNA here is from genome assembly GCA_966185765.1 of uncultured Enterobacteriaceae bacterium. Lineage (GTDB taxonomy): Bacteria > Pseudomonadota > Gammaproteobacteria > Enterobacterales > Enterobacteriaceae > CBIFVZ01. The sequence continues at coordinate 6,621 of CBIFVZ010000059.1, read as the reverse complement.
CGACGTGAAATCATTCTCGCCCAGCAGGCACTGTGCGGCGCGGTGCATACTTTCTGCGTCCAGCGGTGCGTGATAATGGGTAATCCCCTGTTGCAGCACAGCCGGACGCAGGCGATGGTTGTAGATAATATAGCGATAGCGGCGTGCCGTAGCGCTGAAACGAGCATGAAAATGCTCAGGTACCGCTTTTACCCAACGCACGGCGATATCCGCAGGCAGGTTGGCGTTGACGCCAAGCGTCCAGGCTGCATCCTGGCGCTGCGCACGGGTTTCAAAATGCACCACCTGCCCGGTGGCATGTACGCCTGCATCAGTACGCCCGGCGCAAAATACCGCAATGGGTTCTGCCGCAATTTGCGAGAGCACCTTTTCCAGCTTTTCCTGCACGCTGCGTACTTCACGCTGGCGCTGCCAGCCGTAGTATTTACTGCCGTCGTACTCAATGCCGAGCGCAATTTTCTGCACCGGTATGTCCTGCTGCTCCATCAGTACAGATACTCCTGCACCAGCTTCTCGGCAATCTTGAGCGCCATCAACGCGCCGCCAAAGCGGACGTTATCAGCAACCGACCAGAACTGGATTTGCTCTGGCATTCCGTAATCGTTACGCACGCAGCCAATGGAAAGGTGGACGCTGCCGGAGGCGTCACCCACCTGAGTTGGAAAGTCATTTTCGTCAGACAGTTCAATGTCTTCACCACAGGCAAAAGCGTCACGCGCCTCTTCCGCTGCCAACGGGCGCAGCGCTTCTACGCTGACCATTTGAGCATGACCATAAAACACTGGTGCCTGTACGCAACTGGCGGAAATCATCAGCCCATCGTCCTGCAAAATTTTGCGCGTTTCATCAACGACACGGCGCTCTTCACGCACGCTGCCTTCGCTGTCTGGCAGCAGCGGCAGCATGTTAAAGGCAAGCTGGCGACCAAAGTGGTCATCTTCATCAATCGGCATGCCGTTAAGCAGGCGCGCACTTTGTCCAGCCAGTGCGTCCACCGCAGCTTTACCGTAAGCAGAGGCAGACAGCAGGCTGGTGACCTGCACGCGGGACAGACCACCGTCGTCAATGATTGGTTTGATGGCCGTCAGTAACTGGCTGGTCAGGCTGTGGGCAGAAGCAATGATGTTACGGTTGCGATAGTCAGCCAGCACAAACGGATTAACCTCCGGCACCACCAGCGGGACATCCGGATCGAGGGCAAAAATACCGCTGGTGTCAATCACCAGACAACCCGCGTTAGCGGCTTCATCAGCATAACGCGCCGAGGCTTGCGCCCCGGCAACAAAAAACGCCAGCTGTGCGCGGGTCCAGTCAAAATCCTGCACATCCTCAACCGGGATGCTTCTGCCCGCAAAACGCAGTTTCTCGCCTGCGCTCTCGGTATGCGCCAGTAAGCTTAGTTCCCCCACCGGGAACTGACGCTCAGCCAGCAGTTCCAGCAACGATTCGCCTACGGCACCCGTGGCACCCAATATGGCGATATTCCAGCCTTCAGACATGGTGGTTTACTCCAGAAAACGCAGTTGCCCGCCAGTGCGGGCAACAGAAATGAGGTTAACGAATCGGATGATGAACGGCGTTAAAGCCGAGCTGCTGCAACAGCGTTGCCGTTGCGGCGTCGTCGCACAACACATACAACGAAGACCACTCACGGCGCTCACGATAGTGCTTGCGTAATTTATCAAATTCACCCGGTTGACCTGCCACGTGACGCAGCAGCGCATCGTCGCGGCGCACATCATACACCAGATGAACCAACCTTTTCAGCGTACTCTCATCGAGTTTACCGTGCAGCGCAAGGCGACTTACCTCAGGCGCAGGCAGAAGCGTATCAAGGGCCACCTGGTGCGGCGTGCCAAGAAATTCACTGAACGCTTCAAATACCTGCGTAGTGCCGCGCGCCTTGCCTTCGAGCGTATAACCGGCAATATGTGCCGTGCCGATATCCACGTTCTCAAGCAGCGCAACGTTCAGATCTGGCTCCGGCTCCCACACATCAAGCACAGTACTCAGATGCTGGCCTGATTGCAGACGGGCTAACAGCGCAGCGTTGTCCACCACCGGTCCACGACAGGCGTTAATCAGAATCGCCCCAGGTTTAAGTGCACCAATCAGCGCCTCGTCGGCCAGGTGCCAGGTCCTGTAGGGGCCATCTTTATAGAGCGGCGTGTGGAAAGTCAGCACATCCGCTTCACGCACCAGCTCATCAAGCGTACGAAAATCGCCTGCATCACCAGCATCTTTACGCGGTGGGTCGCACAACAACGTGCGCACGCCCAGCGCGTCAAGACGCGCCTGCAAACGCGAACCAACGTTACCCACGCCAACAATACCGACCGTGCGATCGCGAAGCGCAAAGCCGTCGCGCTCTGCCAGCATCAGCAGCGCCGAGAATACATATTCCACCACGGCAATGGCGTTACAGCCAGGCGCCCCCGAGAACCCAATACCCGCCTGTGCCAGCCACGCATCGTCAACGTGGTCTGTGCCTGCGGTAGCCGTACCCACAAACCGAACCTTTTTACCGCTCAACAGCGCTTCATTCACTTTAGTGACCGAACGCACCATGAGCGCATCAGCATCATTAAGCGCATCCAACGGAATCGGGCGACCCGGAACGGCGCTAACCTCACCCAGGCGGCTAAATAGCTCGCGGGCGTAAGGCATATTTTCATCAACGAGAATTTTCACGTTACGTACCTGTTTTGTGCGGTTTTCACAGAGGCTGCTTCCAGGATAGACCCCATTGCACTAAAGCCGCAAGCGCGCCGTGGTGCGAAACCGCTGGCTTTGTAAGCATTGTGCGCAGGGTGTGTCCGAACGTCCGCAATATGCAGTATAAAGGCGGCAAGTGTGCCATAATCTCGCCGCCAGGCATACCTGACCTGCCACGCAATGAATTCTTGTGATTTAAGTAAGGAATGTTGATGATGCACTCCATCCCGGCCGCGGGCGCGCGACCTCCGGGTGAACCTCCGGGCGCACCACCCTCAGCGGATGCTCAACCTCTCACACCCCAGCAGCGCACCGTTCTGGAGCGCCTGATTACACGCATTGTTGCCTTAAGCCAGGCACAACGTGCGGAAGTGTGGGCGGGTATGAAACATGATTTAGGTATTAAAAACGATCAGCCATTGCTGTCGCGCCATTTTCCCGCCGCTGAGCAAAACCTCAATCAGCGCCTGAGCGGCGCGCAGGAGCGCCACACAGTACGTCAGACGCTGCAACAGCTCACTGAATTGCTACAACACGGTAATAATCGCCAGGCGGTGAGCGACTATATTCGCAGTCAGTTCGGCCAGACCGTATTGAGCCAGTTAACCCACGAGCAGCTCAAAAACGTACTGACGTTACTGCAAAATAATCAGCTGGAAATTCCCCAGCCACAGCTGCGCCCCGCCACTGACAGGCCAATGCAGCCCGCTGAGCACAATGCGCTTAATCAGCTGGTCGGCAAGCTCGCCGCTGCCACGGGGGAATCCAGCAAGCTTATCTGGCAATCCATGCTGGAGCTGACGGGCGTGAAGAGCGGTGAAACTATTCCCGCGCGCCATTACACGCTGCTGACCACCTGGCTTACCGCGCGCCTGACGCTGGCACAGCAGGCTGCCCCCACATTGCAAACCATTCAGACGGTACTCAAACAGCCGCTGGAAAGCAGCGAATGGCGGGAAATTACCGAATACGCCGGGCAACGTCATCAGGCTACGCCACAGACGGTGCTCACCGCGCCGCAGGTACAGGACATACTGAACCATTTGTTCTTAAAACGCCTTGAACGTCCTGCAAGCAGCGCGCCAGTGCAACCGGAGCACATACAGCCTATCTGGGCGCCGTTTGTGCCAGTGATTGAGCAGCTTAAAACGCTAAGCCAACGCCCGGCACTGGGTCTGGTCGCCCTGTTGCTGTTTATTGCGCTGATGTGGATTCTGTTCTGAGTTCCGCCCCAACAGGGGCGGATATCACTTCCTGAACGCGAGCAGCGTGACCACAATTCCCATGACAGCCGCGATCGCTGCGCTCAGAAATACCGACGGATAACCCACAGCAGTCGCCAGCAAGCCAGTCAGCGGGCCAGTCACCGCATAGGCAATATCCTGAAACGCAGCGTAGCCCCCCAGCGCCGTCCCGCGCACCTGCGGGGGTACGCGCCTGACCACTTCCACGCCGAGTGCCGGAAAAATCAGCGAACAACCGCTGCCGGTCAGGGCCGCACCTGCCAGGGCCACCCAGCCGTTCGGCGCCTGCCACAGCATAAGCAGCCCGACCGTTTCAATCATTAACGAGGCCAACGCCACACGCACGCCGCCGAAGCGGTCTGGCATCCAGCCAAACAGAATACGCATCAACACAAACGCACCGCCGAAAGCAGTGAGCGTGAAACCCGCCATTCCCCAACCGCGGCTGGCAAACCACAACGATACAAAGGTGCCAATCACCGCAAAACCGACGCCCTGCAGCGCCAGCCCCAGACCAGGCTGCCAGATAAGCCCGACCACGCTCCACAGCGAGGGTCTGTCGCCCTTATGCGCCTCAACCTTGCGTACGCCGCCATTAAAGCACCAGGCCAGTAGCGGCAGCAGGATTGTTACTGCCGCCAGCTCGACATAGCCAAAATGACCGTGGATCCAAAGGCCAAGCGGCGCACCGGCAGCCAGCGCGCCGTAAATAGCCATACCATTCCAGGACATCACTTTGCCAGAGCGCGATGGTCCCACCAGCCCCATGCCCCAGGTGAGCGTGCCGGTTAACAGCTGGCTTTCGCCAAAGCCAAGCATCAGGCGCCCCAGTACCAGCAAGCCAAACTTTGCCATCGCCGACACCGGCAGTAACGCCGCCAGAAGCCATGCTACGCCTGCCAGAGCACAGGCGACCATACCCTGCAAGGCAGAACGTTTAGCGCCGCGCTGGTCGGCCAGTTTGCCCGCATAACCGCGCGTCAGCACGGTCGCAAGGAACTGAATCCCTACGGCTACCCCCACCATTGCATTGCCAAAGCCCAGCTCCTGGTGCACAAACAGCGGGATCACGGGCAGCGGCAGACCGACGGTCAGGTAAGTCAGAAACACGGCAAAAGCGATGCGAAACAGCGAAATGCTGTCTGAAGACGTATGTTGTGTCGTTTGTGAAACGGCAGACATGCTGCTTACTCCATCGAAAAGCAGAGTCAGGCGAGAAATACACCACGCCCTCTGCACCTGTTAAACAGGTAAAAGGCGCGTTGATTGACGTTAAACGCTTACGCAATGCGGGTGCATTGTCAGAAAAACGAAGTGTGCCGTTAGTGTAAAGGTGTGTCAATCGAAGGTTATACGAAAGCGCACGCACGCATAAAGCCTGCAATGTCAGAAGGTAATGCTACGCGCATAAAAAAACGGAGCGATTACGCGCCCCGTTTTCAAACCCAATGCCGTTTACGCTTATGCGTTCAGCTTGCGCATCACCAGTGTGGCGTTGGTGCCGCCAAAGCCGAAGCTGTTAGACATAACGGTATTAAGCTTACGCTCAGTCGGCGTAGTGATGATATTCATGCCGTTTGCCTGCTCGTCAAGCTCTTCAATATTGATGCTCGGTGCAATAAAACCGTGTTCCAGCATCAGTAGTGAGTAGATAGCTTCCTGTACGCCCGCCGCACCCAGTGAGTGACCGGTCATGGCTTTCGTGGCTGAAATGGCTGGTGTGTTGTCGCCAAACACTTCGCGAATCGCGCCCAGCTCTTTCACATCGCCTACTGGCGTAGAGGTCCCGTGGCTGTTGAGATAATCGATTGGCGTATCCACGCCATCCATCGCCATCTTCATGCAACGCACTGCACCTTCGCCAGACGGTGCGACCATGTCAGCACCGTCAGAAGTGGCACCGTAGCCCACGATTTCTGCGTAGATATGCGCACCGCGTGCCAGCGCGTGCTCCAGCTCTTCCACAACGACCATACCGCCGCCGCCAGCGATAACGAAACCGTCACGACTTGCGTCATAAGTACGCGAGGCCTTTTCTGGCGTCTCGTTATATTTGGTGGACAGCGCGCCCATCGCGTCAAACTCACAGGCCATTTCCCAGCACAGCTCTTCGCCGCCGCCAGCAAAGACGATGTCCTGTTTGCCAAGCTGGATCTGCTCTACTGCGTTACCGATACAGTGTGCAGAAGTGGCGCACGCAGAACTGATGGAGTAGTTCACACCGTGGATTTTAAACGGGGTCGCAAGACAGGCAGACACGCCTGAAGCCATTGCTTTGGTCACCACATACGGGCCAACCGCTTTCAGGCCACGCGGACCGCGCATGGCATCTGCGCCAAACACCTGAAACTTCGGTGAACCACCGCCGGAACCGGCAATCAGGCCCACACGTGGATTGTTTTGATAAATGTCTTCCGACAGGCCTGCATCCGCTACAGCCTGCTCCATAGAGAGGTAGGCGTAGATGGACGCATCGCTCATAAAACGCACAACTTTACGATCGATAAGACCGGTGGTGTCGAGTTTAACATTCCCCCACACGTGGCTGCGCATACCGGAATCTTTCAGTTCTTGAGAGAAAGTGATCCCAGAGCGTCCTTCACGCAGGGATGCCAGGACTTCCTGCTGGTTATTACCGATGCTGGAAACGATGCCCAAGCCA
>CBIFVZ010000058.1:0-26004 GCA_966185765.1 uncultured Enterobacteriaceae bacterium | reverse complement strand
GAGTAGAGGAAGCGATGCACAAATTCAGGCAGCAAAAGGAAGCGCGGGATAGTGCATGGCTGGCGCAATTTATTCAAGAGGAAGGGACACGGACTGCGGGTAAACAGGCCTGGTATAAAGTCACTCATACAGGAGAGTCGCTATTCGAAGATGATCACTCTGAGGCAATGCTAACCATCTCGGTTAATCGTCGCCTGTCAGATGGCACCGTGATTGCCGATAGTGATCTTACTGGATTGGTATTACAGGAAAAGTTGTCCGACCTTCCGGGATGGCTTCAGGAAGTCGTGAAAGATATCCGGCTGCACGGTGAAGCAGAGTTAGCAGTTAAAGTTGATGAATACGGCATTCCACAAGAAAGTGGTAATTATATTGAGCATTGGCGCATCCGTGTAAATGAGCGGCAGGCGATGTAAAGGTGAATGGGTTATAGAAAAAACCAGGTAGCTTTTAAAATATTGCGAACAGGACGTCAGAGTTGGCGGAGTGATAACTGTATAATTATTTTTATTTATATAGTGATGAAAACTTCCAGATAAGAGGGCAATATGATGAGTGACACCAGAGGTACATATTTGCCGGTTTATGTGGCAAATGATAACAATTATTTTTCTCAAGGAATAATCTTTCTTCTGGAGGAACTGTTTGAGGATGAGTTTAGCGGCAAAGTTACTGTATCCTTAGTCAGAAAATCGCAGGAAGCCGATCTCATTGTACAGGTCCAGTCACCGGGAGAAAAAGCATTTGACTGGGTCGATTGTCAACAGTTTCGGACCCATAATGACTATAAGTTTAAACTCCTCAATAAAAAGTGGTTAATCGTTTATCCACGTAGTGAATATTACGACAGAAACTTTCATTGCCCGGTTGTCAATTCAGTCATCTCGATGAGAAATTCGGTGATTACTATCCGGCGGAAATTGTTCATGCTGTTTTTTGCCGATCTGATGTGCGGTCCTCCAGACTTACGTAAACCAAACTGTAACAAATGCCCTGGCCCCTATCAGTTGACATGGCGAGAACAGCTAATGCTGGGCTATCTGAGCCAGGGATTAGGCCATAATGACATTTCTCACAGAATGGGCTGTAGTATTAAGGCGCTTAGTAGTTATCGACGCTCAATTATGCGCAAGGTCAATATCACTCGCTACAGTGATTTCGTTATGTGGCTAAGTAAAAAATCCATTTCTGATAAATATACTGAGGTTGTTAATAATCACGAACGTGAGGTGGATGAAGACCAGCTAATATGGAAAACAACGTTGTCCAGTAATTTGGAAAAACAACTTGATGATACTGAGCGCGCTTTGCGAAGTATAAAGCGCTTGACCAATATACGGTTGCGAAAAAGCGAGCTGGATGATGAGGTATGGTTAACAACCCGAGAAATAGCCAACGAGATGGATATCAGTATTTACAACATGCGATATTTATTATGCCAGATGGAAACAAACGGTAAAGTGATCAGCATCAAAACCGGGAAGGGTAGAAGTCATACTCTTCGCTGGAAGCTGGCAAGTTAATTATTTTCAGAACAACTGGCACAGCTAATAAGGCTATGACGTCAGCTGAGTTTGATGAGCGGGCGAGATGTAAATTTAGGAATGTTCACCGGTGCATTTCTGAAAATGGATCTCCTTCTTACAAACTCATATATCCCTATATACTTAAAATGTAAATTATCTGCAAGATGCAATGGATTGACTCTCTGCCGTCAGAGAGGAAATAACTCTGGTCCTGTAAGCTATACGACAGGTGAAAGTATGAAACTTAAATTAATAACTTTTCTGGGTATTCTCATATTTACCGGAAGCCAACATTCGGCTCAGGCTGCATTATCTGTGGAACGCTCCCGGGTTATTTTCAATGAAGGAGAGAAATCTGTCGGATTGAACGTGAGAAATAATAATACGCAGGATCCCTATCTCGCTCAGGGATGGATGGAAAACGAGAAAGAAGAAAAAATAAACGGCCCGCTGATGATTTTACCTCCCGTACAGCGTATAGAGCCAGACGGCAGAACAATCATTCGTGTTCAGCAGGTCGCTGATACGTCTTCGCTTCCCAACGATGTAGAAAGCGTCTTCTGGCTTAACTTACGCGAGATCCCGCCAAAATCCGATAAACCTAATGTTTTGATGCTGGCGATGCAGACGCGCATGAAAGTGTTCTGGCGACCTAAGGCGATAAAGGTTGATCCGATGCTTGATGTGGTGCCTGGTGCGGAAACACTGACCCTCACTCGCAAGGGTGACCGCTATGAGGTTGTTAACCCGACCCCGTACCACTTTTCGTTTGTTGAAGCGCGAAACAGTCTGCAAGGAAAGGCGCTGGATGATTTCGAACCCGTGATGGTTTCCCCAAAAGGCAAAGCGGAACTGCCACTACCTGCTTCCAGAATGGGCACTAATCCCACTCTGATGTTTATTAATGACTATGGCAGCGCACGATTACTGCCGTTTGCCTGTACTGGCGTCACCTGCCGTGCCGGGAAAGTGGTGCAACCTAAGGAAGGCTGATATATGACACGCCCACTCTCAATATTATCCCTGGTATACCTGACGATGGCAGAAGCCTTATTGCTTCTTTGCAGCACACAGGTGAGTGCCGCTGAGGGAGATACCACCACTATCACTATCAATGGCACCCTGCTTGATGGACCGCAGTGTGTTATTGACGGTAACAACACCGTAGATGTGAAGTTTGGCGATGATTTGATTACACGTCTGGTTGACGGCGCGAATTATAAAAAAGAGATTCAATACGGTTTGACCTGTTCCGGTCTGACCAGCAATGCGCTGAAGTTGACGATTCGAGGCTCCCTGGCGAGTTTTGGCACCGGTCTTCTGTTGACCAACAAAAGGGATATGGGCATACGGCTCTACAGCGGAAGCGCAGGCACCACGGTTATGACTCCCGGCAGTTACGTTAACTTCAACGGGGCTGGCAATAAACCCAGGCTGTGGGCTGTACCTGTGGCCCAGAACAACGCGACACTCACCGCGGGTCCGTTTACTGGTACGGGCACCATGGTCATTGACTATCAGTAACGCGAGAGGAGAGAGACATATGCCCCCTATAAACCTGCGTGCTCTGGTGCTTCCCGTTACCCTGGGCCTGAGCTGCAACGTGCTGGCCGACGCAGCAGTCAACTTTAGCGGCACACTGATAGAAGCCCCCCCGTGCGTGGTAAATAACAACAGGGTTATCACCGTCAACTTTGGCAATGAAGTGATGACCACCCGTATCGACGGGGCGCAGTACCGTAAGCTGATTGACTTCGATTTAGATTGCTCTATGGCGGCATCGTCGAAACAGAAAGTGCGCATAACGGGTACGCCGGCAAGCTTTGACAACACGGCGCTGGCGGGAGGGAAAAGCGGGCTGGGCATCGCTCTGTACAATGGTGATACCCGCCTTAACCTCGGCTCCTGGCTGAATTTCACCGATCCCAATCTACCCAGGCTTTACGCTGCTCCCATAAAGCAAAGCGGTGTAGCCCTGAGCGGTGGGGCGTTCAGAGTTATGGCTTCGTTAGTTGTGGAGTATCAGTAAATGGCGCGCGGAAACACTATGATGCAATTGACCAGATATGTTCCATTCCTGTTGGTTAGTCTGATGATGACGCCATCTGTTCAGGCGGCAGATCCGGAAAACCTTGAATTTATTGGCACTCTGGTAACGCCTCCATCTTGCTCGATAAACGAAGATGGCACGGTATATGTCAACTTCGATGATGTCCGCATAAAAAAAGTTGCGGAGGGAAGATATCGTGAAACCGTCCCGCTGACGCTGAAATGTGAAGACAGCAGTCTTGCCTGGCAACTGCGCCTAAGCGTACGTGGTAACGCGGCCGGGTTTGACGCCGATAATGCCACCGTGGTGACCGCTGAGCAGGCCAATCTTGGCGTAAAAATGTACCAAAATGGTCAACCTTTTAAATTGGATGAGGCAATTAACGTCAACAGTGCGACATTGCCGAGAATTGAAGCCGTTCTTGTTCAGCGCAACGGCGTGGAATTAACGGAAGGGGCATTCAGTGCAACCGCAACTCTACGGGCGGAATATCAGTAACCCTATACCCAATAACTATTAAGGACGCGTATGAACACCCGCATTCACACAACTATAGCCGTGTGCTTACTCCTGTGCGTTAACGCAAGCCTGGCTGATACAACGGGGTTTTTGTATCATTTTCGATACGTCCCCAGTCACATTCAAAATCATCCGGATGGATCATCATCGTTTCAACTGAGTTCAACGGGTGCCCCTGTATATACGACCCTGGGGGAGACGACATCAAATATCGCTATTCCTGGTGGGCGGCTGGAATTCTATCTGAACGTAAAACGAAACGGGATATGGCGGTACGAATTGTTGCCGACTTCTGGGGGGCTTTCTGTGAACACGTGGGGTGAGGCACTCTCGTATCGTCCACCAGACTTCCCTCGGGAGCGCTTTACAGTTACCGGTGATTTCGATACGTACTCATGTACCCGGTTTGGGTATCTGATTCACGACCGTCTCCTGGCCGTCATACCTAACGCATCATCAAATAGAATTCAGGCAGATTCATGTAGCGATTCAACCGATCCAGTGAGGCCACCACCTCCAGGATATTGCTATATGTCTGATCCCTCGGTCACATTCGAGTTTGGAACAATGAAAAAGGAAGACGCCGCGGGAGCCTATAAGACGCGGGAAGTGGGCGTGACGTGTGTAGGAAATAATGTCAATTACAAGCTCTCGACAACACCCATTAAAATCATCCTCTCCAACAATCTTGAAGCGAAGATTACGATAGACGGGGATGCACCAGGCAAAACGTACACGGGGTCTGATGGTGTAAACCGTCATAGCATGACCGTCACGTTGTCTGGCACGCCAGATAGTGCGGGTGCCTTTACCGGAACTGCTGTGATGCAGGTGACCTACGCGTGATCGCGTCATTCTGACTTACCTGCCCAGGGCGTCAGAGCAAAATGCCAATAGCAACACGGCCGGTAATGATGATCTACCGCCCCGGCAAGCAGCACGAACTTTCATAAGACAGTTTGTTAATTTCATTTTTATGCTTTAAAGGCCCCGTCACGGGTATAATTTGGCTCCGGGCGCAGTAATGGTGCTGGCAAATTTATCGAATAATATGTACACGACCATTATGCGCTGTACCTGATATACGAGCCTGATTTACCCGTTTTTTTATCGGGCTTCTGCTGGGTCGAGGACCCGTTGCAACAACGTCGCGGTTTCTCAACGGCATTTCACACCCGTGCCATGTGCACGGGTGTGATGGCATTGCTGGCTATTTAATCAACGCGTGAAGGAGCATTAGAGAGAGGATTTAACAACTCCACGCTCACGCTCCGGGCCGATCAATGATTTTCCACCTGCCATATTCTTACGCCGTTATGCTCCGGTATGGTCGAGATTTCAAAACGCATCAAATCTTCTCCGACCACGAAATTACCGTCATATTTTGCACCAACTTGTTGTGCGATATCACCGGTGCTGACGTCGCCGTTGAGGCCTATATGGCTAAAGACTGCCAGCCTGGGTTGTGCCGCGTTGAGCACGCGCGCGACATCATCCGGGGAAGAAAGATGGGCGGCTATTGCCCGGTAACCCGGGTTAGCTTTCATCTGCGCATCCGAGGTGATTGAAACACAATGCACCAGAATATCAGTATGGGTCGCCTGTTTCACGACCTCGGCGTTGTAGCGCGTATCACCAGATATAACCACTGAACGTCCGCCATATTCGATACGATAGCCGAAGGACGGTTTGATGTTATCGCCATGATCGTTATTGAAGGCGAAGACTTTCACACCATCTTTGTCGTAGACCAGGCCGGGCGCATCATCATGGGCATTAATGGCGACCCCATCCAGAGGCGTGCCTTCATCCTTATGTCGTGTCGTGATATCGCTGGCGAACGCCTGGCGTAGCCCGGCGGCGAACTCAACGGTTCCCGCAGGGCCATGCAGTTCCAGTGGTGCTCCACGGCGACCGTAAGCAGGTTGCAGCCATCCTGTCAGCCACAGATCGGGAAAACCGATGGTGTGATCAGAGTGGAAATGGGTCAGAAAGAACGCATCGACTCGCCCCAGCGGGATACCCAGTTGCCACAGCCGGGTACTGGCGTTGCGGCCAAAGTCGAACATCAGCTTCTGTTTACCTGCCTCTACCAGCGTGCTGTTACCTGCACGCGTAATACGTGGCACCGGGTTACCCGTTCCCAGTAGGGTGACGCGTATGGCATCCACGGTGGTATCTGATGTCTTAGTCTGCGCTGAAACATGCCCGGTCGATAAGGCGAGCGCCAGTCCAAACAGCGCGGATGGGAGTGTAAGGTATTTCATCAATCCTGATCCTTGAGGAAGAGTGAACCCCACTTTACTGAGGCTGATTCGAATGATAAATACACTAACTGGCGTTTATTTCGAAACGTCTGGTTTTGAATGGTGATGATGAAATGGACCGAATAACCAGTATGGCCGTGTTTGTGATGGCTATTGAGACAGGGTCGTATGTCGGTGCGGCAGAAAAGTTGAATATCAGCCCACAGGGCGTGGGCAAGCATGTGCGTTCCCTGGAACAATGGTTGGGGACCAGGTTATTGCATAAGACAACCCGTCAACAAAGCACAACTGAAGCGGGTGCACGGTTTTATGAACGTTGTAAGGCCGTTCTGGCAGAAGTTGAGGCCGCCGAAACGCTGACTCAGGAGATTTCTGCTAAGCCCCGAGGGGGGCTGCGTATCGCCGCGCCGCTAAATTTTGGTCATTATTATCTGGTGCCGCTGTTACCGCGCTTTCTTGAGGCCTACCCTGAGATACACGTTGATCTCCATCTTGCTAATCGGTTGGTCGACGTAGCGGAGGAGGGATTCGATGCAGTCATTCGGGTGCCTGTCATTGGTGATGAGCAACTGGTAAGCAAACGATTGAAAACAGAATCTTTTTGCCTGTGTGCTTCGCCAGCATATCTGGCTCGTCGAGGCGTTCCTCAACATCCTGATTCGTTGGCCGACCACGAGTGTTTGCACGGCAACTGGAGCATGAACGAAGTCTGGCAATTCCAGGGGAAAGATAAGCTTCACAGGATCAAGGTTAACAGCCGCCTCAAAATCAATAACTGGCTGTCGTTGCTCAATGCTGCGCGCTATGGAGGTGGTATTACGCTACAACCGTTCTCACAGGTCAGTAGTTTGATAGCAAACGGTGAGTTGGTAGTGCTGTTAGCGGAGTATGGCATTCCCACTAAAGAGGTTTGTCTGCTCTTTTTGCCCGATCAAAAAATGCCGCTTAAGCTGCGCTGCTTTATGGATTATCTGTGCAACAGCTTCAATCAAAATCATGAAGCGTAGATACTAACGTAATACGTTTGCTATTAAATCAGCTTACCCGTACTGCTATTACGCTACAACGCGAAATCTACATTAAATAAAAAGAGTGCGTATCGGGATTTTTAAAATAGTAGTACGTAATTTGTTAAGCTGCGTTTTATCCTGGATAGTATGACGAATCATATTGTAGAACCAGAACTGCCGCAAGATTAGACGGACATCAGTCAGGAAAATAACAGAAGGGTCAATAATAAAGTAAAAATTACCGGGTTAATCAGGTGAGCGACAAGACGGTACGCTGACACGAAACAATGCCAGCGCAATATAATTCATTGGCGATATTTCTTTTAACCCTCCTGAAGCGTTTGAATACATATAAATTACAGAGGTTATTTTATAAATACATCCATTTCCCCCTGAACGTCGAGAGTGGTAAGGCTGGAGGGCGCTACGCAGGCAGTCTTCTGCTTGCTGAATCCGCCATTCTTGTTGATGCCATTATGTCAGGTCAGGTTTCCGTGATTGCTCTGCTACCAACAAACACATGAAAGCGACCACGGCGCTGCTGTTGTGCTGGACTGCTGCAATTTGCCACCGAGCACTTTGTTATTTTTATCAGAAAATACGCAGAACCTTAAACCGGCTTCTTGTTTTGGCGCGATGAGATGTTTATTCTGTGAGTACAGAAAGAGACCAACAGGGAATGTTATGACGTCTTTAATTCCAGATATTTCATTCATTGATAACAGTGAACAGCGCACGCCGTTAGTTTTAGTCCTCGACTGTTCAGGCAGCATGGAAGGCAATCCTATATTCCAGCTGAATCAAGGCCTTAAGCTTCTCGAAGCGGAGCTTAAGCAAGATGTTATCGCGGCTAAACGCGTGCGTATTTTGGTTATCAAATACGGCGGTTATGATGAGTGCGAAATGCTCGGAGACTGGTGTGATGCAATGGATTTCACCGCGCCTGTCCTTGAAGCCTGTGGTTTAACGCCCACCGGTCAGGCCGTGAGTCTGGCGTTAAGTGAAATCGAGGCCGAAAAGGATCGGCTGAAAGCGGCAGGCGTGCCTTACACCCGTCCCTGGATGTTTTTAATTTCCGATGGTGAGCCTACGGATAACTGGATGCAGGCCGCACAGGAGTGCCGTCAGGCGCAGGCGGCAAATAAAGTGGCCGTCTTCCCGATTAGCGTTGGTGAGCAGGCGACGGAATCAATGGGCGAGTTCAGCCGCAGCGGTATTAACGGCGTGAAGCGGCTTCAGGGATTACAGTTCCGTGAGCTGTTCCTCTGGCTGAGCGCCAGTATGCAGGTGGTATCGCAGTCGACTCCTGGCGGCAAAGCCCAGCTGCCACCAACGGACAGCTGGTCAGAAATATCGGTCTGATGCGATGAGCTGGAACGTTTACGCCTCGTCAGTCATCGGTAGTGGCCATCGACAAAATAACCTTCCCTGCCAGGACGCCTTTTACTATCGCAACATGGGTGATCGCCTTGTCGCGGTGGTGTGTGATGGCGCAGGCTCTGCTGCCTGTAGCGAACAGGGGGCGGCGCTGGTTGCCCGTGAGCTGGCCGAGGGGCTGGCGGCATTCACCTGCGAGCCAGATGAAGCGCAACTGGTGGCACTGGTTGCAGGTACGCGTGAAACCATACTGCTACAGGCGCATGAACAGGCACGCAGCGCGGGCGATTTTGCCTGCACCGTGCTGGCCATATGGCTGGGGGAAAACGCCTCAACAGTGCTGCACATTGGTGATGGCACTGCGGCACTGACCCTTGACAGCGGGCAACACTTCTCTTTACCCGAAAACGGTGAATACGTTAACCAGACCTGGTTTCTCACCAGCGAGGACTGGCGTGAGCATCTGCGCATCAGCCAGTTTGCTGGCAGAGCCACGCAACTGGTGATGATGTCTGACGGCGTGCAGCCGTTTGCGTTGACTCGACGTGGTGATGCCCTGTTTTCCCCGTTTATGGATCCCGTCTTGCGCTATTTAAAGCAGGTTGGAGAGCGTGAAGGAAGCGAGGCAATCCGCGCAACGCTTGACGACCCGCGAACCTGGGCAATAACCGATGATGACAAGACGCTGCTGGTAGCCCTGCGTCATGAAGTCTGATAAGCGTCCGGCCTGTTATACCGAACAGCGCCGTGTAGTACGTCTGGGAAAGCTCATCAAAAGCGGTGGCGCGGGCAGCGTCTACTTTCTTGCAGACGACCCCTCACGTGTGGCGAAAATCTATCACGCCAGTATTGATACCCGTTATTACCAGCGCAAACTTCAGGCCATGCTGGAACATCGCCCGCAAATACCCGCGCCTGTCAGCGGGGGAGAGTCTGTTGTCCAGCTGGCATGGCCGGACTATATGCTGTTTGATGAGAGCCAGCGCGTTTCTGGTTTTGTTATGCCAGTCATTGATACCCAGCGTAGCATTGAGCTGGAGTATATTTTGCAGGCGCGACAGGCGAAGGCGCATAACCTGCCTGACGGCATCGGCGCGAAGGTAAGTCTGGCCTGTAACCTCGCGACCCTGGTGTCAGCACTGCATGCACGCCAGCACCGGGTTATCGATATGAAACCGGTTAACCTGCGTTTTTATCGCGACAGCCTGTATATCGCCCTGCTGGACTGTGATGGGTTCAGTATCCAGGGCGAAGGCGAGCGATTCCCGGCCGGGCAGTTCACGCCGGACTACCTGGCCCCGGAGTTACAGCGCGTCGGGCAGATTGCCCGCGAGCAGGAGGAGCCGCAGGACCGTTTTGCGCTGGCGGTGATGGTTTTTCAACTGCTCAACCACGGCATCCATCCTTATAGTGGGCGTTCGCATAAGACAAAGCTGCCTGACGATCTACCCGGGCGCATCGCCGCAGGCTGCTATGCCTATGGTATTGATGCGGCCAAAAACATCCTTCCGGTTCCGGCCAGTACTCACCATTTACTGCCAGACGGGTTGCGCATGTTGTTCGACAGGGCTTTCACCGGCGCCCCCGCCCGACGACCTTCTGCCAATGAGTGGGCGCAGGCGTTGCGGCCCTATGCGCTACGCAGTACGCAAAAAATCATTCTCTGTGACAAGCATCATCAGCATTTTGCCGGTATGCCGTGCCTGATGTGCGCCCGCGAAGCACAGATTGCAGAAGGGGTAAAACAGGCCAGAGAGCATCAGAAGGCGCAGGCGGTTAGACAGGCACAAACCGTTAAGCGAACCCAGACTACCGGCGTGCGACCTGCACAGGCACGGCGCCAGCCTCGTGCAGCGCCGGTCACACCACCACCTTATGTACCGCCAGGTCCCTCTCCATTAACGCTGCTGTGGCGTCATATCCGCACTAAAACCGCTTCACTGGTCGGGCATGGCACGATGGCCTTTACTGGCACGCTGATGATGGCAATCGTCGGGCGCAATGTTGAAGACCTTTATGGTGTGGAGGCGCTGTTGCTGGTGCTCTTCTGGCTAACCGTGATGAGCTTGCGGGCAATTTTGCGGAGTAGGCCATAATGATGAAATCATGGTTAAAATACCTGCCTGTCATCGCGTCGGTTATCCTGCTGCTTGTCGACGCCAGTAAAGTTTTCCAGATTTTGTTCTGGCCGTTCTCGTTTATGGATGGGCTGTCGCTGGTGCCAGAGGTGCTTAATACTGGCCAGCGTTTTACCCTCTACGGCCTGTGGCTGGGCGGGATACTCTACTTTTCCGCTCTCCTGTGGGTAGCAGTGACCCGTCGTAACAAAGCTTACCTCAGCGTTGCCGTGGCGCTGGCAGTATTTGTGACAGGCTATTCGTTACTGAATATCCCCTTTGGCGAACAGAACCAGCGGCGCTGGCACAGTATGAATCAACAGGCGGAGCCGGCCTGGAGGTCCTTTCTCCTTAATCAGGATAGCCAGTTTTACCGTATAACCGAGCGTCAGCCCTTCTCTGAGCAAGAGATGATTGCGCGCTTTACTGAGCAGACAACCCCACTCAAGAATCTGCCGCTTGGCTGGAATAAAGACGATGCTGCCACTGCTGATGCGCTCTGGCAGCAGGCGTCAGGCAATCCCAGGCAGGAAGCAAAAGCCCTGTCAAAAATGGCGGACTATCTAATCTGGATGCCTGATAACGCCACGCTGGCGCTGGCGTCCGCTATTTTTACGCTAACCACGAATGACAACAAAATGCGGGCGGAAAGCGCATTTCGCCGGGCTATCGCCATTGCGCCGGAAAACCCTGATGCGTGGCTTGGCTGGGCAGTGGCGCAAATTCAGTCTCATGACGATCCGCAGGCGCTACACTCGCAGAGTCAGCCGCTTGCGCTAAGTATCAATTCCGGGTTGCAGATGGCC
This sequence comes from uncultured Enterobacteriaceae bacterium, assembly GCA_966185765.1. GTDB lineage: Bacteria > Pseudomonadota > Gammaproteobacteria > Enterobacterales > Enterobacteriaceae > CBIFVZ01. The sequence continues at coordinate 14,332 of CBIFVZ010000058.1, read as the reverse complement.
GAGGGACTTAAAGACCGGCCGCGACAACCCCAGCTGGCACAGCGTCTTGCCGCTTACATTGAGCAAATGCCGCAGGATGACAGGCAAATTCTGCGTATTTTGCAGGCCAGGATGCGCACCCGGACGTGTGATGTACCACTGACAGAACGTATCGAGGGCGAGGCCGACAACGTCTTGCCCCTGCGCAGTACCATTGTGGACAAAGATCCCCGGCGCAACTTTATCGTCACTGACAACCGCTTTACCGGGCACGTCGTCGTCGAGGCCGAAAAATATGGCATTGTGGCAGAGAGTGTGCCTGAACTGCGTTACCCAAGGGTTGAAACAGAAGTTAAGTCGGCGACCACGCTGCTTTCGCTGGATATTAACGCAAATGGCGAACTGTTAAGTGCGTTGGTTGAGTGCACCAGCGGTGTTCCCAGGTTTGACAGCGCGGCAATAGCATATGCGACGCAGTGGCGTTTTAAACTGGCTTCACAGGGGCGGCGAGTGCTGATGCCGGTGACTTTTGTCAGCGATCGCATGTCCGCGAAGGAATACTATCAGGAGATGGAAGCGCGGGCGATACGCATTGCCAGGTTGGCTGCTCGCCATAATAAGACCGCAATGGAGGCCGTAGCAAAACAGAGGGTTGCCCTGTTCAATCGCATGAGGGTGTTTTTTCCACAAAAGCGAATAACGTGGGAAGAGGCGCGCACATTACAGAGCCTTTATATAAAAAAAGGGGCTAATACTCACGAGGCCCTGATAAAAGCTTTTGATGAAGCGACACAGGAGACGGAAAGGCTGTCCAGGAAATACCCGTATTATGTCCCGCTCCTCATGGATCTGGCGTTCAGAAAAAGGATGGATTCATTTGAGGATAATCGGGAGCGATGGGCAAAAATACTGGCGCTGGCACCCAATGATCCCCAGGCCTGGGCAGGGTGGGCCAGTCTGTGGAGGGAGATTGATCCAGAGTTATACATGGGGGCCATTGTCTATTCCAACTTACTGTATCCCTCCATCCCGAATAGTCATCAACATATGGAGCGGATTAAGGCTGAAATGATGCTGAGAATGGGTATGGACGATCGCAGCAGTATTCTTTTGGCGAGGGCGAACATCGGTTATGCCGATATTCTGGGGGAGCAGGAAACCGCTATCACAGAGAAGTATGCCGATAACGCCAGACGTATTCTCCCGGCCAGCACCATGCTCAATCGTCACGAAGATATTTTCCCTGCCGATCCAAAGGGGCAGATGACGACAGACGTTAAGCCACAAGAAATAGTGAGTGCGCCGCTATCCGGCGTGCCGCTGCTTCAAACGCCGGTAATGGGTAATAAACGCACGGAGCTTACCGTTGATATTGATAAAAACGGTAAGCCAACGCTGGTGCTGGTGAGTAAAAGTAGTCAGGTGGAGCAGTATGATGCACAGGCGGTTAACATGATCTGGCGCTGGAAGTTCAAACCTCAGTCCAGCGGCAGACAGATAACCGTTGGCGTGGATTTCAGTCGCTAGCCGAACGGCCTGCCTGTCGTGGCGTCCGCAGGCTCCGTTTGCTCACTTTTGAATTTCACTACAACAGCGAATGACTCACTCACCGTCATGTTCAATAAGCGCCAGAGCCATTGCAGTCAACAGGTCTTTTGACAGCACCGCAGGTCGTTTATTCGGTTGGAGCGTTATCGAATAATGTAACGGATAAACTCATCATTAATGATGTCCTGATATGCTTTCAGAGCCAAAGCGGGTTTTGTGCAACATTCACCTGGTGCGTATCGCAGCGTCTATAGTTTTCTGTTGGATTAAAAGTATTTATTTTTATATTAATTTAACATGCATCACAGACGAGCCACTAAAAATGATGAATGTCAGCGGCAAGCAAGATGGAAGCGGTAATTAATGTGAAAATAACTCTCATTAATGATTCGCAAAGTGAAACACGCAAGTGAGCCAATTAATACGCTTAGTCTGTAATGGCGCTCATAATTAACTTTGCGCTATTGCGTCGTCACGGTTTTTGCTTGTGATAATTATCACAAATCATTCATCGATTTTATTTGCAGGTGGTTAACCGGATTTATTTATGATTTATTGTTACCGATAACAAATGGTGGTGGGATTATCTCCTCAATCCCACTTTTAAAGCGCTTTATCGGTAACCAGGGACTGCAGTAACATGCTGAAAACAGCCATTATTGGATGTGGGAAAGTGGGGCACTTTCATGCAAAAGCCTATCAACAGTCAGACCTTTCTCTATTTAGTGCCGTATTCGACAGGGATATCCGCCGTGCTCAGGACTTTGCCAGACAGTACGGTGTGAACGCCTATGACAACATTGCTGAAATGATAAAAAAAGAGGGCGTTGAGGTCGTAAGTATCTGCACGCCACACCCTGCTCATGCCGCAGTGGCCGTTGAGGCGGCCAGGGCAGGTTGCCATATTCTGGTCGAAAAGCCGCTTGCGAGTAATTTGCGTGACTGTGACGCTATTCTGGCTGCTGCAACTGCGCAGGGTGTGAGAGTAGGTACGGTATGCCAGCGGCGTTTTTATCGTCCTTGTATGAGAATTAAACAGGCGATTGAAGACGGCAAACTGGGACAACCGGTATTAGGTATGGTTACCATGCTGGGTTGGCGAGACAAAGCGTATTATGAGAGTGACCCGTGGCGCGGTACATGGGAAGGTGAGGGTGGCGGAGTACTGGTCAACCAGGCACCGCATCAGTTAGATCTGTTGCTCTGGTATATGGGCGATATAGCAGAAGTCTATGGTTTCTGGCGCAACGTGAATCACCCTTATATCGAAGTAGAAGATACCGCAGTTGCGGTTATCAAATTTAAAAATGGCGGTACAGGACAAGTACTGGTGAGCAACGCCCAGAACCCTGCCCTTTATGGAAAAGTTCAGGTGCATGGAGATAACGGTGCCTCTGTTGGTGTTCAGACAGACGGCGGGGCGATGTTTATTGCCGGGATGTCGACAATCACAGAACCACCTTATAACGATATATGGACCATTGCAGGCGAAGCACAGAAGTTGCCCCAGTGGCAGCAGGAAGACCGTGAGTTTTTTAACAATCAGGATGCGATGTATTACTACCATCAGCGCCAGGTTGAGGACTTCTTAACGTCAATTACGCTTAATCGTCCTTCGCTTATTGATGGTCTGTCAGGCAGAAAAACCGTAGAGCTGATTGAGGCGATTTACCGTAGCTCTGAAAGTGGGTTGCCGGTTCGTTTCCCTTTATAACAGGGCGTATCAGGTGACAAATATGACATTGCCTTTTCTACGCGAGGGTAAGAGACGTTGGCAATCTGATGAAGGCATGGAATAAGCTGGCCGTATAAGGCGTTATTTATCAGGCAGCGTGATTCGCTCGACGTCATTTTGCAATTGTTGCCTGAAAAGAATAATAAGCCGTGTTTCGTTCAGCGCAGAGATTAACAGACCGGCCTTGAAGATTATTTTGCTCGCCTGAATACAGGATATGTACTGGTATTTAACCCGGGCATAAACGCTCCCGGTAGGCTATCCGTATACTTACGGATAAGTAAAATTAATGGCGTAAGTCGCTATGGATTCGCAAGTGGTAACAGGACATAGCACATCGCTATTTTAAAATGGAATATGATATGAAAGCGACAAGATCTCGTTTTTTTGTGTTGTTTTTATTATTTATCGTAACGGCAATTAACTATATGGACCGTGCTAACCTGTCGGTCGCAGGCACAAGCTTACAACAGGAATTTGCGCTTTCACCGGCGAATCTGGGTTTATTATTCTCAATGTTTACCTGGACATATGTGCTTAGCCAAATTCCAGTAGGCTATATTCTCGATCGTATCGGTGTGCGTAAGCTCTATGGCGGCGCGGTAATATTATGGAGTATTTTTACTTGTTTGATGGGACTCGCGTCGCATCATTTATTCACCACCGCAGCGGCATCTTTCGCCTTCCTTTTACTTTGTCGAGCCTTGATTGGTATTGCTGAAGCGCCTTCATTTCCAGCAAATGCAAAAATCATTTCCACCTGGTTTCCTACTCAGGAGCGCGCCAGCGCAACAGCTGTGTATGCGTGTGCGCAGTATATTGGGCTTGCGCTGCTCACGCCGGTTCTGGCATATATCGTTGCTAACCACGGTTGGGAAATGTCGTTTTATGCCTCAGGGGGCGTAGGGATTATTTTTGGTATTTACTGGTTAATTAAATATCGAGATCCGCTGGAAAGTAAAACCGCCAATTCTCTTGAAATTGAACATATTCGCCAGGGCGGTGGATTAGGGCAATCGTCGGCGACCAACGTTCAGGTAAAGGAAAAAGTAGAATGGTCAGAGGTTTCACACGTACTGAAACAGAGGAATATCTGGGGGCTGTTCATTGCCCAGTTTGCCATGAATTCCACGTTATATTTCTTCCTGACATGGTTTATCGTCTATCTGGAAAAGGGATTGAACCTGTCCATTGCTAAGGCCGGTATCGGGGCGGCATTCCCGTATATTATGGCAATGCTGGGTCTACTGTGTAGCGGGTTTGTCAGTGACGCGCTAATGAAGCACGGTATTTCGCGTACTAAAGCGCGCAAGCTGCCAGCTATTCTCGGGCTTGGGTTGGCGGGCACCCTGTGTTTCGTTAACTTTTTTGAAGATAACCCCGTTATCGCAATAGCTATTCTGTCATTTGCATTCTTTGCGAACGCATTTTCTAACATCGGCTGGGTTATTCTGAGTGATATTGTTCCGGCAAAAGTGATTGGCACTATCGGCGGTTTTTTCAATGTGTCAGGCAACCTGGCAGGCATCGCAACACCTATTATTATGGGTATCATTTTGCAAACAACCAATAGTTTCGCTTACGCAATGTATTACATTTCGTTTGTCTCTGTGCTGGGGGCGCTGTCACATATCTTTATTATAAAAAAACTCGATACCATTATCTTACCAGGAGACAAATAACTTACCCGTAATCGTTGTGATGATGGGGCAATGTCATGAATGAGACAGTCAGACGGCACTGAATACGCGCCGTCTGACATTATTAACACCCTCTCAAAGTCCCAAAATGGTCATTTCGACAGACTGTCATTTACGCCTTACACGCAATGCGTCCACTACCAGCGAAAAGGCCGGAGAAGGCTGCTTACGGCTGGGGTAATAAAGGAAATAGCCCGGAAAAGGTTGGCACCAGGGTTCAAGAATACGAATAAGGCGGCCATCTTTAATATGTGTACCAAATTCCTCCTCTGGCAAAAAAGCAATGCCCAATCCGGCCAGCGCAGCATCCACAATATGTTCTGAGGTATTAAACGTCAGTTGTCCGCTGACGCGCACGTTCAGATCGCCACCCTCCTGGTCAAAGTCCCATACATACAGTCCGCCGGAGCGGATCATACGCTGGTTAATACACTGATGTTGCGTCAGTTCATGTGGCGTTTGCGGCACAGGGTGACGGGAAAAATAATCCGGTGAGGCCACGGCCGCCATACGCAAATCCGGACCTATAGGCACGGCTATCATATCCTTATCAATCGTATCGCCAAGACGTACGCCTGCATCGAAACGGTCTGAGACGATATCGCGAAATCCGTGATTGGCGTCGAACTCAATGTGAATATCCGGGTATTCATGCAGCACAGGGGTGAGTTTTGGCAGCAGCGTGGTACGCAAAACGTTTGGTCCGCAGGTTATACGTACCGTTCCCGCCGGTTTATCGCGCAATGCCGTGAGCATATCCAGCTCCGCTTCTATTTCATCAAGGCGAATACCGATGGATTGCATCAGTCGTTCACCGGCAACAGTTGGCGAGACGCTGCGGGTGGTACGCGTCAGCAGGCGGATTTGCATGCGTGCCTCAAGGGCGGAAATAGCCTGGCTGAGCGCAGGCTGGGTTACACCGAGCTGCGCCGCAGCGCGGGTGAAGCTGCCTTCACGGGCGACAGTCACAAAATAAAACAGATCGTTCAGATTGCGTTTCATTGTTCAGGCACGTTTTGATTAATAAGCTGTAGTTATAAGCCTATTAAGTATTCATTAGCTAGTTAGTATGGCTGCGGTGTGTAAAAATTTTCAACCTGAGCACGTCACAGGCGATGCCTGTAGGTGGAGCCTGAATATTTATCTGTCTGTTTTGTCGCTATTCCCACGAATAGCGTCCGGCCCCGGCTTGCCTGAAATCAGCCAAAGAGGAAGTGGTCATGTCCACACTGCCGCGTGCGTTCGCAATTTTTAATGGCGGCAACGCGCTGGCAATGGGAATAGCTGTACCGTCTGGACGCTATCCGGGGCGGCACGTTGCTGACAGGCACCTTTTGCATGTCGGTTTTAACCAGACGCGGATTGTAATACCCCTGTTGATGGCCGCGATAGCCGGGAGGTTAATACTCGTTGGTCGCAGCCTGTTGGCCGTTGCAGCGCGGCTTACGCTGTGGGGAGGGTTGGCAACGGCAGCGCCTGTTGGCTGGCGGGCCTGGGTTGCCCGAACGCTCCTGCATGCTGGCGAAGAGGGAGGAGGTGCGGTTGTGCAACTTGCCATTGCGCCAGGCTCAACGCCTGGCGGTATTGCCTTTGACAGCGGTGGCTGGCAGAGCACGTTTGCTCTAAGCCGCGTGTTGCTTATCAGCGCGGCGGCACTGGTATTCATAACATCACGCAAAACACAGGAGTGAACGCAATGAACATAAAAGCGATGGGCGCATATTCTGCGAAGCAGCCGCTCGAGGCGATGGACATTTCCCGCCGTGAACCGGGTCCACATGATGTCCAGATTGAAATTGCCTACTGCGGTGTCTGTCATTCGGACATCCATCAGGTGCGTGCAGAATGGGCTGGCACGCTCTATCCGTGCGTACCGGGCCATGAAATTGTCGGGCGAGTCATCGCAACGGGCAGGCATGTTGAGCGATACGCCGTCGGTGACCTTGTGGGAGTCGGCTGTATTGTTGATAGCTGCAAACACTGTGCGGATTGCGACGATGGGCTTGAGAACTACTGCGATGCGATGACTGGCACCTACAACTTTCCTACACCAGACGCGTCAGGGCATACGCTCGGCGGGTATTCGCAGCAGATAGTTGTACATGAACGTTACGTTCTGCGCATCAGCCACCCGCAGGAACAGCTTGCGGGTGTGGCACCACTGCTGTGTGCGGGCATTACCACTTACTCCCCGCTGCGCCACTGGCAGGTCGGGCCGGGTAAAAAAGTAGGCGTGGTAGGCATAGGTGGGTTAGGGCATATGGGCATCAAACTGGCCCATGCGATGGGAGCATATGTTGTTGCCTTTACTACCTCTGAAAGCAAACGCGACGCGGCAAGACTGCTGGGTGCCGATGAGGTAGTGGTGTCCCGTCATGCCGATGAAATGGCCGCTCACCTGAAAAGCTTTGATTTTATTCTTAACACGGTGGCAGCACCGCATAACCTGGATGTCTTTACCACCTTACTTAAGCGCGACGGCACGCTGACGCTGGTGAGTGCCCCCGCCACGCCCCATGACTCACCGGAAGTTTTCAATCTGATTATGAAGCGTCGTTCGATAGCAGGTTCAATGATTGGTGGTATTCCTCAAACGCAGGAGATGCTTGATTTCTGTGCCGAACACGGGATTGTCGCTGATATCGAACTCATTCGCGCCGACCAGATTAACGAAGCCTACGAGCGAATGTTACGTGGTGATGTGCATTATCGCTTCGTTATTGATAACGCCACGTTGAACGGTTGAGGATAAACAATGAAAACATTGACGTTAGCACTGGGTCTGTTAATCAGTGCATTTACCGCCTCTGCTGCCGATATGTCTAATGGAGCAGACAACTTCTATATAAGTGACAAAGTGACCCGGCAAAAGGTCTCTTTTAAAAATCAGTACCAGATGAACGTTGTGGGTAATCTGTTTGTTCCGCGAGGAATAGACCGCAGCGTCAGGCATCCTGCCATTGTCGTTGGGCATCCTATGGGAGCCGTGAAGGAGCAAAGCGCCAATCTGTATGCGCAAAAACTGGCGGAGCAGGGGTTTGTGACGCTGGCGTTGGATCTCTCATTCTGGGGCGAAAGCGAGGGCAAGCCGGGACATTTGATTTCACCGGAAATCTACACCGATGATTTCAGTGCCGCAGTGGATTATCTCAGCACTCAGTCTCTGGTGGATCCTGAGAAAATTGGTGTATTAGGTATCTGTGGCAGCGGTAGTTTTGCCATTAATGCCGCGAAAATTGATCCTCGTATGAAGGCGATTGCGACCGTCAGTATGTATGACATGGGCGCGGCTTTCCGTCACGGCTTGAACCGTTCTCAGACATTAGCACAACGTAAGGCGTTTATTCAGTCTGCCATTGAGCAGCGGTTTGCGCAGTTTACCGGGGGGGAGACGGCGTATATTCCGGGAACGGTGAATAAGCTTACTGACACATCTTCAGCCGTTGAGCGAGAATTCTTCGACTTCTACCGTACTGAGCGCGGTGGCTATACGCCACAGGGTGAAAAAGAAGCGTTGACGACGAAACCGATGTTAAGCAGCATTGGTAACTTCATGAACTTTTACCCGTTTAACGACATCGACACCATTTCACCACGCCCGATACTGTTTATCACCGGCGATCAGGCGCACTCGAAGGCGTTTAGCGAGGATGCATATAAGCGTGCTGCACAACCAAAGACGCTTTATGTCGTGCCGGGTGCGGGTCATGTCGATTTGTACGATCGTACAGAAATGATCCCCTTTGCGAAGCTTACATCATTCTTTAGCAGCAGCCTGAAATAACAGTTTGATATAAGCGTAAAACAGACAGCAAAACGCCCGGCGAACAGAGACGGGCGTGTTGCTATTCAGGCTCGGGTAGAGAGAACAGGCTCCCCATTTTTACCCGGATAAAATACCGCCGTCAGTGCCGACGGTACAGGTCGGAAGACCATTTTTATCACGGCTGATTACTGTGCCACCGTTTTGCCATAGTTGGGAGATCGTGGGCCGTAGAGAAGCTGGCCATCTGTACCCGCGCTCAACAAACGCACGCTGGCGATAGCGGCATAATCGCGTACTTTGTCCGTGACGGTATCAGATACCTGCTTTATGGCCGCAGTCAGCAGTGTGGTCAGGACGCCCGCGTTGGTGTAACCCTGGTTTTCAGCGCTGGATGCGAAGGTGCTGCCTTTCCACAGCTCTTTACCGGTGCGCAAATCCACCAGACGTGCCGTGGCGGCAACGCGCGTCTCGCTGCTGACAACCTGGTAAGACGTGCCATAGCTGGTAACAGTGATGTACAGCGCAGCATCTGCACCAAAAATATCATGCAGTTTTTTCACCGGGACCGTGCTTATTTCCTCGGGCGTTGCCAGGCCATTTTGCTGGAAAGTTTGTTCAACCAGCGCAACCGGGAAAACGTAATAGCCAGATTCTGCCAGCGGCAGCGTCACTTCACTGGCAAAACCGTGGCTGGCGTTAACTTCCGGAGACTGGTTTTGCGGTGGCAGCACCAGAATGCTGCGCGGTTTGCTTTCCCGGAAAGCGGAATAGTCCGTGGGTTCTTTTTTTGCTGCACATCCACTTAATACCAGCGCAGAGGCTAATGCCACCAGAGCGAATAATGATTTCATTTTACTGCCCCTTTATATTTACTGGTGAGAAAGTCAATGTACTGCGCCGATTCCGGGAACTGGGTTTTCTCGGCGTTAAATTCAGCTATCGCTTGTTCCATTTTCCCGGTGTTGCTGTACAGCAGGCCAAGCTGGGCATGTACGCCCGGCGGTACTTGTTTGCCGCTGGCGCGGGCCTTTTCAATTAACTGGTTGAGTGCGGAGATTTGCTCCTGTGGGCTGGTTTGCGTGGTGTAATATTCATACAACGCATTCTGGTAATTATCCCAGGCGTATATTTGCGGCTGAGGTTTTGCTGCACAGCCAGCCAGTAATACAGCCAGCAGCAGTGGCGGTATTGTTTTTATCGCATTCATCATTTATCCCTTTTGTTAATTTTTTGCCGGCGTCCATGCACCGCTTTCAATACCAGCCACAAGATTATTCACTGCTTCGCGAATAGCGAGGTCCAGCACTTTTCCATTCAGCGTCGAGTCATAGCTGGATGTGCCGCCAAAGCCGATAATTTCACGGCTGGACAGCGTATATTCGCCCGCGCCCTGCACGGAATAGACCACTTCTGAGGTAGCGACATTCACGATATTGAGAGCAACTTTCGCATAGGCAACCTGTGATTTACCGCGACCCAGGATACCAAACAACGCACGGTCGCCGGTTTCCTTGCGGCCAAACTCGGTAACATCACCGGTTACAACATAGCTTGCGCCTTTCAGTTGCTGGGATTTGCCCGCAATGTCAGATTCGGCTTTAATTTCTGCCATATTGGCGCGGTCCAGCACGTTAAAACGGCCAGTCTGCTGCAAATGCGTAATCAGAATCGTTTTTGACTGGTTGCCGAGGCGGTCCACGCCATCAGAAAAAATACCGTTCATGTAATCTGAACGATTGTCGAATTTGCCGACGGAGATGGGACTGCGCACGCCTTGCCACTGTGTGTTATATGAGGCGACTTTTGCCACCTCAACGGAACGAGAGGACTCTGTAGCACAACCGCTCAGGACTAATGTACTGAGGCAGAAAGCGCTCAGAGTAATTTTTCTAATCATACAATAAGACTTCCTTGTAAATAACAGCGATTACACCCCCCTGGCCCCACGTTTTAGCGCGTCAATGGCAAAAGAACGCTAATGTATTACTCGGATTTACGGGGGTTAAATAGAAGGTTCTTATGCATTCTATAATTATGTTTTTTATATTCAAGGGGTTTTTAAATGAAAGTTGCCCTTTTTTCTTCAATTTTTTTTGCGCCAGAGTGGGGAGGTATTGAGAATGATTACAACCTCTCTGTGAAAGGCGTTATCTATTCACGAAATTAATAAATGATGGTAATAATCCTGGTGGGTTTTTCGTTAATAAGGACGGGTATAAAGCGAGATTTATATTTTTTAACAGGCGAATCCAACATTTTTTAGTGAAAAAGACGCCTTTTTGACATGAATACGTGAATGGCAATCTGAAGCGTCTTTATGAGGGCGTATAAGATCGTTAATTTTTTTCAACCACATTTTGTGATTCCCTTTATTTTAAAACCCTTTTGCGAATTTTCTTGCACCGGAAAGAAGCCCAGACTTCCGGTTTATCGCTGTAGCGTAAACAAAGTCTACGTGCATCATAGTTTTTACTACTCATCATTTACTTGCAAATGCAAATAATGTTACGCATAGCACTCCAGTTCAACAGCAGGCACACACTGGAGTGAGCCATGACGCAGACCATTCTTCCGCTTGATATTCAGGTTGTACAGCAGGCGATCGCCTGGGCGCGAGAGCAGCCAATCTGGTTGTGTACTGTCTTAAAAACGTGGGGTTCTGCGCCGCGTAGCCCTGGCGCGTTGATGGTGGCCAATGAGGCTGGTGCCTGGTGCGGGTCTCTGTCTGGCGGCTGTGTCGAAGAGAGTTTTCTCAAGGCGCTGGCCAGGGGGCACTGGCGTGAGCCGAGTCAGGTGGTGACGTATGGTGACGGCGGGTTGGCGCCAGACACTGCGCTACCGTGCGGTGGGCGCCTGGAGGTGCTGGTGGAGTATTTACCCAGACAGCAGCATACCGTAGACATGTTGCACACCTTGCTCTGCGCGCTTCGGGGCGGTCATGCGGTGAAAAAACAGCTGGTACTACCGGGTGCCTGCCGTGAACTTGTTCCGGTAGAGAATGGTGGTCATCCGCAGGTGGAGGTTCAGGCACCGTCGGTAAGTATCTGGTATAGCGCGCCACCGCGCCTGATTATCGCTGGCTGGTCGGTTGTTGCTCAATTTTGCGTAACGTTCGCCTGTGCTCTCGGGTTTGAGGTTATCGTCTGTGAGCCGCGACCTGAATTTCTGGCGCAGCTTGATGGCAAGTTGCCTGCGGGCGTCAGGCTTATCAGGCGTATGCCTGCCGTTTATCTTGAAACCGAAGGCTGCCACGCGCATACCGCTATTGTTGCGCTTACGCATGATGCGCGGATGGACGACTTAACCATTATGGAAGCGGTGAATACGCCAGCCTTTTATATTGGTGCAATGGGATCAGCGCGTAACAGTGAAAAACGGCGCGAACGTCTGGTGCGCAGCGGCGGGTTAGATGACCCGGCGCTGGCACGGCTACATGCGCCAGTGGGTATTGCGATAGGCAGTAAAACGCCCGCAGAAATTGCGCTTTCGGTTATTGCGGATGTGGTGGCACATAAAAATCGTCTGGCGACGGTAGTGGCAGATCCTGGTCAACTATCACGCCTGCATGACCTGGCAGTAAAATAAGCTCGTGATTGAGCAGGGTACGTGCGCCCTTATCGCCATGTAACTGACACAGGGCGCTGCGCCAGCGCCCACTAAATCCGACCGGGTGTCCCGGCTGCCCTTGCCAGTGTGGCCGCGCCTGGCTGTGTATCTTAAGCGCCCCGGCGACCAGCCGGTAATCTGCGGCGGTTATCTGCGGCATATCGGCAGGCTGAATCAACCAGCCGCCCCAGTGTGCTGTTGCCCGTACACCAGCGGCAATACTCGCACCCATGCCGTCACTGTCGAGTAATGTCAGCGTAATCCCGCGCGCATCTGCAAGCGCCTGCACGCCAGGATTATCGGGGCGCGTAACGACGTGCACGCTAAGGGCGCTGGCAATGGCCTGTTCCAGCACCACCTCAAACAGCGGACGGTTGGCGTACTGCGCCTGCGCAGCCATCAGTTTATTTACGCTGCCGCCAGCTGCCTGATAGCGCCGCCCTTGCCCGGCGGCAAGTAACAGAATGCCAGGCATCATCGGGTGAGGGTTTTCGGCAGCGGGCAGCGCCGGTATGGGCTACCAGTAGCTCGCAGCAGCGCGTTTGCCACCGCAGGGGCTACCACTGCGGTGGCAACTTCACCGCAGCCCTGCGGTGGGCGAGTGCTGTCGAGGATAACGACCTCCACCTCCGGCATTTCATCAAGCCCGATGATGCCGTAGTCGTGAAAATTGCTTTCTACTATGCCACCGTGCGCAAAGTGAAGTTCGCTATGTAGCGCACCACTCAAGGCAAAGCCGATGCCGCCTTCTATATTTGCCCGCACCAGATTGGGGTTAATAACTTTACCGCAGTCAATGCCGCATACCGTGCGGGTGACGCGCCATTCGCTGCCCATGACCTCGATTTCTGCCACCAGCGCCACATAACTGGTAAAGGCATCATCGCGTCCGACCCAAATATTAACGGCCATTCCCAGGTAGCGGTTTGCCGCGCGCGGTTGACTCCAGCCTGCTTTATCGGCTGTGGCAGCCAGCACGCGTTGCATCTGCGGCACGTTTTTTAATAATCTCATGCGGTAGGTTAGCTCATCGATGTCCGCTTTATGCGCCAACTCACCCACAAAACTCTCCAGAAAGAAAATGCTGGCAACGCTGCCGACACCGCGCAGGAAACTCAGTGAGATATTCTGCTCAACGGTGCCGGAGTCGACCCGCAGGGCGGGGACGTCATAACGGGTGTTGTACACGCACTCAACGATAGTTTCATCCCAGCCGCCGCCTTCTTCAACCCGGTGGCGGTGCACCTGCCAGAATAAGCCTTGCCCGGCGTAACGCGCCCACAACGCCAGCGGGTAGCCGTCTTCACCGAGTAGCGCCTGGAAATGGCTGGTATTGCCCGGTCGGTAGTAGCCGTGACGGATATCAATTTCACGCGGGTAAATGACTTTTACCGGCTTACCGGTCGCCTTTGAGGCAAGACAGGCATGCATAGCCGGGTCGGGAATGTATTTGCGACCATAGCTGCCGCCCAGCAGCGTGTTATGAATAGTGACCTTCTCAACGGGCATCTGCGTCATCTTTGCCAGAATACCGCGCGTCAGATCCTGGCCCTGAAACGGTCCCCAGGCGGTCACTTTATCGGGTTCCACAAAACAGGTGGCGTTGCACGGTTCCATCGTGGCGTGGGTGAGGTAGCCGACCTGATAATGTGCTTCATGAAAACGTGGGCTATGGCGCGCCGCCTCAATGATGCCCCGCGCATCACCGGTATTGGTGGCGCTAATCAGCGGGCCAGACGCCAGCATTTGACGGTTGTCGTCATCAATACTGGCACTGGAAAAGTTGTCCTTTTCGCTGTAGATCCACTCAATATCCAGCAGGTCAGCGGCTTTTTTGGCCTGCCAGTAACTTCTGGCTACCACTATCACCGTGTTGGGTGACATATCGGCGTCCAGTTTGGCAATATTGAACGTGGACCAGTGTCGCGTCGGCACCAGTTTGACCACGCCCGGCAGTGCCAGTATGGCCTGCTCGTTACGAATCATACCTATTTTGCC
>CBIFVZ010000057.1:0-26619 GCA_966185765.1 uncultured Enterobacteriaceae bacterium | reverse complement strand
GCGTCGTCAACATCATTACCAAACGCCCGACCAACGACTGGCACGGCTCGCTCTCCCTGTACACTAACCAGCCTGAAAATGATAAAGAGGGAGCGACGAAACGCGCTAATTTTGATCTGAGCGGCCCCCTTGCGGGCGATGCGTTAACGATGCGCCTGTACGGGAATATCAACAAAACCGACGCAGATGCTCAGGACATCAACACCGCGCAAAACGGCTCTTACGCCGCCGGACGTGAAGGCGTGCGCAACAAGGACATCAATGCCCTGCTCTCCTGGAAACTCACGCCACAGCAGATTATCGATTTCGACTACAGCTACAGCCGCCAGGGCAATATCTACGCGGGTGATACTCAATACAGCAACAGCAACGTCAGCCCTGACGGTCTGGTGTCGTCCCTGTATGGACACGAAACCAACCGAATGTACCGCCAGTCTTATGGCATTACGCACAACGGCATCTGGGACTGGGGTCAGTCAAAGTTCGGTGTCTATTATGAAAAGACCAACAACACCCGCCTGGAAGAAGGCTCTACGGGCAAAGTTGAGGGGATGATCAATAGCGATAAATACGATACCAGCCGGCTGGAGTCATACCGTTCAACGGGTGAACTGAACATTCCTTTCTTCTGGCTGGTCGAACAGACGCTAACCGTGGGTGCAGAATGGAATCGTGATGAACTGAACGATCCGGCCTCAATGCAGGCGACAAATGTGTCGGGAGAAGTGATTAACGGCGTTCCCGGCACGGCTTCTGAGCGCAACAGCAAAAACAGCGCTGACCTCACCGGCATCTATCTTGAGGACAATATTGAAGCGCGTCAGGGCACCAACCTGATCCCGGGGCTCCGCTTTGATTATCACAATCAGTTTGGCAGCAACTGGAGCCCGAGCCTGAACGTCTCTCAGGATTTGGGTGACATGTTCAAGGTTAAAGCGGGTATCGCTCGGGTATTTAAAGCGCCAAACCTGTATCAATCCAGCGAAGGCTATCTGCTTTCCACCCGGGGTAATGGTTGCCCGAACAACGTTTCCGAAGGAAGCTGTTACCTGTTAGGTAACCCGGATCTGGACCCTGAAATCAGCGTGAACAAAGAGATTGGCCTGGCCTTTGCGCTGGAAGGCTACGAGGCTGGCATAACCTGGTTCCGCAACGATTACAAAAACAAGATCGTTTCAGGAACGGATGTGCTGGGCCAGACAAGCAGCGGCGCAAATATCCTTCAGTGGCAGAACGGAGGAAAGGCTGTTGTTGAGGGACTGGAAGGCAACCTCACCGTCCCGGTTATCCGCGACACGCTAACCTGGCGTACCAATGCGACGTATATGATTCAGTCTGAAAGTAAAGACACCGGCAACCCTCTGTCGATTATTCCAAAATATACCGTCAACACGATGCTCGACTGGCAGGTTAGCAGCACACTTTCAGCGAACCTTAGCTGGACGATGTATGGCCGCCAGAAGCCAAGAGAAAATGCTGAAATCCGCAAAGAGCAGAATGCGATGTCTGATAAAGAGATTGGCGCCTATTCCATCGTTGGGATCGGCAGCAATTATCAGCTGACAAAAGATCTCCGCCTGAATGCCGGGATCAGCAACCTCTTTGATAAGCAGATTTACCGAGAAAATGATGGTGCATCGACCTATAACGAACCAGGCCGTGCGTATTACGCAGGCGTGACCCTGTCCTTCTGACCCTAAGGCGCCTGCTCTGCGGGCGCTAACCCTATTCTCTCCAGCCAGAAATCATAGTAGCATCCCGCCTGAAGTCTTCAGTTACGAGTTTAAAAACAATGACAACAAATGACGCCCCTCAGGGCGAACTGGTTTTACGCACACTGGCAATGCCTGCGGATACGAATGCCAATGGCGATATTTTTGGCGGCTGGTTGATGTCGCAGATGGATATGGGCGGTGCAATCCTGGCAAAAGAGATTGCACACGGACGCGTGGTGACAGTCCGGGTCGATGGCATGACCTTCCTGCGCCCTGTCGCGGTGGGGGACGTGGTGTGCTGTTATGCACGCTGCGTAAAACGCGGCAATACGTCTGTCTCCATCAACATTGAAGTATGGGTGAAAAAAGTCTCTTCTGAACCGATTGGTCAGCGCTATAAGGCGACGGAGGCATTATTCATCTATGTGGCGGTGGATAGCGACGGTAAACCGCGCCAGCTTCCCCGGAGCTAAGCTTCAGTTATAAAAAAAGCCTCCTTGCGGAGGCTTTTTTTTGCCGTTATTCCATCTGCGCCCCGCCATTCAGGCGGAAGACAATGTTCACAACCAGCCCGCTGCCGGGTTTACCGGCCTCGTAGCGCCACCTGCGCATGGCCGATTTCACTTCACGTTCAAACATATTCGCCGGCTGGGCGGAGAGGATTTGCACGTTATCAACGCGACCGTCGGCGGTGACGTCAAATTTCACCCTTACGCGCCCCTCAATGCGTAACGCCTGCGCGCGCGCCGGATACTGCGGCTGATTACGGCTCAGCGCGCGCGGGCCCGCTGGCGCGGTTACCGTCGGTTTCGTCGCGGTCGCAGTGTTATTCATCAGCGGACGCGACGGTGCGGCATTTTCAACCGGTTGCGTGGCGCGTGGCTCTACCGGACGCACTTCACGTTTAGGACGCTCGTCCACCTTTTTAACCGGCTTGGGTTTTGGCTTCGGTTTAGGTTTAGGTTTTGGCTCTGGCTTATGGATCACCACCGGCGCTTCTTTCGGCGGCTCAGGAACAGGCTCGGGTTCGGGCTCCGGTTCAACAACGGGCTGTGGCGGCGGCGGCGCAACCTGCGGCGGCTCAAGATCCGCAGGCGATACCATGGTCACAGAAATTGGCTGCGCTGGCGCCGGCATTTCAATAACCTGATGAACCGAGGTATAGAGCAGACCCGCCACGACAGCACCGTGAATAACGACGGAAAGCAGCGTCGGCCATGGAAAGCGGCGAGGTAAATCAAGGGTCATCGAAGTCATAATCATCAACGTTAAAAAACCGAACCTCGATTTTAAATGCAAATAGCAATCATATTCAATAAGACACTTTGTCCTGGCGCAATTTAAGCGCGTAAGCGGGCAAAAAAGGGGCATCCAGATCAGGGTTTTAACAATGTGATTATCTTTACATTGCAGTCATTTGTGCTTTCACATAACGTAATTGTCACTTTCACCGGTTAAGGAGCTTTGCCGTGCTTTACGTGATTTACGCTGAAGATGTACATGATTCTCTGGAAAAACGTCTTTCCGTTCGCCCTGCCCATCTGGCGCGCTTACAGTTGCTACAGGATGAAGGCCGTTTGCTGACCGCGGGCCCGATGCCTGCCGTTGACAGCAACGATCCGGGAGCGGCAGGTTTTACCGGCTCCACGGTGATTGCCGAGTTTGAATCTCTGGAAGCCGCGCAGGCCTGGGCAGAAGCAGACCCGTACGTCGCAGCCGGCGTGTACGAGAAAGTCACGGTTCGTCCGTATAAAAAAGTATTCTGAAACGAAAGGCTCCCTCAGGAGCTTTTTTAATCACTTCAACATGATGAAATAAAAGGATTTATTTCAGGTTGCGTCCACACAGAGGCCACATCGATTTTATAAGCCCTGTAAATACAGGGCTTATCTAAAACTAAAAGCTGATAGAGGGGGGCTATTTGCTTTCTTGAACAACAGTCATTGACAATTATTACCATTGCAATCATTACAGTATGAAATCATATGGAGGTTTATCTAAGACCTCTAATTTATTCTCAAAATCAGTATATAGAATGCAAAAAAATCAAGAATGTAATGAATTTTTACATAATAACTTATACTATTCCCACACCTAAGTTCACGACTATAAATTTCATGAGACATATATCTAACAACTCACAGACTATGAAAATCCAAATCGATAGATTGATCAATAGAGTTTGCCATAATGTTTCTGGTGGCGAACTGGTACAACTTGGAGCATTATTTAATGATACGTTTTTGATACAACTCTCTTCAATAATTTACTCCCAAAAACTAAATAGACCCAGCACGTTTTCGGTTACTGTAGATACTAAACTTTGCTGGATTGACAAAGCACCTTATGCTCAACTTAGAAAAAATAGTCAACCAATACCCTTCTCTAACAAAGTAGAATTAGGGGATGCAATGTTCATAGTTAATGAGCAGTTTACAAATAATGGAATAATAAACACTGGCTCAATCACTGACAAAGCATTCATACTGCAAGCTAAAGTAACGAAAAACAAAAATAAGGAATGCAATGTACCAATTACAACTAATACAGGAAAAAATAGCACCTACAAAGAACTTGAGCTGTATAAAAACTGGCCACCTTTTGATATTTATTATTCTACCAGAGGTGTTGCTGAAGATAAAAACATAAGCTTGCCAAGCCCCGCTGAGAAATATGCCTGGTATGCAGTTGTGCAAAATGAGCAGAACGACAGCAGCTCAAACTGGCCATGCCGCTGGATGATTGGCAAGTCTAGAGATGGCGCACCCTGCAACAAAACACTAGGGCAGTTGCTATCTTCCTTTTATGAAGGCAAAACGGTTGATGGAATTGAAGTTGGAGATCATTTTTCAGGAGTAAAGGTCAACCTTGAGTGGAAAAGAGTAGTCGACCATGTAATTAAATGCAGCAAAAAACTTAGCATGCCAAGTTATGTCCTTAGCAGAAGAAATACAATAGGAAGAATACTTAGAACGCACAGAACCTTCTCCCTACTTAATGACCGTGTATTTAACAAAGTTTTAGGCAAAACCGGGAAAGAATTGTTTTTCATGTTTGCACAGCAATACCCAAACTTGATTGGGTATAGTTTTTTGAAAGAAGAAATGAGGAAATATTTAATTAATAATGGATTAAATGCAGACGAGATAGAAATATCAAGGATGGCAAGTATTTTCACCCACATACTACACTATCTGGATAGGGTGAGCTTTAATGAAATTGGCACCTATAAACCAGGTGCATTCCCCATAGTATATATTTCCGTGACAAATCACAATATTGATGATTCCAAAAATGATGAGATTGAATACTACAACGACTAAGTGATGGTCAACCATATATTGGCTAATAATTCAGTAATGAATTATTATTGCTTTAGTCTATTATAAGAAAGCCCCGATTTTGCGGGGCTTTCTTTTGATCACTACCAGTGGATTTGTTGCTGTCCGGATGATGTCGGGTGCGGCGCCGCAGGCACCACTACCCCCGGCGATACGATAAAACGCTCGACCGTCTCAGTGGTCACAAACGTCGCGCTGCAGTTGATGTTTGTGCACTGGTGATACCGCTCTTTGGTCGTGTCAGTAAAATAGCGACTTGTGCGGGCGTGAGCGGCAAAATGGCATTTTGGACAGTGAAACATGGCGAGCACCTCATTTAATTTCCGACGCGCTAATTTTACTCATATTAACCTTATAAAACAAACAGTTAAAAAACACCTCACTACGTTAATTCTTCGCTTTCGTACTCAACATCCGAAACCTTTACCTCAAGCTCTAAGCCCGTCGTGTAGCCGTTCCCGTTGAGGTTATGCACCACCCGGCTGATTATCCACGCCTGATCGTCTATGACGCGCTTAAACCCTTTCACCGCGATTGGCGTTTCAGGAAATAAATCTGCCCGGCCAATAGCCAGCGAAATTGAAAACTCCGCAACGCCTCGCTGCAGCTTGTCCCACTTCGCCTGAGCCGCGCGCATGGCCTGCGCCTTTGTCGCGTAGATGGTTGTTAGCTCCAGCACGTTGTCTGACTCACCGGCCATATACTCACCCTCGCGGGCTTCGTGCTCTTTTTTGGCTTTTGCCTTTGCAGTGGTTTTGGTCGCTTTCGGATGCTGCAGCGCGCGCAGGTGCTGTACCTTTGGCTTGCGTTTGAGCTTCACCTTTTGCTTTTGCGGTTTCGGGTCTTTGGTGTGCAGCCATTTTGCCGTTACGCCGGTGTAGGCTTCCCGGTCAGCAATCGCAAACTGGTGCCGGTCGCCGTCACCGCGTTCAAGCGTCATCAGCGGAATGGTCCGGCCACTGACCGTCATGCCGCTTCCGGCTTTCAGTAGCAGAAGTTTTCCCGCTTTTACCGAAACCGCCGCACCGTTAAGGTCAGCCAGACGGGACAGAAACACCGCGTCGGATTCCTGAGTCTGGTCAATATGATGGACGGGGATCGCTTTCAGCGTATCGGCCACGCTGGCCTCAAGCTTATTGCGCGCTGCGATGGTCTCAACAATTACCCCGAGTGTGGTGTCGTGCCATGACTGTTCCCGGCGTGAGTTCAGCGACCCGCGAAAATCAGCGCTGCGCCCCCGGATGGTCAGCGTATCTGGCGCGCCACGGTGCTCGATTTCATCTACTGTAAAGGTGCCTTTTTTTATCAGGGCGCTACCCTGCCAGCCCAGCCACAGCGTTAACGTTGCGCCGCGCGGAGGCAGAGCGATTTGCCCGTCGGTATCATCGAGCTCGATGTCGAGCTGGTCGGCCTCGAATCCGCGATTGTCCGTCATGGTCAGGCTGATTAGCCGGTCGCTGAAATCCTGCGTAATATCTTCGTTATCCTGCTTGAGCATAAACGCCGGGGCAATCTTTGCACCGGCCTGAATATTCATACCCGTAATCATCCCGCCAGCCCTCCCAGCCAGTTACCGGCAGACGTCACCAGATTGTCGGCCTGCGTTTTCAGGTCGCCGTAAATCGCCGCGAGCGACTCATCGACCCGTTTCAGCGAGAGGCTAAACTCGATTTTTCTGGCCGCGCCGTCACTGAATAATTCGCTGTGTGTGTGGGTCACTTTATCGATGACATACATGCCGTGGATCATGCCCGTTCCGTCAATCAGCGGCCACGCCCTGCCTTCGTCGGCCATCAGCTCGATGGCGGTCAGTGAGAGGCGACCGCCGGTGATTTCGGGGTAGAGCACGCCCGAGAGCGTGCGCGAGGTTTCCCCCTCCCCGAGAAACTGATAGGCCGGTGGTTTGCCGATGCGGTCGTTAGACGCCCAGCGGTAGTCCTTCGAATACTGCATCGACTGATGCGGCAGCGTGCGGCGCTCAAACACAAATAAACCTAAAACCATTAACATGCTTTAGCCCTCATCCATCGTGACGCATACTTGAGCGCTGACGCGCACGGTTTTGCTGGTCGAGTCTTTCGACGGCTTCGCGGAGCTGCCGGTCAAGGTCTGTACCCGGTGCGATGCCACCATGTAAGGTGATGTTATATTCTGGCTTGCTCTGGTCTACGTAGGTCTTTCCGGCAGGAATCGGCACCGGGTGATACCACTGAGAATCGCCAAACAACGGGGTTGGTCTGATACTGGACTCTTTACCTGAACCCGTTGCCGCATTGGCTTTTGCGGCTTTCTGGTCAAGGTCGCTCGACTCTTTATTGATAACCCCGAGTTTTTCCAGTAACCAGTTAACGCCGCCGCGCAGTTTGTTAAAACTATTGAGCGGTAACATCAGCGCGTCGGCCAGCAATTTACCGAACATCACCCCCGCATTTTTGCATCTGTCGAGTGTCTCCTGCGTTGCCTTAACCGGCGCTATCAGGTCAGTGAACCACTGCCAGACCCCGCGCAGTTTTTCGATGATGGAATCAAACACCGGCGCGAGCGGCGAGAAGATTTCAGCCACCGGTGCAAAGGCCGCTTTAAGCCCCTCCACCACACCCGAAAAGAATGCGCTTATTGGCTCCCAGTATTTACGGATAAGCAGCGCCCCGGCCACAAATGCCGCAGCCACAGCCACAACCGGCCAGGTAACAGCAACGAGCACAGAGACAATGGCACTCCCCATTGCGGCCAACGTTGTACCGAGAAAACCAGCAGCTGCGATAATCGCGTTTATGCCTGTAATAACAGGCCATGCAATCAGGCCAATCCCTCCCAGCACGCCGACCAGCGCCAGCCCACCGGCGACAAGATTAAACAGGGTTTGCGTCAGTTCAGGGTTAGCTTTCGCCCAGGCTGAAACCTTACCAAGCCACTCAGTCGCGGAAACCGTCAGGCGGCGCAGTGCTGAGTTTTCTTTGTCGAATACCTCAATCTGCAGGTCTTCCCATGCTGACTGCAGGTTTTTCAGATCGCCGTCGAGGTTGTCCGTCTGTATTTTCGCAATGAGCTCAGTCGTGCCTTTAGAATCACGGATTGTCTGGCGTTTCTTATCGAGTGAGCCATCACCGGCGGCGGCGACCAGCTTGATCGCACCCTTCATGGCTTCCTCGCCGAAAATCACTTTCAGATATTCGCCCTGCTCTGCGGTGCCGAGCTTGTTTTTCTCAAAGGATTTGTGAATCGCTTTGAGGATTTTCTCGACCGGCAGCATGTTCCCTTTTGAGTCTCGGGTTTTCACGCCTAATTCTGAAATGGCCTCAACGGCCTTACCCATAGGAGCCTGCAGACGGTTGAAAATGGCACTCGCGCCCGTACCGGCCATCGAGCCTTTAATCCCGTTATCAGCCAGAATGCCGAGCATGGCGGTCGTGTCTTCGATGCTCGCCCCTGCAGCCTCGGCAATTGGCGCAACATATTTCATCGCCTCGCCCAGCTCGACGAGGCCGGTGTTTGATGACGTAAAGCCTTTCGTCATCACATCCGCGACACGCTCAATCTCGGTGGTCGGCAGGTTAAATGCCGACTGCATGTTAGTGATAATGTCGGCGGCTTCTGCGATATCCACGTCGGCCGCGAGGCTCAGGTTTACGGTCGAACCGGTCGCAGCCAGCACGTCATCGGCGTTATAGCCCGAGCGTGCGAGCGTGGTCTGCGTGCGCGCTACATCACCCGGCGAAAAGGCGGTTGTCGCACCGATATCACGCGCCTGTTGACGAATGGCCGCGAGCTTATCGTCGCCCTTATCGAGCCCGAGGATCGCCTGCGTGCCTGACATCTGCTTATCAAAACCGATACCCGGCGCAATAAAGCGTGACGCACCATAAAGCCCGGCGGTCGCCACCCCGACGCCCACCATCCCGGCATTACGCGCACCGGCGGCGAGCTGTTGCCCGGATTCATAGCGGCTTTTTACCGCGCTGAGTCTGGCCTGTTGCTGACTGACGCGCGCCAGTGCATCACGTTGCCGGTTAAGCTGCGCGGTTGTTTCGCTGATGCTGGATTTCAGACGGCGCTCATCCGCCGACAGCGTGCGGGTGTTTATGCCAGCCTGCGCGAGCTCGGTGCGCTGGCGCTGTACCGACTGCCTGAGCCCGTTATATTTGAGCTGCAGGTCAGCGGCGGATTTCTTTGCCGCCTCCATCGCGCGCGCCTGCGCGTTAGTGGGGTTTTCGGTGTTTTTAAACTGGACGGCCAGCGCTGCGGCCTCCTGTTTCGCTTTGTTAAGCGACTGACCGGTTACGGCAAGCTGTGCGCTCGCTTTCCTGAATCCGTCAATTCGGGACGCCTGCGCATTCAGATCGCGCAGGCTGTTTTGAGAAGTGCGGATATCGCCAGCAAGGGATTTACTGGCGTTCTGGACAGCTTTGAGCGGTCGGCTTGCCCGGTCTACTGCGTTAAGCAGCACCTCAAGTCTGACGTTATTGCTCATGGTGGTTTCCGCTTCGCTGCAGCGCCTTATCGCGCCATGTGATGAGCTCGGTCACGCTCAGGGAATAAAGCTCTGATGGCGGCCAGTGAAAAATCACCGCGATATCCGCCATCAGGTCATCGACCGAAAGGTTATCGGGGAACGTCAGCGAGCCGAAGATGGCGACAAAAAACCGACCACCTTACCGGCGAACAAAATCAGGTCTGACGCTTCCAGACGCATGACCTCATGCTCGGTGAGCGCCGGGTACGTCATGCGCGGCAGCACCTTAATCAGCGCATCGACGTCAGAGTTTGCCAGCGAGGCCAGACTCACACCGCGCAGGGTTCCCGCGTTGGGTTTTGTGACGGTCACCTGCTCGATTTTCTGCTCACCGCGCATGATGGGGTTATCGAGGATCACAATGTTTGAGTTTTCGGTTTCGTTGATGTTTTCCATGATGTTGGTCTCGTCAAAGTTAACTGACCGGCCAGCCTGACTGACCGGTTAAGGGGTTACAGGCCGATGGCCTTACGGTGTTCCGCCAGACGGTCGACGCCGTCGACTTTCATCACCATGTTGATGACGTCAATCTCGATGACCTCTTTCCCGTCAATCGTGAGCTGGTAGTAAGTGCACTCGGTCGAGATTTTGGTCGTGCCGCTTTCGCCCTGTTTGTTTTCGCCGCCGTCGTACTCTTTGTGACGGCCACGCATGACCACCTCAATGGCAGAAATTGCGCCGGTGTCATCGCGCTGGTACGAGCCGGTGAAGCGCAGCGGGACGGTGTCCGCACCCGGTGACGCGTACTGCGCCCACAGTTCGACGTCAGGCAGACCGCCCAGCGTCCACTCAAGCGACAGCGCATCATCATCGAGGCCGAGGTCAATCGACACCGAGCCCGGCATCCCGCCGCCGCGATATTTCTCAAGCTTACGGGTCAGCTTTGGCAGGGTGACGGATTCAACGACGCCCATGTAGCTGAGACCGTCGTTAAACATATTCAGGTATTTCAGTTTGCGTGGTAACGCCATGCTCTGAGCTCCTTAGCTGTTGACCGAGTCTGACAGGTCTGCCAGATAGGTATCGGTGATGCGCTGGCGCAGGGTCAGGTTTTCCAGCGGCGGGACGGGGGTGTAGTCGTAATCGATATACAGTTTCCCCGCCTTGAGCGATTCCACGCTGTTTGACTCCGGGTCGTACCAGCAGGAGCCGTCAACGATATAGCCGTTGTTTTTCAGCTCGCGGAATTTCGCATTCATACCGGCGACGATGTCGCGGATAAGCGTCGCAGTGACGGGTTTATCAATCGCCCACGCGTGCGCCTCCGCCATCGTGTCGGCAAGCACCTGCGCCGTGCGGGTGTAGTTTTCAAACAGGAAAAGCGGGTCATCGGAGCAGGTACGGTTGCCCCAGAATTTAAAGCCGTCGTTACGAATAAGCGTGGTGACACCGGCCTGATTAAGCAGGTTTGCGTCGGTGGCCTTCTCCTGCAAATCCCACGAGACCGAGGCACTGACGCCGGTGACGCCATTCACGCCGACGTTAGACAGCGTTTTGTGCCAGCCGGTCTCCTGGTCGATTTTGGCACGCAGACCGAGCGCGCGGGCGGTCGCCCATGCAATATCGGTATCGTTCGCCGTGGTGTCCCATGCCAGAAAATCAGGGTGAATGACCATCAGCTCGCGCTGGCTGAAATTCTCGCGGTAGGCAATGGCTTCAGAAATGGTCTTGCAGCCCCACGCGCTGATATAGCCAAACGCGCGCAGGCTCTGACAGGTCGCCGCGAGCGCGGTCGCCACTTCCTGAGTATCCAGCCCCGGCACGCCGAGAATGCGCGGCTTAACGCCGGTGACGGTTTTTGCAGCCAGCAGCGCCTTAAGCCCGGTGTATTTGCCGTTTTCGTCGGTCGTGCCGATGATGTTGGAAATGGTCTCTTTCTGCGCCGCTTCCGGGTCTTCCGGGTCTTCGGTACCTTCGGCAACGCGCACAACCACTACGACCGGCTTGCACTGGTCGGCAATGGCCTGCAGGGATTTTGACAGGGTGCCAAGTTTACCGGCTTTACCGATGGCGTTTTGCACGCTGGTAATCAGCACCGGCTCATTGAGTGGAAATGTCTTTTCGTCAGCATCGCTGGCCGTGCAGACCATGCCGATGATGGCCGTCGAGACGGTGGAAATGGTGCGCGTGCCATCGTTAATCTCGATGACCTCGACGCCGTGATGATAGTCGCTCATCCGTTTAACTCCGTGGTTAAGGGGTGCAACTATTTTCTGTTGTGCATGAGGTGTGCGAAACGTAATGCCGTTGGAGGAGTGACAGCACAACGGGCAGCGAGCGGTCGGGGCGTGCGGGAAAGATGATTGATCGTTTTCAGCGATCAATCAGGGGGAATTGATCGCCGATAACCATTATCAATGAAGGGATATTGTCGCTATCGTTGCGCCATTTACGAGGGAGCGAGAATGACGATTTTACTCTGGATTGTTGGTGGTCTGACTGCATGGTGTCTCTTTGGCTTTTGCTGGCTCAGACTGTTTGCCGGTGATGAAACAGAAAATGACTATGAAGAATGCCCCTATGACTAAACCCGCTTAACGCGGGTTTTTTATATCTGTCAGAAACCTTTCACACCGGGAGTGCAGGCCATTCAATATCCGGCGCGGCATCAGGGGAAACCCGGCTAAGATAAACACGGTACTTTTTCCACACCGTCAACATGCTGACCTCATTCTCGCTTGCCTCCCCCAAATCGACAGCATCCTGTAATGTTTCAATCGTGAGCGTAGCTTCCTGCATCAGCCGTTTTTTTTCACCTTCCGCAAATGACACCGCTGCGGCGCGTTCTGCTTCCGTATCTTTCTCCCAGCTTTCGCCACCCCAGCGCATAAAGTTACCGTCAGGGGCAATGGTCGTCACATCAGCAGGTAAAGCACCGGGCGCGGCGATATAAACGCGCTCGCCTGTTTCTTTGCTGTAGAGCGTTTGGTTTCGGTAGTCCTCGACCAGCGCCCACGTTGTTCCGTTGAATACAGCGACCTTTCCCTCCGGCACGTCAGGCGGTGCAATACTGGTGCAGTCTGCCGGGAGACCCGTATTAGCCGGTATATAGGCATCACCCGCGCCAATAAACTCCCGGGTGTCTGCGCGGAGGTTATAAATTCGGATAGTGCGGTCTTTACCAGAAAATTTAAAAGCCATTATGCGAGCCTCACGATGTAGTTATAAGCAATGTTTTTGACGGTGTTCTCTGCGTTACCGGTGGCGGCAACGGTGATGGTGTGGGTGTGTGACCCCATAACAACCGAGTGAGTGTGCGAACCTACGGCCACCGTATGCGTGTGAGCCCCTACGGCTACCGTATGCGCATGCGCGCCAGCGCTGGCCGCCGTGCCTGAAATGGTATGAGTATGCGCACCCGCACTCGTCGTAGGCGGACCATTTGGGTTGTTATTCTGTGCGTTATTAAACTCATTACGATCCACATATCGGCCAGCACCAGCCCCCCCGCTGCCAACCCACACAGGGACGGAGTGGTTATGAGCACCCGCGCTTGCTGCTGTACCGGAAATACTGTGCGTATGTGCGCCCGTGCTGTTTGATGACTTTGTTCCGTAGTCAAAGGCGCTGGTCGTTTTCGTCCCGTAATCGAATGCGCTGGTTGTTTTAGTGCCGAGATCGGTTGATGAAGCCGATGCACCGTGGGCGTGCGACTTAACGCCGTCCAGCTCCTGTGACAGCACTGCGCGACCGCTTGCGGGTTTCCCCTTAATCGTCCAGCTGCGCATATCCGGGATGACGCCTGACGGATAGGCCGCCGCCAGAAGTGGATATGCAGATTTATCAAACGCCTGACCGGCCATGATGGCGTAACCGGCTGGCACCGTATCAGACGGCCATGGAATCGGCGCACCTACCGGGTAATTGTTATATCCGTCATGATGAATAAGTTTCCAGCCCTTAAAAACGCCTGCAGTGACAGCGGCAAAACCAATAACATTGCCATCAAAATCAATCCCAATGACGGTGTTATAGCCCTGAGTATTAGAGTGTGCGGCGTTGATGTATTGCTTCCACGTATGTCCGCCGGGCATGCCATTTTTTACAGAGGAGCCGTTAAAAAAGCCGCTTCGCGTCCTCAAATCAACAGCAACATCGGCAAATGATTCAGCATAGGTATTCAGGCCAGCACCCTTTGGCACGCGACCTTCAGCATTTTGATTAGCAGACTTAGCGGCATCAAACGCAGCCTTAACTGCTTTCGGTGTCGCCGCCAGCGCCTCCGACGTACTGTCGGTCGCGCTGCTGAGCTGAACGATGCCCTTTTGCGCCGTGGTGGCGTCCTGAGCCGAATATTTACCTTTCGCAAGGTCATACGCTGCCTTAACCGCTTTCGGCGTCGCTGCGACGCTCTCAGACGTGCTGTCGGTCGCGCTGCTGAGCTGGACGATACCCTTTTGCGCCGTGGTGGCGTCCTGAGCCGTGTATTTACCTTTCGCAAGGTCATACGCCGCCTTAACCGCTTTCGGCGTCGCTGCGACGCTCTCAGACGCGCTGTCGGTCGCGCTGCTGAGCTGAGTAAAACCCTTTGCGGTGAGCGTGGCGTCAGGATGGCGACGCGACTGCTCATGCTCCGCGAGTTTGTCGTCGACGTAGTCCTGCGTTGCCATCACCGTTGAGGTATCAATCGTCAGCTCCACTGACTCGATGTCGCTCACCATGATAACCATACGCACGGTCTGTGCGCGGCCTGACCCCTCCGCCAGCGCTGGCTTGTAGCTTTCGGCCATATTGCCGACCGCTATCAGCGTGCCGGTGTCATCATAGAGCCCGAGTTCGCGCATCCAGAAACCGCCGGTCTCCGGCGGGATAAGCAGCTCCGCCACGACGTAATTTTTATTCTTTTTGTCCTGGCTAATTTTGTTCAGCGCGTGACGCCAGACCTCTTTGACGAGTTTTGTCTGGTTCGGGTCAGGCACCGGCAGCGTGCCGCCACCGTCACCCACGGCCATCGCCGTCAGGTTCACCTTTTTCCCGTTCGGGAGGGTCGCTGCAGCCAGTTTGATTGCACCGGCTTTGGTGATGACCGTTTTGTATTTCACTGTCATTGTGCTCTCACTTATCCGGGGTAAACCGTGATGATGTCGCCGTCATAGGACAGAGCGCCGGTGTAGAGGTAGCCGGGGATATCCTGAATAATATTGAGGCCGATTAAATGGCGGCTGGCTGGCTTTGCATCGGCAATTAGCCGCTCCATTTCGTAGTACATTTCCTCGGTGATGCCGGTCTCCAGCACGCCGATATCGAGGCGAAACGTGCCGGGCGGGTCGTTTGTCTCCCACCACTCAGAGACGTTTATCAGGTAGCCGAGCGGCTCCACCACGCGGCGCACTGCGCCAATCGTCCCCTTGTGTGCGTGGATAAACCACGCCGCGCGGATCACTTCCCGCTTTGTGTCCTCCGGCCAGCTCTCATCCCAGCGGTCAACGGAAAACGCCCACGCCAGCCACGGCAGCAGGTTTGCCGGGCAGTCGTCAGGGCTCCAGAGACGGCGCAGGGGAACGGGGGTGTTTTCGATTTCAGCGCAGGCGCGCGCGGCGGCAACCTCAAGCGGCGAGGAGCCCACCGGCAACAGGCGGGTGTCATTCATCATTGCCCCCTATGGTGACGCTGTACTCGCTGCACCATGACGCCTGCGTGTCATCGAGCACGATGTCGGCCACCGGCGCAGCCAGCTCGACGCGCTGCACACCTTCGACGTGGAGCGCTGCATAGATTGCAGATTTACGGATGTCACGCCCGAGGCGATGCTGCGAGGTTATATACGCCTGCAGCTTTGCTTTTGCCGCACTGAGCACCGGCTCGCTTTCGGGACCGGGATAAAGGTAAAGCGACGCGGTGATTTTATAGTCGACAATTTTTGCTGACTGCACGGTCACGCGGTCGGCCACCGGCCGGACGTCCTCGTCGTTAAGCGCAGTGCGCACGATGGCGAGCAGATCGTCAGAGGCCACGCCGTTATTTTCACGCGACAGCACCGACACGGTCACACAAGCAGGCTCAGGACTGATAACGGAAATATCCGCGACACGCCCGTCGGCGCTGCGGCCATGAAACTGATATGCGCCGGTTGAGCCTGCGGTACTTAGCCCCTCAGGGGCTTGCTGGATACGCAGGCGATAGTCGGTGTCCGATTCCATCACGGCTGGCGTGGGCGGAAACGTCGTGTCGTCTGCCGGAGTAATAACGAGTCGTGGGACGTTGGAATTTGCCCCTATCTGGTCGAGGTCGCTCCCGGCAGCGTAAGCCAGCATGACCGCACGCGCGGCCTCGTTGACGCGCTGTCGCCAGATAACTTCCCGATAGGCGTTTTCCTGCAGCACTTTAACAATCGGTTCTGATTCGAGCGTCAGGGTGCGCGCGACGGCCTCCTGTTGTTCCTCGGGGTATAACGAGACGAGCGTTGCCTTGCGTTCGCTCAGGATGCTCTCATAGTCCAGCACTTCCACGACATCGGGCGCGGCGAGCTGGTTCAGGTCAACAATTGCCATAGCGTTTAACTCAGTGGAATGGTGAGGGAAAAGGGCTGGCCGTTAGCCGAGCGCGTGCCGGTGATGTCGACATACAGCCCGCCGTCATCCTCCGACCGCTCAAAGGTGATGGTCGTCAGGCTGACGCGGGGCTCCCATTTCTGGATCGCGGAATAACACGCGGCCATAATCTGCAGGCGCAGCGCCTTGGTCTGCGGCTGGTCAATCAGAGCCGACAGGAGAGAGCCGTATTCACGGCGCATGACGCGCGAGCCTATCGGCGTAACCAGAATATCGCGCACGCTTTGCCTGATGTGCTCTACCTCAGAGATACTGAGGCCGGTCTGGCTGTTCATTCCCAGATAACGCACCGTCATTTAGTTCCCTCCGTCCAGCTTCCGCCCCGTTCGACGCCGCCGTGGTCGTGGTCATCCACCTGCACGCCGTTTGAGGTCAGTTTTCCGCCGGTGTGCTCGATATCGCCGTTCATCTTCCCGCCTTTCTGTACTTCGAGCGTGCCGGTCGTCAGCTTGTTGGTGCATACCACCTCGGGTGTGTCGAGCGTGATACGGGTTTCCGCTTTCACCAGTACCAGCGGCACGGTCGCCGTAATGGAATCCGACGCGGTGACGTCAGCGGTTTTGATACCTGATACGGTGAGCGCGCCGCTTTCGGGCTCGTACTCGATGACCGCCCCGTCAGGAAAGGCGACGTGAATCGCATCAGGGGAGGCAGACGGCGCGGGATGGTCGTCAGAGAAAATGCCCGGCAGCACAAAGGCCGTATCGAGCTCGCCACCGATGGCCAGCAATAACACCTGCTCACCGACCGAGGGAGCCCACCACACGCGAGAGCGACCGGCGCGACAGGTGAGCCAGTTTAACCAGGTGGTTTCAATGCCGCCGGTCTGGACGCGACACAGCCCCTCGTCGAGGTCAACGTCGGTCACAATGCCGGTACGGATAAGGTTGCGGATCGCGCGTGCGATTTCCTGCAGAGAATTTAAATTATTCATGGGGAAAGGATGCCGCCGGGCGAGGCCAGCGGCAATGATGTAAGGTTTTGTGGTGCCTGAGACAACGACCTAAATCTTCATTGCATCAACTTAATTTCATTTAAAGCATCAAACAAAAAACCTCAAAAAAAGTTTAATAACTGCCACTAAAAATCAATCAACGCTAACATTAAAATCCACTCCTGATATATTCAGGGTAACCTCTCCATCTATCACTGAAATAAAATCAGCCTCGTTAGTTATAAAGATTCCATTAGGACTCCTAGCTCCCTTGATTGTTCCATAGGCTGTATTAAAAGCCACCCCTTCAGAAATAGCATATGTGTAACCATCATAACCCTGTTGATATAAACCATCCTTCCCCTTAGGGTAATTAACATACAGCTGCTTATTATATTTCGGTTTAAATGTGTTAATTACAGCCTTTTCAGCATCTGCAACCAACCTATGATAATCAATTGAGAAATTTAAATCTTCGTCGTCTAAATCACCTGACCCGCTAAAAGTTGTAATAGTAAGGGGCTCAATTTGAAAAAGTAGCAGGAATGTTTCATCGCTTACTCTAGCTCCGGCTACGCGTTGCTTCTCGTTAGCGAGAATGTCCATTCTGGCTTTATGACCTTTTGCGATTAAACGACTGTAACTATCCTGATTTTCTTTTGCTATGCCAACATACAGCAAGTCGAACGTCATAATATCTCGATAGTTTTCAAAACCACTTACTATGGCCTCACTCCTACCACGTCTCATTAGTAGCTCATCTGGGGTAAGATTTAAAACCACTTTATCACCGTAAAATAAAGTTATGAAATTCTCATTAGCTTTCATTTTAAGTGAGAACTTTTCTGGAGCATTTCTAAAAAAACGCATACTCGTTATATGTATAAAACCTTTAGAGTGCAGTCCAGAATCAAGCGTTATTTCAACCGGAATATTCCCTTTTGAATCCACACCTATAACCTTACCGAATTTTGCCTTTGCCCTACCGCAAATCATATAAAAATGACTTTGGCGTAACCTGTCTATTATTTCGGCATTATGATTATCAATTGTCGCAGCTAATGTATTGGATATTGGAGGAGCGACGAGATTAAGATAAGCACTACAAGATTTCCTATCATGTGTAGCCATTGCGTAGCCCTTTCATCAAAATAGAAACAATTCAAAATTGCATCATAGTGATATTAACACAGATGCATAACCTTTCTCATGGTATGGCTAAATCATGTTTCACTGCAAGTGACATTCCAATTCTTTTTAAGAGAAACACGCTCAATTATCAACGATTTTTTAAAAGATAAAAAACTTAAACTATCTTATCAATCTTGTTCAAACATTGAATTATCAGCGCCTCAACGAGCTGTTTATCTTCCCGACTGAATCCGAGTAGCTGACGCTCTGCGTACTGGACGTCCTTAGCGTGCGCGTTTGGGCGGTCTTTGAGGCCTAACTGATGGACGCGCGCGATACGTTGCACTTTGCCGGTAAATTCCACCACGGCACTGTTTTCACGGCCAGTGGCTTTCATGTACCGGCTCGTGCGGAGTTTCTGAAACATCGCCCGTTTAATCCGCCCGGTCTTAGCCCTGAGAGGCTGACGCTTTCGCGCCTGATACGGTGAGCCGTCCGGGGCTTTTTGCTGTTTAATACGTTGCTGTTGCGACTTGCGCAGCTCCTTTGCAATGTCACCGGCAAGCTTGCGACGCCCTGCGGGTGACAGGGCAGCAAGCAGCCCGGAGAGCTGGTTGTCAAAAGGCTTAAAGTCACTCATCCCATTTGCTCACCAGTTCGCCGTTGATATAGAGCTCCTTTGGCCGGGTGACCGGCTCAGGCAGCGGAGGCTCAGGGGCATAGCTGACATGCAGCGCGCCGTTTTCCTCTTTGATGAGGGTGCGCTCGGTGAGCTGCAGACTGATGCTGATATCGACACTGTCCTCGTCGTTTAAATCCATCTGGAAACGGTAGCCCTTTTTGCGGTCGTCATCGAGCGTGCAGATATCCGGCTGATTCTCACGCAGCCATGCGGCCACCGGCACGAATATCAAATCGGGGTCGCCCACAAAGTCACACACGATCACATTCAGGGTGTAAATTTTCTCGTGGGACAGCGAGGCCGCGAGCCGCGCATCGATATTCCCCTCATCGGCAAAGATGCGCATCATTTCGGGGTTTGTTTTTAACTGCGGGACAGCGTCAGTTAACGCCTTGCGCAGGCTGATTGCTTTCTTCATCGAGTTTATCCTGACAGTCTTTGACGGTTTCAATCTGCAGCGCGCAGGCGGCGAGCGCGTGCTCAAGCCTGCGGATATCTGCACTCAGGTCGCCATTAACGACCGGATCGCTTTTCGGCATCGGGCAATAACTCACCTTCGGGCAGGCGCTGTAAACAATGACCGGCGGAGGCGCAACCGGCGCGGGTGTGCAGCCTGCGCACAACATCAGGCAGCTTGTCGCTATACCAGCGGCGTAACGTTTCATTCTCATTTATCAGCCTTGTAATGGTTTCTTCCCGTCGCACGGCCATTGCACCGGCGGCGATTAACTCACCGCGTAAAGTGACCTGCGCGGTTTCGTTTTTCCTGGCAATTCCCTGCGAAACGGAAAGCTGATTTTTCAGCATCCCGATCACATTTTTCTGTTCAACTGCCACCTTGTTTGCCCGTTCAAAGGAGCGCATCAGGTTGCCGTTTTCATGGCGCTGCCAGAGCACAACCGCCATCAGCGCGGCCAGTAAAAACAACATCACTTTCATTGAATACCCCTGATGCAGTAGGCACGCTCACGCGCGCGGCGGTTTTCCAGCCCTTTGTTAACTTCGCCATTCACGTAAACCCAGCGGGTGAGCTGGTCGCACGCCTGCCACCATTGATGACGCTTGATGTACGAGACCAGCGTTGAGCGGCAGGCCGCGCCGGTTCCCACGTTGAATGAGAAGCTGACCAGCGCATCGTAAACCTGTTGCGGCATTTCCACCGGCGCGCATACGGCCAGACGTTTCTCGACGTTCATCACATCCGCGACAAGGTTCGCCGCCGCCTGACTCTCGGTGATGTCCCCTTTCGGGACGACGCCTGCAGTGTGGCCGATGCCCGACGTCCACACTCCCGCGCTGCACTGGTAAGGCGTCAGGCGACAACCTTCGAGGTCGGCAATCAGCGCCAGCCCCTCGGGCGAGGTGTTAAGCAGACGAAAGTCAGGCACCAGTGCTGCCAGCGCCAGCACGGCGGCCACACTGCATTTTTTAACGATTGATTTCACGAATAGCCCCTTTATCGAGTCCGAGCGATGTCAGATAGAGGTACGTCTTGCGCTTAAACCAGTAGTTCGTCAGCGCGGTAAAAATGGCGCATCCACCGCCCACGTAAAGCGCCATCTTTTCGGGTGACATTGCCCCGACATATGCCAGCCCCACGGCCAGCCAGTAGGCGATAAACGTGGTGATTTTTTCCATGCTCAGTCCCATAGATTCACCGTTTCGGTTCTGGCCGCGCTCTCGATCTCGGGCAGCTCAATTGCCGTGCCGTGCGGCAGAATGACGCCGAGCTCGGACAGACCGGGATTCGCTTCTAAGACGGCTTCGACTACCCCCTCGGTGCGCCCGTAATACCGGGCACAAATCGCGTCGAGGGTGTCGCCCTGCAGCGCATACGCTTTCATCAGATTTGCCCCACAATACAGCGCGCTTTGTCCTGGATACGCGCCACTGACCAGCGCATATCCCGCCACATCTCATCGATAGTGCTGTCGATACTGTCGGCCTTTTTGTCGCCTTTGGCGGTCGCATCCACGCCGCGAAAGCGCTCATAGAGCGTGGCGGTCGTCATGGCACACACGGCGTTGAAATAGTGGAAAACGCGCACGCTCTCGCCGTCGAGCTGGTCGGTCGGGACATCCGCCAGCGTGGCGTGACCGGCTTCGAGCTGACGCTCGCGCCATTCGCCCAGCTCCGCATTCGTCTCCGCGATGGCGGTCTTAATCGCCCGGCGCAGGCGCACGGGGGAAACGGTCTGTTCTAACCGCATTTCCTCCCGCACGCGCTTCGGATCCACGTCAGGAAAAAACGGGGTGTTTTTGATTACCGGCTCGCTCACGCCCGGTGGCGGTATCACCACGCCCGGCACATCCTGCGGCTCTTGTTTTGGCTCAATAATCAGCGTCGTCATGACAACCTCGGGTAATAGGTGGGCGGTGGACGCCGTTCGCAGTCAGGGTAAGGAATACCCGCATTGAACGGCGTGCCGCCCGGCTCGGGGAGCGCTCGGTTAACCTGCGGCTTTTGCCGCCTTTGGTGGACGCCCGCGCCGTGCCGCCGGTTTAGCGGCAGGTTTGCGCGTGCGCGGTTTAGTCTTTTGGGTTTTCGGGGCGGGTTCAGGTTTTGGCCTGAGCTGACGCTCTAACTGCTCGATATCCTTTTTCACCCCGATAGTGCTTTCTAACTGGATCGCACGCTGCAGGTGCGCCAGTGCCTCGGGCAGTTGCTTCGCATCACGCAGCACGTAGCCGGTGATTTTGTGCAGCTTCGCACGCACGATATCGGGCATATCCGCGCGCTCCGTCAGCGCGATGGTGTCGAGCAGGTTCGCCAGTTCGACCGGCTGTTTTGCAGCGAGCAGGCGCTGCGCGGCGAGCGTGACCTCTTCGGCCAGCAGGCACGGCGTCGGACGGCGACCGACCGGCATGGTGAGGCCGTAGGTCATGGCGTAACGGGCTATCTCCAGCGCCCCGGCGATATCGTCAGCATCGAGACGCCACAGCATGACCGTCATGACGATGTCATCCTGCGCCCCTTTACCACTGTCGAGGACGCCAGCCACCCACGGCAGATAGAACGGCAGCAGCTCGCGTTTTTTCGCGGCTTTACGCTCTTTTGAACTGATTTGTTTTAGCGTGCGGTTGTCTGCGGCCAGCTTAACGAGCATCTGCTCATAGGCAGTTGCATTGCGCAGCGGGACTGCAGCCCGCTGCGCAGTTTCAGAGGCCGAGACCCGCATCATGTGACGCGCTGCGGGACTCGTCATGGCTTACTCTCCGCTTTCCGGTGCTGCAGGTGCGGTGAAGTCACCGAGCGTGATGTTTTCAATCAGGCATCCGGCGGCGTAAGCCTCGACCACGTAGTCGATATTCATTGACTCGTAGTTTTCGACGCGGTCTTTTTTCGGCTCTTCGATGATGGCGCGGCGATGTGCGTCATCCATGAAGTAAATAGACAGGTTGTCGAGGCGCGTCACCATCAGGGCATTAGCCGGGAAGTACGGCACGCGCACGGCTGGCAGATTGCCGATTCGCTTCTGGCTGATGATGATGTCAGCGGCCAGCGACTCGGAGTTTGCCTGCTCCTGATTAACGATAGGGAAATATTTATCCGCCATCAGCTTACGCCCGGTGATGACAACCAGCTCCGGGTCATCCTGATAAATCTCGTCAATCAGATTGCCGGTGGCATCCATGACCAGCGCGTCGAGGTTCGCATAGTCGCCGTTTTTACCCACGCGGATCACATCAGAAATTACCGCCCCTTCCTCGTCGGTAATTTTTGACATCACGCGCGCTGGCGCTTCATTGCGGTACTTCTGCAGCCAGCCGGTCGCCACGTCCTGCAGCATCGGATTCTTTTTGCGGTCGGACGTCGCCGCGCGCTCGATGCCGTTGAAACCGGCCATGATGAAATCGAGCGACTGACGCTTGATAATCGCGTCGCGGATACGAGTCTGGAAGTCCTGGAATCGCGCCCACAGGTCGAGCTGTTTGTAGCGGATATGGAAGTCAAAGTTAATCTGCGCACACTCGTATTTATTGGACTCCAGCGCGGTGAAATCAGCGGTCTTACGTTCATCATCACCGGCAGTATCGGCAGTGCTGGCAATCGTACCGTTAACGCCCACCCCGACCTTTTCGCCTTTCAGCTCGTCGACCGGCACGATGTTGATTTTGGTCAGAAACGCGGATGACATCTGCAGCGTGGTCATCAGGGTTTGCGTGACCGACGGCTCGACGGTGAATTTCTTCGCCACGTCATCGGTGGAAACGCCGTTCAGCTCCGCGACGCGGGACAGGTAGGCATTGAATTTGAAGCGGGTATCTTTACGCATGGTTATTCCTGTTCAGGTAATAGGTATCAGGCCGGGCAGCACGCCCGGCGGGTTATCAGCAGTTGGTCAGCAGCTCGTCGCCCGTGCCGCCTTTTGAAAGCTCGCGGCGCGGCTGGCCCTTGCTTTCGGTGTTATCGAGGGAGTTTTTGAGGTCATTAAACGCCTGCGCGCTTTCATCGGCCTTGCTGGTCACGTCCTGCTTAAGCTTCGCCAGTTCGGTTTCCAGCTCGGTGACGCGCTGGTCAGTGGCGTTGAGATTGGTTTGCACCTGTTCGGTAACGGTGGTTACCGCCTCATGCACATCGGCGAAACGGGCGTCATCGCTGGCCTGCTTACGGCCAAAAATGGCTCTAACCTTATCGGTCAGGCTGTTGAGCATGGTGTCGGGAACGTCCTCAAATTCCAGCTCAGCCAGTGAGGCCACAGAAAAAACGTCATCCGGCTGGTCTTTTTTACCGGCGAGCGGGTTTTGCATGGCGCGGCTGCAGAATTCGAGGTATTCGGTGCCGAGGCTTGCCGGGTCATCGGTGACGGCAAGGCCAACCAAATAGCACTTGCCACTGTTGGCAAAGTTCGGGCGGATCTCCATTGAGGTGTAAACCTTTTGACCTGCCTTAACCATGCTGACGAGCTCGTCAAGGGGCTGGATTTTGCCAAACAGCGCTTTTTTGCCATCGAGCGCAGAGCCATCGCTGATAATCTCCGCCTTAAGCTCGGTCACATCGCCATAACGTTTAAACTGACTGTCAGGCATCAACCCCCGGATATGTTCGAGGTTAATGCGGCAGCCGTAGACGCGCGGGTCGAACGTGTCGGCCATTTCCTGAATGTCATCAGCGCTGATGACGCGGCCATCGCAGGTGTCACCTTCGACGCCGATGCGAAACCATTTAGAAACTTTCTTTGCCATTGTTCAGGTGTCCTGATGTTGGGTTTTCGGGGCAGGGTTAGTTTCCCGACTCTGACCCGTATCAGCCACTGCTTACGATCTGATTAGATCTGACACAACAGTCACTTAGCGCGAATACCCCCCTATTTCCTTAGCCTTGCCACGTCACACCAAAAACGAGGCAAGCATGACCATTTCAACTGACCTTTCTGTGTTAAATGACCCGCGACGGAAGGCGCGGCTGTTGTACTGGCAGGGGTTCGCCGTGCCGCAAATCTGCGACATGCTGCAGCTCAAGCGCCCGACCGTGCAGAGCTGGAAACAGCGCGATGGATGGGAAGAAACCGCCCCTATTAACCGCGTGGAATCGACGATAGAGGCGCGGCTTATTCAGCTCTACGCAAAGCCAGACCTGACCGCGCATGACTTCAAAGTTGCTGATTTTTTGTCGCGCCAGATGGAGCGGCTCGCGCGCATTAACCGCTACGGCCAGACCGGAAACGAGGTGGATTTAAACCCCAATATTGCCAGCCGTAATAAAGGGGATCGCAAAAAGCCGAAACGCAATTTCTTCAGTGATGAAGCGATTGAAAAGCTGGAAGAGATTTTCTTCGACCAGTCGTTCGACTATCAGCTCCGCTGGCATAAAGCGGGATTAGAGCACCGCATCCGCCACATCCTGAAATCCCGCCAGATTGGCGCGACGTTCTACTTTGCGCGCGAGTCGCTCCTGCGCGCCCTTAAAACCGGTCAAAACCAGATATTTTTGTCGGCCAGTAAAACGCAGGCTTACGTGTTCCGTAAGTACATCATCGCCTTTGCCCGTCTGGTCGACGTCGACCTGTCAGGCGACCCGATTGTCATCGGCAACAACGGCGCTGAGCTGATTTTCCTCGGGACCAATTCCAACACCGCGCAGAGCCACAACGGCGACCTGTATGTCGATGAAATTTTCTGGATCCCCAATTTCCAGAAGCTGCGAAAAGTCGCGTCGGGCATGGCCTCTCAGTCGCACCTGCGTACCACCTATTTTTCGACACCGTCCACGCTGGCGCACGGTGCTTACCCGTTCTGGTCAGGCGAGCTGTTTAACCGTGGGCGCAGTAACCGCGACGAACGTGTCGACATCGATATCAGTCATCAGGCGCTCGCCGGTGGCATGTTATGCGGTGACGGCCAGTGGCGGCAGATTGTCACCATTGAGGACGCGCTCGCCGGGGGCTGCACCCTGTTTAACCTCGACCAGCTTAAGCAGGAAAACAGCGCGGATGACTTCCGTAACCTGTTTATGTGTGAGTTCGTCGACGATAAAGCGTCGGTATTCCCGTTCGAGGAGCTGCAGCGCTGCATGGTCGATGCGATGGAGGAGTGGGAGGACTTCGAGCCATTCGCCGACCGTCCGTTTAACTGGCGTTCTGTGTGGATTGGTTATGACCCGTCACACACCGGCGACAGCGCAGGCTGTGCGGTGCTGGCTCCGCCGCTGGTTGCCGGTGGCAAGTTCCGCATTCTTGAGCGTCACCAGTGGAAAGGCATGGACTTTGCCG
This sequence comes from uncultured Enterobacteriaceae bacterium, assembly GCA_966185765.1. Lineage (GTDB taxonomy): Bacteria > Pseudomonadota > Gammaproteobacteria > Enterobacterales > Enterobacteriaceae > CBIFVZ01. The sequence continues at coordinate 1,040 of CBIFVZ010000057.1, read as the reverse complement.
CACAGGCCGAGGCCATCCGGGCGCTGACCGAAAAATACACCGTCGACTATATCGGTATCGATGCGACCGGCATCGGCCAGGGTGTTTACCAGCTCGTGCGCTCATTCTTCCCGGCGGCGCGCGCCATCCGCTACACGCCGGAAATGAAAACCGCGATGGTGCTGAAAGCAAAAGACACCATTCGACGCGGGTGTCTGGAATATGACGCCGGGGCGACCGACATCACCCAGTCATTTATGGCTATCCGCAAAACCATGACCAGCAGTGGCCGCAGCGCCACCTATGAAGCCAGCCGCAGCGAGGAAGCCAGCCACGCGGATATCGCGTGGGCGACCATGCACGCGCTGTTAAACGAGCCGCTTTCCGCCGGTAGCGGTATGCACTCCACCTCCATTCTGGACATTAACTAAGATGAAAAAACGCCAAAATAAACAGCCCAAACAGACCAACATGACCGCCAGCGCACCGCAGAAAATCGAGGCGTTCACCTTTGGCGAACCGTTACCCGTTCTGGATCGCCGCGACATCCTCGACTATGTCGAATGCATCAATAACGGCAAATGGTACGAGCCGCCGGTCAACTTCTCCGGGCTGGCGAAAAGCCTGCGCGCCGCCGTGCACCACAGCTCTCCGATTTACGTAAAGCGCAACATCCTGACGAGTACCTACATCCCTCACCCGTTGCTGTCACGTCAGGATTTCAGCCGCCTTGTGCTCGATTATCTGGTCTTTGCCAACGGCTATCTCGAAAAGCGCATGAGCGTCACCGGCCAGCTCCTGAAGCTGGAAACCTCACCGGCAAAATATACCCGCCGTGGCATCGAGGATGGTGTTTACTGGTACGTGTCTGACTTCACACACCCGCACCAGTTTGCGCCCGGCTCGGTATGCCATTTGCTGGAGCCCGATATCAATCAGGAGCTCTACGGGATGCCCGAATATCTGAGCGCGCTCAATTCAGCCTGGCTGAATGAATCCGCCACGCTGTTTCGTCGCAAGTATTACCAGAACGGCGCGCACGCGGGTTACATCATGTACGT
>CBIFVZ010000056.1:0-26693 GCA_966185765.1 uncultured Enterobacteriaceae bacterium | reverse complement strand
GAAATATCGGCTCAGGGGACTGGCCCGCTTGCAAACATCTCAGAGAAATTTTGTCCTTCACAGTTACTCTACCATAGCTGACCATGAAGTGTTATTCAAACTTTAGTCCTGTTCGTTCAGGATTGCGACCTTGCTCAAGTAATGCCTGTTCCAGCGTCTGCTGAAGCATACGGATACGCTGCTCCATGCTGGCGGCATAGTCACTGGTCTTTTGTTTTTCCAGCTCAAGCTCATAGCAAATATTGAGCGCAGCGATAAACACCAGTTGCTCAGTGTTGCTCACGCGCGTACGGACTTTAAGATCCTGCAAACGCCTATCGAGTTCTTCAGCTGCCTTGCTTAGCGCTTCCCGCTGTTCCGGCGGGCAATTGACCCGCAGCGAGCGCCCAAAAATTTGGATATCGACTGGTTGTGCAGACATGCCACCTTCCACGCTGTTAAATCGCCCGCTTTTACTACCGCCGGGGCAGCAAAGGGGCGTCACTATAAGCTACCCTGATATGAAGATACAAGCCCTTTTCTGGTATCTGCGGGCTTCATGATGGTAGCATAACATGAACTCTTCCTCCCAACGATGATGAATGCGCATGTCTATACAGAACAACGGTATGCCCGGTTACGACACCCTGGGCCAACAGCTTAGTGAACAGGGCGTAGGGTTGACGCCTGCGGAGATGCACGGCCTTATCAGCGGTATGCTGTGCGGCGGCAATAAAGACAGCAGCTGGCAGGCGCTGCTGCATGACCTGACCAACGAGGGACTGGCATTTAGTAAAAACCTCTCGGATACGCTGGTTCAGCTGCACTCTGTCACCAGTGATGCGTTGGAAGATGACGGTTTCCTGTTCCAGCTTTATCTGCCGGAAGGCGAAAGCATCAGCGTTTTCGACCGTGCAGACGCGCTGGCAGGCTGGGTGAACCACTTCCTGCTGGGTCTTGGCGTCACGCAGCCCAAGCTTGACAAAGTGACCGGCGAAACCGGTGAGGCCATCGACGACCTTCGTAATATTGCCCAACTTGGCTATGACGAAGATGAGGATCAGGAAGAACTGGAAATGTCGTTGGAAGAAGTCGTTGAATACGTGCGTGTTGCAGCCCTCCTGTGCCATGACTCGTTTACGCGCCCGGCACCTGGCGTCCCTGAGGTACAAAAACCCACGCTGCATTAATCTACACGCTTGTCTCTGAGCGCAGGCACAGGCGTGCCTGCGCTGAGGTATAAAAGGCATAAAACTCAGGAGGTGCCATGACACAACAAGAGTTTCTCCGCCGCCGCCAGACGCTGCTGGCCAAAATGGCGCCAGGCAGCGCCGCGCTCATTTTCGCCGCGCCCGAAGCACCGCGCAGCGCCGACAGTGAATATCCCTATCGTCAGAACAGTGATTTCTGGTACTTCACCGGTTTTAATGAGCCGGAAGCTGTGCTGGTGCTGATTAAAAGCGCGGAGAGTCACAATCACAGTGTGTTGTTTAACCGGGTGCGCGACAAAAATGCAGAAATCTGGTTTGGCCGCCGGTTGGGGCAGGAAGCCGCGCCAGAAAAACTGGCGGTTGACCGCGCGTTGGCGTTTAGCGAAATCGGCCAGCATCTCTGGCAGTTACTCAATGGCCTGGACGTGGTGTACCACGCGCAGGGGCTTTATCCGTATGCAGATAAGATTGTTTTCGCGGCACTCGAAAAACTGCGTGCAGGCACGCGCCAGAATCTTAGCGCACCGGCTACGTTGACCGACTGGCGCCCGTGGGTGCATGAAATGCGCCTGTTTAAATCGCCAGAAGAAATCGAGGTGCTACGGCGTGCGGGTGAAATTAGTGCGCTGGCCCACACCCGTGCCATGAAGGCGTGCCGGGCGGGGCTGTTTGAATATCACCTGGAAGGGGAAATTCACCACGAATTTAACCGCCACGGTGCGCGTTATCCCTCCTATAACACCATTGTGGGCGCCGGAGAAAACGGCTGTATTCTGCATTACACCGAAAACGAAAGCGAGCTGCATGACGGCGACCTGGTGCTGATTGACGCAGGCTGCGAATATCTGGGCTACGCGGGCGATATCACGCGCACCTTCCCGGTGAGCGGTAAATTTAGCGCACCGCAGCGCGACATTTACGACATTGTGCTGGAGTCACTGGAAACCGCGCTCACGCTCTATCGCCCCGGTACGTCCATTCAGGCCGTCACTGGTGAAGTGGTGCGCATCATGGTGCGTGGCCTGGTACGCCTTGGCATTTTGCAGGGCGATATTGAGCAACTCATTGCCGATAACGCCCATCGTCCTTTCTTTATGCATGGTCTTAGCCACTGGCTGGGGCTGGATGTGCATGACGTGGGCAACTACGGGCAGGACCGCTCACGCCTGCTGGAGCCTGGCATGGTGCTGACCGTAGAGCCTGGGCTGTATATCTCGCCTGAGGCTAACGTACCGGTACAGTATCGCGGGATTGGCATTCGCATAGAAGACGATATCGTGATTACCGAAACCGGAAACGAGAACCTTACTGCCAGCGTAGTGAAACGCGCTGACGACATTGAGGCACTGATGGCGGCGGGGCGCTCATGAGCGTCATCATCGTCGGCGGTGGCATCAATGGTGCAACGTTAGCCCTGGCGCTGTCGCACCTGAGCGACGGCAAATTGCCCGTGCATCTGGTTGAGGCCACACTCCCGTCTTCGTTACACCATCCCGGATTCGACGCCCGCGCGATTGCGCTGGCACAGGGTACCTGCCAGCAACTTTCACAGATTGGCGTCTGGCCTGCGTTAGCCGATTGCGCGACGGCTATTAACACCGTGCATGTTAGCGATCGCGGCCATGCGGGTTTTGTCACGTTGCAGGCGAAGGACTACCAGACATCCGCACTCGGGCAAGTGGTAGAGCTTCATGATGTTGGCCAACGGCTGTTTGGGCTGCTGCGCCAGGCGCCGGGTGTGACGCTGCATTGCCCACAGCGAGTGGCTGGCTGCGAGCGTACTCAGGACGTGGCCCGCGTGACGCTTGAAAAGGGTGAGATGATTGAGGGCAGTCTGTTGGTTGCCGCCGATGGCAGCCAGTCCCGGCTCGCTGCTCAGTGTGGCATTAACTGGCGTAAAGACGATTACGGTCAGGTTGCGGTCATTGCGAATGTCTCGACGGCACAGGCGCATCAGGGCCGTGCCTGGGAGCGCTTCACCGCCGATGGTCCGCTGGCGATGCTGCCAATGTCGGGCGGGCGTTGCTCACTGGTGTGGTGCCACGCCAGTGAGAAGCGCGATGACGTCATGAGCTGGAGTGATGAGCGATTCTGTGATGAGCTACAGCGTGCGTTTGGCTGGCGACTGGGGCGTATTACTCATGCAGGCACACGTAGCGCCTATCCGCTGGCGCTAACCCGTGCATCACGCAGCGTCACGCATCGCCTGGCGCTGGTGGGTAATGCAGCGCAAACCTTGCATCCCATTGCCGGGCAGGGTTTTAACCTCGGTATGCGCGATGTGATGACGCTTGCTGAAACCCTCGCTGAGCGCTGGCGTCAGGGCCAGGACATTGGTACCTGGCCGGTGTTGGAGGCTTATCATGCACGCCGCAGACCCGATCGCGCAGCAACCATTGGCGTGACGGACGGTCTGGTGCAGGTATTTGCCAACCGCTGGTCGCCGCTGGTCGCGGGTCGCAACGTAGGGTTGATGGCGATGGAATATCTAACGCCAGCGCGTGATGCGCTGGCCAGGCGTACCCTGGGCTGGGTGGCGCGTTAACAGGAGAGTCATAAGTGCAAAGTGTTGATGTGGCAATTGTCGGTGGCGGCATGGTAGGGCTGGCGCTGGCCTGCGGTCTGCAGGGAAGTGGTCTGCGTATTGCCGTGCTCGAGCAGCACGTGGCAGAAAAACTGGACAGTAACGCTCCCCCCGCGCTGCGCGTGTCGGCAATTAACGGTGCCAGCGAAAAACTGCTTACCCGCCTTGGCGTCTGGAATGCGATTGAGGGGCAGCGTGCCAGTTGCTATCACGGCATGGAGGTCTGGGACCGCGACAGCTTCGGGCGCATCAGCTTTCAAGACAGTAGCGTTGGCTTCAGTCACCTGGGACATATTGTCGAAAACGCCGTCATTCACCAGGCGCTGTGGGAAAAAGCGCAAAGTTATGCGGATATCACGCTACTGGCCCCTGTTGACATGCAGCAGATTGCCTGGGGTGAGAACGAGGCTTTTCTCACACTCAAAGACGGTACTATGCTGACAGCCCGACTCGTGGTGGGGGCCGACGGCGCGAACTCCTGGTTACGCCAGCAGGCAGATATCCCGCTGGCGTCCTGGGATTATCGTCATCACGCGCTGGTGGCGACAATTCGTACTGCCGAGCCGCATGATGCCGTCGCACGCCAGGTTTTCCACGGCGATGGTGTACTGGCTTTTCTGCCGTTAAGCGATCCTTATCTGTGCTCTATTGTCTGGTCGCTGTCGCCGGACGAGGCCGCGCGCATGCGCGAGGCCGATGAGGAAATTTTTAACCAGGCCCTGACGGTAGCGTTTGATAACCGTCTGGGTTTGTGTCAGGTCGAGAGTGAGCGCCAGGTGTTTCCACTGACGGGGCGCTATGCGCGCCAGTTTGCCGCCCACCGGCTGGCGCTGGTGGGCGATGCCGCTCATACTATTCATCCGCTGGCCGGGCAGGGAGTCAACCTCGGTTTTATGGATGCCGCAGAGCTTATTGCCCAGGTGCGCCGCCTGCATGAGCAGGGCAAAGATATTGGTCAGTATCTCTATCTGCGCCGTTATGAACGCAGCCGCAAGCACAGTGCAGCCCTGATGCTGGCGAGTATGCAGGGCTTTCGCGAGCTGTTTGCAGGCAGCAATCCGGCGAAAAAACTGCTGCGGGATATCGGCCTGAAGCTTGCCGATACCTTACCGGGGGTAAAACCCCAGTTGATTCGCAAGGCTTTGGGGCTTAACGACCTGCCGGACTGGCTGCGCTAAACCCGCCTGTACGCCCCTTTTGGTTACGCAAAGGGGCGCCTCCTCATTTGAAATATTCTAATCCCACGCCCCGTTTCGCATTAGTTTTACTAATTTAGCGAAATGTCGTTTGTAGCATTTTTGTTTTTGTTTTTATCAAAAATGTTATCTGATTCTAAATTCCTGGTGCGAAATTGCGCGATTTTGTGCGCTGTTTCGCAAATGTCTGGATGAAAAAACTCTGCCTGTCAGCCCGTTTTTTTGGTCATAAGGTAATCCGATGACACGCGTGCGCTTATGGTTTAGCGCCGGTTTCAATGATAAGTTCAGGACAAAGGTAACGTTTGCGTTGGTGCCCCATTGGGCGTTAACGCCGGGTTTCGTCCCGTTCGTCGCGGGGCGAAAAGGAGACCCCCATCGTACTGAAAGAGGACAAGATGGCTCAGCAGACCCCTTTGTTTGAACAACATACGCTGTGCGGTGCGCGCATGGTGGATTTTCACGGCTGGATGATGCCGCTGCACTATGGCTCTCAGCTGGATGAACACCACGCAGTACGCACGGATGCCGGGATGTTTGATGTCTCCCACATGACCATTGTTGATTTGCAGGGCAGCCGCACGCAGGCGTTTCTGCGCTATCTGCTGGCAAATGACGTTGCAAAGCTCACTAAAACCGGCAAAGCGCTCTATACGCCAATGCTCAATGCCTCGGCGGGCGTGATTGACGACCTCATCGTGTACTACTTCTCTGAAGACAATTTCCGCCTGGTGGTGAACTCCGCGACGCGCGAAAAAGATCTTGCCTGGATTACCCGTCATGCGCAGCCGTACGGCGTGGCGGTCACCGTGCGTGACGATCTGTCCATGATTGCCGTCCAGGGTCCACAGGCGAAAGAGAAAGCGGCAACGCTGTTTACCCCTGAGCAGCGCGACGCGGTAGCGGATATGAAGCCCTTTTTCGGTGTACAGTCCGGTGATTTGTTTATTGCGACTACCGGTTACACCGGTGAAGCCGGCTACGAGATTGCGCTGCCAAATGAGCAGGCGGCGGCGTTCTGGCAGCAGCTGGTAAAAGCGGGTGTGAAGCCCTGTGGCCTGGGCGCTCGTGACACGCTGCGTCTGGAAGCGGGTATGAACCTCTACGGTCAGGAGATGGACGAAGGCGTATCGCCGCTTGCGGCCAATATGGGCTGGACTATCGCCTGGGAACCGGCAGAACGTGACTTCATCGGTCGTGATGCGCTCGAAGCGCAGCGCGAGCAGGGTACGGAGCAGCTGGTTGGTCTGGTAATGACGGAAAAGGGCGTACTGCGCGGCGAACTGCCGGTACGTTTTACCGACATACACGGCAATGCGCAGGAAGGCATTATCACCAGCGGCACCTTCTCACCGACGCTTGGCTACAGTATTGCGCTGGCGCGCGTCCCGGCGGGTATTGGCGAGACTGCCATCGTGCAAATCCGCAACCGTGAAATGCCGGTCAAAGTAACCAAACCTGTTTTTGTTCGCGCCGGCAAAGCCGTCGCATAATCTGTACTTTTAATACCCAGGCGAACGCGGGGATATTCAGGAGAGAGACAATGAGCAATGTGCCGAACGATTTGAAATACAGTAAAGAGCACGAGTGGCTGCGCAAGGAAGCCGACGGAACCTATACCGTGGGTATTACTGAACATGCGCAGCAATTGCTGGGGGACATGGTATTTGTTGACCTGCCGGAAGTGGGTAAAACCGTCAGCGCGGGCGATGATTGTGCTGTTGCGGAATCAGTAAAAGCCGCCTCCGATATTTATGCGCCGATAAGCGGTGAAATTGTGGCGGTGAACGAGTCACTGGGCGACGAGCCTGAGCTGGTAAACGCCGAACCGTATGGCGATGGCTGGATTTTCCGCATCAAGGCCAGCGATGAAAGCCAGGTTGCCGCGCTGCTCAGTGCAGACGCCTATGAAGCCCTGTTAGAAGACGAATAACGTGAAGGGGTCGGGTTAAGCCCCGACCCCTTTTTGTTTGCCCCACAGTAAGTGACCCGGAAGCACAAGCCATGACTCAGACCCTCAGCCAGCTGGAACACAGCGAAGCCTTTATCGACAGGCACATTGGACCTACCCCGGAGCAGCAAAAACAGATGCTCGAGGCGGTAGGCGCCACCTCTCTTGATGCGCTGATTGCGCAGATTGTCCCGGCTGATATTCAGCTACCGCAGCCGCCGCAAACCGGCGAAGCTGCCAGCGAATTTGCTGCACTGGCAGAGTTGAAAGCCATTGCAGGTCGCAACAAGCGTTTCAAATCTTATATCGGGATGGGGTACGCGGCCGTGCAAACGCCGCCGGTGATCCTGCGTAACATGCTGGAAAACCCGGGCTGGTATACCGCCTACACGCCATATCAGCCGGAAGTATCCCAGGGGCGCCTGGAGGCGCTGCTTAACTTCCAACAGCTCACGCTTGATTTAACCGGCATGGACCTGGCTTCTGCCTCGCTGCTTGATGAAGCCACCGCCGCTGCCGAAGCAATGGCGATGGCAAAGCGTATCAGCAAGCTTAAAAGCGCCAACCGCTTTTTTGTGGCGCAGGATATTCATCCGCAGACGCTGGACGTGGTGCGCACCCGTGCCGAGACATTTGGCTTTGACGTGATTGTGGATGAGCCGCACAAAGCGCTTGACCATCAGGACCTGTTTGGCGTGCTGCTCCAGCAGGTAGGGACGACCGGTGAGATTCATGATTACAGCGCGCTTATCAGCGAGCTGAAAGCGCGCAACGTTGTCGTTAGCGTAGCTGCCGATATGATGGCGCTGGTGCTGTTAACGGCACCGGGCAAGCAGGGGGCAGACATTGTCTTTGGCTCCGCACAGCGTTTTGGTGTGCCGATGGGCTACGGCGGGCCGCATGCAGCCTTCTTTGCTGTCAGCGACCAGCACAAGCGTGCCATGCCGGGGCGCATCATTGGCGTTTCCCGCGATGCCGCCGGTAACACCGCACTGCGCATGGCGATGCAAACGCGCGAGCAGCATATACGCCGTGAAAAGGCCAACTCCAACATCTGTACTTCGCAGGTGCTGCTGGCAAATATTGCCGGACTGTATGCCGTCTGGCACGGGCCGGAAGGTCTCAGGCGCATTGCTAAGCGCATTCATCGTCTCACCGACATTCTGGCCGTGGGCCTGCAAAGCAAAGGCCTGCATCTGCGCCATAGCAGCTGGTTCGACACGCTGTGTGTAGAAGTCAGCGATAAAGCCGGGGTGCTGGCGCGTGCCGAAGCGCGGGAAATTAACCTGCGCAGTGACCTGCCTGGCGCGGTTGGTATTACGCTTGATGAAACCACCACGCGTGAAGATGTGATTGCACTCTTTGATGTGCTGCTGGGCGACGGTCACGGTCTGTGCCCGCAAACGCTCGATAAAGACGTAGCGCATGACAGCCGCTCTATTCCTCAGACGATGATGCGTGATGACGCCATCCTCGCGCATCCGGTGTTTAACAGTCACCACAGCGAAACTGAGATGATGCGCTACATGCACAGCCTGGAGCGTAAAGACCTGGCGTTGAACCAGGCCATGATCCCGCTTGGCTCCTGCACCATGAAGCTCAACGCCGCAGCGGAAATGATCCCCATCACCTGGCCGGAATTTGCTGAACTGCATCCGTTCTGCCCGGCGAACCAGGCCGAAGGCTATCACCAGATGATTGCGCAGCTGTCGGAATGGCTGGTGAAACTTACCGGCTATGACGCGTTGTGCATGCAGCCGAACTCCGGCGCGCAGGGCGAATACGCGGGTCTGCTGGCGATCCGTCGCTATCACGAAAGCCGCAATGAAGGTCATCGCGATATCTGCCTTATCCCGAGTTCTGCACACGGGACTAACCCGGCTTCAGCGCAAATGGCGGGCATGCAGGTTGTGGTGGTGGCGTGTGATAAAGATGGCAACATCGATCTTGGCGATCTGCGCGCTAAAGCCGAGCAGGCGGGAAGCCAGCTTTCCTGCATCATGGTGACCTATCCGTCAACCCACGGCGTGTACGAAGAAACCATTCGTGGAGCCTGCAACGTGGTGCATGAGTTTGGCGGCCAGGTTTACCTGGACGGCGCGAACATGAATGCTCAGGTTGGCATCACCACCCCGGGCTTTATTGGCGCAGATGTGTCACACCTTAACCTGCATAAAACGTTCTGCATTCCGCACGGCGGCGGCGGCCCGGGCATGGGACCTATCGGCGTGAAAGCGCATCTGGCACCGTTTGTTCCGGGCCACAGCGTAGTGCAGATTGAAGATATGCTCACCACCCAGGGCGCGGTGTCTGCCGCACCGTTTGGTAGCGCATCTATTCTGCCGATTAGCTGGATGTACATCCGCATGATGGGCGCGCAGGGGCTGAAAAAGGCAAGCCAGGTGGCAATCCTTAATGCCAACTACATTGCCAGCCGTCTGAAAGATGCCTGGCCGGTGCTTTATACCGGCCGCGACGGCCGCGTGGCGCACGAATGTATTCTGGACGTACGCCCGCTTAAAGAGCAGACCGGTATCAGCGAACTGGATGTTGCCAAGCGCCTGATTGATTACGGCTTCCATGCGCCGACTATGTCGTTCCCGGTTGCAGGCACGCTGATGGTGGAACCCACGGAGTCTGAAAGTAAGGTTGAGCTGGACCGCTTTATTGACGCGATGTTGGCTATTCGCGCTGAAATCGACCGTGTGGCAAAAGGGGAATGGCCGCTTTCGGACAACCCGCTGGTTAACGCCCCTCATACGCAGCAGGAGCTGGTGGCCGAGTGGAACCATCCGTACAGCCGCGAACTGGCGGTATTCCCGGCAGGCAGCAGCAACAAATACTGGCCGACGGTGAAGCGCCTTGACGATGTATGGGGCGACAGGAATCTGTTTTGTTCCTGCGTGCCGATGAGCGAATATCAGTAATACGGTTACTCACAACAGGTTAAAGGGCGCGTAAGCGCCCTTAGATTGCTGACAAAGAAGGAAAAACGTGGTTTTTCCTTCTTTGTGGTTAGCAGATGAAAATCAATGAATTGATTTTCCTTATTTTTTATTGGATATCATCCATCCTGTCACAGACAGGATGCGGTTTGTCATCAGTCTCAAGGGCGCGTAAGCGCCCTTCTTTTTTGCGGGAGGACATATGGCAATTGCCCTGGTAACCGGTGCCAGTCGAGGCATCGGACGCGCAACGGCGCTACAACTGGCACAAGAGGGATATCGCGTCGCGGTGAATTATCATACTCACTCACAAGCCGCGCAGGATGTGGTGGAGCAGATTGTACGCGCAGGCGGCGAAGCGTTTGCCGTTCAGGCAGATATTGCTGATGAATCTCAGGTGATGCAGATGTTTGCCCGCATTGACACACAAGCGCAGCCGTTAGTCGCCCTGGTCAATAACGCCGGTATTTTGTTCACCCAGAGCCGGGTTGAGGCGCTGAACGCGCAGCGAATTAATCAGGTGCTCGCTACCAACGTGACTGGAACTTTCTTATGTTGCCGTGAGGCGGTGAAGCGGATGGCACTTCATCAGTACGGTGCTATCGTCAATGTGTCCTCAGCCGCTGCCAGGCTTGGCTCCCCGGGGGAATACGTTGACTATGCCGCATCAAAAGGCGCGGTGGATACATTGACAACCGGATTAGCGCAGGAAGTGGCCGCACAGGGCATACGCGTTAACGGCGTACGACCCGGGTTTATCTATACCGACATGCACGCCAGCGGAGGGGAGGCCGGACGTGTCGACAGGATTAAATCGCAGTTGCCAATGCAGCGCGGCGGTCAGCCCGAAGAAGTGGCACAGGCTATTGTCTGGTTACTCAGTGATAAGGCTTCTTATGTGACCGGCAGTTTTATCGATCTGGCGGGCGGTAAATAGCAGGTGAGCGCGTTTGCTTGCCGGGAGCGTCCTGAGAGAGCACGCAGCGCTTTGGCATTGTGAAAGTGACAGTTTGTCAGGCTGACTGCAAAGAGGCGACCATGTCTCTGAGGACCAGACGTGTTTGTCGGGCGTGATAAGCCCGTCGGGTGAAGGAGTGTAATGGCGATTAACAAAGCGGACCCTCAGGTCCGCTTTTAGTGGTTACTGAACCGGATACGGTGTGTAAACGCCGTTCAGGGTGTGCAGGAAGGCAACAATATCATCAACATCCTTCTGCGGCAGGTCAGTGCCAACCTGGTAGCGCAACATCAGTTTCACCGCTTCATCCAGCGTCTGTACGTCACCACGGTGGAAATACGGCGCGGTCAGCGCAACGTTACGCAGCGTCGGGACTTTCTGGCGCAGCCGGTCGCGCGTCTCTTTGGTGACGTTCATACGACCCACGTCCACATCGGTAATGGTGCCGAACGCGAAGTCTTTTTTCAGCCCCAGCGGCTCAAAGGAGCGGCCACCCATAATGGTACCGGTATGACAGGTTGCACACTTGTTGTCCTTAAACAGCTGCCAGCCGTGTTTCTGCTGCGCCGTCAGCGCATTGTCGTCACCACGCAGGTACTTATCAAACGGTGCATTTGGCGTTATCAGCGTTTTTTCAAACTCAGCGATGGCATCGGTGATGGTTTCACCACTAAAGCCCTGTGGATAGACCGCCGTGAAGTCCTGAGTAAGCACCGGATCCTGACTCAGTTTGCCGATGATTTGCTCCCAGGATTCAGAAGCCATCTCAATCGGGTTGAGCGGTGGACCGCCAGCCTGCGCCGCCAGCGTTGCCGCGCGTCCGTCCCAGAATTGTTCAATATTGAAGACAGCGTTAAACACCGTGGGGGCATTAATGGGACCCACCTGGTCGCCGACGCCAAGCGAGGTTTTTCTGCCGTCAACGCCGCCAGCCCCGAGCTGGTGACAGTTTGCACACGAGATAGTGTTATCACCCGACAAACGAGGGTCATGATACAGGCGCTGGCCCAGCGCGACTTTCTGCGCATTCACCGGCAGCGATTGCGGGATGGGCTGTACAGGCTCATTACGGCGGTTTTCTGCCATATCCGGCGTGGCGTAATACTTCAGGCGTTGATCTTTAATCCAGTTGAGCAGGGTTTCACGCTCTTGTGGACTGATTTTGCCTGACCAGTGCATCGCAATATAGCGCGTGGGTGGCATGGTTTCGTTAGCCATTACCCATTCGATTTTAGTCAAATCATCCTGCGGCGCAGGGCCGTCTTTCAACAGGCTTTGCTTGACGGGGTCAAGGCTAAAGGATTTGTAGCCCAGTGACATATCGTAATCCATTAGCTGCTTAGCGATGGGAAACGATGCATAAAAAGGCAGGTCGGAGGAGACGGTGTGACAGTAGTCGCAGCCTTTCTCCCGCATAATACTCAGGACGCGATTGTTGGTTTCGGAAGCCGATTTTTCCGGCGGCGCGGCTTGCGCGCGCTGTTTATCGTGATGCCAGACATAGCCCACTAATCCAAAATAGCATACGGCCGCGACGGCTAATGCCGATACGCCCAGCTTCATCATTTTGCTCATTGTAGTTATCCCTTCATAGGCGAAAGTGCTGACAAAATCAGCAATCGCATAATGCAGGCCTAAAAGGGAAAACACGTTGACGGTCGTCAAAGAACGAAAATGTTTAAACCTATTAATGAGATAGGTTCTATCAATGTAAGGATTTTCTTATTTAACAGTGGGATAAAAAAGGCCGCGTTTGACGCGGCCCTGCAAAACTAAAGTGATTCGCCATTTGAGGCGATGACTTGCTTGTACCAGTTGAAGCTCTTTTTGCGCGAGCGTGACATATCGCCCGTACCATCATCATGCTTATTCACATAAATAAACCCGTAGCGCTTGCTGTACTGGCCGGTCGTGAAAGACACGCAGTCGATGCAGCCCCACGGTGTGTATCCCATCAGGTCAACGCCGTCCCAGGTGACGGCTTTCATCATTTCTTCAACGTGGGCACGCAGGTAATCAATGCGGTAATCGTCGTTGATGCTGCCATCAGCCTCAACGTTATCAATGGCGCCAAAGCCGTTTTCAACAATGAACAACGGTTTCTGATAACGCTCCCACAGTTCACACATGGCATAACGCAGCCCAACAGGGTCAATCTGCCAGCCCCAGTCGGACGCTTTCACGTGTGGGTTAGGTACACTGCCTTCAAAACCAGAAATTGCATCACCAGTACCGCCTTCGGCCTTCACGGCGTTGGTCATGTAATAGCTAAAGCCCAGGTAGTCGCAGGTGCCTTCGCGCAGGATTTGCTCATCGCCAGGTTCCATATTGATGGTAAAACCACGACGCTCCCACTCGTTAAGCACGTAAGACGGGTAGTAGCCACGCAGTTGTACGTCGGTGAAGACATAGCGCTCGCGCATGGACTCCTGAGCGAACATCATATCTTCTGGCTTACAGGAGTATGGATACAGCGGCACCATCGCCAGCATGCAGCCGACCTGCATGTCCGGGTTGATACGGCGCGCGGCTTTGACGGCCATTGCGCTTGCTACAAACTGGTGATGCAGCACCTGATACATGGTTTCTTCCGGGTTCTGGTGCTCGGTATACACCACACCGGAACAGCAGTAACCAAACAGCGGGGCGCGCCAGTTACGCTGGTTATTAATTTCGTTAAACGTCATCCAGTATTTAACTTTGTGCTTATAGCGCTCAAACACCACTTCAGCAAAGCGTACAAAGAAGTCGACCACTTTGCGGTTAGTCCAGGCGCCGTATTGCTGGACCAGATGTAGCGGCATTTCAAAATGTGAGAGCGTGATCACCGGTTCGATGTTGTATTTCAGCAGTTCATCAAACACATCATCATAGAACTTCAGGCCTTCTTCGTTTGGCTCGAGTTCGTCGCCTTTCGGGAAAATACGCGTCCAGGCAATTGAAGTGCGAAAACACTTAAAACCCATCTCAGCAAAAAGTTTGATGTCTTCTTTATAATGACTGTAAAAGTCGCTGGCGAGGTGGTTTGGATAATATTTACCTGGAATGACTTCCTGTGTGATTTCACGCGGTACGCCGTGCGCGCCGCCGGTTAGCACGTCGCAAATGCTGGGGCCTTTACCGCCCTGATCCCAGCCACCTTCAACCTGGTGTGCAGCAACCGCGCCGCCCCAGAGAAAATCTTTTGGAAGCGTTAATTTTTTCATGTTCGTCATTCTCATTCAAATTCTGTAAATATTATTCAGCGTGTTGCGCTATTACAGAGCAATTAATGGAGGATGTTGTGAGTCTACCAAATGAATATAAAAAGTCACGATATAACAAATAGTGTAGTCTGTGATTTGTCACATGTATGAAACAGCTTGTTACAGGGTGCAGTTTAATTGCGCTAAATGCGCATTGATACGTAGGTGATAATGATATGTATTGAAAGATAAAGGGGTTATCTGACGGTTCTGCAGAAGAGCACTATTGATGTTTATATCTTCCATATTGATTTCTGTTGGTCAGATTTTTATTTATCGCTATTTACTCTGTTGGTGTGGTTTTTTATTGAGAATTACGCTGCATAGGGATTTTTATATCATGAAGTCTGGGTGGGATAATATTCATTGATGCGAATTCCTGATGGTTATTATTATAACGTTAAAGCACGAGAGACGTTTTCCTGCCTGTTACAGGTGTTGGTATTAACCCAGGGTAAATGTCAGTGATAGTGCTGATTCCTTATTCAGTCCGGCGCAATCGGTTTGCCAGACGGCGCCCAAGCGCTTCGAGAATATACACCACCGGGATTTGCGTTGTAATATCGTATACCCCAGCCACCCGCGTCTGAGGTAAATGCCAGGAAAGGTTAAAATCGGCAAGCTTTGCCAGTGCAGAACCTTCATGGGCGGTGATGGAAAGCACTTTGCAATGGTGCAGGCTGAACTGGCTGGCAAAGCGCAATATTTCAGCCGTCTCACCGGAGACAGACAGCACAATAGCCAGCGCGTTTTTTGCCATATCGCTGGTTACCGGGAAATACGGGTCGTCGATATGATTGCTGAATTTACCGACGTTTGAGAAAAACCGTGCGCCGTATTTTGCCAGTGCGCCGGAAGTACCCGCGCCGACAAAAATTATACGCTCGCAGGCGACGATGATATCGGTGGCATCATCCAGCAGCGCTTCAAACTCAGCGTTATTCACACTTTTAAAGAAGCTAATGATTTCACCTGCACCAAAGTTATCCTGCTGGGTTTCGTTTTGCTCAAGGTAGAGTTTGAAACGCACGCGAAATTCAGAATAACCCTCGCAATTGAGTTTGCGACAAAAGCGCAGCACGGTGGTGGTCGATACGCCCGAGGCTTCTGCCAGCTCGCGTATGGTCATGTACATGACTTTGTCGCGGTTTTTTATGATGAAATTATATACCGACATTTCCAGGTTATTCAGGCTGGCGATAGCGGCATGGGTGAACATCGACACAGTGCAATCCTTTATGATTTTAGAAACCTGCCAGTGCAGGGGGACTTCATCGGCATGGCTAATGTTAACGCAGCCAACCCTTTTGTTGCGCCAGATGCAGTTCGCTTTCTATATGTTGCCACAGTTCTGGCAAGGTTTCGCTCACATGGGCGTTGCGCGCCAGGACCTGCTCAAGTGAAATATCGTTTTCACGCCAGCTTTGCCCCTCATTATGAAGATTTTGCAGCACCGGCAGGAGTCGGTCTATTGCACCGGCAAAACGGGCATCGGCAGTTGCTGCGGCCTCGTATTCGAGCCAGAGCTGCAAAAAAGACTCTGCCTGCGGCGCTGGCAGCATGCCAAACAGGCGGCGAGCGGCCTGAGCCTCTTTCAGGGCAACCGCCTCGCGAGCAGCCAAATCGTAAACCAGCACATCGCCCACGTCGATTTCCACAATGTCATGCAGCAGTGCCATTTGTATGACGCGGGTGATATCCACCCCCTCAGGAGCAAAGGGCTGCAGGCTCAGCGCTGCCATTGCAAAATGCCAGCTATGTTCGGCTGAGTTCTCATGGCGGCCATTGCCAATAAGGCGGGTACGGCGCTCAACGCGTTTGAGTTTATCCAGCTCCATTAAAAAAGCCACGATGGCCAGTAACGAATCCTGTCGGGCGTTGTCTGTTTTTACAGACATGGTTGAATCTCCTGTTGGTTACGGGCTTATCCGGCGCCTTACGTCAGACCTGGAATAAGGCCGCAGGGTTCAGAGCGTTTATCCCTGGCTTACGGGTGTACTCAGTAAAGTAAGTATCGTAAGGCGTTTACAACTGGATGCATAAATTTTTTAGCGAACAGGTGTTCACTGAAATCATTCTCAGTTAGGCTGGTGTGGACTGTATTTTTTATCATCATCACTGCGGAGTCTTACTATGGTTCGCAAACCGTTAATTGCACAGGGATATACGCTGGCAGAGGAAATTGCCAACAGCATCAGCCACGGCGTTGGGCTGGTGTTTGGTATTGTCGGGCTGGTGCTGTTGCTGGTACAGGCCGCAGATACCAATGCAGGTGCAATGGCTATTACCAGTTACAGCCTTTATGGCGGTAGCATGATTCTGCTGTTTCTGGCCTCTACGCTGTATCATGCAATCCCGCATGAGCGGGCGAAGCGCTGGTTAAAAAAGTTTGACCACTGCGCAATATATTTACTGATTGCCGGGACTTACACGCCGTTTCTGCTGGTTGGCTTGCAGTCACCGCTGGCAAAAGGGTTGATGGTCGTTATCTGGAGCCTGGCGTTACTCGGTATTCTGTTTAAGCTCACGGTGGCCCACCGCTTCAAAATTCTCTCGCTGATAACCTATCTTGTAATGGGCTGGCTTTCTCTCATCGTTATTTATCAACTGGCGACCAGGCTGGATGTGGGGGGCGTGACGCTGCTGGCTGTTGGTGGTGTGGTTTACTCGCTGGGCGTGATTTTCTATGTCTGCAAGCGTATTCCTTACAACCATGCCATCTGGCATGGTTTTGTGCTGGGTGGCAGTTTGTGCCATTTCCTTGCGATTTACCTTTACGTCCGTTAAAGCCACTCCCGCCTGAGCGGGAGTGCAGGGGTTATGCCTCTTCCAGAGAATAAGGCAGCGGTTTGATGGTGAGCGTGCTGGTGCTGTCGTCACGTACGCGAAACACACAGCCTTCTTCCATATCGTTATTCATCACGTTTTGTACCACCAGGCTGCCGTCATCAAGACGCACGGCAGCCAGCACCGTACCGGTGCGCCGCCAGTTTTCACCCATATGCATTTCCAGGTCTTCTCCGGCTTCAGGTACGCGGCTGGCAACGCCAGTTAATAACCACAACGCACGCTTATTGGCACCGCGGTATTTCGCGCGCGCCACCATCTCCTGGCCGGTATAGCAGCCTTTTTTAAAGCTGATGCCACCCAGCGCCTGCATATTGGTGGCCTGTGGAATAAACTGCGCGCTGTTTGGGGTCTCGATGACCGGTAAGCCACCTTCAATATCCAGTGCCAGCCACTGGGCGCTGTTATTAAGCTGTGCTTCACCACGCAGTTTCTCAGTAAGCGCCGTGGCCTGTGCAGGTTGCGTGATGATGATAAAACGTTCTGCGGGCAGGCCCAGCCACAGTAGTGTCGTGCCGTTTTCACGAACCAGCGGCGTATTTTCATCTGGCAGCGCACTGAATACTTTTGCCAGCGCGGCGCGAGCCTGAAACCCAGCCAGCCCCAGTAGCACGGCGTCGTCATCTGCGCTAATCGTCACTTTAGAAAACACAGCGTATTTTTTCAGCTCGGTTAACTGTGCTTCACGCAGGTTGCGTCGCTCAATCCAGGCAAACCCTTCAGGGGTGCGAAACAGGCGTAAATTGCTCCACATTTTGCCTTTAGGATCGCAATGGGCCACCAGCAGATGCTGGTTACTGGTTAACGCCGCTACGTCAGCGGTCACCTGGCCCTGGAGATATTTCTCACCATCAGCACCGACTGCGGTTGCCAGTGCCCAGTCTTCCAGTGAAATCAGGGTAAGCGGCAGGCGTGCGCTTGCAGTTGCCTGACGAGGGGGAAATGGGTTGAAAGCCATAGTAACGTCCTGGGTTAAACAGGTGATGAATGCTTCTAATGGTAAAAGAGCGTGGGACCATTGCAAGCGCTTTGATAATGCGATTTGTGCCCTGGCGTTATTGCCACGAGCTGTGTCGTAAAAAAAATGAAAATGCTGGCCCGATGATGGATTTTTCATCGAGATTGCTTCCGGTCTGCAACATTCAGTTAATGGAAATGATAAAAAACCAGTTACAATGGCTGCCGACCCCCAATTCTCTGGAATGCAGGAAAAGAGACAATGGATATCAATAACAAGGCTCGTATTCACTGGGCTTGCCGTCGCGGTATGCGCGAACTCGATATTTCCATCATGCCGTTTTTTGAGCACGAATATGACACCCTGGACGATGACGATAAGCGTTTGTTTGTTCGCCTGCTGGAGTGTGACGACCCTGATTTATTCAACTGGCTAATGAATCATGGAACGCCAGAGGATGCCGGGTTTCAGCGCATGGTGCAGTTAATCCAGCAACGGAATCGGGATCGTGGTCCTGTGGCAATGTGATATCCGGGTTTCCTGGCGTGCACAGTGGCTGTCGCTGTTATTGCATGGCGTGATTGCAACCGTGCTGTTACTGCTACCGTGGCCACTAAGCTATACGCCGGTGTGGCTGTTGTTGCTTTCGCTGGTGGTGTTTGACTGCGTGCGCAGCCAGCGGCGTATTCGCGCAAGGCAGGGCGCGTTGACGCTGATGGATGACTACCGGCTGCAATGGCAGGGCAGAGAGTGGCGCCTTTGTGGAACGCCCTGGCTGCTGCCGGGCGGTATGCTACTGCGGCTTTCAGGTGATAAAAAAAGCCAGCGCTTGTGGCTGGCGGCCGACAGTCTGGGCGCGCGAGAATGGCGCGATTTACGCCGCTTGCTGCTGTCCCGGGTTTAGGTCTGGCTCAGGCAAACAACTCCGCCATTTCTCCTAATATTTGTTCGCACCAGGCCGCGATACGCTCATCACTCAGGTCGTACTGATTGGTCTCGTCCAGCGCGAGGCCAACAAAAAGTGCGCCGTCTGCCGTTACCGGTTTGGGGCTGGTGAATTCATAGCCTTCGGTAGGCCAGTAGCCAATAAACTTCACGCCCAGCGGGGCCAGCTCATCATGCAACATACCGAGCGCGTCCAGAAACCATTCGCCATAGCCTGACTGGTCACCCATACCGTAAAGCGCAACGGGCTTACCTTTAAGGTTTAATGCGCCAAGCTGTTGCCAGATGGCTTCCCAGTCTTCCTGTAATTCACCAAAATCCCAGGTCGGTATGCCGAGAATCAGTGCATCGTACTGCTCCATCAGCGTTGGGCTGTCGTCTTTGAGATTATGCAGCGTGACCAGTTCAGGGCCGATAATATCGCGGATTTTTTCTGCTGCCATCTCGGTGTAGCAGGTGCTGGAGCCATAGAAAAGGCCGATTTTCATAGCGATGACTACTCTTTTATATCAAACAGGCTTGCGCGCCAGTGTATCACAGCCTTCCGGCTTCATCGCGCCAGTGCATTGGCAAGGTTTGCGCTCATATGGCACTCATTCCAGTGTGCGCGGTCAGTGCTGGTGTTTCCAATTCTGCCGGGACGCCACTCTACCTGTCATAGGCTGCCCTGCAAGGCCACGGATTTTGGGTATAATGCGCGAAGCCGAGAAGAAAAGAGGTCGTTGTGGAACAGGATTTAGCCCGCGTAGAACAGTTTCTTGATGCCCTGTGGCTTGAGAAAAACCTGGCGGAAAACACCCTTAGCGCCTATCGCCGGGATCTTAAAACCGTGGTGGAGTGGTTGCACGGTAACGGGCAGTCGCTCCTGAGTGCCGGGCCAGACGATCTGCAGGCGCTGTTGGCGGACCGCGTAGAAGGCGGTTACAAAGCGACCAGTTCGGCGCGGCTTCTCAGTGCGCTGCGCCGCCTGTTTCGTTACCTTTACCAGCAAAAAGCGCGTGCGGATGACCCCAGCGCGCCGCTCTCCTCACCGAAATTGCCCCAGCGTTTACCAAAAGACTTGAGTGAAGCACAGGTAAGCCAGCTTTTGCAGGCCCCTGTGGTGGAGGAGCCGCTGGAACTGCGTGATAAAGCGATGCTGGAGGTGCTTTACGCTACTGGGCTGCGCGTCTCAGAGTTAGTTGGCCTGCAAATGAGTGATATCAGCCTGCGCCAGGGTGTGGTACGTGTTATTGGTAAAGGCAACAAAGAACGCCTGATACCGCTGGGTGAAGAGGCCGTTTACTGGGTTGAAAACTACCTCACTCATGGCCGCCCCTGGCTTTTGAACGAGCAGGCAAGCGACGTGTTGTTTCCCAGCCAGCGTGCACGTCAGATGACTCGCCAGACTTTCTGGCATCGGATAAAACATTATGCCACGCTCGCAGGCATCGACAGTGCTAAGCTGTCGCCCCATGTTTTGCGCCATGCGTTTGCGACCCATTTATTGAATCATGGAGCCGATTTGCGCGTGGTGCAGATGTTATTAGGGCACAGCGATCTCTCTACGACGCAAATTTATACACATGTAGCGACCGAACGTTTGCGGCAGCTGCATCAACAGCACCACCCGAGAGCGTGAGTGCCATCAATGATGAAGGAATCATTATGAAAAAAAGTTTTTTGCTGTTCTCCCTGCTGGCAGCCGCATTTTCTGGCTTCGCTCACGCTGATGATGCAGCAATTAAGCAGACGTTGGGCAAACTGGGCCTGACAAATGCTGAAATTCAGGATGCTCCGGTTGCCGGGATGAAAACCGTGATCTCCACTAGCGGCGTACTGTATCTCTCTGAAGATGGCAAATATCTGGTGCAGGGACCTGTTTATGACGTCAGCGGCAGCCAGCCGGTAAACATCACCAACAAGCTCCTGATGGGCAAACTGAATGCGCTGGAAAAGGAGATGATCGTCTATAAAGCCGCGCAGGAAAAACACGTCATTACGGTGTTCACCGACATCACCTGTGGGTATTGCCACAAGCTGCACGAAGAGATGAGCGACTATAATGCGCTGGGCATTACCGTGCGCTATCTGGCCTTCCCGCGACAGGGCGTCAACAGCCAGGCAGAAAAGGACATGAAATCTATCTGGTGTGCTAAAGACCGCAATAAAGCATTTGATGCCGCTATTAAAGGCAGTGCGGTAACGCCAGCAAGCTGCGACCTCGACATCACAAAACACTATGCGCTGGGCGTACAGTTCGGGATTCAGGGCACACCCGCCGTGTTGCTGACAGACGGCACACTGATTCCGGGTTACCAGGGTCCAAAAGATATGAAAGCGTTTCTGGACGAGCACCAGCGCCAGACAAAAACCAACGGGCAGTAACGGGTGAGACAAGAAACACAACTTCGCCGCCGGGAATGGGATAGTTCAATCATTCTCCCGGCGGACGTGCCGCCGCTGCTGGCACGGCTTTATGCCAGCCGCGGCGTCAGGCACATGCAGGAACTTGAGCGTAGCGTGAATGGCATGCTGCCCTGGCAGCAACTCAACGGCATGGACGCGGCGGTTGCGTTGCTGCATTGCGCCTTGCGTGAAGGGCAGCATATTGTGGTGGTCGGTGATTTTGATGCCGACGGTGCGACCAGCACCGCTCTGAGCGTGCTCGGTCTGCGGGCGTTAGGTGGCAAGCGCGTCAGCTATCTGGTTCCTAATCGGTTTGAAGATGGCTACGGCTTAAGTCCTGAGGTGGTTGACCAGGCCCACGCACAGGGTGCGCAGCTCATTATGACGGTGGATAACGGCATTTCCTCTCATGCCGGTGTGGAGCACGCGCATGCGCTGGGCATTCCAGTGCTGGTGACCGATCACCATCTTCCTGGGGAATTGCTGCCTGCGGCCGACGCTATCGTTAACCCAAACCTGGTAGACTGCGAGTTTCCGTCTAAATCGCTTGCGGGCGTAGGTGTGGCGTTTTATCTGTTGCTGGCGCTGCGTGCGCACCTGCGTGAGCAGGGCTGGTTTGAAGAACAGGGCATTACCATGCCTAATCTCGCACAATACCTGGATCTGGTGGCGCTGGGTACGGTGGCGGACGTAGTGCCGCTTGATGCCAATAACCGCATTCTGACCTGGCAGGGGTTGAGCCGTATTCGCGCCGGGCGCTGTCGTCCCGGTATTCGTGCGCTGCTGGAAATCGCTAATCGCGATCCGCAGCGCCTGAGTGCCAGCGACCTCGGGTTTGCGCTCGGACCGCGCCTGAATGCGGCAGGCAGGCTCGACGATATGTCCGTCGGCGTGGCGCTTTTGCTGTGCGATAACCTCGGGCAGGCGCGCGTGCTGGCAAACGAGCTGGATGCACTGAACCAGACCCGTAAGGAAATCGAGCAGGGGATGCAGGCCGAAGCTATGGTGCTGTGTGATGAACTGGTTCGTAGCCACGAGGTGCTGCCCGCAGGGCTTGCGTTGTATCATCCTCAGTGGCATCAGGGTGTGGTCGGCATTCTTGCCTCACGCATCAAAGAGCGTTTTCACCGCCCGGTCATTGCGTTTGCGCCTGCGGGCGAGGGCATCCTGAAAGGTTCTGGTCGTTCCGTGCAGGGATTGCATATGCGTGATGCGCTCGAGCGCCTGGACACACAGAACCCAGGCCTGATGCTGAAGTTTGGCGGCCACGCGATGGCGGCGGGTTTGTCGCTTGAAGCGGCGCGTTTTGAGGAGTTTAACCAACGCTTTAGCGCTCTGGTTAACGACTGGCTGGACCCGGCGATGTTACAGGGTGAAATCTGGAGCGACGGACCGTTGAGCGCCCAGGAGATGACGCTTGAGACCGCAGAACTTTTACGTGACGCTGGCCCCTGGGGCCAGATGTTCCCGGAGCCGTTATTTGATGGCAAATTTCGCCTGCTTCAGCAGCGCATCGTCGGCGAACGTCACCTCAAGGTGATGGTGGAGCCAGTCGGTGGCGGCCCGTTGCTTGACGGCATTGCGTTCAACGTTGACACCAGCCGCTGGCCGGACAACGGTGTGCGTGAAGTGGAGCTTGCTTACAAGCTTGACGTCAACGAGTTTCGCGGCAACCGCAGCGTACAGCTTCTTATTGATGCTATCTGGCCGCTGTAGCTAACCGTCCCGGCGTGCCGGTGAGAATGTCTGCGGCACGTGAAGCAAAGCTATAAAAGGCCGCGTAAATCCGGTAAACTTTCGCCCCTACGACCAGAATCTGACCACTCCACTGACAAAAAGAATCTGCATACCATGTTTGAAATTAACCCGGTAAAAAACCGCATCCAGGACCTCACTGAACGCTCTGACGTTCTTAGGGGGTATCTTTGACTACGATGCTAAGAAAGAGCGTCTTGAAGAAGTAAACGCCGAGCTGGAACAGCCGGACGTCTGGAACGAACCTGAACGCGCACAGGCGCTGGGTAAAGAGCGTTCCTCCCTCGAAGCCATTGTTGATACCCTCGACCAAATGTCTCAGGGTCTGGAAGATGTTTCCGGGCTGCTGGAGCTGGCTGTTGAAGCCGACGACGAAGAAACCTTTAACGAAGCCGTAGCCGAGCTCGACGTTCTGGAAGAGAAGCTGGCACAGCTCGAATTCCGTCGTATGTTCTCTGGCGAATACGACAGCGCAGATTGCTACCTGGATATCCAGGCGGGCTCCGGCGGTACCGAAGCACAGGACTGGGCCAGCATGCTGACTCGTATGTACCTGCGCTGGGCGGAAGCGCGTGGTTTCAAAACTGAAATCATCGAAGAGTCTGAAGGCGAAGTGGCGGGTCTGAAATCCGTGACTATCAAGATCATCGGCGATTACGCTTACGGCTGGCTGCGTACTGAAACCGGCGTGCACCGTCTGGTGCGTAAGAGCCCGTTCGACTCCGGCGGCCGTCGCCATACCTCCTTCAGTTCCGCGTTTGTTTACCCGGAAGTTGACGAAGATATTGATATCGACATCAACCCGGCGGATCTGCGTATCGACGTTTATCGCGCATCCGGCGCGGGTGGTCAGCACGTTAACCGTACAGAATCTGCGGTGCGTATTACCCACATCCCAACCGGGCTGGTGACACAGTGCCAGAATGACCGTTCCCAGCATAAGAACAAAGACCAGGCCATGAAGCAGATGAAAGCGAAGCTTTATGAGCTGGAGATGCAGAAGAAAAATGCTGAGAAACAGGCGATGGAAGACAACAAGTCCGACATCGGCTGGGGCAGCCAGATCCGTTCTTACGTCCTTGATGACTC
Source organism: uncultured Enterobacteriaceae bacterium (assembly GCA_966185765.1). Lineage (GTDB taxonomy): Bacteria > Pseudomonadota > Gammaproteobacteria > Enterobacterales > Enterobacteriaceae > CBIFVZ01. Next base: position 2,642 of record CBIFVZ010000056.1, on the reverse strand, counting down.
CCGCATCAAAGACCTGCGTACCGGGGTTGAAACCCGTAACACGCAGGCGGTGCTGGACGGCAGCCTGGATCAATTTATTGAAGCAAGTTTGAAAGCAGGGTTATGAGGAACCAACATGTCTGAACAACAACCACAGGGCAGCGAAGCGGCGGTAGAGTTAAATAACGAGTTGATGAACCGTCGTGAAAAGCTGGTTGCACTGCGTGAGCAGGGCATTGCTTTCCCTAACGATTTTCGTCGTGATCATACCTCTGACCAACTGCACAGCGCGTTTGATGCTAAAGAGAACGACGAGCTGGAAGACCTGAATGTCGAAGTGAGCGTCGCCGGGCGTATGATGACCCGCCGTATCATGGGTAAGGCGTCTTTTGTGACGTTACAGGACGTTGGTGGCCGCATTCAGCTTTACGTGGCGCGCGACGATTTGCCGGAAGGCGTGTACAACGAACAGTTCAAGAAGTGGGATCTCGGCGACATCCTCGGCGCCCGTGGTAAGTTGTTCAAGACCAAAACCGGCGAACTGTCGATTCACTGCACCGAGTTGCGCCTGTTGACGAAAGCGTTGCGTCCGCTGCCGGACAAGTTCCACGGCCTGGCAGACCAGGAAACCCGCTATCGTCAGCGTTATCTCGACCTCATCGCTAACGACGAATCACGCCACACTTTTATGGTGCGCTCGCGTATTCTGGCGGGCATCCGTCAGTTCATGGTAGGCCGCGGCTTCATGGAAGTCGAAACGCCGATGATGCAGGTCATCCCGGGTGGCGCAGCAGCGCGTCCGTTTGTGACGCACCACAACGCGCTGGATTTGGACATGTATCTGCGTATTGCGCCGGAGCTGTACCTCAAGCGCCTGGTGGTGGGTGGCTTTGAGCGCGTGTTCGAAATCAACCGTAACTTCCGTAACGAAGGCATCTCTGTACGCCACAACCCCGAGTTCACCATGATGGAACTCTATATGGCGTATGCCGATTACAAAGACCTGATTGAGCTGACTGAATCGCTGTTCCGTACGCTGGCGCAGGATGTGCTGGGCCAGACGCAGGTGCCTTATGGCGACGAGACGTTTGACTTTGGTAAGCCGTTTGAAAAACTGACCATGCGTGAAGCTATCAAGAAATACCGCCCGGAAACAGACATGGCGAGTCTTGATAACTTTGACAGCGCGAAGGCGATTGCTGAAACCATCGGTATCAAAGTTGAGAAGAGCTGGGGTCTGGGCCGTATCGTGACCGAGATCTTTGAAGAAGTGGCAGAAAGCCACCTGATTCAGCCGACCTTTATCACGGAATACCCGGCTGAGGTTTCACCGCTGGCGCGCCGTAACGACGTGAACCCGGAAATCACTGACCGTTTCGAGTTCTTCATCGGCGGGCGTGAAATCGGTAACGGCTTCTCCGAGCTTAACGACGCAGAAGACCAGGCACAGCGCTTTGCTGACCAGGTAGCCGCGAAGGATGCCGGTGATGACGAAGCGATGTTCTTTGACGAAGACTACGTTACTGCGCTGGAGCACGGATTGCCCCCGACGGCGGGCCTGGGTATCGGTATCGATCGTATGGTGATGCTGTTTACTAACAGCCATACCATCCGCGACGTGATTCTGTTCCCGGCCATGCGTCCGGTGAAATAAATCCTGTCGTACCTGACAAACGCCCTCAGATTGAGGGCGTTTTTGTATCTGTAACGGGGCGATGCTAAGATAAGCCGCTTTGTTAACTGGGCGGAGAAGACGAACGTGAGCAACGGACGCCGTGGCACATCCTGGGTTTTAACCGCAGCCTGTCTGGCGTTGTGCCTGCTGCTGACAGCCTGTTCGTCCAGTAAAAAAAACGTGCCAGAGAAGGGCAGCTATAGTGGTGCGACGTACACCGTCAAGCGCGGCGATACGCTCTGGCGTATTGCCCGTATGAGCGGCAGCAGCGTAAATGAGCTGGCGCGCATGAATAACCTGCGTTCTCCTTACACGCTGGCCGTAGGGCAGAAGCTGCGCGTGAAGCCCTCTGGCAGCGCTAAAACCACCGCTACAGCACGCAAATCATCAGCCAGCAAAACGGCTGCACGTAAAACCACTACCGCCACGCGTAATACCTCAGCCAGTATACCTAAAGTGGCTGCACCACCGGTTGGCTCGCGCTGCTGGCGCTGGCCGGCAAAAGGAAACGTGATTCTCCCGTTTTCCACCGCACAGGGCGGCAATAAGGGGCTGGATATAGGTGGCTCACGCGGCGCACCCATCTATGCCGCAGGAGCGGGCAGAGTCGTATATGCGGGCAACCAGCTACGCGGCTACGGTAACCTTATCCTGATTAAGCATGGCGAAGACTACATTACCGCCTACGGTCATAACGAGAAGCTGCTGGTCAGCGAAGGCCAGCAGGTCAGCGCTGGACAGCAAATCGCGACGATGGGCAGCAGCGGCTCCACCTCGGTGCGCCTGCATTTCCAGATTCGCTACCGTGCCACCGCTATCGATCCGCAGCGCTATTTACCGCCGTCGTGCTGATGGCGCTTAAAATACCATCACTTAGCAAATTAAGGGCTTGCCAGCATCAGCTGGCAGACTATAATGCGAGACGCACTCCCAATGCGGGCGTAGTTCAATGGTAGAACGAGAGCTTCCCAAGCTCTATACGAGGGTT
>CBIFVZ010000055.1:0-26696 GCA_966185765.1 uncultured Enterobacteriaceae bacterium | reverse complement strand
GAACCGGACTAGGCGGATTTGCAATCCGCTACATAACCGCTTTGTTAACGCGCCAAATTAGCTTGCCTTTTCAGGCTGTACCCGCAAATTGCCGATACGTAAATCTGGAGCGGGAAACGAGACTCGAACTCGCGACCCCAACCTTGGCAAGGTTGTGCTCTACCAACTGAGCTATTCCCGCAACTATCAGACAATACTTAATTGTTTGATTTCTTTATCTTCTGGCAAGCTATGCTGCCGTTCGATGCGTTGCATTCTACTTACCTGACGCAATGAGTCAACGAAATTTTCTATAACATTAACTCGATTGCTGCATTTTGCGCCGCTTCTGTCAGTCTTCGAGCAAATCACCTCGTGCCGCACTCAAATACTGGAACATTGACCAAAATGTTAGCAGGGCTGCCACGAAAAATAACGCGATCCCCGCATACTCAATCCAGATATTCGGACGCCATAGCATACCAATGAGCGCCAGCATCTGCGCGGTGGTTTTCACCTTACCTATCCATGATACAGCCACACTGCTGCGCTTGCCAATTTCCGCCATCCATTCGCGTAACGCAGAGATAATAATTTCACGTGCAATCATGGTCGCCGCAGGCAGTGTCACCCACCAGCTGTGGTAATGCTCAACCACCAGCACAAGGGCGATAGCCACCATCACTTTATCTGCTACCGGGTCGAGGAATGCACCAAAGCGTGTGCTCTGGTTCCAGCGTCGCGCCAGGAAGCCGTCAAACCAGTCGGTTACGGCCGCAAAACAAAAGATTAGCGCACAGAGAAACGGCGCCCATGCGAAAGGCAAATAAAATGCCACCACAAAGAACGGTATCAGTACTACGCGAAAAAGCGTGAGCAAGGTCGGAATATTTAGTTGCATGGGCCGGGTAACTAGCTGTCCTGATTAGTAATTGTCCCTATGTTGCTACATAGACCTCAATGTTTCAACGAGTAGAAGATCTTTTCTGCCAGCGCTTTCGAAATTCCGGGGACTTTCTCTATTTCTTCTATGCTGGCGTTCTTGAGCGGCTGCAATCCGCCCATGTATTTCAGCAGCATCTGACGGCGCCGTGGCCCTATACCTTCAATCCCTTCAAGCGTACTGGTACTTTTGACTTTAGCGCGCTTTTTACGATGCCCTGAAATGGCGTGATCGTGAGACTCATCGCGAATATGCTGAATCACATGCAGCGCCGGTGAATCCGGTGGCAGTGCAAACCCTTCACCTTCAGGCTCCAGGAACAACGTCTCCAGCCCCGCTTTACGGTCACTGCCTTTTGCCACACCGAGCAACAATGGATGATGCTTGTCCCAGTCAACCTCCAGTTCGCTAAACACATCCTTCGCCTGTGCAAGCTGGCCTTTACCGCCGTCTATCAGAATCACATCGGGTACTTTGCTCTCTTCCATCGATTTGCCGTAGCGGCGACGCAGTACCTGACGCATGGCGGCATAGTCATCACCCGGCGTAATGCCGGTGATGTTGTAACGACGATACTCAGCGCGCAGCGGGCCATCTCTGTCAAAAACCACGCAAGACGCTACCGTCTGCTCCCCCATAGTATGACTGATGTCAAAACACTCCATACGTTTGACTTCTGGCAGCTTCAACGCCTGCGCCAGTGCCTGTAACCGCTGGGTAATGGTTGTGTGCTGCGACAGACGCGTCACCAGTGCAGTTGCAGCGTTGGTACGCGCCAGTTTCAAATAACGGGCGCGATCGCCACGCGGTCGGGTCTGAATATTCACGCGCCGTCCGGCAAGTTCACTCAGAGAATCCTCCAGCACCGACTTATCCTGCAACGAAAAATCTAACAGGATTTCACCTGGCAACGTACGCATCTGGCTGCCCTGGAGATAAAACTGCCCAACAAAGGTTTCAACGACTTCAGGTAGCGCCGTACCGCCAGGAACTTTAGGGAAATAGCTGCGGCTGCCGAGCACTTTCCCCTGGCGAATAAACAGCACATGCACGCAGGCCATGCCCGCATCAAAGGCAACACCGATAACGTCCAGGTCGTCGCCGGTATTAGACACAAACTGCTTTTCAGTCACACGCCGCACGGCCTGAATCTGATCGCGAAAACGTGCAGCGTTTTCAAAGTCCAGCGCTTCACTTGCCTTTTCCATGCGTTCAACCAGCCGGTTTAACACCTGATCGTCTTTCCCGGACAAAAACAGACGCACATATTCAACCTGCTGCGCATATTCTTCTTCACTCACCAGCCCTGCCACGCACGGGCCAAGGCAGCGGCCAATCTGATATTGCAGGCATGGACGTGAGCGGTTGCGATAGACGCTGTTTTCACACTGGCGAACCGGAAAGATTTTTTGCAGCAACGCCAACGTTTCACGCACCGCATAGCCATTTGGGAATGGGCCGAAGTATTCACCCTTAGCATGTTTCGCACCACGGTGCATTGCCAGCCGCGGATGGGTATCACCACTGAGGAAGATAAAAGGATAAGACTTGTCGTCACGCAGCAGCACGTTGTAACGCGGCTGGTAGAGCTTAATGTAGTTGTGTTCAAGCAGCAGCGCTTCGGTCTCGGTGTGGGTGACCGTGACATCAATGTGCTGTATTTGCGCGACCAGCGCTTCGGTTTTACGGCTGGCGAGGTTGCTACGGAAGTAGCTTACCAACCGTTTTTTAAGATCTTTTGCTTTACCAACATAAATAACCGTCCCCTGCGCATCATACATTCGGTAGACGCCGGGTTGACTGGTAACGGTTTTCAGGAAAGCTTTTGCGTCAAAAACATCACTCACTGATTTACCAGATTCTCCGCACTGCACAACCCATGACGTATCGCCAGATGGGTCAATTCAACGTCACCGCTGATGTTCAGCTTACTGAACATGCGATAACGATAACTGTTCACCGTCTTGGGACTCAGGTTGAGCTGCTCGGAAATCTCATTCACCTTCTGTCCTTTCGTGATCATTAGCATAATCTGCAATTCACGCTCAGACAAACTGGCAAAGGGGGAGGCGGTTTTGGTCGGCTCAATTTGGCTCAACGCCATCTGTTGTGCAATGTCAGAGGCGATATAACGCTGCCCTGAATGCACAGAACGAATGGCATTCACCACTTCCTGCGGCGCTGCACCTTTACTCAGATACCCTGCTGCGCCAGCCTGCATAACTTTTGCTGGCAGCGGGTTTTCAGTATGTATGGTGAGCATGATGACCCTGGTGTCGCTACATGCACGGGCAATTTTACGCGTGGCTTCAAGCCCACCAATGCCCGGCATATTCATATCCATAAGGACAACATCAACGGGCGTGCTGCGGCAGAACTTCACGGCATCTTCGCCGCAGTTCGCTTCACCGATCACTTTAATGCCCTTGATGTCTTCCAGTATGCGGCGTATCCCTGCGCGCACCAGTTCATGGTCATCAACAAGAAAAACGTTGATCAAAGGATATTTCTCCAGAAAAGGGATAACGCTGCTGTAGTTTGTCTGCCATATATTAGCGTTTTTTTAATCATATTTAAAACGCAAAAACGCTGTCTGGCGCACAGGTCAGGTTTTTATGGCAATTAAAATTTACAGTTAAACGCTATCAGGACTCACCTTCCCGGGCAGCTAAATTTATTTTTTAGCTAAATTTAATCATTACGTTACCCGGATTCCCTGGCATTAATTCACGCTATTATTCGCGTTCACTCCTTCATCCACCACTAATAAGTAACGTATTTCCAACGAAAATGAAACAACAATTTGATTCCGTTTTTAGCAGAAAAAATTAGCGCTTCATCTAACAGCATCAAGTCTTCTACACGTTGATAATTCAGCAAAAAGCACAGGCAAATAGATTTCTCTCATACTGTGGTATACTTCGCAACCTGCACAACCGCCACAAGCAGTGCGGTAACAATTGAAAAAAGAGGTAAAGAAATGAGCACGCCTGATTTTCCTACTGCGGATAGTCTTGAGCAACTGGCTCTCGAGGTCAACTGCCTGAAAGCACTATTTTCCCAGATGCTGAAGGCAATGGGCCAGGCTGACGCGGGTAAGGTCATCATTAAAATGGAAAAAGAGATAGCCGAGCTGGAAGACAGCACGCAAGCTGAAGTTTTCAGCAACACCATTCAACAGATAAAACAGGCCTATCGCCAGTAAGCTGTCCGGCTGAAGGCAGCTGTCTTCAGCCATTAATTGTTACAAGCCTGCCTGCATACCTGAATGCATATAGCAATGCTGATTTATTTATTATATCGATAGTTTAAATCTTCCTTGCAATAAATCCCCGCAACGTTACCACAACGCCTTTTTTATATCTAAGATATTTCGTTAAAGCGCGCGTAAAATCCATTAACAGCTTCAACTAATAAATGACAATTATTTAGCATTTTCATCTAAGAAAGTTCAACACGAAATAGTGAACTCTCATTTATTAAAGCAACTTAATTTTAAGTAAATCGTCGTCCTGACCACTAACCATGTTAAGAATAAAAAACGCCGCCCTGAGGCGGCGCAATATTACTGTGTCAAAAACTTCTCAAGAAATTGTCGGGTACGCGGCTGTTGCGGGTCAGTAAAAAGCTGTCTGGCTGGCCCCTGCTCAACAATACGCCCCTGGTCCATAAATATCGCGCGGTCTGCCACATCACGAGCGAAGCTCATCTCATGTGTAACGATAACCATTGTGCGCTTCTCCTGCGCCAGCTGGCGGATAGTATTCAGCACTTCGCCCACCAGTTCCGGGTCAAGCGCCGAGGTCGGTTCGTCAAACAAAATCACATCCGGGCGCATAGCCAGCGCACGTGCAATCGCCACACGTTGTTGTTGCCCACCGGAAAGGCGGCGCGGGTAGCTATCTTCACGCCCTTTCAGTCCCACTTTCTCAAGTAATTCCCGGGCGCGGGCTGCAGCCAGTGCTTTCGGTTCCCCTTTCACAATCACCGGCCCTTCGGTAATGTTCTCCAGTACTGTGCGATGCGGAAACAGATTAAAGTTCTGGAACACAAACCCAACATGCTGGCGCAATGCGCGTACCTGCGCTTTTTGCCGCCTTGCTGAAACCCCGGCGTCAATGACAATATCTCCCACCTGAATAGTTCCGCTGTCGGGCTGTTCCAGCAGGTTAATACTACGCAGAAGCGTGGTTTTACCGGAACCGCTTGGTCCAATAATGGCCACGACTTCGCCCTGCGCCACTTGCAAATTGATACCGTGCAGCACGCGCTGACCGTTGAACGTTTTCACCAGATTTTTAACATCAATTGCACTCATTTGGGGTCACGCTCCTGGCGGTTGAGCTGGTTCTCAAAGTAGTTCTGCACCATAGACAGCACCGTCGCCATAATCCAGTAAATCAGCGATGCGGCAAGATACATGGTAAAGACCTCAAGGGTGCGTGAGGTAATCAGCTGCGCCTGACGAAACAGCTCGGGTACCTGAATGGTGGCAGCAAGCGAAGTATCTTTCACCAGACCAATAAAGCTGTTGCTCAGCGGCGGCAATGCCACTCGTCCGGCTTGCGGTAAAATTGCCCGGCGCAGCGTCTGCCAGCGCCCCATCCCCAGACTTGCGGCTGCTTCCCACTGCCCTTTATCAATGGATGCGATTGCCGCTCGCAGCGTTTCTGAAGTGTACGCGGCGGTATTGAGCGAAAGGCCAATCATCGCCGACGGGATTGGGTCCAGCTCAATCCCAAACTGCGGCAGGCCGTAGTAAATCATAAATAATTGCGCTATTAGCGGAGTGCCGCGAAAAATCGAGACGTAAAAGCGCGCCAGCCAGGACAGCGGCCAGAAAGCAGACAGCCGCATCAGAGCCAGAACAAACCCCAGAATCAGCCCAAAGAACATCCCCCCGATGCTGAGCTGTAACGTAAAGACCGCGCCGTTTAGTAAATACGGCAGGGAGTCGATGACCAGTTGAAGACTTTCTTGCATTATTCGTTATGCTCCCGTTCAGCGCGTCCGGTTTCAGACTTGCGTATGATAGGCAAACAGCGCTGGCGCCCCGCCAGTGTGTACAAAAATCACAGGGCCTTCCTCACGAAAACGCCCGCAGCTGATACCGTCAATCAACCCCGCCATCGCTTTGCCAGTATAAACCGGGTCCAGTAAAATACCTTCCAGTGATGCCAGCAGTTTCACGGCCTCATTACCCGCATCATTTGGCACGCCGTAGCCTGGCGCAAAGTAATCATCCCAAAGTATTACCGGTGCCTGTGCCCTGACCTCCAGCGCACCGGCAACCTGCTGCTGTAGCGCCACCACCTTTGGCTGCTGTTGCGCCACGCTGCGCGAGACCGTCACGCCCACCAACTCAACCTCAGGCATTAGCTGTTCCAGCCCCACCGCAAGCCCCGCGTGGGTACCTGCACTGCCGGAAGCGACCACCACCGCAGCGGGAGCCAGCACGCCCTCGCACTGCTGCGCGATTTCCTGTGCGCACTCGACATAGCCCAGCGCACCCAGCGCATTAGAGCCACCGACCGGCACAACGTAAGGACGAAAGCCCTGTGCTTCAAGCCGTGTTGCCAGCTCAGCCAGTTGTTCATCAGGCGCATTCAGCGCCTCACACATCTCTACCTGCACGTTGAACAAGTCCAGCAGCAGACGATTGCCGTTTGTCAGGTAGTTTTCAGCTTGGGTGCCAATCGGATTTTCCAGCAGCGCCACACAGTGCAGGCCGAGCTTTGCCGCCACGGCGGCAGTCTGACGCACATGGTTAGACTGAATAGCGCCTGCCGTTACCAGGGTATCGGCCCCTTCGCGCAGTGCCTCTGCCGCCAGAAATTCCAGCTTGCGCAGTTTATTACCGCCCATTGCCAGAGGCGTGGCATCATCGCGCTTAATAAATATCTCCCGCCCGAGATAATCTGACAGACGTGGCAAGTAAGACAGCGGCGTCGGCGCGCCAATAAACTCCAGCCGCGGGAAGCGGGCAAGATGTGATAAAGACATAGTTTCTCCACTGCACAAAAATGACACACTTTTGCTGTTATTTGTAACGTTGTCCCAAAAGGGTAACAGACTGTCGATATAAAAAGAAAAGGCGCCAGAGGTGGCGCCTCAGATTGCTGACAAAGAAGGAAAAAAACGTTTTATCCTTCTTTGTAGTGAGCAGGCGAAAATCAATAAATTGATTTTCCTTATTTTTTATTGGTTATCATCCATCCTGTTTGTGACAGGATGCGGTTTGACATCAGTTTCAGGCGCCAGAGATGGCGCCTTTTTTTTACCTAAAAACTCAGTGGGTTACATCAGCACCAAACCACTTCTGTGAAATTTTCTCAAGGCTACCATCTTGTTTCATTTCGGCAATCGCTTTATCAATGGCCGCCAGTAGTTCCGGGTTACCCTTACGCAGCGCCACGCCAGAGTCCAGGCGTGAGAACGGTGCGCCAGCCACAGCCAATGTATCGTGCGTTTTCTTCACCAGGTCCAGGGCAGCCAGGCGGTCCACCAGAATGACATTAATGCGCCCAACTCGCAGATCCTGATACTTAGTCGGGTCATCATCATAAGTGCGTACATCCACGCCCTGCACATTCTCACGCAACCACTGCTCGTAGTTAGTACCCAGACCCACGCCCACTTTCTTACCTTTCAGATCGTCGGGCTTGGTTACGCTCGCCTCATTGCCTTTTTTCACCAGCGCCTGAATACCGGATACAGTATAGGGCGTTGAGAAATCATACTTTTTCTTACGCTCGTCGGAAATCGTCACCTGGTTAATCACGACATCCACACGTTTGGCATCAAGAGAGGCCAGCATCCCGTCCCATTTGGTAGGCTTCAGCTCTGCCTTAACACCGAGATGTTTTGCCAGATCCTGCGCAAACTCGACCTCAAAACCAGTCAGCTTACCGTCATCCCCTTGAAAGCTGAACGGCGGGTAAGTCCCTTCCAGCCCCACACGAAGCGTGCCACGCTCCTTAATCTGGTTGAACAGGTTGTCTGCTGCAAACGTTTTAATGCTTACGCCCGCCATTAACGCGACAGCCATTGCCATCACCCCTGCCTGACGGCCAAATCGTGCTATTTTCATCATCAACCCCTGACTGTGTTATTTGCCTTACATTGTCGATAGTTACACGCATAAATCAAAAAATACTCTGTCACATCTTATGCCTTTTTAATCTATAGCAGATGACAGTCATTATGTGAGGCGCTGCGCTTTGTGGTTTTTCTTCCATACTCCAGAAGACATTCAACGGATAAATGGAGCCAGGATTATGAAAAACCCCACCATTGTGCAGTATTTTCACTGGTATTACCCCGGCGACGGCAAACTTTGGCCGGAAGTGGCTGAACGCGCGGCGTCGCTACGCGACATGGGTATTAGCATGGTCTGGCTACCCCCGGCATACAAAGGCAGCGCCGGTGGATTTTCAGTCGGTTACGACAGCTATGATCTGTTTGATTTAGGTGAGTTCGACCAGAAAGGCTCGGTTGCCACTAAATATGGCAATAAAGACCAACTGCTGGCCGCCATCAATGCCCTGCACCAACAGGAGATTGCGGTGCTGCTGGATGTAGTGATGAACCACAAGATGGGGGCCGACGAAAAAGAGCGTATGCAGGTCATGCGTGTGAACCCCGATAACCGTAACGATATTGACGAAACCGCATTCGAGTGTGATGCCTGGACGCGCTATACCTTCCCTGCCAGGCAGGGTAAATATTCTGAATTTATCTGGGACTTCCGCTGCTTTAGCGGCGTTGACCACATTGAAGACCCCGATGAGGACGGTATTTTCAAAATCGTTAACGACTACTCTGGCGAAGGCTGGAATGACCAGGTTGATGATGAGAAAGGGAATTTTGACTACCTCATGGGCAGCAATATCGACTTTCGCAACCAGGCTGTGACCGAGGAGCTGAAATACTGGGCGCGCTGGGTGATGAATGAAACCCACTGCGATGGCTTTCGCCTGGATGCCGTCAAACACATCCCGGCCTGGTTTTACCGCCTGTGGATAGATCACGTACAGGAAGTGGCACCCAATCCGCTGTTTATCGTGGCGGAATACTGGTCTTATGAGGTTGACGCGCTGGTGCAATACATCGAACAGGTCGAAGGTAAAACGATGTTGTTTGACGCACCGCTACAGAATAACTTTCACAACGCATCTAAAGCGGGGCGCGACTACGACCTCAGGCAAATTTTTGACGGCACGCTGGTTGAAACCGATCCGTTTCACGCCGTGACGTTGGTAGCAAACCATGATACTCAGCCGTTACAGGCTCTGGAGGCCCCGGTCGAACCCTGGTTCAAACCGCTGGCTTACGCACTCATTCTGCTGCGCGAAAACGGCGTACCGTCAGTATTTTACCCGGACTTGTACGGCGCACACTACGAAGATACCGGTGATGACGGCAATGTCTGGCCAGTGGATATCCCGGCTATTGCAGAGCTTCCTGCGCTGCTACGGGCGCGTCAGCATTATGCACATGGTGTGCAGACGCTGTTTTTCGACCACCCCAACTGCATTGCGTTTAGCCGCAGCGGCACTGATGACGATCCGGGCTGTGTTGTAGTGATGTCCAACGGTGATGACGGTGAAAAAGCTATCGCACTCGGTGAGGATTACGGTGATAAACGCTGGCGAGATGTTCTCGGCCACCGTGAGGAGACCGTCACCACCGACGCGCAGGGAAATGGGGTTTTCACCTGCAACGGCGGCAGCGTTAGCGTCTGGGTGATAGAAGAGACGCTTTAGGTTATCAGGGGGCCTGGGTGGCAACATCCGGGCCTGGTACAGCTACAGCTGGCGTGCGACCATCAAGCGTAAGAGTTGCGCTACCGCCTGCGGCGCTGCTCGTGGTTGCCGCAGCCTGCACGGCCCCAAGCGGATGTTTATCAAGCCAGTCCGCGCATTCTGCCGTCGGGCGCTCAACGCGTTTAAGCGTCATCCCGGCATATTCCAGGGTGTCAGTTTGCGCTTTCGCGGAATACACTTCACGCTTCACCGTCACGTTATACCAGTCACCACCACGCACTATCAGTTTACCTGGTAGCGCAATCACCCGCTGCCACTGGCGACAGTCAAGGGTATCTCCCTCAGGGGTGACAATAAGGCTGGCGATGGCCTCTGGGCTGACCAGTTCACTCTGCGGCCCCTGGGACTGCCAGAAGCCTGCCAGGTTCGCTGGTGCCGGACTCTTCACCACTTCACTGTATTTATCTACCTGTACACAACCGCTCAGGCCAAGCAGCGCCAGTAGGGTAAGCATCTTTTTCATGATTCATCCTGACCACGCAGAAAAAAGGATTGTGACATTAAAGTGTTAACCCTGCCAGTCTCCCCAGGCTGACAATAAATTAGATCGTGCTCGGCTTTTAACCATTTTTAACTTTTCTTTGCAACAATCAGGCGTAGAATCCGCGCCTTTATTTACATTATCCTTCTGAGTTCAGAGGTTACTTTATGTCATGGCAATCCTTTCGCCAGCAGTTCCTGATTAAATTCTGGCCCCCTCTCCCTGCGGTTATCGCCGCTGGCATCCTCTCTACCTACTATTTCGGCATTACAGGCACCTTCTGGGCCGTGACCGGTGAATTTACCCGCTGGGGTGGACAACTGTTGCAGCTGTTTGGTGTTGAAGCACAAAACTGGGGTTATTTTAAGCTCATTCACCTTGATGGCTCACCATTAACACGTATCGACGGCATGATGATAATCGGCATGTTTGGTGGCTGCTTTGCCGCAGCGCTGTGGGCCAATAACGTAAAAATCCGTCTGCCACAGCACCGCATTCGCATTTTGCAGGCCATTGCGGGCGGCATTATTGCGGGTTTTGGTGCACGACTGGCAATGGGCTGTAACCTCGCAGCCTTTTTCACCGGCATTCCGCAGTTTTCACTCCACGCCTGGTTTTTTGCCGTCGCTACCGCCATTGGTTCATGGGCCGGTGCACGTTTTACACTACTGCCACTATTTCGCATCCCTGTCAGGCTGCAAAAAGTCTCTGCTGCTGCCCCGCTTACCCAACAACCGGCGCGTGCGCGCCGCCGTTTTCGTATGGGAATGATTGTCTTTTTCGGTATGCTCGGCTGGGGACTGCTGACCGCCATGAATCAGCCTAAGCTCGGGCTGGCAATGCTGTTTGGCGTTGGTTTTGGTCTGCTGATTGAACGCGCGCAGATCTGCTTTACCTCGGCATTTCGTGATATGTGGATTACCGGTCGCACCCACATGGCGAAGGCGATTATTTTTGGCATGGCGGTAAGCGCTATTGGTATCTTCAGCTATGTGCAACTCGGCGTTGAGCCAAAAATTATGTGGGCGGGTCCAAATGCCGTACTCGGTGGACTGCTGTTTGGCTTTGGCATTGTACTGGCGGGTGGGTGTGAAACCGGCTGGATGTATCGTGCAGTGGAAGGTCAGGTGCACTACTGGTGGGTCGGACTGGGTAACGTGATTGGCTCGACTCTCCTCGCTTATTACTGGGACGATATCTCACCTGCGTTAGCAACCAGCTGGGATAAAGTTAACCTGCTCAGCACCTTTGGCCCACTCGGCGGCCTGCTGGTGACTTATCTGCTGTTGTTACTTGCCCTGCTGCTGGTTATCGCCCAGGAAAAACGTTTTTTCCGCCGTGCTGCGCCTGCAACGACGCCGCTTAAGGAGAGCGCATGAAAGAGATTATTCCCGATTATCGTCTGGATATGGTGGGCGAGCCATGCCCTTACCCGGCGGTAGCCACGCTTGAGGCTATGCCGCAGCTCAAAAAAGGGGAAGTGCTTGAAGTCGTGAGCGACTGCCCGCAGTCAATTAATAATATCCCGCTGGATGCCCAAAACCACGGTTACACCGTGCTGGATATTCAGCAGGATGGCCCCACCATTCGCTATCTGATTCAACGCTAAGAGTCCGGGCCTGAAAACGGGGTGCACCGTAAAGTGCGCCCGTTGTTATTTCTGTGCCTGCCACTGTGCGTTGTTGAGATAGGGTTTATCCCTGCTTGTGCGGGGAACAGGCTAAATCTGCCACTAAATTATCAGGACATTCTATCACCACAACAATCGACCGACTTTTTACTGGCTGAGTCGCCAGAAAGGATCATACCGCTACTGATACACGCGTTGTCCCCTGTAGCACAGGCGTTTGTCTGTCACGCCGCCACAGACTCCAGCTCACCTCATCAGCACTCAGTCGGTACACCATTGTCGCGAGCGTATTTTCATCATCCGGATCGTTGGGCGACTGGCGGTAAATCGGCAGCACAGCGTTCTGAGTATCGCTGAGTATCGCCAGCGCCTCGCCGACGCTCAGCGTTGCAGTCCCGCGCGCTTTAAGCCACTCGTCCACACGCTGTTGTCGCGCCCTGGAACTGGTCGTAATTTTTTGCGCCACGGTATCAGCATAAATCAGATGATTGGCATGCCCACCTGTATGATGAATCACCCTTACCTGCGGTTCATGCGCCCCCGTCGCTTCAACGCTGTAAATCGCCCCCAGCCCAACCTGCGCCAGCGTATGGTGAAATGACCCGGCACGCTCGCTTTGCGTCAGTATGGTCAGCGCGTCATCCAGGGTACTGGCATTAAGTGCCGCACGTGCCAGCACCTGACGTGGCAATCCGAGCGGACGCTGGCTGGCGCGAATGTTGTTCACGGTATTGACAATACCCGCTGCATTGACGGCAAACGTATGCCCGCACAGCGAGCCGGGATAGGCAAAGCTGGTAAAAGCCAGTGCCTCCTGCTGCGTGACCTCCACCAGCGCACAGTCATCATAAAGCTGTGGGAAGCCATCTTCGTTATGAGCAATAATCCTGGCACCATCGGCATCATGGCCATAAACAGTGGTACAGCCGTCAGAGGTAGATTCAACAAGATCCCCACGGCAGTTCCAGGCAAACACTTCGCCCAGCGGCGCATCAAGCCCCTGAGCCAGCCCATTTAATTCCATCCAGATATCAGGCTGGTGCACCTGTGTGGCAACGCATAACTGCTTTGCCTGTGTTGAGTTCGACAGCGCCTGAATCCGCTGCCAAAGCGCGGTTTTACGCACTTTTTCGTGATACGCAAAGCGGCCAAACTCACCAAGCTGCCTGCCCACCTCAAACGGGTTACCCGCAATTTTTAGCGTGCGCATTATAAAGCATCCTCAGGTAACAAGCGTGCCGGGCTGGGTGGCGCAGGCGTTTGTGCGGCGTTCATCACCATTGACAGAAAAGCGTAATAGCCGTTTAGGCCGACTAAGTCCATGACACCTTTTTCATCGAACGCGGCCACGGCCTGTTGCCATGTTTCATCGCTCACGCGACGAGTCTGGTGTAATTCGCGACAAAAACGCCAGACCAGTCGCTCATCGTCCTGTAAATCCGTTGGCTCCCGGTCGTGGTTGATATCATCAATCGCTGACTGGGCAATGCCCTGCTGAGCGGCAATGGGCGCATGAATCGCCCACTCGACCGGTTGCCCCCAGTGACGCGCCGTAACGAGAATAGCCAGTTCCGACAAGCGCGTACCGATGGCACTGCGATAGCGCAGATACTCCCCTAAACGCTGGGCGTGCGCCATCAGCTCCGGGCTTCGCAGTAACGGCTCAAACGGCGGGAGTAGCGCACCGCGCGGGCCGTTGATGATTTCCTGCGCCAGTTCGCGCTGGGCGTCGTTCCATTCGTGTTCTGCCAGGGCGGGCATTCGGTTGTTCATTTGCGGCCTCCGGCAGCTTTTTCCGTCTCTTCACGCACCACATCACGTAGCGTTTGTGCGACGATATCAATCTGTTCTGGGGTAATAATAAAGGGCGGTGCGAGTAGTACGTGGTCGCCATGCTGCCCGTCAATGGTGCCGCCCATTGGGTAGACCATCAAGCCACGCGCCAGACAGCCACGCTTAATCGCCGCATTAAGCTTTAGCGCCGGGTCAAACGGCTGCTTACTGGACCTGTCACACACCAGTTCAACGCCCATAAACAGCCCACGTCCACGGATATTCCCCACAAACTCCAGTCCACCCAGCGTTTCATTAAGCATGGTGCGCAGGTAATCACCGCGCTCGCGCACCTGTGCCAATAAATTGTCACGGACGATCACCTGCTGTACCGCCAGCGCCGCCGCCGCGGCCGTCGGGTGGCAAATATACGTATGCCCGTGCTGAAACAGACCGCTGCCATCGCGCAGCGGTGCCAGCACTTTTTCACTTGTCAGCACCGCGCCCACCGGCTGATAACCGCCCCCCAGCCCTTTGGCGATGGTAACGATATCCGGCACCACGCCATCCTGTTCAAACGCATACAGCGTACCGGTTCGACCCATGCCACACATCACCTCGTCAGCGATGTAAAGGATGCCGTACTTATCGCAAATCTCGCGCACGCCTTTCAGGTAACCCGGCGTTGGCGGCGTCGCCCCGCTGGTGGCACCGACCACCGTTTCAGCCACAAAACCGATGATGGTTTCTGGCCCTGCCGCCACAATGGCCTGCTCCAGCTCCTGCAACAGTCGCTGGGTATAATCCTGCTGACTTTCATCACCACGACGCCCGCGGTACTCGTTACATTCAGAGACTCTCACCACATCCATCAGCAGCGGTGCAAACTGACGGCGACGCCACTCATTGCCACCTACCGCCAGCGCGCCGAGCGTATTGCCGTGATAACTCTGGCTGCGGGCAATAAATGTGGTGCGCTGCGGCTCGCCAATTTCAACAAAATACTGACGCGCCAGCTTAAGTGCCGTCTCTACGGCTTCTGAGCCACCCGAAACAAAATAGCTGTAGTTAAGCTCACCCGGCGCGCTTGCCGCCAGCGTCTCGGCCAGCCGCTCTGCGGTTTCACTGGTGAAGAAGCCCGTGTGCGCGTAAGCGAGGGTATCCACCTGACGGTGGATGGCCGCCAGGACATCCGGGTGCCCATGACCCAGGCAGGAGACTGCCGCACCGCCGCTGGCGTCAAGATAGCGTTTACCGCTGACATCGGTTATCCAGACGCCCTGGGCTGAAACAGCAACAGGTGGAGTAGCACGCAGACTGCGATGAATAATGTGGCTCATAGTGATGTTCCTGAAAGAAGCGATATGCTCAGGCGCATCGTGATTGATCCATACGCATCCAGTCAATATATTTTTGATTCATTTGAATCATTGATGCATAAAAAAAACCGCTGGCTCACAGCGGCTTCTTGCCAGGCATGACGTACACGCCGGACTGTATCAGGTAACGCTCTGCACCTTCGATACGTGCCACGGCTTGCGGACCGTGTCGCGCGACCAGTAGCGCCAGCAAACGCTCAGAAAGTCCAATACCGGAAACCACAGAAGGGAAGAAAGATGGACTGTCGGTTGCGAAGAATAATGTCACGTCGGCTTCCTGCGCCAGCGGTGCCAGCGGGGAATCACTCAGTGCCACAATGCGCATCCCGGCACGACGAGCAGCACTCAGCACCTGTAGCGTTTCGCGGGAGTATGGAGCAAAACCCACAATTACCAGCACATCCTGCGCGCTAAAATCACGGGTGAACATCTCATCATTTCCGGCAAACCCGTCAATCAGCGAAACGCGATGTTTAAACAGCCGCCAGACATAATACAACGACCACGCAATCGGAAAACTGGCGCGAAAGCCGCACACATAGACGTGCGCAGCGCTCTCCATCACCTCCACCGCCTGCTCCAGTGTTGCAGCATTATCCTGGTGGCTGCGTGCCAGGTTTTCAGCCTGCGCGGCCAACATCTGCTCGCTCAATGTGGGGCTTTTATCACGCACCAGCTTCTCTGCCTTCGCGGCGTAACCTTCCGCGTTCAGTCCCAGCTCGTCGATGAAATCATTTTTCAGGTCAACCCAGCCGGAATAACCCAGGCGCTGGGCCAGACGCAGTAGCGTGGCAGGTTTTACGCTGGCAAGCGTGGAGAAACTGCGCATCGACATCACCACCACTTCATTAGCATGCTCAAGCGTGAACGCCGCAGCACGCTGAAGCTCCGGCGTCAGCTGCGAAAAGTGGTCGATTATCGTCTGTCTGGCGCTCATGGCGTGATCCCGGCAGGCGGCAGTGGAACGGCTCCTCTACCCTATTCCCAACAATCTAGCGGATTTTGCAAAGAGAATTAAGTCGTAATCAACAACTTCAGTGGCGTCGGGTCAGAATTATCTGCCTGCCCCCCCCACCAGACCGCAATATTTGGCCGCTTGCGCCATAGTGAAAGTAGCCTCGTGGCAATACCATCATCACCAACCAGCGCGCCCCTGTCGTTCTGTGCATGTTGCCCGCCCGGCAGTGAACAACAGCCGCAAACACTCCAGGAAATCACCTGTGCATAAAACACCATAATCAGGCTTTCATAGCTCACCCCCATAACAAAGTCCGCTGCGGGGTAGCTAATAATATTTAACCGTTGCGCCAGTGTATTATTAAGGCGTGATATCAAATATAAACAACGCCCTATAACCATGACATTAATATTGCCATTCTGAGGATTATCCTAAATTAAAAAAGTAATTCGATGCATGCTACCGTGCTGGCGGGTGTTTCCTTCTTACACTTCTCTTACAAAACATAGTATTTACTTTACTTTAAGAGCTTTCCTGGCAAATTATCACCCTATTTACGGGATAGTGTATCCGCCTGAAATGTTTCAGCACCGATATATTTAGCGCCATTACGGCAAACTTCTGGATGTCATATTTTGCGACCTTCATCCTCTATTTCCGGCCTTGTTGAATGCCTGGCCATTTTCGGTTGCTGGTCACCAGGTTTACGCGCTATTCCATACGCTGTTAGCGATAACGTCTTTCGTGAGGGTTTGCTATGTCAACAATAATTATGGACTTATGCAGCTACACCCGACTTGGATTAACGGGCTATCTGGTTAGCAGGGGGATAAGAAAACGGCATATTGCCACTGTAGAAACCGTCAGCGAACTGGCACACGCTTGTTCGGCAATACTACCCCATGTAGTGTTTATTAATGAAGACTGTTTTATTCATGACGCACAGTGTAGCCAGCATATTAAACAGATTATTAATCAGCACCCCAGCACACTTTTTATCGTCTTTATGGCGATCGCGAATATTCACTTTGATGAATATTTACGGGTGCGTAAGAATCTGTTAATTAGTTCTAAATCACTTAAACCCGAAACGCTGGATGACATCCTGAGTGATTTTTTAACCCCGACCGAGCAGCAACCCGGACGTAATAATTTGCCCACGCTTTCTCTCAGTCGAACAGAGTCCAGTATGTTAAAAATGTGGATGTCGGGTCAGAATACCATTCAGATTTCCGATCAGATGAATATCAAAGCCAAGACGGTATCGTCTCATAAAGGAAATATTAAGAAAAAAATAAAAACCCATAATAAACAAGTGATTTACCATGTTGTACGTCTTGCCGATAACGTTACCAACGGAATTTTTGTGAACATGCGCTGAAAATTCATCATGCTTAACCATTGCTCAACGCGTTTTGGTTAACAAGGGCTGGTGACACTGGCGTGTAACCACCGTCAGCATCCGGCATAACTACCTGCCAGCAAGCGTGTGTAACTTTGACAGGAAGAAAAGCATGCTACCGGCGCGCCTCCCGCTGAGGAAACGCGCTAATAATATTTACTCGCATTTTTCGACGAAAATACCGTCTGAATGGCCGATTTCATTAAAAAACCAGATACCTAAAGGGTAATCCTCCAGCGAAACGAGGTACATGGTCCCTTCATTGAACGGCTCCACCGCCAGTACTACACCAGGACGGCGTGGGCCACCATCCGTTTTCACTGTCACCCGATCGTTAACATTCATAAAGTTATCTCTCCTGTTCTTCTGCCAGTGTACTCAAACGGCCGACTTTTTAAAGTTATGGCATGACCTGAATCACCTTGCCAGCGCACGAGTGCTGAATAATCCGCCAGACCTGCAACGTCTATACTCACAGAGAAACTTATCCGCAGGAGAACCGCTATGAAAACGGACAAAGCGTACAGTGAAACCGTCCACCGCGATGTAAGCGTTGATGTTGATGCCTTACTGGCTGCCATCAGCAATATTGCGCAACAAGAGGTTCACTATCCGGCCCATGTCGATAATCCTGAACAAGTGAGTATCGCTGGCAGAAGTTTTGACAGCTGGAATGCGCTTGCCGATGCCTTTGAGCTGGATATTCACGATTTTAGCGTCTCTGAACTAAATCGCTGAAACCGATTGATGCGAGGATAAAAAACATCCCGGCGCTTGCGCCGGGATGCAAACCTGCCTGAGGCAAGAAACACGTGAAAATTCGTTAACACCAGGGAAAATCTGATGTGGCGATAACATATCGACAATGTTTTTTTAAAACAAGCATTCATTTATATAAAAAACAACTTTGCATATTCCAATCCGCGAGACAAATAACTAAAACACCGCTAATAACCCGGTTTTTAAGGAGTTTTATACTTTAGAGGCTGACAAATATGGGGTGATATTGAGATTATTCTCATGCAAGACATAACTTCAGTAAAATTTAATTATCAGGATTATATCCTGCAATGCACGTGACCGATACGGCTTACACCTGGCGAAGCAATACATTCTGCGCCTCTACACGCTGGGCCTGATAAGATGAAAAACAGCGCATATCCCTGTTACCCACTACCGCAACCTACTCATTTGCGCACATTGTCAACAGGCTAATAAGGCTGGTGTTTATCTGCCAGGGCCGTAAACGGGTTCCGGCGAAAAACCATAATCACTCATCCTTGACTGCATACCTGGTTACGTCCCCCTTGCTTCGCTTTATACAAACGTCCATCGGCCACATTCTGTAAATGCTCGAAGTCGTAATCCCCGCTTTCCTGTGAGGAACTGACACCAAAGGAGGCGCTGATGTGTAATGTATCGCCATTGCGTATCAGCAGTTCTTTCAAATTCAGACGCTCGCGGATTCGCTCGGCGACTTCGCCAGCCTGTGCCATCGTTGCACCTGGCAACACCACACAAAACTCTTCGCCTCCCACACGCCCGGCGATATCTTCACCACGTAATGAACCGCTAATAATACCTGCCGCATGGCTCAGCACCCGGTCCCCGGCATCGTGACCGAAACGGTCATTAATACTTTTGAAATGATCCAGGTCGAGCTGAATAACCGAGAACGGCTGAGCACGCATACGACACTCTTTCGCAAAGGTCTGCGCATGTTCGAAAAATGCCCCTCGGTTAAATAAGCGCGTCAGCGTGTCGTAATTGGCGCGCCATGTCAGGCGCGACTGCAACGACATCATATCGTTGACCAGGCGGCGTATAACTATCCAGGAGCCGAGCAGCATGAGCGTAAACAGCAGCCAGAGCAGTAGCAGCACAATACTGATGCGGCCAAACTCACCGCGAACGCCCTCATCAAGGGTGTGAACTTTTATCAGGACGCCATCAAAAGTATTGAGTTTATCCCAGGTCACAAAGCTACCTTCCATACGCAATTCGCCTTCATTGCTCAGCTCCATGCTACGGGCAATTTCGGCAAACTGACTTTGGGTAAATTGAGGGGTGCCATTCTGCGGCTTGGTAGAAGCAATAACATTAAATTTATTGTCATACAGTAAAATGGTGCTTTCATCTTCCTCTGGCATCGCGCTGGCGAGGAATTTATTCATGGCGGGAATAGTAAAATCCATTGCCAGAACGCCGTACCAACGGTTCTGGTAGTCCAGCGGAACGCTGGCGGTGATGACCTGGTCTTTATTGCGGGTCGGGTCCCAGGAGTGTTCCCAACGTAGCGCACGTGAGCGATTTGTGCGGTCATCGTGCTGCGCGAAGTAGGGGCGAGAAACCTGGCGTGCATAGCGGGCAATGAGGGAGTCGTCATTTTTACCCGGCAGGCTGGAAATATAATATCCAGCACGTGATACATAGTAGGTACGGCGTTGCAGGTCGCGCCGAGTATCTGAGAGTTCCAGAATATAGCTAAATTCGAGCGCGGCGCTCAGTTCGCTATGCATAGTAGCTTCATCGCGCACCAACAGCGCATTGGCGCTGACAAAATCATCTGAAACACCACTTAACGGCATGCTGCGCCCGGGATCCAGTCGAATCTGCCAGTGCGGCTGGTGTCGCAGGGCATCAAATTCTGCCATTGCCTGGCGCGATTTATCGGTAGAAATAGGATACTGCAATGCGTAACGCATGGTATTGCAAAAAAAAAGCAGATTATCAATGCTTTGTTGTAACTGCCTGTCGAGTGAAGTGGCAATGTTATCCAGCGTGTTACGCTGAGACGAGACATAAGCGTGTTCAAGTACCACCATCTCGCGCCAGGTCAGAAGGGTTGAGCAGATAAACACCACAAGAAAGCAAATGTTCACTACCCGGTGTGGGTTTTTGACACGGCCAGTTTGTTGCTGATTTCGGTCCGCAGACACGACAGCTCTCCCAGATATTCAAAAATACGTCTTTAGCAGATAAGCCTGTTTGAGCCTGAAACACTCATGTATTGGCCCTATTTTGCCAGACAAAAAGCGCACATACTCAGGAAAATTCTTAACAGACCGCATGTTTCAGGGGCAATGGCCCACGAAAAACCCTGGAAGGAAGACCTGACTGGCAGGCTCTGAATGTTACAGAGAGGTGGCTGGCGGCACAGTGACGTGCTACCAGCCACGGTAATGAATGTCGGCGTCAGAGTTCACTCCTGAACGCAGCTTTCACGCTTGCCGGCGTATAACTCGTCCTCGCGGAACGCTTCTCGCTGGACCGCAAAACCGTTATACCAGCGACACTCGACCATACCGTTGGCAAACCCGGTTACAATCATGCGCTGACCGCCGTTTTTGTGCCTGACCTCATCACTGATCACAAAAAGCATCTTTGCGTCTCCTGTTCAGTCTGGGGGAATCCACTACAGCGTAGCCAGGAAAAACGCGTTTTGCTCACTCCGGCGTTCAGCTTTTTCTTATTTTTAATGTGCCGCTTTGCCCCGCAGGCGGTTGATTCCGTTTACAATCAATACCACCACACTTCCGACAATGAAACCCAACACCAGATTAATGAGCACCGGCAGTACAGACGCCATCAGCGCCCCACCCTGTACAGCAAAGCCTTCAATCGCATGCGCTAGCGGAGCAATACCATGCACCAGAATGCCTCCTCCCACGAGAAACATCGCGAGCGTGCCAATAATCGACAGTGATTTCATCAGCCACGGAGCCAGTGTCAGCAGGCCTTTACCTGTGGCACGTGCAAGCGCAGAGGTGCGCTCAACCAGCCAGTAACCCATATCATCCAGGCGCACAATCAACCCTACCAGGCCGTACACCCCTATTGTCACCAGAATGGCAATACCGGAAAGCACCAGTACCTGAGTCAGCAGCGGCGCGTCGGCCACAATCCCGAGCGTGATAGCAACAATTTCTGCCGACAAAATAAAATCAGTGCGTACCGCCCCTTTAATTTTATCGCGCTCAAACGCTTTAGGATCCTGAGCCGCAATGGCTTCAAGACGCTGTTGGCGCTCCTGCGGACTTTGCTTTTTACCGCGTGAACGCAGGCTTTCCAGCACTTTCTCCACGCCTTCAAAGCACAAAAACGCCCCCCCCAGCATTAAAAGCGGTGTGATTGCCCACGGAGCAAAGGCGCTGATAACAAGGGCCAGCGGAACCAGTATCAGCTTGTTGACGAAAGAGCCTTTCGCCACGCCCCAGACTACCGGCAGCTCGCGGTTGGCGCGCACGCCAGTCACCTGCTGCGCATTAAGCGAGAGATCGTCGCCTAACACCCCTGCTGTCTTTTTTGCTGCGAGCTTCCCCATCACTGAAATGTCATCCAGCAGCGTGGCAATATCATCCAGCAGTGTTAACAAACTACTTCCGGCCAAAATAACCTTCCTTTTTATTTTGTTGAATTCCGGCTAAGTATGGAGCAAAAACCCGACGGCCGAAACTCCCCGTGCAGCATAAAAATAACGCCGCTATAGCACTAAAATCCCTCGCCAGCCGCCGCCATTTCGCGTTTACTGTTGCCCTTTTACTTTTATTACGCAGAGAGGAGCTATGCGTATTGCTCGCTGGCTACCGCTGGCAGGCGCACTGTTTGCGCTCTACATCATTTGGGGTTCGACCTACTTTGTCATCCGTCTGGGGGTGGAGAGCTGGCCGCCGCTAACAATGGCTGGCGTGCGCTTTGTATGCGCCGGTCTGTTATTGCTCAGTGTGCTTCTGGCACGTGGACATCGCCTGCCGCCGCTGCGTGAAATGCGTAATGCCGCGCTCATTGGTTTGCTGTTACTGGCAATGGGCAATGGTACGGTAACTGTCGCTGAACATCAGAATGTCCCATCGGGTATCGCGGCTGTAATGGTCGCCACCGTGCCGCTGTTTACGCTCTGCTTTAGCCGCCTGTTTGGTATCCCAACGCGTGCTCTGGAATGGTTGGGTATTGGTATTGGTCTGGTGGGCATTGTGCTTCTCAATAGCGGTGGTAACCTCAGTGGCAACCGTTGGGGCGCGCTGATGATCTTAATCGGTTCACTAAGCTGGGCGTTTGGCTCCGTGTGGGGTTCACGCATAGCGTTGCCCGTTGGATTAATGGCAGGTGCAATTGAGATGCTGGCTGCGGGCGTCATTTTGCTGCTGGCGGCATTTGTCAGCGGCGAGCGAATGACCCATCCCCCGACATTGCAGGGCATTCTTGCGGTCAGCTATCTGGCGCTTTTTGGCTCCATTGTTGCCATCAGTGCGTATATGTTTCTTATCCGCAATGTGGCACCTGCTATTGCCACCAGCTATGCGTACGTTAACCCCGTGGTTGCCGTGCTGTTGGGAACGAGCTTTGCCGGTGAGAGCCTCAGTACAATAGAATGGCTGGCATTAGCGGTGATTATTCTGGCAGTCCTGCTGGTCACGCTGGGTAAATACCTGTTCCCGGCACCATCTGTAGTGAAATCCTGTGAAGGAGAAAGCCGCTAACCCTGTGGCGGCATGACGGCGTGAATACCGCGCGTGTCAATTTCAGCGTAGATTCCGCCGCCACAAATCCACTCTTCAAGGCGCTCAGACAGGGCGCCGTCTTCCAGCTTTGCACGCCCACGCAGGGCGCACTCCCAGACGACCAGGACGCGCCAGCCATCGTTGATTAAGCGCATAATATCGCGCTTATCGCGCATGACATTACTGTTGATTTTACCCATCCAGAAATCAGTACGCGTAGCGGGCACTTTAAAGAGATAGCAGTCATGGTGATGCCAGAAACAGCCGTGGGTAAAGATAATGCAGCGCCAGTCATCGAGCACAAAATCAGGTCTGCCGGCCAGCGCAGCATCCTGAGTGCGAAAAGGGATATCCCGTTCTGTTAACAGCCCGGCGAGACGCTTTTCAATAGTGGTATCACGCGTGGCAATAGCGCGCATATTTTTACTGCGCACCGCCTTGCTGTGAACGTCGGCCATTTATTGGCGTCCTGCCGCTTCAAGAATCCGGCTTTCCAGCAAACGTGCAACCGCCGCAAAGGCTGGCACCACGACCGAGTTACCAAACTGACGGTATGCCTGGGTATCTGAGACCGGGATACGGAAATCAGCCCGCCCAGGCGCTTCAAACCCCATCAGGCGCGCGCACTCGCGCGGCGTGAGACGGCGTGGGCGATGCTGCTGGTTTGCTGCATCGCCAAAGTCGCGCTCGCCCAGCGCTTTATCCCAGCCACGGTCAACCAGGATTTCCGCACCATCTTTGTAATAGCGTGCTGATAGCGTGCGCGCAACGCTGTCAGGATTAGTCGGGTCGACCAGACCGTAACCAAAGCCGTTGCCCTTCTGCTGATGTTTTTTGGCGTACTGATACAGATAACGCCACAGCGTTGGCGTCAGGATGTATTTGCCTGGTACGTCATCATCCAGCAGTTCGTTGAACGTGATGCGACGCTTTGGATAGCAGTCAGGCAGGTTGCGTAGCGTAAAATCTTTACTCAAGCCGCTGTCACGACGAAAGCCCACCAGCACGATGCGCTCACGGTGCTGCGGCAGAAAATGACGACCATCGATAATCTTCGGATCGTCCGAGCCGTTAGCATCCGCATCCGCTATGTCATAACCCAGTTCATCGAGGGTCTGCATAATAATGCGAAAGGTATTGCCCTTATCGTGACTCTTGAGGTTTTTCACATTCTCCAGCACAAAAATCGCCGGGCGTTTTGCCGCAATAATGCGGGCAACATCAAAAAATAGCGTCCCCTGGGTTTCACAGGCAAAACCGTGGGCGCGGCCCAGGGCATTTTTTTTGGACACACCCGCCAGTGAAAACGGCTGACAAGGGAAGCCCGCCAGTAGCACATCGTGGTCAGGTACTGTGCTGCGGATATGCTCTGCGGCTTGCTCGTCATCCACATCAACACGATGGCTGAGCGTAATATCACGAATATCCTCATTGAAACGGTGGGCTTCAGGATCGCAATACCAGTTGGCTTTGTAAGTACGCACCGCATGCTTATTCCACTCACTGGTAAACACACACTGCCCGCCAATTGCCTCAAAACCATGACGGATACCGCCAATGCCGGCAAAAAGATCAATGAATCGGAAGGCGTAACGCCCATGATGGGTAGGTGGTTTTGGCAACAGGTTCTGTAATATTGCCATTTCTCGCGCGATGAGGCTGCGGCTCTGGGATTTACCGGTATACCAGCGTTTAAAGGACTCCCGACTCCAGTCGCCACGCGCGGCGTTAAGCTTTTCAACCACGGTTTTCACATCGTAAATCTGTAATACCTGTTCAGCCAACGCCCGCTCTTCTTTAAGCGACATTTCCTGTTGCTGCTGTCCCTCAACACTCCGAGGCACGGCAGTAAAATCGGGTTGTTCCATCATCAATTCCTTTGGAATACTTTGCGAAGACTCTATCACCGTTTCCCCACTGAGAGAACGCAGCAGCGGCGTTAACGCATAAACCGCGCCAGAACATCGGCATCAGGCGAGCAAAAATCGCCCTTCAACTCCGCACACAGTTTAGCCATATAGTGCACCAGAAAATTAGCGTTGTGGCGCGCCAGCCTGCGGCCCGCTTCTGTTTGCATAGTATCCGGTAACCGCAACAGCTTTTTCTGAAAATGATCCAGAGCAAAGGTTAAATCGTCCAGTTCACGGCTCTCGGCCAGGGGATCGTCATCATCAAACAATGCCCTTCCCAGTGCCCCTGAGACATAAAACACCCGTGCCAGACCAATTGCGCCTAACGACTCAAGCCGATCAGCATCCTGCACGATTCGTGCTTCTGGTGTTAAAGGCGTTACGCCTGCGCTAAAGCTGTGAGCCTGCACGGCATGCGCCACTGCTTCATGCAAAGTGGAGGGAAAGGCCGGGAAATCTTCACGCAAAATTCGCAGCGTTTCCTGAGCTGCTATAGCAGAAGCCTGCGCGCGCTGGGGATGGTTTTTAGGCAGATTGACAATATCGTGGAAATAGCAGGCGGCAAGTACTACCAGTGCGTCGGCGGGGCTGGTTTCCATCAGCTGGCAGGCGGTTTGCCACACGCGGCGAAAGTGTGCAATATCATGCGCCTTGTCATCGTCCGGCGCGTGCTGCGCAAGCCAGGCCTCAAACTGCGACTGCCAGTATTCCGGTGACATAAAATGTTCTCTCATTAAAACGAGACATCAGAGTAACAAGCCAAACCGCCGTTCCACCAGTACTCAGTACATCTTCGGGCGCGTAATCCATACAATCACGCCTAAAACGCAGCCTATCGTACCTAATACCAACAGACCCAGTAACGCGTTGAGCACTTTATCACCGACAGTCTCTGCTATACCGGAACCGGGTAGCGATTCCACCCCACTCACTACCCAGAAATAGCGAACAATGGTCCAGAGTGAGTAAAAGCAAAACAGATAGAGCGCCCACAAGGCGAGGCGACCACCAGGGCCACGGACAGGTTTTTCTTCCATTGGTTTACAGTTATCAGATTAATGACAGAAAATCAGGACCAGACGGGCGTCTGACCCTGAGTTTGCGCTTTATGGCTGCGGTTCTATCATCCCTCTCGCACTGGCACGTAAATAATGCGTGAAATCAAAAACCGCTAAAGCTGCGGAAAGATACATCAGGGAAAGAGGAAAATCTCGCAAAAGCGATTAGAAAAGGGCGAAAAGTAGCGCGACGGGGAAGCTCATAGGCCAGGTCGCCCCTACCAACAACGCGCTGAGCAATTTAATGCTGAGTTTGTCTCGTGCAAGAAAAAACGTAATGACGGCCGCAATGGACGCCATAACCGCATAAAAAACCAGCATATGTTGATAGAACGTCATGAGAAATCGTGAGAAAAGGAAACAAAACGCCGCTACTATGCGCTATTTAATGATCGCAATCAAATTTAAGTGAATATTTATAATAATGATTGTTGCGCACGCATTACCGTTAAAAGGTAACAATGGTGCTATGAAGGCTGAATGATGCTTGCAAAACAAATTAATAACAGAAATTAAACATCAATAATAACAAAACGCGTTGCCTTTCCGGCCTGAAACTTTTCAACACCCTGGAAGGCTACAGAAAGGCACAACACCACCGTTATCGCGTTTGATTTGAGATTTAGTGAATACCCAAGCGAGAGGCGAAGGAGATTTCTTCAACCAGTTCAGAAGAGGTCAGCTCCATAAGGTCTTCAAATTCCAGCGTTAACTTACGTACACGCGTCAGAAACTGTGCGGGGGTCAGGGTTTCTTTTTCACGACGGATATATTCAAAGGCAAGTTGAGTAGCGGTTAATTCAGTGTCCATAACATCCTCTGCTGGATTAGGTGGGAAAGTGGCAACATACTATCAC